>NZ_JBICVY010000011.1:0-350798 GCF_043199475.1 Streptomyces sp. NPDC048603 | reverse complement strand
GACCTGCGAAAAAACCCTCCCGATGGGGAGGGCTGGGTGCTGGGCCGTGTGAGTGCCCCCGGCAGGACTCGAACCTGCGGCCAAGTGCTTAGAAGGCACCTGCTCTATCCACTGAGCTACGGGGGCCGGAAGGTGACCGTGAGCCGGGTCAAGGATAGGGCTCCGGTCGGCTCGTCCCGGTTGCTTCACCCGCGTGCCACGATGTGGAGGTTCGGTGAAGCGGTCCCGATAATCGCAGGCAGGTGCGATTCGCGCATCGGTTTTGCGCCGCCGCGCGCGGGCCGTTGTGCACTCGTTATGCCTGCGCCCCAGTCCTCCCTGTTGTCCCTGTGTGTCCGTCCGGGGTGGCGATCGGCGCGCAGAGGGTCTATAAGCTTCAAAAATGGTCCCAAATTGGGCATTCTTCGCATGTGGTGACCTTGGATGTTCGGCCTCAGCTGCTCGATGCCCTCTCCGCCCTGCGCGACCGGGTCGCCTCCGTGCGTCTGCCGCTGCCCCTGCCCGGCGCCCCGCGCGCCCGTCAGACCAGAGCCGAGCTGCTCGCGCAGCTCGACGACTATCTGGTGCCGCGGCTGAAGGCCCCCGAGGCGCCGCTCCTCGCCGTCGTCGGTGGTTCCACCGGCGCCGGGAAGTCCACCCTGGTCAACTCCCTGGTCGGCCGACAGGTGAGCGAGGCCGGGGTGCTCCGCCCCACCACCCGGACACCCGTCCTCGTCTGCCATCCGGACGACCACCACTGGTTCGCCGGGATGCGCGTGCTGCCCGACCTGATGCGGGTCTGGGCGGACAAGAGCGAGGAGGACGCCCGCGGTCCGGCCGGCCGCACCGCCGGCGGTACGGGCAGGTCCGGCGGGGCCGCCCGGCGCACCGCCGACGGGCCCATCCGCGAGCTGCGCATCGAGACCGTCGGCAGCCTGCCCCGCGGCCTGGCCCTGCTCGACGCCCCCGACATCGACTCCCTGGTGGTCGAGAACCGGACGCTCGCCGCCGAGCTGATCTGCGCGGCCGACGTGTGGGTCATGGTCACCACCGCCTCGCGGTACGCCGACGCCGTGCCCTGGCACCTGCTGCGCACCGCCAAGGAGTACAAGGCCACCCTGATCATCGTGCTCGACCGGGTGCCGCACCAGGTGCTGGCGGAGGTCTCGCGGCAGTACGGCGCCCTGCTCACCCGCGCCGGTCTGGGCGACGTGGCGCGCTTCACCGTGCCGGAGCTGCCCGAGTCGGCGGGCGGCGGCGGGCTGCTGCCCGCCTCCGCCGTCGCCCCGCTGGCCGCCTGGCTGATCCACCACGCCCAGGACCCCGCCGCCCGGCAGCATGCCGTGGGCCGGACCGCGCTCGGCGCCCTCGACTCCCTGCGCACCCGGATGCCCGAGCTGGCCTCCGCCGTCGCGGCCCAGCACGCCGCCGCAGTACGGCTGACCGCCGCGGTGGAGGACGCGTACAAGAAGGAGGGCCGGAGGGTCCGCAACCGGCTCGACCAGGGGGCCGTACTCGCCGGTGACGCGCTCACCCGCTGGCGCGGCTACCCGCTCGACACGACCGCCGACGAACTCCTCGACTCGCTGGCCGAAAGCCTCACCGCGCTCATCCAGTGCGCCGTCGCCGCCGCCGACGAGCGGATCGCCGCCGCCTGGCGCAAGGAACCCGCCTCCCGCGCCCTCCCACAGCCCGTCACCGACCGGGAGGCGGGGGAAAGGATCGGGGTGGCCGTCCGGCGCTGGCGCCGCGTACTGGAGGAACTCGCCGAGGAGGAGGTTGCCCAGCTGGACCGGCAGCCGGCGCCGGACCCCGACGGCGTGGCCGCGCTGCTGGTCTCCGCGCTGCTCGGCGGGAAGCGGGCCCGGGTGGCCGGGGAGAAGCTCGCCGAACGGATCGGCGCACAGGCCGCGCTGCGGCTGCGCGACCGCGGCGGCGAACTCGTCGGAGAACACCTGGACGAGGTGCTGCGGGCAGAGCGCGACCGCCGCCTGGCCCCCCTCGACGCACTCGAAGTCACCCCGGAGCCGCAGGCCGAGCTGATCGCCGCGCTCTCCGTACTGCAGAAGGAGAGGTGACCGCGGTGACCGCCCTCACCGACCGTACCGACGACCGATGGGACGACGGGCTGATCGCCCGTCGCATCGCCCTCGGCGGCGAAGACGAGGAGGACGACGACACGGACGACGAACTGGTGCGCGCCCTCTCCGGCACCGTCTCCGGGGCTGGCAGCGACGGCGGCAAGACCCCCGCGCCGCCGCCCCTCAGCCCCGAGGCACGGGCCCTGCGCACCCGCCTGGACGCCCTGCGCCAGCTGATCGGCCTGTCCCGGACCCGGCTGGACGGCACGACCCTCGCCGAGGCCGGCCGGATCCTGGACGAGGCCGCCGCCCGCCGCGGTCTGTCGGCCCAGCACACGGTCGTCGCCATCGCCGGAGCCACCGGAAGCGGCAAGTCCACGCTCTTCAACTCGCTCGCCGGGGTGCAGATCTCGGAGACCGGACTGCGCCGGCCGACCACCGCCGCACCCATCGCGTGCACCTGGACGGACGGCGCGGCGGGGCTGCTGGACCGGTTGGAGATCCCCGGACGGCTGCGCCGCCGCCCCCGCGAGGGATCGGTCGCGGCCGAATCCCTCCAGGGGGTCGTCCTGGTGGACCTGCCCGACCTCGACTCGGCGGTGCGCGAGCACCGCGCACACGTGGACCGGGTGCTCGCGCTGGTCGATGCCGTGGTGTGGGTGGTGGACCCGGAGAAGTACGCCGACGCCGTGCTCCACGAGCGCTACCTGCGCCCGCTCGCCGGACACGCCGAGGTCACGTTCGTCGTGCTCAACCAGGTGGACCGGCTGCCCGGCGACGCCGCCGACCAGGTCCTCGACGACCTGCGGCGGCTGCTCGACGAGGACGGCATGGCACTCGGCGAACACGGCGAACCGGGCGCCACGGTGCTCGGCCTGTCCGCCCTCACCGGCGAGGGCGTCGGGGAACTGCGCGAACTGCTCGGCCAGTTCGCCCACGAACGGGGCGCCGCCACCCGGCGGATCTCCGCCGACGTGGACCGGGCGGCCGGCCGGCTGCGCCCCCTCTACGTCGCGGAGCGCCACGCCGGGGCGGAGATCGGCGAGGCCGTACGGACCGAGTTCGAGGACCGGCTCGCCGAGGCGGTCGGTGCCTACGCGGCGGGACTCGCGGCCGAACGGGCCTGGCGGCGCAACGCCGGCAAGGCCTGCGGCACACCCTGGCTGCGGCTCTGGCGCTGGTACGAGAACCGGAGGTCCCCGCGCGGGCTCAGCGGGCTCGCGGCGCTGGCCGCGATCGGCGGCCGCACCTTCGGCGGCGATCCGGAACCGCCGCCGGAGGCGGAGGTCACCGCGCGGCAGCGGGTGGAGCAGGCGGTGCGGACGGTCGCCGAGGAGGCCTCCGCCGGACTCCCCGAACCGTGGGCCCAGGCGGTCCGGGAGACCGCGGTGCGCGGCGCGGACCAGCTGCCCGAAGCGCTGGACGAGCTGGCCGTCACGGCCGGCGTGCCCACCGGCAAGCCGCCGCGGCCGGCCTGGTGGCCCGCCGCCGTGCTCACCCAGGCCTCCATGACCCTGCTGCAGATCTTCGGCGGCCTGTGGCTGGTGGCGCAGATCGCCGGGCTGCTGGAGCCGGGCCTGCTGCCGCCCGTCCTGCTGATGGTGGCGGGGATCGTGGGCGGGCCTCTGGTCGAGTGGACCTGCTCGATGGCGGCCCGCGGGCCCGCCCGGCGCTACGGGCAGGACGCCGAGCGGCGGCTGCGGCAGGCGGCGGCCGGCTGCGGCCGGGCCAGGGTGCTGGAGCCGGTGGCGGCCGAGCTGCTGCGGTACCGGGAGGTCCGGGAGCAGTACGCCACGGTCGCCGCAGGGGGGAACCGGTTGTCCACAACCCGTCAGTAATCCACAGGGCAGGGCGGGGTGGGGCCGCGGGGCGCAGCATGTTCGTACGTGACCGCGGAGGGCGGTGCGGGCGAGTGGCGTGGAGCGGGAGGGGTGACGGGGATGAACGAGACCCTGGTGACACTGGTGGGCCACGTGGCAACACAGGTCGACTACCGGGAGACCCCGAACGGGCCATCGGCGAGATTCCGCTTCGCCGTGCGGCCGCGGTTCGTGGACCGGCAGAAACAGGCCTGGACGGACGGGCCGACCAGCTTCTACACCGTGTGGGTCCGGCGGTCCCTCGCCGCCAACGTGGCCGGGTCGGTCGCGGTCGGCGAACCCCTTGTGGTGCACGGCCGGCTGCGGGTCCGGGACGAGGAGCGGGACGGCCGGAGGTGGTTCTCGGCGGACGTGGACGCGGTGGCCGTCGGGCACGACCTGAGCCGGGGCACCGCGGCCTTCCGCCGGGTGGCCAGAGCGGAACCCCTGCTGACGGAGGTTCAGAAGGGGGCGGTGGTCTAGGTGTTCGAGACCGCTAGGATTCCCCGGTACTCACGGGCGCCTGGGCCTCCGGCCCGAAGGGGAAGACTGTGTCCATTGCCGTTCCCGCATGTTCCGTTTCCGTCGGCGTACGACGGCCGCTGGCCGTCGCGCTGCTCGCCGCAGCCCTCGCGGCGGCGCCGGGTTCCGCCCTGGCCGCCGAGGCAGAAGGGCAGGCCGTGTCCCGGCCGCCGGAAGGCGCGAGCGCCGTGCTCGACGGTCTGAAGACCTATGGCCAGGCGGTGCTGCGCGGGCCGGACGGGGTGGTCCGTCAGGTTCCGGCCGGGCTGTACGAGATGCGCGTCGACGGCGGCGGGATGCTGCAGACCTACGGGGTGGGCGTGGCCGGCTTCGCCCAGCCCGAGGAGCGGTACACCGAGACGGCGTGGAGCGGCAGCCCGCTCGGCGGGAACGGCGAGGCCGGCCGGATCCGCTGGGTGCTGGAGCACTCCTACCCCCAGCTGAACGATCTGGCCGGGCTGGCGGAGACGGCCGGGGCCGGTGTGCTCACGGCGGAGAGCGCGGCGGCCGGCACCCAGGTCGCGATCTGGCGGCTGACCGAGGGCGCCGATGTGGAGGCGTCCGACCCGGCGGCCGAGAAGCTGGCCGACTACCTGCAGCGGGCGGCGAAGCGGCTGCCCGAGCCGCCCGCCTCGCTGAGCCTGGAGCCCGCCGATGTGTCGGGGCCGGCCGGGACCAGACTGGGCCCGGTCACCGTCCGGACGCGCGCGGAGGCGGTGACGGTCCTGCCGGACGGCGCCGCCCAGCGGATGGGGGTGCGGGTGGTGGACGCCGACGGACAGCCGGTCACCAGCGCCGGGAACGGCACCCGGCTGTACTTCGAGGTGCCGGCGGGCACCCCGGACGGCACCGCCTCGGTGACGATCCACGGCGCCACGAAGGTCCCCGTCGGCCGGGTCTTCACCAGCGGTGGGCCTGCCGGCGGCGGGCACACCAGCGGCGGGCGCGGCCAGGCCCAGATCGTGGCGGGCTCCAGCGACTCCGCGGCCACGGCCACCGGTACCGCCGTCTGGCCCGCGGTACGCGCCCTGACCGCGCAGGGCGCGCCGGGTGCGCCGGGCACGGCCATCGGCGTGGCCGCGTCCTCGGACACCCCGGACCCGTACGCCGAGGAGGGGGGCGACGACCGCCTGGCCACCAGCGGCAGCTCCGCCGCCACCCCGGTGATCGCCTCCCTGGCGGTCGGCCTGGTCGTCCTGGGCGGCCTGGTCGTCCTCCTGCTCCGCAAGCGGCCGCTGGACGAGGACGAACCGGCGTAGCGGAACCAGGCGGCCGGGCCCGTTCCGGTCCTCGCGGATGGCGTCCCGGCACGCGCGGGGCTTTCACCAGTGGAGTCGCCTCTCGTTAGTGGACGGGGCGGATCCGGGTAGTTGCACGAGATGAACGAAGGAGTGGAGACGAGAAGGACGAGCCCCGGTGCGGCTGCGCACGGCGGGCTGGTCACCTGGCAGGGGGCGGTCGCCCGGTGGGACCGGGCGCTGTTCGACACGGTCGCGCGGCGCCACTGGCCGGGCGGCGACCGGGTGCTGCCCCGGCTGAGCCGGGCCGCGAACCACGGCCTGCTGTGGGGCGGGATGGCGGCGGGACTGGCCCTCTTCGGGTCCGCCACGGCGCGCCGGGCGGCCCTGCACGGGGTAGCCTCGCTGGCCCTGGCCTCCGCCACCGTCAACAGCGTGGGCAAGTGGACCGTACGGCGGGCCCGCCCGCTGACCGAAGGCGTGCCGGCGGTGCGCCTCCCCGCCCGGCAGCCCTGGACCACCTCCTTCCCGTCCGGGCACTCCGCCTCGGCCTTCGCCTTCCTCACGGGGGTCGCGACGGCGGCGCCCAGCATCGGCGCGGTGGTCGCGCCGGTGGCGGCCTCGGTGGCCTTCTCGCGGGTCTACACCGGGGTGCACTACCCGGCCGACGTGCTCGCGGGCGCGGCCCTCGGGGTGGGCGCGGGACTGGCCGTACGGCGGCTGGCCCGGGGCGCCGGGCAGCTGCGGACGGCGCCGGGGGAGGAGCGGCCCGCCGCGGCACCGGCGCTGCCGGACGGGGCCGGGCTGACGGTGGTGGTCAACACCGCCTCGGGCGGATCTCTCGACGCGGCCGCGCTGCGCGAGGCCCTGCCCGCGGCGGAGGTCGTCGAGTGCACGGGCGAGGAGCTGACCGGCACGCTGGCGGAGGCCGCGGCCGGGTCGGCCGCGCTCGGGGTCTGCGGGGGCGACGGCACCGTCGTCGCGGCCGCCACCGCCGCCCTGCGCGCCGGGATCCCGCTCGCGGTCTTCCCGGGCGGCACCCTGAACCACTTCGCCGCCGATCTGGGCCTGGCCGTGCCCGAGGACACCTGCCGGGCCGTGACCGCCGGGGAGGCGGTCCGGGTCAGCGTGGGCCGTTTCACCCCGCTCGCCACAGCGGCCCCAGCCCCGGCCAAGGCCGCCGCCCCGGCCGGCGGCGCCGCGGAACCGTCCGGCGACGGCCGGTCCGGTCCGGAGGCGGTGACCGGACCGGGGTACTTCCTCAACACCTTCAGCATCGGCGTGTACCCGGACCTGCTGCGCCACCGGCTGCGCTGGGCTCCGCGGATCGGCTCGGGGCCGGCCGCGCTGCTGGCCGCCTGGCGGGTGCTGAGGGACCAGCGCCCCGTACGGCTGCGGCTGGCGGGCCGTACGGTGCCGGTCTGGCTGCTCTTCACGGGCAACGGCACCTACCACGGCGCCGGGCCCGTCCCGCGCCGCCGCCTGAACCTGGACGAGCCGCAGCTCGACCTCCGGGTGGTGCTGGGCGGCGGACATCCGGGCCCCAGGCTCCTGGCCGCCGCCCTCACCGGCCCGCTGACCCGGTCCCCGGCACACTTCGCGACCCACACGCGAGCGCTGCGGGTCACGGACATCCCGCCGGGCACCGCTCTCGCCTACGACGGCGAGTACGCCCTGGCTCCGGAGGCCCTGGTCCTGGACAAGCTCCCGGCCGCCCTCACCGTCTACCGCCCCCGGAACTGAGGCCGGCACCGGGACCGGGACCGGCAGCGGCACCGGGACCGGCACCGGGGCCGGATCCGACGCCGGGACCGGGACCGGAGCCGGCTCCCGGCGGTCCGCGGCCTCAGCCGCCGACCGCCGGAGCACGGCCCGGCCCCGGGTCCACCCCGAGGTCGGCGCGCATCACGGCGCGGAGACCGTCCCCGCGTCCCCAGAGCCGCTGCAGCTCGTCGTGGATCTCCTCGAACGAGCCGCCCGCCACCGGTGTGCCCGCCGAAAGCCGGACGATCCGCGCGTACGTCTCCGACACCGCGGTCGTCAGGTCGTCCAGCTCGCGCAGCACCGGCGCGGACGCGATCATCTGTGCCTCCGCGAAGGCGGCGTGGTGCGCGTGCCGGGCGGCCTCCAGCTCCTGCCGCGCCTCCGCCGTGACCTCTTCCTTCCGCACCAGCCAGAGGAAATTCATCAGCTCCACCCGGAACCGGCGGTACCCGGCGTTGGCCGCCATGTAGCACTCGCGCAGCCGCGCCTGCCCGGCCGCCTCCTGCTCGCGCAGCCACTGCGCGTGCGCCGTCTCCTGCTGCCGGTCGAACTGCTCCGCCTGCGCGCGCGCCAGCAGCCGCTGCGACACGACGGGCGCGAGCAGCGTGCCGATCACACCCACGGTCGCGGCGGCCAGCGCGATCAGACCGCCGCCCACATTGCCTCCAGCACAGTGCCTCCCCATTCCCCGGCCGGTCTCGCCGGCCCGTCTCCCCGGTCCCGGCCTCACCGGGCCCCATCCTGCCCCGCACCAGAGCCCGACCACCCCGCCCGCCCCCATGCTGAGCGGCCATGGAGGACGTTCCGCACCACGACACCGAATGGCGCCAGGGGCGCAATCCCCACCGGCGCAGGATCGGGGTGCTCGGCTGGGCGCTCCTCGGCCTGCTGCTCTTCGCACTGCTCACCCTGTGGCCGCGCTGACCATACGGGTTTCCGTCCCGGGATGGACGGCTGGCAAGATGGGTGTATCTGCCCATCCCTCGATCTGCCGGACGGTTTCTCTTGGCTGAGTTCATCTACACCATGCGCAAGGCGCGCAAGGCGCACGGCGACAAGGTGATCCTCGACGACGTCTTCCTGAACTTCCTGCCCGGAGCGAAGATCGGCGTGGTCGGCCCGAACGGCGCCGGTAAGTCCACCGTCCTGAAGATCATGGCGGGCATCGAGCAGCCGTCCAACGGTGACGCCTTCCTCACGCCCGGCTACTCCGTGGGCATCCTCATGCAGGAGCCCAAGCTCGACGAGTCCAAGACCGTCCTGGAGAACGTCCAGAACGGCGTCGCGGAGATCAAGGGCAAGCTCGACCGGTTCAACGCGATCGCCGAGGAAATGGCGACGAACTACACCGACGAGCTGATGGAGGAGATGGGCAAGCTCCAGGAGGACCTGGACCACGCCAACGCCTGGGACCTCGACGCCCAGCTGGAGCAGGCCATGGACGCGCTGGGCTGCCCGCCCGGCGACTGGCCGGTCACCACCCTCTCCGGTGGTGAGAAGCGCCGCGTCGCCCTCTGCAAGCTGCTGCTGGAGGCCCCCGACCTGCTGCTCCTCGACGAGCCCACCAACCACCTCGACGCCGAGTCGGTGAACTGGCTGGAGCAGCACCTGGCCCAGTACAAGGGCTGTGTCGTGGCCGTCACCCACGACCGGTACTTCCTCGACAACGTCGCCGAGTGGATCCTCGAGCTCGACCGCGGCCGCGCCCACCCCTACGAGGGCAACTACTCCACCTACCTGGAGAAGAAGTCCGAGCGCCTCAAGGTCGAGGGCAAGAAGGACGAGAAGCGCCAGAAGCGCCTCAAGGAAGAGCTGGAGTGGGTCCGCTCCAACGCCAAGGGCCGCCAGGCCAAGTCCAAGGCCCGCCTCGCCCGCTACGAGGAGATGGCCGCCGAGGCCGAGAAGATGCGGAAGCTGGACTTCGAGGAGATCCAGATCCCGCCGGGCCCGCGCCTGGGCTCGATCGTCGTCGAGGTCAACAACCTCTCCAAGGCGTTCGGCGAGAAGGTCCTCATCGACGACCTGTCGTTCACCCTGCCGCGCAACGGCATCGTCGGCATCATCGGTCCGAACGGTGCGGGCAAGACCACGCTGTTCAAGATGATCCAGGGCCTGGAGGCCCCGGACTCCGGCGACATCAAGGTCGGCGAGACCGTCAAGATCTCGTACGTCGACCAGGGCCGCGCCAACATCGACCCCAAGAAGACCCTCTGGGCGGTCGTGTCGGACGAGCTGGACTACATCAACGTCGGCCAGGTCGAGATGCCGTCCCGCGCCTACGTCTCCGCGTTCGGCTTCAAGGGCCCGGACCAGCAGAAGCCGGCCGGCGTGCTCTCCGGCGGTGAGCGCAACCGCCTGAACCTGGCGCTCACCCTCAAGCAGGGCGGCAACCTGCTGCTCCTCGACGAGCCGACCAACGACCTCGACGTCGAGACCCTGTCCTCCCTGGAGAACGCGCTGCTGGACTTCCCCGGCTGCGCCGTGGTCGTCTCCCACGACCGCTGGTTCCTGGACCGAGTCGCCACGCACATCCTGGCGTACGAGGGCGAGTCCAAGTGGTTCTGGTTCGAGGGCAACTTCGAGTCGTACGAGAAGAACAAGATCGAGCGCCTCGGCCCGGACGCGACCCGTCCGCACCGGGCGACCTACAAGAAGCTGACCCGGGGCTGAGCATGGCCCGTCACATCTACCGGTGCCCGCTGCGCTGGTCGGACATGGATGCCTTCGGGCACGTCAACAACGTGGTCTTCCTCCGCTACCTGGAGGAGGCCCGGATCGACTTCATGTTCCGGCTGGCGCCGGGCAACGGGTCCAAGTCCTTCCAGGGCGGATCCGTCGTGGCCCGCCACGAGATCGACTACAAGCGGCCGCTCGTGCACCGGCACGAGCCGGTCGTCGTCGAGTCCTGGGTGACGAAGATAGGCGCGGCCTCGCTGACCATCGCCTACGACGTCAAGGACGCCGAGGACTCGGACCTGGTGTACGTCAGCGCGTCCACCGTCGTCGTGCCCTTCGACCTCGAGACCCAGCGCCCGCGCCGGATCACCGAGGAGGAGCGTCACTTCCTCCAGGAGTACGTCGACGACTCCGCCCGTCAGCGCGGCGGCGCGGCGGCATGACAAGGCAACTGCTCCTGGCCGACGCCGGGGAGGCGGCGGACCTCGCCGCCTTCCTGGGCCGGCTGGTGCACTACGACCGCGCCGCCGCGGTCCGCCTCCAGGCGGGCGGCGGCGCGCTCGCCGTGTTCGGCCGCCCGCCGTCCTTCGACGTGCTCGCCATCCGCGCGGTGCGGCTGGCCGAGCCGGCGACCCTGGACCTCACGGTCTCCGCGGGCGAGCTGCTGGAGTCCGTCGACGAGTCCGCCGGCACCGCCGTGGTGCCCGCGGCCGTCACCGGGCCGCCGTGGGCCGGGGTGCTCCCGCCCCGCGGCGGCTGGCGGCAGGTCCCCGGGCTGCCCGGACCCGAGGCGATGCGTGCGGCCGTGGCCGCCGCCGTCGCCGAGTTCCGGGCCCGGGACGAGGCCCTGCCCGCCGACCGCCGGACCCGCGCGGAACGCGACCGCATCGGCCGCGAGATCTGGTCCCGGACGCTCGGCGAGACGGAGCTCCCGCTGCGTGCCGTGCACGCCGCGCAGTCCCTCGGCTTCCTGCGGACGGTACGCACGACCGTCCCCGCCCCGGCCCGCCCGGCCGGCGCCCCCGAGCCGGTGGCCCTGCTCAGCTCGGGGAGCTGGCTGCGCCTGCGCACCCCGTACGGCTCCATCGCCACCCGCCGCCCCGGCGGTGGCCTGGGCGCCCTCCAGGTCCGCCCGGTCTGACCGGCGCCTCCCGGCAGCTTCCGGACCCCCTGCACCCCCTGCACCCTCCGGCATCACGCGGCACCCTCCGGCACCACCCCGGCGTCGCCTTCACCCGGCCTGGGATTTTCACTTTAAGTTCTCGATTTCCTGCCGGTGGGTGGATCATTGCCGGTGGTGCGGATCCGTGGCGCGATATGGTTCACTTCAGGAGAAGGTCGCCGGTCGCCGTGTACCGGGGAGGGTGGGACGGGGGTCCGCCCTGCCCGGTACCGGTGGCCGCCGCGCGTGCAGGACAATCACCTGTGACACGGCGGACCGACAGGAGCCCAGGGGTGTGCGAGCGGTGAGCGGGACCAAGGGACAGACGCTGGCCGACCGGCTGGAATACCTCTTCGCGCACGTCCAGCCGCTCGGGCGCCGGCACACCCTCCAGGAGGTCGTCGACGGGATCAAGGCCGTCGAGGAACCGGGAGGCGGCGGATCCCTGTCCGTGGGCCGGCTCTCCATGCTGATGAACGGCAAGGCACCCAACCCGACCCTGGGGACCCTGCGGTCGCTGGCCGCCTTCTTCGGCGTCCCCGTCGGCTACTTCGTCGACGACGCCGTCGCCGAGCAGACCATGGCCCAGCTGGCGCTCATCAAGGCCATGCGCGCCAACGACGTACGCGCGGTCGCCCTGCGCGCCGCCGCCGTCGCCTCCCTCTCCGCCCAGGGCCTGGACGTCGTGCGCGACCTCGTGGAACAGGCGGCGAGGCACCCCCGGGGCTCCGGAGGCGCGGGCACCCCCCGCGGCTAGAATTCGCCCGTACGGGGCGTACGGAGCGTGTGGGGGCAGGGGGAGCGAGCGGGATGCGCAGCGACGCCTGGTCCGAGTTCAGCGCCCGGTGCGCCGAGCTCCTGGACGCCCTGCCGCTGCCGGCCGGCACACCGGTGACCGTCGACGTGCTCCGCACCGCCATCGAGCAGCACCGGGGCCGGCCCCTGGTGCTGTCCCCGCTCCCCGAGCGGGCCGGGGCGACGGCCGGCCTGTGCGGACTGTGGATCGCCCTCGGCGACGCCGACCACATCTTCTACGAGACCTCGACCAGCCCGCTGCACCAGCAGCACATCATCCTGCACGAGATCGCCCACCTGCTCCTCGACCACGGCAACACCGACGGCGACAGCAGCGGCGAAGGCCCCGGGGAAGGCCCCGGCGACGGCGCGGCCGAGGGGCCGGGAGGCGGCTGGGGAGCCGGGATCACCGCGCTGTTCCCCGGCCTCGACCCGGCCATGGTGAGCAGGCTGCTCGCCCGGGGCCGCACCGACTACACCGAGATCCAGGAGCGCCAGGCCGAACTCATGGCCACCCTCATCCACCACCGCACCACCGCCCGGCCCGCCGGCCCCCCGGCCGACCCCGCCGCCGCCCACGTCCTGGACCGCCTCGCCCGCCTCTTCGGCGGTGGCGCCCGATGACCGGCATACGCCTCTTCGAGATCGTCCTGCTGCCCCCGCTCTGGGCGCTGACCCTGCACACCGCCCGCAAGGCCCGCGCGGCCCGGGGCACCCCCGACGCGGCCCCCACCCGGCTGCTCGCCGGCGTGGTCGGCCTGATCACGCTGTCCGTGACGGTCGGGGTCCCGGCCGTCCGCCGGGTCATCGACGCCACCGCCGGCGTCCAGAGCGTCACCAACGTCCTCGCCCATCTGCTCGGCATGGCCGCGATCACCTGCCTGACCGGGTTCGTCCGGCACCTCTCAGGCGCCCCGGAACCCCGCCGCCCCTGGCTGCACCGGCTCCCGCTGCCGCTCGCCGGGACCGCCCTGGCCACCGCCTTCGCGGCGGGCACCCGCCCGGACGGCGAGCAGCACCTGCTGACCGACGGCAGCTCGGCCGCCCACCAGGCCTACTGGGCGGTCTACCTGGCGTACGTCATGTGGGGCGTGACCTCGGTCGGCCTGATGTGCCTGCGCCACCGCCGGCACGCCCCACCGGGCCCGCTGCGCACCTCCCTGAACCTGCTCGGCTCGGGCACCGCGACGGCCGTCGCCTACGCCGTCCACCGCTGCGCCTACCTCGCGGCCCGGGACACCGGCTGGTGGCTGTTCCGCGACGGCGTGGTCGTGCCCACCACGCAGGTACTGCTCGCCGCGTCCCTGCTGCTCTACCTGGCCGGCATCTCCTGGCCCGCTCTCGCCGAGTGGCGTGCGGCCCGCGCCTCCCGGCGGCGGCTGCGCACGCTGGAACCGCTGTGGCGGGCCGTGTGCGGGGTCGTCCCCGAGGTGGTGCTGCCGCTTCCGCAGCAGTTGCGCGCCACCCCGGACGTCCTCCTCTACCGGTACGTCATCGAGATCAGCGACGGCCTGCTCGCCCTCGGCCCCTACCGCCGCGACACCGAAACCACCGAGGTCGCCGAGGCCCGCGAGCGGCTCGCCGCCGCCGGTCTGACGGGGCGCCGGCTGGAGGCGGCCGCCGAGGCGGTGGCCGTACGCCGGGCCGTCGAGGCCCTCGCCGCCGGGCACGCCCCGCTGCGGGAGCCCGCCGGCACGCCGCAGGGCGCGCCGGACGAGAGCCCCGCCGAGGCCCTGGAACTCCTCGCGGAGTACTACGGACACCCCCTGGTGCGCGCCGTGGCGCGGACCCCGCTCAGCCGGCCGTGTTGATCATGGACGCGGCCGCGTAGGTCAGGTACTTCCAGAGCTGCGCCTCGTGCTCGGGGGACAGCCCCAGCTCGTCCACCGCCACCCGCATGTGCGCCAGCCAGGCGTCGTGCGCGGCGGCGTCCACCCGGAAGGGCGCGTGCCGCATCCGCAGCCGCGGGTGCCCGCGGTGGTCGCTGTAGGTGGTCGGACCGCCCCAGTACTGCATCAGGAACAGCGCGAAGCGCTCCTCGGCCGGGCCGAGGTCCTCCTCCGGGTACATCGGGCGCAGCAAGGGGTCCTCGGCGACTCCCTGGTAGAAGCGTCGCACCAGGCGCCTGAAGGTCTCCTCGCCGCCCACCTGCTCGTAGAACGTCTGCTCCTGAAGCGTGCCCCGCGGAATCTCATTCACCCGACCATCGTCTCAGACCCCCGGACGGAGGACCCCGGCCCCAGGCCCCTCCACCCGCCTCCGCGTTCGCCTCCGCGTCCGTCTCCCCGTTCGCCTTCGCCGGGCCGCCGCAGGAGAGTGGAGCCATGGGCGCACACATGGCGCAGGAGCGCGAACACGGCGTGGACCCGGAGGCCGCGCACGCCGCACAGGTGCGGGAACTGGCCGCGGCCGGGGTACTGCGCGACCCGGTCTGGCGGGCGGCCTTCGCCGCCGTGCCTCGCCATGTCTTCGTCCCCTGGTTCTTCACCGGGCGCGGGGCCGGCCACGAGCGGCTGTGGGGAGAGGACCCCGACCCGGCCCGGCGGGCCCGGTGGCTGCGCGGGGTGTACTCCGACGAGCCGCTGGCCACCCGGCTGCGCGACGGCGAGCTGGTCTCCTCCAGCAGCCAGCCCTCGCTGATGGCGAAGATGCTGTCCGCGCTCGACGTCCGGGACGGCCACAACGTGCTGGAGATCGGCGCCGGGAGCGGCTACAACGCCGCCCTGCTCTGCCACCGGCTCGGCGACGGGCTCGTCACCACCGTCGACCTCGACCCGGACATCGCCGAGTCGGCGCGGGCCCACCTCGCCGAGCTCGGTTACCACCCGGTGGTGATCGCGGGCGACGGGGCGCGCGGCGCGCCGGCCCGGGCGCCCTTCGACCGGATCATCGGGACCTGCTCGCTGCCGCGGATCCCGCACGCCTGGCTGGGCCAGTGCCGCCCCGGCGCCCGCGTCCTGGCCCCGCTGTCGACCGGGCTGATCGCGCTGCGGGTACGCGACGCGGACTTCGCCGAGGGCGGGTTCCAGCACACCCCGGCGTACTTCGTGCCGCTGCGCGGTTCCGGCGCGGCACCGGGTGCTCCCGCGGGCGGGATCCCGTACGAACTGCTGGCCAACGAGCGGTTCCAGTTCATGCTGCTGCTCACGGCGGGCGCGCTGCACCCGCGCGAGGCGCTGGACCTGTGGCGGCGCGAAGGGCGGCCGGCCCGGGAACGGTTCGGGGTGACGGTCACCCGGGGCGGGCAGTGGTCCTGGCTGGACGATCCCCAGGGACCCTACGTGTGGCCCCTGGGGGAGTCCGGGCAGTCCGGGTAGTCCGGGTCCTGCCCCGGCTCCGACCCGGTCCGGTGACCGTCAGCCGCGGCGGACGGTGATGGTGGTCCAGGCGCCGACGTGCACCTGGTCCCCGTCGCCCAGCGGTACCGGCACGTACGGCTGGATCGGCTCCTCGCCGCCGTTGATGGTGGTGCCGTTGGTCGAGTTCTGGTCGACCACGGCCCAGCTTCCGTCGGGCTGCTGGACCAGCACGGCGTGCTGGTGCGAGACGCCCGGGTCCTCCGGCGGGACCGACAGGTCGATGTCGGGGGACTCGCCGGTGGAGGCGCGGCGACGGCCGATGGTGATCTGCTCGCCGGACAGCGGCAGGTGCTGCTCGGGGGAGTAGGCGGGCAGGTTGAGCCCCACCGCCTCCGGGCCGCTGCGCTGCATCATCGCCATGAAGTACGTGCGGTCGGGGCCGATGGTCGCAGTCCAGCGGGCCGGGCCGGCCTGGGCCGGGAACGGCTGCTGCTGTTGGTGGTGCGGCTGATGCGGCTGCTGGTGCCCCGGGTGCTGCTGGTGCCCCTGCTGCTGCGGGTGGACCTGGTGCGGCGCCTGGTGCTGCTGGTGCTGCTGGTGGCCCGGGTGCCCCTGGTGCTGCGGCTGGTGCTGAGGCTGGTGCCCCTGCTGCTGCCCGGGAGGCGGGAGCAGCCAGTCGTCCCCGCCGCCGCCCAGCGCCTCGGCCGGCCGGTTCATCTGGGAGGGGCGGGAGCCCTGGTAGTCGTACGGGTCCTGCCCGTACGACGGCTGCGCGACCGGGCCGGGCGGCGGAGCGACCGGCGACACGGGGGTCACCGGCGGGACCGGCGGCGGGCCGGCCGGGAACGGCGACGCCGCCCCGGTGAGGAAGTTGTAGCGGCACTCCTCGCAGAACGGGGCCATGGCCTCGCGAGGGGTGCGGCACTGCGGGCACAGCTCGGCCTGCGCGGTCGCGTCACCGCCGGCCGGGGGGAATCCGTAACCGTAGGAGGGCGCCGCCGGTGCCCCCGTGGGGGCGGCCATGCGGTGGCCGCACACCTCGCACCAGTCCTCGGAGACCGAATGGTGCCCGTTCGGGCAGGTCGGCATGGAGCCCTTCCCCCTTCTGCTGTGGAGCCCTTCAGCCCCTCTTCACGCGGACAGTCCGGATCGACCGGGTTTCGAGGGTCATTTCGTCCGCGTCCGCCACTGTTGCCTTCAGTCGCACAGTACCCGCCGCCGCGTCGACTACGTCGACCACCTTCGCCAGCAGTTTCGCAGTGTCCTCGTTGCCGGACGCACTCGCCAGCTGCACGGCACGGCCCAGCTTGGCCGTGGCACCCCCCATATCTCCCTGTTTGCGGGCTTGCAGCCCCTGCTGGATCGCCTGGGCCAGCTCCGCCTGGCCGGTGTAGTGGGCCACCTGGGGATTGATCGCGGTCGACGCGGCCAGGTCGTTCGTCCACACCGCCCGGACCAGGCCCTGCGCGAGCACCGACGGCACCCCGCCCGCCGGACCGGGCAGCACCAGCGAGACCCGGGCGGCCAGCATCTCCTGTCCGACGGCGGCGGCCGGGACGCGCACGCACACGTGGTACTCGCGGCACTCGTCGCCCCACGAGCCGGTCGGGTAGTCGCCCGCCCGCGGGCCCGCCTCGGTCCGGCGGTCCGTCAGGTCCTGGACGCTGGGCGCGACCTGCTTGACGTACTGGATCTCCGCGCCGACCGGGGTCCACAGCCGCAGACCGACGTCCGCGACCTCCTTCCCCATCACCGCCCCCATCATGCGGGTGAAGTCCTCGGCGAGATGGGCCGGGTCGGCGACGATGTCGGCGGTGCCGAGCAGCGCGTTCGCGATCCCCGTCACCTCCTCGACCTCCCAGTCCGTGCCCACCCCGCGCGCGTCGCAGGTGAACCGCCCGGCGCAGGCCTCCAGGGTGGCGCGCAGCCGCTCCGGCTCCTCGTGCTCGTTGCGGCCGTCGGTCAGCAGGACGCCGTGCCGGACGGCGGCGGAGCTGCCGCGCAGCAGCCCGTCGGCCAGCCGCAGCCAGGTGCCGATGGCGGTTCCGCCGCCCGGACGCAGCCCTCCCAGAGCCTCCTTGGCCTGCGCCCGGGTGGTCCGGTCGGCGACCGCGAGGCGGCCCTGCCCGGGATAGACCTCCTTGGCCACGTGGGTACCGGCGATCACCGCGAAGGAGGTGCCGTCGCGCAGCGTGTCGATCGCCGCCGCGGTGGCCTGCCGGGCCCCCTCCATCTTGGTCGGCGGGTACTCCATGGAACCGGAGCAGTCCACCATGATCACGACGGCGGCGGACCCGGGCAGCGCGGCGTGCGTGGCGGTCGCGCCGCCGGTGGAGGTGACGGTGACGATCGCGTTCACGTCCCGCCCGCCCGCCGGGAGGAACTCGTTCTGGTAGACCTCGGCGGTGAAGCGGGGCGCGCGAGGCTTGGCGAAGTTCGCCACGGACGGACTCCTTGAGGATCAGGCCTGCGGGGCGGCGGCGACCGGAGCGGACTCCGGGGAGCGGGGCAGCGCGAACGGCACCACGGCCACGGTCACGTTGTCGTGGCCGCCGCCGTCCAGGGCGTGCCCGACGAGCACCTGGGCACTGTGCAGCGGGCGCGCCGCGGCGTCGGCGGGCAGCACGGAGGCCATCTCGCCGGCGGACTCGGCGTAGTTCCACAGCCCGTCGGTGCAGACGACGACCACACCCGGGTGGTCCGGCCGGAAGGTCTTGGTGTGCGGCTCCAGTTCGTACGCATCGGCGCCCAGCCAGCCGGTGATGGCGTGCGCGCGGACGTCGGCGTACGCCTCGGCCTCGCCCATCAGTCCGGCCGCGACCATCTGGGCGGCCCAGGAGTCGTCCTCGGTGAGCCGGTGCGGGAGCGCGGCACGGTCGTCCGGAACCCAGTAGGCGCGGCTGTCGCCGACCCAGCCGATGGTGAGCAGTCCGCCGCTGATCACGGCGCCGACCAGGGTGCAGGCCGGCGCGTTCTGCGCGCCCGGCACCTCCGGGGCGAGGGAGTTGACCGCCTGGGCCGCCGCGAGGATCGCGGTGTGCATGGCCTCCTGCGGGTGCGTACCGCGCGGCAGGGCGTCCAGGAGGGTCTCGTTGGCGGCGGCGGCCGCGGCGGCGGAGGCGTCGTCGGGGCGGCTGGCGGAGGAGACCCCGTCGCAGACGATGGCGACGGTGGCGGCGGAGCCGTCGGGGAGCGCGGTCGCGGACACCGCGAAGGAGTCCTCGTTGCGGTGGTGGCGCAGGCCGCGGTCGCTGACGGCGGCGACGCTGCCGAGCTCCTCCTCGATGTGGTCCCGCTCGCGGGGCTGGGCGTGGCCGCAGTTCTCGCAGTAGCCGTCGGTGTCCACGTGTCCGGCCCGGCAGGCGATGCAGGTCTTGCCGTTGCCGTTGCCGTTGCCGTTGCCGTTGCCGCTTCCGGCGCCCGGGCCGGCTCCTTCGCCGGGGGCGGCGGGGGCGGCGGGGGCGGCGGCGGGCTCGGCGCCGGCCGCCTCGCCCTGCGGGCTGCCGTAGGGGTCCTGCGGTCCGGCGGAACCGCCGTACGGGCGCGGGTCGCCGGCCGGCGTCTCGCCGTAGGGGTGGTGTGACTCCGCCGGGCGGCCCGCGTCCGGCGCGCCGAAGGCGCCGCCACCGCCGGGGGCGGCGGCGTACGGCTCCCCGGGGCCTTCCGGGCCGCCGGGGTGCCCCGCGGCGGCGCCGTACGGGTCCTGCGGCGGTCCGTCGTGACGGGTCGGCCGGTGCTCGGTGCCGGGCCCGGCGGGGCCGCCGTACGGGCCCTGCGGCGCGCCCGAGCCGGTGCCGTGGGAGGTGGCGCCGTACGGGCCCTGCTGCGGTACGCCGTCGTGCCGCACGGGTCCGTAGTCGGGGTGCGGCGCGCCGGCCGGCGCGGGCGCGGGCGTCCAGGCGGCCGCGTCGTCGACGAGGGTCGGCGCGGCGCCGGACACGCTGCCCCAGCCGGGCGCGGGCGCGGGAACAGCCCCGTCCGCGCCGTACGCCCCGTCAGGACCGGCGCCCGGCCCGGCCGCGCCACGGCCCGCCGCGGCGGGCGGCGGGGTCACGGCGAGCGTCGGACGATCGTCCGGGGCCGGCGCCGGGGCGGACAGGTCGTATCCGCAGACACCGCAGAAACGGTCACCCTTTTCCAGCGGCTCCGTGCAGCTGGGGCAACCCGACGGCTGATGCATCCGCTCCATCACTCACACCCACGTCCGGGGACGGAAACGGTTTGCCCGTTCCACCAGTTCGATCCGCTCCTCACCCCGCTGGGCCAGCCTGGCCAGCACGCGGTACGAGCGTTCCAGGCCGAAGCGCAGCCCCCGCTCGTCGAGTTGACTGCCGAGCAGCGAGGTCCGGCCGGGGTCGGCACCCCGGCTACCCGACAGTACCCAGTCCAGGGCCGAGCCCAGAACTTCGGCCGCCAGCTGCTCGTGCAGTTCGGGGCCGAGACCGAACCGCCGCAGCGCCTCCACCTGCCCCGCTGCGGCCCTGAGGTCGGCCAGCAGCGGCTCCTGCGGGGACCGTTCGCGCAGACGTGCCCGTACGGCGGCGACCCGCGCGGCGGTGTAGTGGATGGACGACTCCGGTACGGACTCCAGCGTCGCCACCGCTCCGGGCCGGTCGCCGGTGGCCAGCTGGACCCGGGCCAGGCCGAACGCGGCGCTGACGAAACCGGGGTCGGTGATCCAGACCAGGCGGTAGTACTCGGCGGCGTTGTCCAGCTGGCCCAGGATCTCCGCGCACAGGCCCAGCGCGAGCTTGGGCGCGGGCTCGCCCGGGAAGGCGTCGTAGACCGCGTCGAAGGACAGCGCGGCGGTCTCGTCGTCGCCGGTGGCGAGCGAGACGATGCCGCGGGCCCAGACCACCCGCCAGTCGTCGGGATGCAGGGCCTCCAGCGCGTCCAGTGCCCGGCCGGCCACGTCCGGTTCGCCCAGCTCCAGCCGTGCTCGGAGCTCCCGCAGCCGCAGCTCGGCGGAGTCGGCGGGGGCGGCGGCGAGGGCGCCGAGCAGGTCGGCGGGGGCGGAGGCGAGCAGGCCGGCGAGGAAGCCGGCGTTGGGGTCGGTGGTGTCGACGAGGGGTACGGGCAGGGCCAGGGCGGTGTGTTGGGGGTCGGGCGGGGCGAGTGAGGCGGGGCTGGTGGGCCCGGCGGGGGCGGAGCCGTGCTCGTGCTCGGCAGTGGCCTGCGGGACGGCTGCTTCGGGCTGGCGGGGGCCGGGCACGGTGGTCGCGGCCGTGGTTGCCGCGGGCGTGCCGGCCACGTGCGTGGCGGTGGTGCCGAGGCCGTGCACGGGCCCGGCGCCGGTAGATCCGGGCTGGGCGGGGTACGGGTGCTGAGCGGGGTACGGGTGCTGAGCGGGGTCCCGGTGTGCCCACCCTCCCCCAAGCTCTCGGCTTCGCTCGAGCAGGGGGGACCCCCATCGCCCTGCGGGACGCCTGCCCACACCGGAGGCGGACACACCGGGGGTGGGTACCGGAAGCCTGCCCACACCGGGGGCGGACGCACCGGGGGTGGGTACGGGATGCCTGCCCACACCGGGGGTGGGTGCCGCGGTGCCGGGGCGGGGACGGCGGAGGGACGGCAGGCCGCCACGGGGGGCGGGCTGCCGGAGGCCGAGGCGGGAGACCTCGTAGGACGGGTCGTCGGTGAAGAGGCGGGTGTCCGGGACCCGCGGTTCCGGGCCGAAGAGGGAGGACAGGTGCGGGCGCGGGCGGCCGCTCTGCAGCGCGACGACCTCCCGGAGCACGCCCGTCAGCTGGTCCGCCATCTCCTGTGCCGAGGCGAACCGGCGGTCCGGGTCGGGGTCCGTCGCCCGGACCAGCAGCCGGTAGAAGGACTCGTACCGGCGGAACACCTCGATGTGCTCGGGATCCGGCAGCGAGTCCACGAACACGTTCGTGTAGCCCTGGAAGTCGAAGGTGAGCACGGCCAGCGTGCGCGCCACCGTGTACAGGTCGGAGGCCACCGACGGGCCGGCCTCCGCGACCTCCGGCGCCTGGTACCCGACCGTGCCGTATATGGCCGACTCGGTGTCGTCCATCCGCCGGACCGCGCCCATGTCGATCAGCTTGAGCTGGTCACGCTGCTGGATGGCGTTGTCGACCTTGAAGTCGCAGTAGAGGAGGTTGCGGCTGTGCAGGTGGCCGAGCGCCTCCAGGGCCTCGATGCCGTACGCGCAGGCCTGTTCCACCGGCAGTGGGTCGCGCCGGCCGTCCGGCCGCCGCCGCCCGTTGGCGATCTCCTTCAGTGACTTCCCGCCGACGTACTCCATCACGATGTAGCCGTCGAGCGAGCCTGTCCGCTGGTCCAGGTGCTCCACGAAGTTGTAGATGCGGACGATGTTGGAGTGCTCGATCTCGGCGAGGAACCGGCGCTCCGATATGGCCGCCGCCATCGCGTCCTGGTCACCGGTGTCCAGCAGGCCCTTGAGGACCACCCAGCGGTCCGACACGGCCCGGTCCACGGCCAGGTAGACCCAGCCCAGGCCGCCGTGCGCCAGGCAGCCGGCCACCTCGTACTGGCCGCGCACCACGTCGCCCGCCCGCAGCTTGGGCACGAACGAGTACGGGTGCCCGCACTTGGTGCAGAAGCCCTCGGTCCGGCCGGGCCGGTCACCGCGTGCCCGTCCCACCGGCGCCCCGCAGTCCGAGCGCGAGCAGAACCGCTTGCGCTCGGGCACCTCCGGGTTCGCCAGCACGGCCGTCGAGGGATCGGGCCGGGGCACCTCCGGCACGGTCACCAGCCCGGCACCCAGCCGGTTCCGCCCGGAGGAGGCCGACCGGGAGCCCGAACTCCGCACCGACACCGACACCGAGGAAGAGCGGGCGGAGGCCGTCCCGCTCAGCGAGCGCGACAGCCGCCCCGAGACCGACCGCCGGGACGAGGCGGAACGCGAGGAACGGGACGAGGAACGAGAAGAGGAGCGCGAGGAGCGGGACGAGGGGGACGAGGGGTCCGACGCGCGTGCCGACGGGGACGACGGGACCGAGGACGACCCGCGCGCCGCGCTCGTCATCCCGGTCGGCGCCGACACCAGTTCGGACGCCGCCGCGTCCGGCGCGATCCCGCAGGTGTCGCAGTACAGCTCCCCGCCGCCCATGTCCTCGTACGCCCCGGTGCAGTCGGGGCGCCGGCACGGGGTTCCGGCCAGGCCGCTCATGCGTCTCCGTCCTCTCTGCGGGCGGGTGCCAGTGCCTCCGCCGCCGCCTGCTGGTAGCGCAGCACCGCCTGCTCGGCGGCCCGCAGGTCGCAGGGCGCGCTCCACAGCATCCGCCGCGCCGCGTCGTAGCGTTCCGTCAGCACCGGATCCTCCGCCATGCCGTGCCGGGCCATCTTCGCCCGGTACGCGTCCAGCCGCCCGCGCAGCTCCGCCCGCACCGCGAGCGGCGCGGTCACCGCCGTCAACGACTCCCGGGCGCGGCGCAGTTCGTCCTCGGCCCGGTCCTCCAGGGACTCCAGCAGCGGGGACAGCCGGTGCCACTGCGCGTTCCGGCGGTACTCGGCCGCCGCCGCCAGCTGCTCCTGCAGCGCGGTCGGCGGGCCGCTCACCGCCGGCACCTCCGAGGCCGCGATCTTCGCCAGCACCTCGCCGCGCGCCGTGCGCGCCTCCGCCAGCGTACGGTCCGCCCGCGACAGCACGTCGCGCAGGCTGATCAGCCGCTGCTCGGCGTCCTGCCGTACGTCCAGCACGGCCTCCACCTCCCGGCGTACGTCCTCCAGGGCGAGGGCCGCCCGGTCGTACCGCCCGGTGTCCGGGCGGCCGCCGCCCGGTGCCGAACTGCCCGGCGCGGACGCCCAGAACGCCAGCGGGTCCGCGATGACCTCCGCCCGCAGCGCGGTCAGCTCCGCGGTGATCTCCTCCAGGTCGTCGCCCGACGGGTGCTCACCGGGCCGCACGCCCACCGAGTGCGCCAGCGAGCGGGTGCGGCGCAGCTCGGCGGCGAGCAGGTCGATCCGGGCGGGCAGCGCCGACCACACCGCGTCGGCCGCGACCACCACGTCCAGAGAGCTCGCGTACAGCTCGTTCATCCGGGCCACCAGCTCGGCCAGCGACAGCCGCTCGGTGAGCCGCTCGCCGTCCGCCGCGGCGCCCGCGATCAGCACGCCGGGTCCGCGCAGCCGCTCGGTGAGCTCGGCCAGCTCCTCGCGGCCGGGCCAGCGCCGCCGCTCCCGCAGCTCCCGGGCGGCGCCCAGGGCCCCGCTGTAGGCGTCGAAGTACTTCCACAGGCGGGTGATCGCCGTGTCCGCCGCCGCCCAGCGTTCCTTGGTCAGCCCGGTCAGCTCGGCGCCCTCCAGCAGCCGCCGTCCGGCGTGGTCCTGGAGCGCCAGCAGCGAGGTCTCCACGGCCTCGTGCTCGGCGCCCAGCCGGGCCAGCGCACGGTCGACCTCGTCCCGGTCCATCACTGCCTCCGTTCCCGTCATGCGGCTCAGTCGCGGTACTTGGGAGCCGGCGGTACGCCGGTACCGCGCAGGTCGGCCCGCAGGTGACGCTCGTACGACGCGGCCCAGGCGCTCCCGCTGCCCCCCGCCCGGTAGTTCTCCAGCACCTTGTTGACCCGGCGCACCAGGTCGGTGGACCCCTTGTTCATCGCCACCCCGTAGAACTCCCGGGTGAACGGGGTGCCGACCAGCTCCACCGACGGGTCCTGCGCGGCCTGCCCGGCGGCGAGGGCGTTGTCCGTGACGATGCCGTCCACCTCCCCGAGCTGGAGGCGCACCAGGCAGTCCAGCTGGTTGGGCACGGTCACCGTGCGCGAGCCGAAGGACTCGTTCTTCAGCGCCGCCTCCCCGGTGGACCCGGCGGCGGTGCAGATCCGCTTGCCCCCCAGCGAGGCGTCGTAGCCGGTGATGCCCGACTTCCGCGGTGCCAGCACCTGCTGACCGGCCTCGAAGTACGCGGTGGAGAAGGCGACCTCCTCCAGCCGCTTGCAGTTGATGGTCATGGTTCGTACGACGATGTCGACGCGGCCCTCCTTCAGCGCGGGGATGCGCTCGCTGGTCGGGATGGCCCGGTAGATCACCGCGTCCGGGTCGCCGAGGACGTCGGCCGCGATCGCCCGGACCAGGTCGATGTCGAAGCCGGTCAGCACCCCGGTCGCCGGATCCCGGTAGCCCCAGTTGAAGCTGTTCTGGTCCACGCCCGCGACCAGCTTCTTCGCCGCCTTGATCCGCGCGATGGCCGGGCCGTCCAGGCCGTCGGGGCGCAGGCTGGCCTCCGGGTCCTTGCAGGTGTCCGCGCCGGGCAGGGCCGGCGCCACGGCCGGGGTGCCGCCCGCCCGCCCGGAGGCCAGGTCCGCCGCGGCCGTCCGCCCGGCGGTGCCGGAGGCCAGCGGCAGCAGCACCGCCACGGCCGTCACCGCGCAGGCTCCCGCCATCGCGGTCACCCCGCCCCAGCCGCGCAGCCGGCTCCGCAGGCCGGCTGCCTCGGGGAGTGTCCGGCGGGTCATGGCCGGGTCCTGGCCGTGGCCCCCGGCGTCCTCGCTCCCGTACCGCCTCACGCGCATCCGCATCTCACCTGTACTCCGAAAGCCTGCGCCCGATGCCGAGCAGGGCCGCCGCCGCGGCCACCGCGGCCAGCGCCGCCGCGCCGGTCACCAGCCCGCCCAGCGCGGCCCGGCCGCTCCGGGCCGCCTCGGTGAACTCCCGCTGCTCGTGCGCCACCGCCTCGGCGAGCGAGGCGTCCACGGTGTCGAAGGAGGACCCGCTGCTCGTCTTGTCCCAGCTGGTGCCGTTCTTGTCCGTGCCCCCGATGACCTGGGCCAGCGCCAGCTCGTAGTCGCCCTTCACGTCCGAGGCGCGGGCCGCGGAGTGCCGCTGTGCCCACAGCGCCGCGCCCTGCGCGGCGCGCTCCACCGGGGCGCGGCCCTCCGCGTCGTCGGCCAGCCGCAGGGCCGCCGTCAGCCGTGCGTCCAGGACCTTCATGTTCCGCGCGTGGTCCACGTCGTACTTGTCGGACTTCTTGTCCTCGGCGAGCACCGCGCCGCGGGAGATCAGGGTCAGGTTCTCGTTCGCCCGCGCCTGCAGCGAGGCGATCCGGGCATCGTTCAGCACCTTCAGCGACTCCTGGCCGTGCGTCCGCGCCTCGTCCAGCCCGGACCGGGCCAGGGTGTGCCCCACCGACAGCCACAGCAGCACCACCGTGGACGCGGCGGTCGCGGCCAGCAGACCGTGGTTGAAGACCCGGTTGGTGCGCCGGTAGTTGCGGCGCTGTGCCCACCCCAGGACGGCCAGCGCCAGCACGCCGGCCCCCAGCGAGGCCAGCGGCCAGGACCGGGCCGCGTCGTGGTCCGCGTACAGCCGGCGGGTCTCCGCCTCGTACAGCCGCTGCGCCGCGGGCAGCAGCTGGGTGCTCATCTGCTCGTTGGCGTACCGCAGATAGGCGCCGCCGAGCGGCAGTCCCTGCCGGTTGGTGGCACGGGCCTGCTCGATCAGCCCGGTGTAGCGCGGCAGCTGCTCGCCGAGCAGGGCGATCTCGCGCCGGGACTCCTCGCTGCCGCCGGTGGTGGCGGCCGCCTGCACCAGCAGCCGGGAGGCGTTCGCGATGTCCTTCTCGTACCGCTCGCGGACGGCCCGGGGCTCCTGGGCGCCCGCGAGGAAGCCGCCGGCGGAGGTGGTGTCGGCGTCCGCCAGCGACCGGTAGATGCTCGCCGCGTCCGCGCTCAGCGGCTGGCTGCGGTGCACCACGTCGTCCGCGGCGGCCGACCGGTCGGCGATCTGCCAGGAGGTCACCGCGCCGAACACCACCACGAGCAGGGCCAGTGCGGCCCCGATGATGCGCAGCCGGCCGGGCTCGGTGGTCGCGGCGGCCCGCAGCCGGGCCGCGTCCTCCGCCCACGCGGCACCCCGCCGCGGCGGGGGCACGGCGGGGCCGCCGGCCGGCGCGGGAGCGCTGCTGATGGTGGCCACCTGACCTCCCCCTGGTCGCAGGACTGCTGTCGCCTGTCACCTGTCGCACGTCGTCTGTCGCACGTCGTCTGTCGTCGCAGCAGTATGGCCGTACGGACGCCCTTCCACAGCATTCGTTGCCGGATCTTGGAGGATCCGTCCCGACTCTCCTTCCCCGTCAATACGCCCCTACGGGCGGGTCGGTTCCCGCTCCGTCCGGTACGCGCCGCTTCAGCCCCCCGCGCCCGGAAAGTGCCCGCGGAGCCTCGTGTACGCCGCCGGCGGCGAGCCCTCCGAGTCCAGGCCCAGCAGGGCCGCGCCCAGTACCGGCGGGGCCGTCACCACCGAGAGCCGGGCGCGCGGGGCCCGCTCGGCGAGGCCCGCGGCGATCCGGTCGTTCAGCTGCGGATGCCGGGCGGCCACCACACTGCCGCCCAGCACCACCGGGACCTCCTCGTCCAGCAGGTCCAGCCGGCCCAGCGCGACCACGGCCATCGACACGATCTCGTCCGCCTGCCGGTGCACCAGCGAGAGCGCCACCCGGTCCCCGGCCGCCGCGGCCGCGAACAGCACCGGCACCAGCTCGTGCTTCCGGGCGAGCGGGACCTCGCCCAGGTGCAGCGCCTCGATCAGCCCGGCCATCGAGGCGCGGCCGAAGTGCGCGGGCAGCAGCTCGGCGAGCGCGGTCGGCTCGCCCCGGCCGTCCTCGGCGCGGGCGGCGAACCACAGGGCCTCGCCCGCCAGTCCGGCCCCGCCGCCCCAGTCGCCGGAGAGCGCGCCGAGCGACGCGAACCGCGCCGTCCGCCCGTCCGGCAGCATCCCCGCGCAGTTGATGCCGGCACCGCAGACCAGGCCCACCCCGCGCGGCGGCGCGCCCTGCGGGAGCCCGGCCCGCAGCACCGCGAAGGTGTCGTTGCGGACGGTGGTGGTGACGCCCCAGCCGCGCCGCCGCAGCGCTTCCTCCAGGGCGGCCTCCTCCACCGGCAGGTCCGCGTGGGCCAGACAGGCCGACACGTGCCCCGCGTACGGCGGGCCGTCGGTGCCGGACCGGTCCTGCGGTCCCCGGACTCCGGCCGCGGTGCGCGCCGCCGTGACCGCTTGCGCGACCGCCTCGGCCAGCACGTCCACGGCCGCCTCGGTCCCGCGCCGGTGCGGGTTGAAGCCGCCCGACCGTCCGGTGCCGAGCACCGTTCCGTCCGTGCCGATCAGAGCCGCGTCGGTCTTGGTGTTCCCCGCGTCGACGGCGAGGACGGCGGGCCGGCCGGGCACGGCGGGCCCGCCGAGGACGGGGGGTTGGCCGAAGACGGCGGGCCGGGCGGGTGCGGCGGGTCGCTTCAGATCCACGCCAGGTGCTCCTTGTTGTGTGCGAGAAGCCGGTCGGTGAGCTGCTCGGCCAAGTCGAACTGCCCCACCAGCGGGTGCGCCAGCAGCGCCCGGAACACCCGCTCCCGCCCGCCCCGCAGCGCCGCCTCCAGCGCCAGGTCCTCGTACGCGCTCACGCCCGCCACCAGGCCGGCGTACAGCGGGTCCAGCCGCGGCACGGCCAGCGGAACCGGCCCGGCCCGGCCCACGCGTGCCTGCACCTCGACGACCGCGTCGTCCGGCAGGAACGGAAGGGTGCCGTTGTTGAGGGTGTTGACCACCTGGACGGGGGAGCCGCCGTCGCCCAGCAGGGCAGCCGCCAGGTCCACGGCCGCCTCCGAGTAGAACGCCCCGCCGCGCCTGGCGAGCAGTTCCGGCTTCCGGTCCAGGGCCGGGTCCCCGTACATCCCCAGCAGCTCCCGCTCCATCGCGGCGACCTCGGCGGCCCGCGAAGGCTTCCCGCCCAGCTCGCGGACCACCTCGTCGTGCGCGTAGAAGTACCGCAGGTAGTACGAGGGCACCACGCCGAGCCGGTCCAGCACCGCGCGGGGCAGCCGCAGGTCGGCGGCGACCGCGTCCCCGTGTCCGGCGAGCAGGTCCGGCAGCAGGTCCGGGCCGTCCGGGCCGCCCTCCCGGACGCCGAACTCCCAGGTGAGGTGGTTGAGGCCGACGTGGTCGAGGTGGATCCGGCCGGGCGGCAGGCCGAGCAGGGCCGCGAACTTCCGCTGCAGGCCGATGGCCACGTTGCACAGCCCGACCGCCTTGTGACCGGCCTTCAGCAGCGCCCGGGTGACGATCCCGACCGGATTGGTGAAGTCGATGATCCACGCGTCCGGGTTGGTCCGGCGGACCCTCTCGGCGATGTCCAGCACCACCGGCACCGTGCGCAGCGCCTTGGCCAGCCCGCCCGCGCCGGTGGTCTCCTGTCCCAAGCAGCCGCACTCCAGCGGCCAGGTCTCGTCCTGCTGCCGGGCCGCCTGCCCGCCCACCCGGAGCTGGAGCAGCACGGCGTCGGCGTCCGCGACCCCCGCGTCGAGGTCGGAGGTGGTGGTGACGGTCGCGGGATGGCCCTGCCGGGCGAGGATCCGCCGGGCCAGCCCGCCCACGAGCTCCAGGCGCCCGGCGTCCGGGTCTACGAGGACGAGCTCGCCGACCGGCAGCGCGTCCCGCAGCCGGGCGAACCCGTCGATCAGTTCGGGGGTGTAGGTGGAACCGCCGCCCACCACTGCGAGTTTCATCCTTGGTCCGGCCTTTCCTCGGGGAGAACGGCTGAGCGGGGAAGAGGAGTTCAGGTGGACGCCCGCCCGGGGGTCCGGTGCGGGCGTCCGGCGGTGCGGGAGGCGGGTGAGCTGCCGACGGGTGAGCTGCCGGAGGTGTCGAACACCTCGTCCCTCGTCGTGGCGAGGGCGCTCTCCAGCGCGCCCCGCAGCACCGGCCGCTCCCGGACCTCACCCGTGATCAGGCGCGGGGAGGAGGGGGCGAGTTCGGCGAGTTCGGCGGCGGTCAGCTCGCGGAGCACCGCTCCGCCCGCGGCGTTCACCGCCCCGGACAGCACCACGATCTCCGGGTCGAGTACGGACACCAGGGAGGCGAGCCCGGTGGCGAGCGCGGTGGCGTAGCGCCGGAGCAGCTCCAGGTGCGGCCCCTCGGGCCGCGCGGCGGCCCGCGCGAGCAGCGCGACGGCGACCGCCACCGGGTCGCCGGCCCCGCGCCCCGGCCCGGACCCGTCTCCCGGCCCGGCGCCGCTTCCCGCCCCGGCAGGGTCGATCCCGAGACCGGCCGCCAGGGCGGCCACCGCCCGTACGCCGGCCAGCTCCTGCCAGCCGCCGGAGTTCAGCGCGCGCACCCCCCGGACCAGCGGGCGGCCCGGCACCGGGAGGAAGCCCACCTCGCCCGCGCCGCCGGTCCAGCCGCGGTGCAGCCGCCCGCCGAGCACCAGCGCGGCACCGAGACCCGCCTCGTTCCAGAGCAGGACGAAGTCCCGGTGCCCCCGCGCGGCGCCCAGCCGCTGTTCGGCGACGGCGGCGAGGTTGACGTCGTTCTCGTACGCGACGGGCATCGGCAGCGCCGCCGCGAGCTCCTCCAGCAGCGTGGGGGAGTGCCAGCCGGGCAGGTGGTCGGCGTACCGGAGCCGGCCGGTGCGCGGGTCGAAGGCGCCGGGGGTGGCGACGGCGAGCCGGTGGATGCCGGACCGGTCCAGCCCCGCCGCCGAGGCCGCGCGGTCCAGGGCCTCGGTGACCTGGCCGACCACCACAGAGGCGGGGGCGGGTCCGGAGCCGGGGACCGGGGTGGGCAGGTCGCAGCTGCCGGCGACCCGGCCCGCCAGATCGGCGACCGCCGCCGTGATCCGGGCCGGGGTCACGTCCAGCCCGGCCACGTACGCGGCGCGCGCGTTGAGCGCGTACAGCTGCGCGCTGGGGCCGGGGCGGCCACCCGCGGTACCGGTGGCGACGACCAGTCCGGCCGTCTCCAGGCGGGCGAGCAGCTGGGAGGCGGTGGGCTTGGACAGTCCGGTCAGGCTGCCGATCCGGCTCCGGGACAGGGGGCCGTGCTCCAGCAGCAGCTCCAGCGCGGCGCGGTCGTTCATGGCGCGCAGCAGGCTGGGGGTCCCGGGGGTGGCGGCGCCGCTGACGGTCGTCCCTCCGTTCACGGTCGTCCTCCTTCCCGGGCGGACCGGGCAGGTCCCCAGGGGGCTGCCCCACAACTGTAAGGAAAGTTTCCTGTTGGTTGCTGGCACCTGTCAACGCACCACGACACAACGACACAGCGGTACAAACACACAGCGGTACAACGACACAACGACACAGCGGTACAAGCGGCGCAACGACACGCGACATGGCACTGCCCCGTGGACCGGAGAGGTCCGCGGGGCAGCGTCATGTCCGAAGCGGGAAGGCTACTTGGTCATCCGCACGCTCGGCGGCGGCGACTGCGGCTGCGGTATCGGCGCCGCGGCCAGGGACTGCGGCGAGGCCGGATTGGCCAGGGCCGACGGCGGGGCCACGTTGGCGGCCGGGTCCGGGGCCGGGGCGGCGTCCTCGTCCTCGGGGGCCGGCAGCCCGCCGACGATGCGGATGCCCGCCTCGTCGAAGGCCTCCTTGATCCGCCAGCGCAGCTCGCGCTGCACGGCGAACTGCTTGCCCGGCATGGTCTTCGCGGAGACGTTCACCGTCATCGAGGCGAGCATGACCTCGCCCAGGCCGAGGATCTCGATGGGGCCCCACAGGTGCTCGTCCCACGGGTCCTCCTTCGCCATGCCATCGGCGACCCGCTGGATGATCGCCTTGATCCGCTTCAGGTCCTCGGTCGGCTTGACCTGGACGTCGACCATCGCGGTGGCCCAGCCCTGGCTGAGGTTGCCGATGCGCTTGATCTCACCGTTGCGGACGTACCAGATCTCGCCGTTGTCACCGCGCAGCTTGGTGACCCGGAGGCCGACCTCGATCACCTCGCCGGAGGCCACACCCGCGTCGATCTTGTCCCCGACGCCGTACTGGTCCTCCATGATCATGAAGACGCCGGACAGGAAGTCCGTCACCAGGTTCCGCGCACCGAAACCGATCGCCACACCGGCCACACCGGCGCTGGCCAGCAGCGGCGCCAGGTCGATCTTCAGCGCGGCCAGCACCATCAGTGCCGCCGTGCCGAGGATCAGGAAGGAAGCCACCGACCGGAGCACCGAGCCGATCGCCTCGGAGCGCTGGCGCCGCCGTTCGGCGTTGACCAGCAGCCCGCCCAGAGCGGTGCCCTCGACCGCCTCGGCCCCGGAGTTCATCCGGTTTATGAGCTTGGTGAGCGCCTTGCGGACCACCGACCGGATCACCGCGGCGATCACCACGATCAGCAGGATCCGCAGGCCGATGCTCAGCCAGGTGGCCCAGTTCTGCTCGATGAAACTGGCGGCGTTGTTGACGCTCTGCTGCGCCTCCAGGACCGAGGCCGGCGTTTCCGGGATCTCGGTCGCGAGCGGCAGCAGGGTGGGCGGCCAGGGCACGGCGGGTACCTCCAGGTGTAGCGACTGCCCGTGGAACAGGGGTGTACGGGCAGGCCTTCCACACTAACGGGGCTGGAGATCCACTCCGCCGGAACCGTTCGAGGGAGAGACAAGGCTCACCTGGGGAGGATTCCGGTGTGGTTGAAAACACCCCCGACCCGTTACGGGAGCGTGGTGGCGCTTCGACCAGCAGTGAGGAGAGACTGAGAGCAGATCGTCCCGGCGCGAGCCACGCGCCGCCGGCGTACAAGGAGGCATCCGCGTGCCACACGTCCTGGTCCTCAACGCGTCGTACGAGCCCCTCGGCGTCGTACCGCTCCGCCGCGCGCTCGTCCTCGTCCTGGAGAACAAGGCCGTCTCCCTGGAAGAATCCGGCGCCTTCATGCACAGCGCGTCACGGGTCGTCCCCGCTCCCAGCGTGGTCAGACTCAAGCGTTTCGTACGGGTCCCCTACCGGGGGCCCGTTCCACTCACCCGGCGCGCGCTGTTCGCCCGGGACGGCGGCCGCTGCATGTACTGCGGCGGCGTCGCCACCAGCGTCGACCACGTCATCCCGCGCAGCCGGGGCGGGCAGCACGTGTGGGACAACGTGGTCGCCGCGTGCCGCCGATGCAACCACGTCAAGGCCGACCGCCACCTGGTCGACCTCGGCTGGCGCCTGCGCCACCAGCCGGCCCCGCCGTCGGGACTGGCCTGGCGGATCATCGGCACGGGCCACCGGGACCCCCGCTGGATGCCGTACCTCCAGCCGTACGGAGCCCAGGACGCACTGGAACGCATCGGGGTGACGGCGGCGGCCCCGGCTTCGTGAGGCGGGGGCGGGGGCGGGGGCGGGGGCGGGGGCGGGGGCGGCTAAGGGGCGGGGAAGCGGCGGGGCTGCGCGTGAGGCCGACGGCCGGCGGGGCGGGGCGATGGAGGGCGGACACGCCTGGTCGGCGTCTGGGGGGTGCCCGGGGGCTGCCCGTCAGTCCCAGTGTCTTTCCGTGCCGGCCGTCGGCGTCAAGGGCGCGACGTTGTCGCGTCGCCTCCGGCGATGGCCCTTCGGGCCACCCTTGACCCCGACGTCCGTCCCGGAACGACAAGGACTGTCGGGCGGCCCCCGGGGGGATGGCATGGAGGGACCGAGGCTGCTTTGGCGGTGGCGTTGGCGGGCACGGGCGGCGGCTGCCGCTCGGCCAGCCGCCCGTCCGGGCGGACGCGGGACCGAAGTCGATCAGATCTACGTAAGCCGGCTCGGCCCACGCGCACCAGATCGCTACGCGCTCATCTTTCTCAGCGGGTGCGGGCCGATTGGGGCCGTGCACAGACCGCGACCGATCGCTACGCGCTCCTGCCGGACGGCGGGTGCGGGCCGTTCGGGGACGGACACGGGCTGCGGCCCGCCCGGACGCCGGTCGCGGCCGCTACCCCACCACCGCGTACGCCTCCGCCGACCACAGGGAGCAGCCGTACTCCGTCGCGCGCGCATCGCAGACCACCCGGACGAAGCGGGTGTCCGGGGCGTCCAGGCGGACGGACTCCCGGCCGCCCGGTGACCCGGCGACCGTTGCCGACGTACGCCAGGTCACCCCGTCGGAGGAGGTCTGCACCCGGTACGCCGTCGGGTAGGCGTCCTGCCAGTGCAGGACGACCTGGCCGAGCCGTACCGGAGCGGGGCCCAGTTCCGCCTGCCACCAGGCGCCGTCCTCCGCCGGTGAGGACCAGCGGGTGGCCGGGTCGCCGTCCACGGCCGCGGACGCCGGGAAGTCCCGGGTCTCGTCGCCGGAGGAGGTGGCCCTGGACCCGCGGGCCAGGTCCGGGCCCCCGGTCTTCGGGAAGGCCCGCACCACCAGCGTCCGCGTCTCCCCGCCGAAGCTGACCGGTACCTCGTACCGGCCCGCCGGGGTGCCCGCCGGCACGCTGACCTCCAGCGGAACCGTTACCGCGGTGCCCCTGGGCACCGTCGCCTGCGCGGGCAGCGCCACCCTGATGCCCTGCGGCGGTTTCGCCGACAGTTCGCCGCGGACCTCGCCCGGTCGCAGCGGCGCCAGTTCCACGGCTATCCGCTGCGGGCCGCCGCCGATCTCCGCGTCCGTGCGGCCGCCCCCGGCCAGCTCGAACCGTGCCGCCGGCTCGTCCGCGAACCACGGCACCACCCCGCGCACCACCGGGGCCTCCCCGGCCCACACCAGCCGGACCGCGTCCGCCCGCAGGCCGGCCGTCCCACCGGCTGCCGCCGGGGGGACCCCCACCTGGGTCCAGCCGGAGCCCGTCGCGTCGCCGAGCTTGAGCCAGCCCTGGCCCGGTACGTGGGCCTCCACCGAGGCGCCGCGCACCGCCGGGGTCAGCGGGTCCGTCATCACCGTGACCGTGGACACCAGCCGTTCCCGGTCCAGCTGCACCGTCCACGCGCCGTCCGTCGCGGTGATCCGGCCCGGTGCCGGACGGCTCGCGCCGGTCCAGGCGTCGGCCTCCGCCACGGCCTTCGCCAGGAACGGGTCCAGCACGCCCTTGCCCACCGTGGCCTCCGCCCCGCCGGGCAGCGCCGCCCGCGCCGTGCCCAGCGCCCGGTACGCCTGCCAGGCCGCCGCGCCGTCGCCGCGCGCCTGTGCCCGCAGTGCGTCCACCGCCAGCTCACCCGCCGTCCCGTACCGGGCCAGCTGGTCCAGCCACGGCCCGCCCTCCGCCGGGAGGGCGCCGTCCGCCGGGCCCGCCAGCCGCTCCCGGGCGGTCCGCATCACGGTGAACGCCGCGCGCAGCCGGTCCGCGGCCCGCTCCAGCGCCGCCCGGTCACCGTTCGCCCGGGCCTGCCAGAACTCGTCCGTCAGCGGCTTCAGGTACGCCGACTCCTCCTGTCCCAGCGGCGAGGACGAGGTGTTCCCGGCCAGGGCGGTCAGCGCGTCCCGGGCTCCCGCGTCGCCCCCGGCCAGTTCCGCGACGGCCGCCCGCCAGGACTCGTCGGGCCGGTACCCGCGCGGGTTCCACGCGAAGTCGGCGGCGGTGAAGAGGGGGATCCGGGACAGCGCACCCTGCTGGGCGGCGTGCGCCAGCAGCCCCGAGCCGTGGGCCACGGCCGGCTCCCGGCCGGCGTAGGGGCCGAGGAAGATCCGGCCCGGCTCCCAGTCGTTGACCGGGTAGTTGTCCATGGTGACCAGGGGGTGCGCGAAGGCCGCCCGGGCGCCCGAGATCTCCTTGCCGGTGATGGTGCGCGGCACCACGCCCACGCCGGTCCAGGCCACCTCCACCCGCTCGTCCAGCTCGCCCGCGAGTGCCGCGCGGTACTCGGTGGCGCCCTCCTGGTAGTACTCGGTCGGCATCAGCGACAGCGGGGCCGAGCCCGGGTGGCGCCGGGCCAGCGCGTCCGCGAGCTCGCCCGCGACCTCCGCGTGCGCCCGCGCCGCCGCCCTCGGGCCCCTGCCGTAGCGGGCGCGGTCCGCGGAGCAGCCCCACTCCGTGTAGCTCACGTCCTGGAACTGCAGCTGGAACGAGCGGAAGCCGAGCTCCCACATCGCGTCGACCTTGCGCAGCAGGGCCTTGCGGTCGGCGGCGGAGGACAGGCACATGGACTGTCCGGGGGTCACCGCCCAGCCGAGCAGCACCTTGTTGGCCGCCGCGCGCTCGGCCAGCGCCCGGAAGTCCTCCCGCTGGGCGGTCGGGTAGTCCTCGCGCCAGCGGGCCTGCCGGAACACGTCGTTGCCGGGGGCGAGGAGGTACCGGTTCTGCTTGGTGCGGCCCATGAAGTCCAGCTGGGCCAAGCGCTGTTCACGGGTCCACGGTTCGCCGTAGAAGCCCTCGGTGAGGCCGCGCACGGGGGCGGCCGGCCAGTCCCGGATCAGCACTCCGGGCACCTTGCCGGGGGTGCCGGCGAGGAGCTGGCGCAGCGTCTGCGCGGCGTGGAACAGGCCGTCGTCGCCGGTGCCGGACAGGGCGACGGTGTCCCGGCCGAAGTCCCTGCCGACCGCGAGCCGGTAGCCGCCGGAGGGCAGCTCGGCGGTGGTGCCCGCACCGAGCGCGCGCAGCGCCGCCTCGGCGTCGGGGCCCTGGACGCGGATGACCATGCCGTGTGGCGGCAGCGGCGCGGCGGAGTCCTGTTCGCGCAGGCCGCGCACTCCGGCGGCGCGCAGCGCGGTGCGGATCACGTCGACGGCGTGCCGGTCGGCGCCGGCGGGCGGCAGCACCAGCACGGCCTCGGCGCCGAGCGGGAGGTCGCGGGAGGCGTCGGCGGTCAGCGACTGGGGGCGCGGCCAGACCGCGGGCCCCTGCGCCACGGAGGTCCGGGCCGCGGTTCCGGGTGTGGCGGTCCCCTGGGTCGCGGCCTGTGCGGCGGCGGAGCGCTCGGCCGCGGAGGCCGCGCCTCCGGCGCCGCCCGCGCCGCCGGCCGGGTCCGTCCCGGGGGTCGCGGGGGAGGGCGGCGCCGACGGGGTGGTGAAGGACGTCGGCGAGACGGCGCTCGCCCCGCCGAGCAGGCCGCCGAGTACGGCGACCGTGACGGCCGTGGCCCGCTTCCTGCCCATCGGGCCCTGCCCGGGACCTCGCTGCACGCTGTCTCTCCGCTCCGAGTCGGCCCCCCCACTCGTACGAATGAACTCGAGCCCACCATTCGTGCGGCTCAAGTGTCAATGGGGCCGGGTGCTTTGACCGTTTTGCCTGGGTAGTCTGGGCGGCGGACTGGGTAGACCTGCGATGTTCCGCAACCCATCGCACACACGGGAGTTGTTCACATGGACGTACGCACGCGATCCAAACGTGCCGTCACCGTATTACCGCCCCTCCGTCCGCCCTGGCAGGCCGACGCCCCGCTCATCAGCGAACCCCCGCCGGCGGACGCCGGATTCGCGCCCCTGACCAGCGAGCCCTGGTTCACCGCCGAACTCCCGCTGACGAGCGAGCCGGTCCTGCCCGCGGACCACGCCGCCTGAGACCGCAGAAGGACAACAGCATGGACGCCGCAGACGCAACGGACGCCGCAGACGCAACGGACGCAACGGACGCTCTGCACGACCTGGGCGATCCGGACGTCGCGGACGGCGCGGACGAACTGGCCCGGCTCGCCGCCCTCCACGGCGTCGCGACCTCCTACCAGCCCGCCGAGGACGTCACCGTCCGGGTACCGGAGCGGACGGTCAGGGCGGTGCTCGGACAGCTCGGCGTCCCCGTGGACACCCCCGGCGCCGTACGGGAGGCGCTCGCCGCGGCCGAGGCGGCCGCCGCCCGGCTGCTGCCGCCGACCCTGGTCCAGTGGGTAGGGGAACCGGCCCCGGCCCCCCTGGCCGGACTGCCCGCGGGCAGCCGGGTCCTGGTCCGCCTGGAGGACACCGGGGCGGAGCGCCCCTGGGAGCCGGACGCGGACCTGCCGAACGGGGTGCACCGGGTCACCGCGCGGACCCCGGACGGGCGGCGCGGCGAGGCCGTGCTGATCGTGGCCCCGGACCGGGCCCCGGCCGCGCCCGGGCGCTCGTACGGGCTGCTGGTCCAGCTGTACTCGCTGCTGTCCGGGCGCTCCTGGGGCATGGGCGACCTGGGCGACCTCGCGGACCTCGCGCGCTGGGCCGGGACCGCCCACGGGGCCGGGTTCATCCAGGTCAACCCGCTGCACGCGGCCGTGCCGGGCACCCCCACCGACCCCTCCCCGTACCGGCCCTCGTCCCGCCGCTTCCCCGATCCGGTGCACCTGAGGGTCGCGGACGTCCCGGAGTACGCCGGCTGCCCGGACCGTGAAGCGCTGGACCGGCTGGCCGAGCGCGGCGCGGAACTGGGCCGACAGGTCCTGGAGAAGGGGGCGCTGATCGACCGCGATGCCGTCTGGGCGGTCAAGCGGGCCGCCCTGGAACGGCTCTACGCGGTCCCGCGCAGCCCGGAGCGCGAGGCGGAGTACGCCCGCTTCCGCGCGGCCGCCGGCCCGTCGCTGGACGCCCACGCCCGCTGGCTGGCGCTGGCCGAGCGCTACGGCGCGGACCCGGCCGGCTGGCCCGCCCCGGCGCGGGACGCGGAGGGCACCGCGGGCACGGCGGCCGCCGGGATCCCCGCGGCCGGCCCGGGGAGCGCCGACTTCCACCGCTGGCTGGCCTGGCTGACCGACAGCCAGCTGGTCGCCGCCCAGCGGGCGGCCCGGGAGGCCGGCATGGCGGTCGGCCTGGTGCACGACCTCGCGGTCGGGGTGCACCCGCAGGGCGCCGACGTGTGGGCCGCGCCCGGGACCCATGCCACCGGCATGACGGTCGGCGCCCCGCCGGACGCCTTCAACGCCCGCGGCCAGGACTGGAGCCTGCCGCCGTGGCGCCCGGACAAGCTGGCCGGGGCCGCCTACGCCCCCTACCGGGACCTGCTGCGCTCGGTGTTCCGGTACGCGGGCGCGCTCCGCATCGACCATGTGATGGGCCTGTTCCGGCTCTGGTGGATCCCCGAGGGCGCCCCGCCCGCGGAGGGCGCCTACGTCGCCTACGACGGCGAGGCGATGCTCGCCGTGCTGGTCCTGGAGGCGCACCGGGCCGGCGCCCTGGTCATCGGCGAGGACCTCGGCACGGTCGAGCCGCGGGTGCGGGAGGCCCTGGCCCGGCGCGGGGTGCTCGGCACCTCGGTGCTGTGGTTCGAGCGGGACTGGGCGGGCGACGGCCGTCCGCTGTCGCCGCCGGCCTGGCGGGCGGACTGCCTGGCCACGGTGACCACCCACGACCTGCCGCCCACCGCGGCCAAGCTGGCCGGGGAGCACGTGGAACTCCGCGACCGGCTGGGCCTGCTGACCCGCCCGGTGGACGGGGAGCGGGCGGCCGACGAGGCCGACACCGCCGAGTGGCTGTCCGTACTGGCCGGACTGGGGCTGGAGGCCAAGACCGAGGAGGAGACCGTGCTGGCCCTCTACAAGTACGTGCTCTGGACCCCGGCCCGGATGGTCGGGGTGTGGCTGCCGGACGCGGTGGGGGACCGGCGGCCGCAGAACCTGCCGGGGACCTGGGACCAGTACCCGAACTGGCGGCTGCCGGTCGCGGACGGCTCCGGACGGCCCGTCACCCTGGAGGCCCTGGCCGCCTCGCCCCGCGCGCAGGCCCTGCTCAGGGCGGTGCGGGAACAGGCGGGGCCCCGTACGGCACCCCCGGACGCGCGGCTCGTTTAGGTGTTCGCTACGTTTGCACCGTGGACAAGAAGAACGCTCTGCGCGCCGGCGCCGTCTCGGCCGGTACGACGCTGATGATGCTGCTGATGACGTCTCCCGCGCTCGCGCTGACGCGTGACGACGGCGACGACCCGGGTTCCGGCATCAGCATTGCCGAGACCATCGGCCTGTACGTGCTGCTGCCGATCGTGCTGTTCCTGGTCATCGCGGGTCTTGTGATGGTCCTCGACAAGTCGGACAAGCAGACCGCCAAGTAGCTTTCCCGCCGGTCCGTCCGGTGAGCGGGCCGGTCCCGTGCGGCACAGCCGCGCGGACCGGCCCTCCGGCGTACCCCCGGGCACACGCCCGGGGCCCTTCGCCGGGCCCCTTCGCCGGGGCCCGTCCGCCTACGCCCCGACCATCAGCTTGCGCAGCAGGCCGGTGAGCACCTCGGCCTCCTCCGGGCTCAGCCCGGCCAGAGCCGCCCGCTGAGTCTCCAGCCCGGCCACGACCGCCTCGTCGATGAGCGAGAGGCCCCTGTCGGTGATCGTCACCTGGATGCCCCGCCGGTCGTGCGGATCGGGGCTCCGCGTGAGCAGCCCCGCCTTCTCCAGCTTGTCCAGCCGGCCCGTCATACCGCCCGTGGTGAGCATCAGCGTCGCCGACAGCTGACGCGGCGACAGCGTGTACGGGGCGCCCGAGCGGCGTAGTGTGGCGACGACGTCGAACTCGCCGCGCGTGATCCCGAACCGTGCGTAGGTGCGGTCCATCTCCTCTCCCACGCTGCGGCTGATCCGGTAGATGCGGCCGAAGACGCCCATCGCCGTGACGTCCAGCTCCGGCCGGACCGCGTTCCACTGCGCGGTGATCGCGTCGACCGCGTCCGCGGGCATGACCGCACCCGTGCCCGCACCCGCGCCCGTGCCCGCACCTGCGCCCGCGCCCGTGTTCACCACCGGGTTCATGACCATCCCGGCCACCTCCATCGGCATCTCGCTCGTTACTCGCAGTATCGCAAAGGAATCGCTTGACGAAAAGTAGCTTGCCGCTAAGCTACTTGCTAGCAATCTACTTCAGGGGGAGGCGGTCATGCGGAAGACCGGAACGGAACGGGTGGCGGGGGAGCGGTCCCTGCTCGTCGGAGTCGGGATCAGCGCGGTGGGGATCGGCATGTACGTCCCCTTCACCCTGGTCTTCTTCCACCACGTCACCGGGCTCTCCTTCGCGGTGGTCGGCCTGGTCCTCACCGTCACCGGCCTGACCGGCCTGGCCTTCATGCCGCTGGCCGGCGCGGCCGTGGACCGCTTCGGCGCCAAGCGGGCCAACCTCGCCCTGTACGCGGTCCGCGCCCTCGGGTTCGCGCTCTACCCGCTCGCCGACTCACTGCCCGCCTTCGCCGCCGTCGCCCTGGTCACCGCGCTGGCCGACCGGTCCTTCCCGGTGGTCCAGCAGTCCCTGATCGGCGAAGTGGCCCGAGGCTCGGCCCGGGACCGGCTGCAGGCGTCCCTGCGCGCCCTGCAGAACGCCGGCATGGGCGCTGGTGCCCTGCTGGTGTCCGGCGTGCTCGCCCTGTGGGGCAATGCCGCCTTCGACCACACCGCCCTGGGCAACGCCGCGGCCTTCGCCCTCGCCGGACTGCTCGTCAGCCGGGTCCGCCCGGTCCGGGACGCCGGGACCGCCTCGGCCGGGCGGCCGCCCGCCGGCTACCGGATGGTCCTGCGCGACCGGCCCTTCCTCGGCCTGACCGCGGCCAACTTCCTGGCCGCGCTCGGCTACGCCGCCCTCTCGGTGCTGTTCCCGCTGTACATCGCCACCTGGCTGCACGGCCCCGAGTCCCTCACCGGCGCCGCCTTCACCCTCAACACCGTCCTGTGCGCCGGGATCGGCGTACTGATCGCCGGCCGGGTGCGCCGCTCCGGCGCCCGCCGCACCCGCTCGGCCGCCCTGGGCTCGCTCCTCTTCGCCGCCGCCTTCGCCGGCCAGATCGTGCTCGGCACCGTCCGCCCCGGGCAGACCGGACTGCTGATCGCCCTGCTCGCCATCGTGGTCGTCTACACCCTCGGCGAACTGATCCACAGCACCTCCGGCGGAGCCCTGTCCGTCTCCGCCGCCCCGGAGCCGGTGCGCGGCCGCTACCTGGCCACCTACCAGCTCTCCTACTCGCTGGCCACCGCGCTCGCCCCGTCCCTGTTCACCGCCCTGCTGGCGGTCGACGGCCGGCTGCCGTGGGCCCTGCTCACCGTCGCCGCCCTGGGATCCGCGCTCGCACTGCTCCGGCTGGAGCGGCACCTGCCCGCCGAGGCCGTGTACGCGGAGCCGTCGGCCCCGGTCGCCGAATCCGCCGTAGCCGAATCCGCCGTAGCCGGATCCGCCGTCGACGCACCCCGGCCCGCCACCGCCCCCGCCGGCGCCTGAACGCCCGCCCCACTCGGAGGAACCCGCCATGAAGCGCCTCGCCACCGTGGTCCTGACCGCCCTCGCTCCCATCTCCTGGGGCTCGACCTACTTCGTCGCCACCGAGCTGCTGCCGCCCGACCGGCCGCTGTTCACCGGGGTGATGCGGGCCCTGCCCGCCGGGTTACTCCTCACCGCCGCGGCCCGCACCCTCCCCAAGGGGGAGTGGTGGTGGAAGTCCGCCGTCCTGGGCGCGCTGAACATCGGGGCCTTCTTCCCGCTGCTGTTCCTCTCCGCCTACCGGCTGCCGGGCGGACTGGCCGCGGTCCTCGGTTCCTTCGGCCCGCTGGTCGTCATCGGGATGGCCGCGCTGGTCCTGGGCGAGCGGGCGAGCACCCGGTCCCTGCTGGCCGGCATCGCCGCCGCCTTCGGCGTCAGCATGGTCGTGCTCAAGGCCGGGGCCGCGCTCGACCTGATCGGCGTCCTGGCCGGCATCGCCTCCTCCGCCTCGATGGCCGCGGGCACCGTGATGACCAAGAAGTGGGGGCGCCCGGAGGGCGTCGGCCCGCTGGCCCTGACGGGCTGGCAGCTCACCGCGGGCGGGCTGCTGATCCTGCCGCTCGCCGCCCTGGTGGAAGGCGCCCCGCCCGCGTTCGACGGCAAGGCCTACCTGGGCTTCGGCTACATGATGCTGCTCAACACCGGAGCCGCGTACTGGCTCTGGTTCCGCGGCATCGGCCGGCTGAGCGCGACCTCGGTGACCCTGCTCGGCCCGCTCTCCCCGCTGACCGCCGCCGTGATCGGCTGGGCCGCGCTCGGCCAGGACCTCTCGCCGGTGCAGCTGCTGGGCATGGCGATCGCCTTCAGCGCCACCGTGGCCGGACAGCTGCCGGCCAGGAGCCGTACCGCCCCGGCCGCCCCTGCCGTGCGGGCCGCCGTATCCGGCAACCGATCTTTCAGTGAAACTGAAAAGATCGATCAAAAAGTTTCGATGGACCTGAGCAATGACGGGATGCGACGGTAGGGGCACGAAACCAGCCGATCACCCTGAGGGGGACAACACCGTGGCCGTCCTGGACCGCGTCCGTACCGCAGCTCCGCACCGGCAGAACCGGCAGAGCACCGCCACCGCGCAGGGGAGGAAGGGCGCCCTCGGCCTCGGCGTCCTCCTCGCCCTGGTGGCGACGGTCGTCTGGTCCGGCAGCTTCGTCGCCACCCGCGGCATGGCCGACACCGTCCCGCCCGTGCAGGCCGTCTTCTGGCGGTGGGTCATCGCCACCGTCGCCGTCGCCCCGCTCGCCGTCCGCGAGACCTGGCGGCAGCGGCACCTGATCCGCCGCCACCTCGGCTACGTCTCCCTCGCCTCGTTCTTCGGGATCGCCCTCTACAACACCCTGGTCCACCAGGCAGGACTGACCACCTCCGCCTCCAACATGGGCATGATCATGGCGGCTTCGCCGGTCATCATGGCCCTCTTCGCCCGTCTCGGCGGCGAACGCCTCGGTGCCGTCCGCACCTTCGGGATGCTGATGGCTGCCCTCGGCGTGCTGCTCCTGGTCGGCAAGGGCTCGCTCACCGTCGACTTCGCCGCCGGCGACCTGTGGATGTTCGCCGCCGCCCTGTCCTTCGCCTCGTACAGCGCGCTGCTGAAGCGGAAGCCCGCCGAGATCTCCGGCCTGGCCTTCCTGCTCACCACCTTCGTCCTGGGCGCGCTGATGCTGGCCCCCGCCTACGCGGTCTCCCTCGCCGTCCAGGGCGGGTTCGAGGTCACCGCCGGCACCGCCGGGCCGCTGCTCTACGTCGGCGTCTTCTCCTCGGCCGTCGCCTTCTTCGCCTGGAACAAGGCCGTCTCGCTGATCGGCGCGGCCCGGGCCGGCGTCGTCTACTACCTCCAGCCCGTGTGCGTCGCCCTGCTCTCCTTCCTGCTGCTGGGCGAACAGACCGGCCCCGTCCAGCTGTTCTGCATGGGTCTGATCCTCGGCGGTGTCGCCCTGGGCGCCCGCCGCTAGCCCGCCGGTAGGTTCACCTTCATGACCGGCTCGACGAGCGAATGGGACATCAAGAAGCTCCGCATCCTGCGCACGCTCGGTGAGCGGGGCACGGTGACCGCGACGGCCGAGGCGCTGCACATGACGCCCTCGGCCGTCTCGCAGCAGCTGACCAACCTGGCCCGGCAGCTCGGAGTCCCGCTGCTGGAGGCACAGGGCCGCCGGGTCCGGCTCACCGACGCGGCCCATCTGGTCCTCCGGCACGCCGAAGCGGTCTTCGCCCAGCTGGAGCGGGCCGACGCGGAACTGGCCGGCTATCTGGCCGGGGAGGCCGGGGAGGTCCGGGTCGGCGCCTTCTCCACCGCCGTCCCGGCCCTGGTGGTCCCGGCCGTAGCGGCGCTCCGGCTGACCCACCCCGGCGTGGAGGTCCGGGTACGGGAGACCGACGCGGGAGAGGCCTACGAGCTGCTGTCCGCCAGGGAGGCGGACGTGGCGCTGTCACTCGCCGCGCACGCGCCGACCGCCCGCGACCCGCGGTTCACCCGCATCCCCCTGCTCGCCGACCCGCTGGACGTGGCGCTGCCCCCGGACCACCCGCTGGCCACGGCCCCGTCCCTCCGCCTGGCGGACCTCTCCTCGGAGCCCTGGATCTACGGGGGCTCCGGCCCCTGGTCGGAGATCACCCGCACGGCCTGCGAGGCGGCCGGCTTCGTGCCGGAACAGGCCCACTCGGCCGCCGGCTGGACGGCGATCCTCGCCCTGGTCGAGGCGGGCATGGGCGTCGCCCTGATCCCCCGCATGGCAGCCACCCGCGCCACGGGCGTCACGATCCGCCACCTCCCGCACGACCGCCCCATCCGCCATGTGGTGGCCGCCACCCGCCGCGGCGCGGAGTCCGCCCCGGCCATCGCCCGCGTCCTGGCCGCCATCCGCGAGGTCGCCGAGGGCTGAGCCGACGGGGTCGGGGTCCCGGCACAGCGGAGCCCCACCACGCATCGTGACGGGGCTCCGGCCGGGCGGTGTTACGACGCGGCCGCGTCGGCCGCCTGGGCCTTCAGGGCGCGCTCGACGCCCGCGCGGGACTCCGAGACCAGACGGCGCAGGGCCGCGTTCGGCTCGGCCGAGGCCAGCCACGCGTCCGTCGCGTCCAGGGTGGCCTGCGAGACCTGCAGGGACGGGTACAGGCCGACCGCGATCTGCTGGGCGATCTCGTGGCTGCGGGACTCCCAGATCCCCTTGAGCACGGAGAAGTACTTCTCCGAGTAGGAGGCGAGCAGTTCGCGCTGGTCGGTCTGGACGAAGCCGCCGATCACGGCCTCCTGCACCGCGTTCGGCAGGTCCGCGGAGTCGATCACCGAGGACCAGGCAGCCGCCTTCGCCTCCGCCGTCGGAAGGGCCGCGCGCGCGGTGGCCGCGTGCCGCTCGCCCGCCGCCGTCTTGTCCCGCTCCAGCTCCGCCGCGATCTTCGCCTCGTCCGCCCGGCCGGTCGCGGCCAGCCGCTCCAGGAACGCCCAGCGGAGTTCGGTGTCGACGACCAGGCCCTCGACCGTCTCCGTACCGTCCAGCAGGGCCGCCAGCAGGTCCAGCTGCCCCGCCGTACGGGCGGTGGCGGCGAAGGCCCGGGCCCACGCCAGCTGGTGGTCGCTGCCCGCCTCGGCCGCGCGCAGGTGCTCCAGGGTGGCGTCGGTCCAGGCCGCCAGGCCCGTCTCGCGCCACGCCGGGTCCGCGTACAGGTCGATGGCCAGCTTCACCTGGCGGTGCAGGGACTGCACCACGCCGATGTCCGACTCCTTGCCGATGCCGGACAGCACCAGGGACAGGTAGTCGCGGGTGGCCAGCTCGCCGTCCCGGGTCATGTCCCAGGCCGAGGCCCAGCACAGCGCCCGCGGCAGCGAGGCCTCGAAGTCGCCCAGGTGCGCGGTGACCTTGGCGAGCGAGTGCTCGTCCAGGCGGACCTTGGCGTACGACAGGTCGTCGTCGTTGAGCAGGACGACGTCCGGCCGGTGGTGTCCGACCAGCTCCGGCACCTCGGTCAGCTCGGCGGCCGCGATGTCCAGCTCCACCCGGCGCTCGCGCAGCAGCTTCCCGCCGCCCGCCGGGTCCATCGAGTAGAAGCCGATCGCGATGCGGTGCGGCCGCAGCACCGGCTCGCCCTTCGCGCCGGCCGGCAGGGCCGGGGCTTCCTGGCGCACCCGGAAAGAGGTGATCTTCCCGTGCTCGTCGGTCTCGATCTCCGGGCGGAGGATGTTGATGCCCGCCGTCTCCAGCCACGCCTTCGACCAGGCGGTCAGGTCACGGCCGGAGGTCTCCTCCAGAGCGCCCAGCAGGTCGGACAGCCGCGTGTTCCCGAAGGCGTGCGCCTTGAAGTACGCCTGCACGCCCTTGAAGAACTCGTCCATGCCGACGTAGGCGACGAGCTGCTTGAGCACCGAGGCGCCCTTGGCGTAGGTGATGCCGTCGAAGTTGACCAGGACGTCGTCCAGGTCGCGGATCTCCGCCATGATCGGGTGGGTGGACGGCAGCTGGTCCTGCCGGTACGCCCAGGTCTTCATGGAGTTGGCGAAGGTGGTCCAGGAGTGCGGCCACTTCGAGTCGGGGGCGTACGCCTGGCAGGCGATCGAGGTGTAGGTCGCGAACGACTCGTTCAGCCAGAGGTCGTTCCACCACTCCATGGTGACCAGGTCGCCGAACCACATGTGGGCCAGCTCGTGGAGGATCGTCTCGGCGCGGACCTCGTACGCGGCGTCCGTGACCTTCGACCGGAACACGTACTGGTCGCGGATGGTCACCGCGCCCGCGTTCTCCATCGCGCCCGCGTTGAACTCGGGCACGAACAGCTGGTCGTACTTGGCGAACGGGTAGGCGTAGTCGAACTTCTCCTGGAACCAGTCGAAGCCCTGCCGGGTGACCTCGAAGACCGCGTCCGCGTCGAGGAACTCGGCCAGCGAGGGACGGCAGTAGATGGCCAGCGGGACGACCTGGCCGTTCGGGCCCTCGTAGCTGCTGTGCACGGCGTGGTACGGGCCGACGATCAGCGCGGTCACGTACGTGGACATGCGCGGGGTCGGCTCGAAGGACCAGAGGTTGTCCTTCGGCTCGGGCGTCGGGCTGTTGGAGATCACGGTCCAGCCCTCGGGGGCCTTCACGGTGAAGGTGAAGGACGCCTTCAGGTCGGGCTGCTCGAAGGAGGCGAACACCCGGCGGGCGTCCGGCACCTCGAACTGGGTGTAGAGGTACGCCTGCTCGTCGACCGGGTCGACGAAGCGGTGCAGGCCCTCGCCGGTGTTGGTGTAGGCGCAGTCCGCGACCACCTTGAGCTCGTTCGTCCCGGCCTTCAGGCCCTTCAGCGCGATCCGGGAGTCCTGGAAGACCTCGGCGGCGTCGAGCGCGGTCCCGTTGAGGACGACCTCGTGCACGGTCGGCGCGACCAGGTCGATGAAGGTCTCGGCGTTCTCCTCGGCGGAGTCGAAGCGCACGGTGGTCACGGAGGGGTAGGTGCCCCCCTCCTGTGCCCCGGAGAGATCGAGTTCGATCTCGTAGGAGTCCACGGTGAGCAGCTTCGCCCGCTGCTGAGCCTCTTCACGGGTCAGGTTCGTGCCAGGCACGCGTTCATCTCCTTCGATGGTGACGTTCCCGGCCATCCTTCCACGCAAAGTGAAGGGGCGGACACCCATTACGGTGCCCGCCCCTCCGGCGGCGTTCTCGTACGGATCAGCCCTGGCGGAGCTCCTCCGCCACCAGCTCGGCGATCTGGACCGCGTTCAGCGCGGCACCCTTGCGCAGGTTGTCGTTCGACAGGAACAGCGCGAGGCCGTGCTCGACGGTCTCGTCGACGCGGATGCGGCCGACGTACGAGGCGTCCTTGCCGGCGGCCTGGAGCGGGGTCGGGATCTCGGAGAGCTCGACGCCCGGGGCGTCCTTCAGCAGCTCGTAGGCGCGCTCCACGCTGATCGGACGCTCGAAGCGGGCGTTGACCTGGAGGGAGTGGCCCGAGAAGACCGGGACGCGCACGCAGGTGCCGGAGACCTTGAGCTCCGGGATCTCCAGGATCTTGCGGGACTCGTTGCGGAGCTTCTGCTCCTCGTCGGTCTCGTGGGAGCCGTCGTCGACCAGGTTGCCGGCCAGCGGCAGCACGTTGAAGGCGATCGGGCGCCGGTACACGCCGGGCTCGGGGAAGGCCACGGCCTCGCCGTCGTGGGTCAGCTCGGGGGCGCGGTCGGAGACGGCCTTGACCTGGCCGTCGAGCTCGGCGACACCGGCCAGGCCGGAGCCGGACACGGCCTGGTAGGTGGTGGCGACCAGCGCGGTCAGCCCGGCCTCCTCGTGGAGCGGGCGCAGCACCGGCATCGCGGCCATGGTGGTGCAGTTCGGGTTCGCGATGATGCCCTTGGGGCGGTTCTTGATCGCGTGCGGGTTGACCTCGGAGACGACCAGCGGGACCTGGGGGTCCTTGCGCCAGGCGGAGGAGTTGTCGATCACCACGGCGCCCTGGGCGGCGACCTTCTCGGCGAGGGCCTTGGAGGTGGCGCCGCCGGCCGAGAACAGCACGATGTCGAGGCCGGTGTAGTCGGCGGTGGCCGCGTCCTCGATCGTGATCTCCCGGCCCTCCCACTCCAGGGTGGAGCCGGCGGACCGGGCCGAGGCGAAGAGCCGCAGCTCGTCCACCGGGAACTTGCGCTCGGCGAGGATGCGGCGCATGACGCCGCCGACCTGTCCGGTGGCTCCGACGATTCCGACCCTCACGGTGACTCCTTCTGATGCGTACGGCGCGGTACAGCCTGCTCCATCATGCGTGCGACCCCGGGCCGCTTGTCCAATCTATTGGCCAGGGTGTCCGCAGAGCGGACGAGGATCACTGGAACCCCGTCACTGTGACGATCACGTGACGGGGCCGCGTCCGGTCCGTCGGGGCGGCGGAAACCCTGGTCGGGGTGGTGGTGTCAGGGGATGGGGAGTGCTTCGGCGGTCCAGGGGGCCTCGGCTTCCACGACGATCAGCAGGGGTCCGGCGAGGAGGGGGTGGGTGGTGTCGAAACGGCCGGAGCCGGTGGCCAGGACCTCCCAGGCGTCCCGGTCCGGGCGGTCGGGGCGGGCGGTGTGGATGACGGCGACGTCGTATTCCGAGCCCTGGTGGCGGATCCGCAGGTCAGAGGCCGGGCCGTCGTGCCGGAGCACGTCGGGGCCGGAGGCGGACACGGGGGTGGCGGTGGTCAGCGGGCGGGCCGCACCGACCGGCAGCACGCGCAGGGTCCACTCGCCGTCCGTCTCGATCCGCAGCCGCAACGCCTTCCGGCCGCGGACGGCCAGGGTGCGGCCGTTCCGGACCTGGGCCGGGCTGTTGAAGAGGAGTTCGTCTCGCCTGTTGCGCCGGTCGAGGGCGTGGACGTTGAAGTAGCCGTGGCCGGCCAAGAACGCCTCAATCATCAGCGGCCCCTCCGGGGTGGACGGGCCCAGGGTGAGCACGCTGTCGCCCCGGCCGCGGTACTCGTGGAACACCTCACCGGCCGCGTCGTCGGGCTGTGGGCCGCCGACGCCGGGCCCGGCGTCCCCGGCGGTCCCCGGTTCGACTGCGTCCTGCGCGTCCTGCGCGTCCTGGGCTTCTTGTGCTCCCGGGGTCCCCGGTGTGCCCGCGGCACCCGGCATGCGCAGTACGGCGGATCCGGTGTACCCGGGGTCTCCGGCCTCCGGTCCGAACGGTGCCGCGGCCCCGGCGGCCCCGGCGGCCCCGTGGTGGCCCGCTGCCGACGTACCGGGCAGGGCGGCGGTCCCTGGTACCGGCGGCAGTACGGGTGCGACCCGTGCGCCGGGTGCGGGCGCGGCTTCCTTGTGTACCTCGGTCGTCGGGGGGCCGGGTACCGGCGGGGCCGGCAGCGCGGCCGGCGGTATGCCGAACTCGGCGGCCAGCGCGGCCGGTCCGGCGGTGTGGCCCTGGCCGACGGCGCGGAAGCGCCAGGCCCCGTCCCGGCGGTAGCACTCGCCCAGCACCAGTGCGGTCTCCCCGGTGGCGTCCGTGACCTCGTACCGCGCCACCGGTGTTCCGTCGCCGCCCGCCACCTCCACGGACAGGCCCTCGACCGCGCCGAACGGCCCGCCGGCCGTCACGGCGGCGATCAGCACCCGCTGCACGGACGGCTCCACGCTGTCCGGGTCCATCTCCAGCCGCTGGACGAGCAGTCCGCCCTCCTGCGCCCCGCCCAGGTACCGGACGGCGCCCGACGGGTGCCGGGGGCGGTCCCCGACGACCACGTCGGAGCCGTCGCGGACCCGGCCGGCGGCGTCCAGCAGGACCGCCGCGGCCGCCACCACCGGCGTGTCCGGCCGTGCCGTGCGGGCCACGGTGATGCGGAACGGCCCGTCGGGCAGCGGGGTGTTGGCACCCTTGATGATCATCGGCATGCCGGCATCCTGTCAGGCGCCACCCGCGCGGTCGATCACTTCCCGACCGGAACGTGACGGGGTGTGAAAAGTATGTGGCGGGCACGTTGCACGGCCGCAGGATGTCCCGGATGCCGACTCCGGTGCGGTTACGGTCCGGACAGTCGCGTCCGTTATCCGGACGACGTCTCACTGACCACAGGGAGGAACCACCATGCCCGCGCACCGCCGCCGGACCACCGCCGCCACCGCGGCCATCGCCGCCGCCACGGCCGCGGCCGCCCTGGCGCCCGTACTGTTCGCCGCCGGGCCCGCAGCCGCCCGCCCGTACGAGGACAAGCCCGCCAAGGCGGCGGCGAAGCTTTCCAAGGAGCTCGTGGCGGAGGCGTCCGGCCGCGGCGCCTACCGCCACCTGGAGCGGTTCCAGCGCATAGCCGACGCCAACGGCGGCAACCGGGCGGCCGGCACCCCCGGCTACGACGCCTCCGCCGCCTACGTCCACGACAGGCTGAAGAAGGCCGGGTACGAGGTCTCGTACCAGGAGTTCGACATCCACGAGGCGAAGACCAGGACCGAGCGGACCACCGTCCTCGGCTCCGGCGGCGCGGCCGACCGCGAGCTGGCCACGGCCGCCTTCACCTTCACCAAGAACACCCCGGCCGGCGGCCTGACCGCCCCGCTCGCCCTCGCCCGGGTCGACGAGACCCCCGGCTGCGACGCCGCCGACTACCCGGCGGGCGCCTTCGCAGGGAAGATCGCCCTGGTCAAGCGGGGCTCCTGCACCTTCGTGGAAAAGCAGAACGCCGCCGCCGCGGCCGGCGCCCTAGGCGTGATCGTCTACAACCACAGCGGTGCCACGCCGGTGCGCGGCGGCTTCGGCTCGCCGGCCGAGGGGATCATCCCGAGCGCCGGCATCACCCTCGCCGACGGCGAGGCGCTGACCAAGGCCGCCTCCGACGGCGAGGTCAGGGTCCGCCTGGAGCTGGACCAGGAGCACATCAAGCGGACCACCCGCAACGTGATCGCCGAGACCCGCGCGGGACGGGCCGACAAGGTGGTGACCGTCGGCGCGCACCTGGACTCGGTCAAGGAGGGCCCGGGCATCAACGACAACGGCTCCGGGTCGGCCGGTCTGCTGGAGGTCGCCCTGAAGCTCGCCGAGGAGGCCCCGGTCAACAAGCCGGGCCGGAAGCACGGGCAGATCGCCAACAAGGTGCGGTTCGCCTGGTGGTCGGGCGAGGAGCTGGGCCTGCTGGGCTCCGGGCACTACGTGTCCAAGCTGTCCGAGCGGCAGAAGAAGGACATCGCCCTCTACCTCAACTTCGACATGATCGCCTCGCCGAACCCGGCGCAGTTCGTCTACGACGGCGACGACTCGGACCGCACCGGCGCGGGCGCCGGACCGGCCGGCTCTGCACAGATCGAATCGCTGATCAACGGCTTCCTCGACCGGAAGGGCAAGCCGCACGAGGGCAGCGACTTCGACGGCCGCTCCGACTACGGCCCGTTCATCGAGAACGGCATCCCGGCCGGCGGCACCTTCACCGGCGCCGAGGGCATCAAGACCGAGGAGCAGGCGAAGCGTTACGGCGGCCGGGCGGGCGTCGCCTACGACCCGAACTACCACGGGGCCGGCGACGACCTGAGGAACCTCGACCGTGCCGTCTTCGACACCAACGTGGACGTCATCGCCCACGCCGTCGGCAGCTACGCGCAGGACCTGAGCACGCTGGGGAAGTGAGCGAGCCCGGGAAGAGGGCGTGCGGAAGGGGCCGGTGCTCGCCGTCGGGCACCGGCCCCTCCGTCATGCCGTCACACCGTCACGACGTTGCGTCGTTACGGGGTGACCTTCTCGATCTGGACGCTGCCGGTGCCGGCGGCGGTGCCGCGGGCGTTCAGCAGCTGCACCTGGCCGAAGAACTGCCGGCCCTCCGGGGCCGCCGCGTTCACCAGCACGTTCGCCGAGACCTGCGCCGAGGCGCCGTTGGCGAGGTCCACCGCGGCCGAGTCGTCGACCTGGATCGAGCCCAGGGCGTCGGAGAAGTACACGTCGCGGTAGTCGTACGTGGTGCTGCCGGCCGGGACCGCGTAGCCGATCACCTGGATGGTGTAGGTGCCCGCGCCCGGGTTGGTCAGGGACACGCTCTCCTCGGAGTCGCCGTCCGCGGAGGAGCCGACCTTCACGCCGTCCTTGTAGACGTCGAGGTCCAGGTCGGCGGCCGCGTCCGAGACGTTGCCGATGGAGATGTCCAGGCGGGAGACGCCCGCGCCGATGGTGACGGTGCTGGTCTGGGTCTCACCGTTGGCGATGGTGGGCTTGGCCACCTTCGCCGAACCCAGGCCGCCGCCCTTGAGCTTGCCGCCGGTGATGGCCGCGAAGTCGTTCTTCACGGTCCAGGTGACCGGGGACGGGGTGCCCTGCTTGACCTCGGGCAGCACCTTGACGGCCGGGTCGAAGGACCCGCCGAGGACCGCCACGTCGAGCTTGAAGGGGTTGTCCAGCACCGGAGAGGTGCGGCGCGCCTCGACCTCGATCTCCCAGACGCCCGGCTGCGGGTTCGCGTACGAGCGCAGGTCGGGGCGGCAGGTGTTGGCCGGGTTGTTGTAGTTCGGGTAGCAGTTGACCGTCGACGTCGGGTCCGACGGCACACCGTAGGGGTGGATCGAGATGAAGCGGGTCTGGCTGTTCGCCGCCAGGCCGCCGAGGGCGACCTCCAGGGACTTCGCACCCTCAGGGACGGTGACGAAGTACGACTGGTGGCTGTTGCGCTGGACCGTGCCGGTGGTGGAGAAGCCGTAGCCGGGCTTGGCCAGCGGGGCGGCGGCGACGACCGTGGAGAGGATCTGCTTGTCGATGCCCTCGGTGGTCTCGTCGTCCAGCTGCAGGATGCCGCTGTGCACGCCGGGGGTGCCGGCCTTCGCCTCGACCTTGATGGTGACGGGCTTGTTCAGCGGCAGGGTGACGTAGTCGTAGCCGCCGAGGACCTTGAAGGTGCCGTCGTTGTGGCGCCAGCTCAGGTTGTGGCGGGTGCCGTACTTCACGCCGGTGGTGCGGGTGACGACGACGTCGTAGACCTTCTTCTGGCCGACCTTGAGGCCGCCCTCGCGGTCGTACAGGCCGGTGCCGAAGCCCGGGGTCTTCAGGAACTGGTCGATCGCGGTGTCGACGGGGGCCTTGACGGTGAAGTCGTTGGCCTTGGCGTCGCGCTGGATCGACTCCCAGGCCGCCGGGATGTCGATCAGACCCGCGCCCTGGGCGTGCGCCGGGACACCGTCGATCTTCTTGGCGGTGCTGGTGAGCGCGACGCGCATGGCGGCCGGCGTGAGCGCGACCTTCTCCTGCTTGGCGGCCGAGATCAGCAGGGCGCTGGCGCCCGCCGCCTGCGGCGAGGCCATCGAGGTGCCCTGCAGCATGCCGTAGCCGGCGGGCAGCGCGTAGCCGGCCTCGGCGACCGGGGCACCCGGCAGCCAGGTCTGGATGGTGTTGATGGAGGCGCCGGGGGCGCTCAGGGTCGGCGTCATGCCGCCGTCCTCACGCGGGCCGCGCGAGGAGAAGTTGAACATGTTGTACTTCTTGGCCACGCCGGAGCCGTAGTTGGCGGCCCAGGTCTCCTTGGAGACCGAGGCGCCGACGCTGATGACCTTGTCGGCCAGCGACGGGTCGCCGATGGTGTTCAGGCCGGGGCCGGAGTTGCCGGCCGAGATGACCAGCTGGACGCCGTAGGTGTCGATCAGGCGGGTGTAGAGCTCGGCGCGCGCGTTGTTGCCGTCGTTCAGCGCCGGCAGGCCGCCGATGGACATGTTGACGATGTCCACGCCGCGGTTGACCACGAGGTCGATCATGCCCTCGGTGAGCGCGACGTTGGTGCAGCCGCCGGACCAGGAGCAGGCGCGCGAGGAGACCAGCTTGGCGCCGGGCGCCGCGCCGTTCATCTTGCCGCCGAACAGGCCGTTGGCGGCGGTGATGCCGGCCACGTGGGTGCCGTGCTCGGACTCGATGATGCCGATGTTGACGAAGTCGGCCTTCTTGCCGACCCAGTCCCCGCCCAGCGGGTCCATCGGGACGTCCTTGCGGATCTGGATCACGAACGGGATGCGCTCGGCGACCTCGGTCGCCGGGTTGTCCGTGCCGAAGTAGCCGACCTGGTTGCCGTCCTTGTACGGCTTCATCGGCTCGTTGTTGGTGAAGTCGTTGTCCTGGTCGGTGTCGACGCGGACGGTGCCGGCGGCCGGGTCGTAGAGCATGCCGAACCGGTCGGTGGTGTCACCGTCGCGGTTGACGTCGCCCTGCATGTCGCCGGTGGCGGTGATCGACTCGCTGAACCGGCTCCACTGGAAGCTGCCCTCGGGGGCCTTCCAGCTCGCGCCGCCCGCGGCGAAGGTGCCGCCGCTCGGGGTGACCGGGGTGATCTGGGCGCGCCAGGTCCCGTCCGAGTCGGTGATCGGGTCGGTGGCGGTCACCCAGTCGACGATCTTGCGCTCGCCGGTGGTGGTCTTCTGCAGGGCCGGGTGGCCGAGGTCGACGCCCGAGTCCAGGATGCCGATGGTCACGCCGCGGCCGTCGGCCTGCGGGTGGTCCTTCACGAAGTCCACCGCGCCCGTCTCGAAGGACGGGTTGTACGGGTTCTTCGCCGGGGTGTCCTTGCCGGGGCCCGGGTAGGTCTCGCCGGCGGTGCGCTTGCCGGCGCCGCCCTTGGCGCCCGCCTCGGGGCGGGGCTCCGGGAGCTGGATCTCGTGCCGCAGGTCGATGCCGTGCACGGAGGACAGCTTCGCGGCCGCCTTGAGGGCGGCCTCCGCCTTCGCGGTGGGCAGGGTGGCGCGGACGTAGCCGAGCTTGTCGTACGTCTGGCCGACCGAGGCGCCCTGGACGGCGTCGAGCTGCTGGGCGACCTGCGCGGTCTGGCCGGGGGCGGTGGCGACCATCACGGTGACGGTCTTCTCGCCCTTGGCCTGGGCCTCCTGGAGGAGTTCCACGTCCGCCGAACCGATCTTCTGATCGGCCGACTTGACGGGCGGTGCGGTCCACGGATCATCCGCGGTGCCCGAAGCGAACGCGGGCACGGCGCCGGTGGCCGCGAGCGCGGCCACCAGTCCGGCCGCGGCCGCGACGCGGGCAGCGCGTCTGGCCGCGGGTATGGAGCCGGGGGATTCGAGGGTCATCAGCATCCCTGGTAAGTGAAAGAAACGGTCCGGATTTCGGTGCCGGATGACCGGTCAGCCTTGCGCAACCGACCGGCCTTTGGGGAGGGCTGCCTCGAAACGAGACCGTTCCTGGCGGACTCTCGCCAGTGCGGAGCAACCGCCACCACGGCCTTACCCGGGCATACCGGTGCGAGCCGAGGGTGCTGATGAGTCGACTTGTCGATACCGTGAGCCCCCGCCACGGGCTTCCGCCCGGCCGGGGTGTGACGATTTTTCCTTGATCAGCGCTCGCGCGTGCGCGCGTAGTGCCGGGAGGCCTTGGCCCGGTTGCCGCAGCCGGCCATCGAGCACCAGCGGCGGGTGCCGTTGCGCGATACGTCATGGAAGTGCAGGACGCAGGTCTCGGACGCGCACTTGCGGATCCGGTCGGGCGCCGAGCCCAGCAGCTCCAGGTAGTTGCGTGCGGCGGTCCAGGCCGGCCCCCAGGAAGGGTCGGCGAACTCGGCCCGCTCGCCCGGCCCGTCGGCGGTCAGTGTGGCCCGGATCCGGCCGTGCTCCAGCACGGCGTCGACCAGGGACCGGGCGCCGGGGTCGGCCGGGTCGGCCACCGCCCGGGCCAGCGCCTCGCGCGCGGTCAGCAGGTGGACCAGGGTCGCGGGGTCGGCCCGGAAGCCCCGCTCGGCGTCCAGCCCGGTGCTGCGCAGCCAGATCTCCAGGCCCTCGACCCGGGTCAGGCCGATGCCGGCCCCGGCGAACAGGTCCAGCGGGGTGCCGTCGGCCACCCAGCGGGTGTTCAGCAGGTCCAGCGCCACCGGCTCCCCGGTCAGCGGGCGGGGGTCGGTCGCCGTCATCGTGACGCCTCCAGTCATCGAGCTAACCCCTCAAGACTACGTGGCCGGTTGACACTCGATCTTCTAACCACTAACTTGAGTTTAGAAGGTTAGAAACGACCTGGGGAGAGGGAGACAGTCATGACGACTGCCATCAGCAAGCTGCGCACCGGCCACGTGGGCCTGAACGTCACCGACCTGGCCCGCTCGATCGGCTTCTACGGGGGAGTGCTCGGCTACGACCTGCTGGTCGAGGGCAAGGAGGAGGGGCGCCGGTTCGCCCTCCTCGGCCAGGACGGGCAGCTCGCCCTCGCCCTGTGGGAGCAGGCGGAAGGCGGTTTCGCCCCCACCGCGGCCGGCCTGCACCACCTGGCCTTCATGGCCGCGGACGTCGAGGAGGTCCGCGCGTACGAGGCCCGGCTGCGCGACCTCGGCGTGGAGTTCGCGTACGACGGGATCGTCGCCCACGGCGAGGGCGCCGGATCCGGCGGCATCTTCTTCCACGACCCCGACGGCATCCGGCTGGAGATCTCCGTCCCGACCGGGGTCGAGGGGGCTCCGGCGCCCGTCGAGGGCGCTCCGACCTGCGGTTTCTTCTAGTCCTCGCAGGGTTGCGGCCGAGGGCGTCGGGCAGTCGGGCATCGAACGAAGGACAGGGAGGCGTCGATGAACACGCTCATGGCGGGCCCCTACCACCAGGGGTCGCGCACCGTACAGGACCGCGTCGGGGTCCGGGAGCTCGCCGACCACGTCGGCCGCTCCATCGGCGTCGCGATCAAGGACGTCGCCGCGGAGTTCCTGGCCCGGCAGCCCTTCCTGGTCGTGGGCGCCGCCGATCCGGAGGGCCGGCTGTGGGCGTCACAGCTGACCGGCGCACCCGGCTTCGTACGGGCCGACCACGCCCGGCGCATCACTGTGACGGGCGGCCTCCCGGCGGAGGACCCGCTCACGGAGGCCCTGGCCCGGACGGGCACCCCCGTCGGGACCATCGCCCTCGATCCGCGCACCCGGCGCCGCATGCGCCTGAACGGCACGCTTGAAGCGGTCCCCGGCGGTTTCTCCGTCCACGCAGAGCAGGTATTCGCCAACTGCCCGAAATACCTGCAGAAGCGGGAGCCGCTGGAGACGGCCCCGGAGGGAGCCGGTGTCGTGCGCCGCGGGGGTGCGCTCGAAGCCGGCCAGGTACGGACCGTCCGTGCCGCCGACACCTTCTTCATCGCGACCACGGCCGTGGACGGCATCGACGCCAGCCACCGGGGCGGCAACCCTGGGTTCGTGGAGGTGCGCTCCGCAGGCGAGCTGGCCTGGCCGGACTACGCGGGCAACGCCATGTTCCTGACCCTGGGCAACCTGGCCGCCGACCCGCGGGCCGGGCTGCTGTTCCCGGACTGGGAGACCGGGTCGGTGCTCCAGCTCAGCGGCCGGGCCCGGACCGAGTTCGGCGCGGACGGGGAGCGGACGGTGGTCTTCGCGATCGAGTCGGTGATCGAGAACGTCCCGGCCGGCCGGCTCCGCTGGAGCACGCCGGAGTACTCCCCGGCGAACCCGCCGGTGGGCGCTCACCGGGGCAGTACGACGAGGTAGGCGGCGGGGTCGCGGTCGGCGGACGCCGTCAGGGCGGTCCGGACGACCGCGGCCTGCTGCTCGGCGTGGTCGCGCAGCTTGCGCGGGGTGATGTGGACGACGGTCACCCCGAGCCGCTCCAGGGCGTCGCGCTTGCGGGCGTACTCCGTCCACTCCTCGTCCTCGCCCTGGCGCGGCGCCCGGGTGTCCAGCTCGACCGCGACCGCGTGGTCGGGCCAGTAGGCGTCCACGCCGCCCAGGTGCGGGCCGCCGGGGATGCGCAGGTCCACGTTCCAGCACGGCTCGGGCAGCGCGTGGCGGCGGACCATGTCGTACAGCCGGTCCTCGGCGATGGCCCGGCCCTCGGCGAGCAGCGACTCCACGGCGTCCACCACGTGCGCCCGGTTCAGCAGCCGGGCCACCGTCAGTTCCCGCACCAGGGCGGCCGGTTCGCAGTGCCCGCCGCGGACGGCCTCGCCGAGCAGCCGGCGTACCGTCCCCGCGTCGTCGGACAGCTGGGCGACGGCGTCGGCGACGGCCCGGGCCACCGGGGCGACGGGCAGCCCGGTCACCTCGTTCGGGCGGGGCAGGTGCTGCGTCCGCACCAGCCGGGCGCAGCCGGTCGAGCGGATTCGCCGGGCGCCGGGCACCAGTACGTCGAGGTGCTGGAGGGCGAGCAGTGCGGGAGCGGAGGCGAACCGGTACAGGGCGAGCGCCGCCATCCCGGTGATCATCGCCTCCCCGCCGCGCCGGCCGGCGTAGAGCAGCACCGCGTGCAGCCGCTCCTCGCTGGTCGCGGGGCCGGAGTGGAGCAGGAACACGCCCGGCAGGATCTGCTGCCAGGGCCGCTCCGCAGCCTCGGCGGCGGTCACCCCGTGCTCGCGGAGCTGGGGGAGGGTCAGGACGCGGGGGCGGCTGCCGGGGCCGGCGAGGTGGCGGAGGGGGAGCGGGGTGTTGTGGTTCATGCCGCTGGGATTCCCGCCGCTCCCGGCCCCGCTAACCCGTGTTACACGCCCGTCGCCAAAACGGGACAAGCCGGGGCTAAAGTACGGGCGTTCGACTGCCGATAGCAGGCTCCGCCATGACCCGTTCCCACGCCGTGAGCGGCCGGAACGCCTTGCGTTCCGGCCGCTCACGGCACACGGGGTCTCAGGGGCGGAGCCCCGTCAGGTCAGGCCGGGTAGGCAGCGCCGTCGCACGCCTGCGCGCGCAAGGCGCGGGCCAGGTCGTCGCGGGCCTCCAGGACCAGGCGGCGGAGAGCCGGCGCGGCCGACTCGTGCTCCACCAGCCAGGCGTCGGTCGCCGCCAGCGTCGCCTCGTCGTCCTGCAGCGACGGGAAGAGCCCCCGCACCACGTCCATGCCGATCTGGATCGACCGCTCCGCCCACACCCGCTCCAGCGAAGCGAAGTACGGCGCCGCGTACGGCGCCAGCAGCCCCCGCTGCGAAGGCTGCTGCATGCCCGAGATCGTCGCCTCGACCAGCGCGTTCGACAGCGCGTCCGACTCCACCACCGAGGCCCACGCCTGCGCCTTGACCGCCGCGGACGGCCGCGCCGCCAGGCACCGCACCTGGTGCCGCTTGCCCGAAGCCGTGTCGTCGCGGGCCAGTTCGGCCGCCAGCCCGTCCTCGTCCACCGCGCCGTTCGCGGCCAGCGGCAGCAGGAAGTCCCAGCGCAGCTCCTGGTCCACGTCCAGCCCGTCGATCCGCGCGGAGCCGTCCAGCAGCCCCAGCAGCAGCCGGAAGTCGCTCTCGCCGGCCGCGCTCGCCGCGAAGAACCGCGCCCAGGTCAGCTGGTGCTCCGAGCCCGGCTCCGCCAGCCGCAGCTCGCGCAGCGCCCCCGTGGCCAGCTCCTGCCCGCCCTGCTCCCGCCGGTCCGGAGCCGTGTAGTGGGTGATCGCCGCCAGTGCCTGCGCGTGCAGCATCTGCAGCACGCCGACGTCCGACTCCCGCCCGGCGAAGGCCAGCACCAGCGCCAGGAAGTCCCGCGCCGGCATGAGCCCGTCCCGCGTCAGGTTCCACAGGGCCGACCAGCACAGCGCGCGCGCCAGCGGGTCGGACACCGCGCCCAGGTGCTTGCGCAGGGTGGCCAGCGACCCCTCGTCGAAGCGGATCTTGCAGTACGTCAGGTCCTCGTCGTTGACCAGGACCAGGTCCGGCCGCTCCAGCCCGGCCAGTTCGCCGACGACCGTCGACACGCCCGCGACGTCCGCCTCCGCCCGCGCGTACCGGACCAGCGAGCCGTCCGCCTCCAGCCGGTACAGGCCGACCCCGACCCGGTGCGGGCGGAGCTCGTCACCCTCCTGGAGCACGGCCAGCTCGGTGATCCGGCCGGCCGCGTCGTACGTCACGGCCGGGGTCAGCGCGTTCACGCCCGCCGTCTGCAGCCAGGCCCGCGACCAGGCGGCCATGTCCCGGCCGGACACCTCGCCCAGCACCGTCAGGAGGTCGTCCAGGGTGGTGTTCCCGTAGGCGTTCGCCTTGAAGTAGCGCCGCGCGCCCTCCAGGAACGCCTCCCGCCCGACGTACGCGACCAGCTGCTTCAGCACCGCCGCGCCCTTGGCGTAGGTGATGCCGTCGAAGTTCAGCTTGGCGTCCTCCAGGTCACGGATGTCGGCCGTGATCGGGTGGGTGGACGGCAGCTGGTCGGCCCGGTAGGCCCACGCCTTGCGGTTGTTGGCGAAGGTCACCCACGCCTGGTCGAAGCGGGTCGCCTCGACCTGGGAGAAGGTGCCCATGAAGTCCGCGAAGGACTCCTTCAGCCACAGGTCGTCCCACCACTTCATGGTGACCAGGTCGCCGAACCACATGTGCGCCATCTCGTGCAGGATCGTGTTGCAGCGGCGCTCGTAGGACGCCCGCGTCACCTTCCCGCGGAAGATGTACTCCTCGCGGAAGGTGACCATGCCCGGGTTCTCCATCGCGCCGAGGTTGTACTCGGGCACGAAGGCCTGGTCGTACTTCCCGAAGGGGTACGGGTAGTCGAAGTGCTCGTGGAAGAAGTCGAAGCCCTGCTTGGTGACGAGGAAGACGTCGTCCGCGTCGAAGTGCCGGGCCAGGCCCTTCCGGCACATGGCGCCCAGCGGGATCGTCAGGTCCCCGCGGGTGTAGGTGTCCGTCACGTAGTGGTACGGGCCGGCCACCACGCAGGTGATGTACGTCGAGATGGGCGCGGTCTCGGCGAACCGCCAGACCCCTCCCTCCCGGGACTCCTCGGCGCCGTTGCTCCACACCTGCCAGCCCTCGGGCGCGGTCACGGTGAACCGGTAGGGCGCCTTCAGGTCCGGCTGCTCGAAGTTCGCGTACACCCGCCGGGCGTCGGCCGGCTCGTACTGGGTGTAGAGGTAGACCTCGCCGTCCTCGGGGTCGACGAACCGGTGCATGCCCTCGCCGGTCCGGCTGTACGCGCAGTTCGCGTCGACGACGAGGACGTTCTCGGACTCCAGGCCGTCCAGGGAGATCCGGGCGCCGTCGAAGACGGCCGCCGGGTCGAGCTCCCGCCCGTTGAGGGTGACCGAGTTCACGGAGGGCGCGATCAGGTCGGCGAAGGTGGCCGTGCCGGCGGCGGCGGCCCGGAAACGGACCGTGGTCACGGAGCGGAAGGTGCGCGGGGCGCCGGCCGGTCCGGCCTCGCCCACCGCGGACCTGAGGTCGAGGACCACCTCGTACCCGTCGACGGTCAGCAGCTCGGCCCGCTCGCGGGCCTCGTCACGGGACAGGTTCTCTCCGGGCACATGCACTCCTTCGTGCGCTCTCCGTTGTTCGGTCGTTCGGTCCGCATCCTGTCATGGGAATGCGCCGGGCCCCTGGCGGGTTGGCCGGGTGGGACACCGCCGGTCCCACCGGTACGACGCGAGCAAGAGGAGTGACATGTCGGATACCCAGGTGCCTGAGAAGACCCCCGTCGACTTCTGGTTCGACCCGCTCTGTCCCTGGGCCTGGATCACGTCCCGCTGGATGCTGGAGGTCGAGAAGGTCCGCGACGTCGAGGTCCGCTGGCACGTGATGAGCCTGTCCGTGCTCAACGAGAACCGCCTGCACGAGCTGCCCGAGCACTACCGCGAGCTGGTCGGCCCGAAGGGTCTGGCGCCGGTCCGCGTGGTGACGGCGGCTCAGCAGAAGCACGGGGACGAGGTGGTCGGCCGCCTCTACACCGCCCTGGGCACCCGCTTCCACACCAACGGGGAGGGCTCGACCCGCGAGGCCATCGCGGGCGCCCTGGCGGACGCCGGCCTGCCGGCCGAGCTGCTCGCCTTCGCCGACTCCGACGAGTACGACTGGGTCCTGCGGGCCTCCCACAACGACGGCATCGAGAGGGTCGGCCAGGAGGTCGGCACCCCGGTGATCTCGGTGCCGGGCGCCGACGGCGAGGTCGCCTTCTTCGGCCCGGTGGTCACCCCGACCCCGCGCGGCGAGGCTGCCGCCCGCCTGTGGGACGGCACCCTGCTGGTGGCTTCCACCCCGGGCTTCTACGAGATCAAGCGCACCCGGACCGCCGCGCCCTCGTTCGAGTAGCGGGCCGGAGCCGGCGGACAGAGTCGGCGGACAGAGCCGGAAACGGCGGAAGGCCCCCGCGAGTCACGTCCTCGCGGGGGCCTTCCGTTACACACGTCCGCCGGTGAAGGTTGAGAAGACGATCACGAGGTGGACGGTTCGCGGGCGCCGATCAGCCCTTGGCGGGGATCAGCAGCGGGGTGTTGGCCTTGGCGTCGGTGTAGCGCTTGGCCACGTCCTGCCAGTTGACCACGTTCCACATGGCCTCGATGAAGTCCACCTTCTGGTTCTTGTACTGCAGGTAGAAGGCGTGCTCCCAGGCGTCGAACACCAGGATCGGCGTGCTGGCGACGCCCACGTTGCCCTGGTGGTCGTAGATCTGCTCGACGACCAGGCGGCCGCTGACCGGCTCGTACGCGAGCACGCCCCAGCCGGAGCCCTGGGTGGCCGAGGAGGCGAAGGTCAGCTGCTTCTTGAACTTCGCGAAGGAGCCGAAGGACTCGGTGATCGCGTCGGCCAGGTCGCCCAGGCCGTCGGCCGCGGTGGGCTCGCCGCCGCCCTCGCCGGTCTTCGGGCTGGCCATGTTGTGCCAGTAGATGCTGTGCAGGATGTGGCCGGAGAGGTGGAAGGCCAGGTTCTTCTCCAGGCCGTTCAGCGCGCCCCAGTTCTCCTTCTCGCGCGCCTCCTCCAGCTGCTCCAGCGTGTTGTTGGCGCCGGTGACGTACGCCGCGTGGTGCTTGTCGTGGTGCAGCTCGATGATCTGCGGGTTGATCACCGGCTCAAGAGCCGAGTACTCGTACGGAAGCTCGGGAAGCGTGTAGATGGCCATGCGTGTAATCCGGTCCCCTCAGCGTGCCAACTGCTTATTGCAATCAATGCGCAACTGCACGCTAGCAGTATCTATTCCTGCTCACACGTAAGGGTTACCTCTGTAGAAGCAGGTGGACCCCGTGCGATCGCACGGGGTCCACCTCGGCAAGGGGAGCGGCATCAGCGCGCGGCATCAGCGCGCGGCCGCCGCCCTCCGCTGCATCGCGTAGCCCGTGACGGCCAGCGCCGCCGTCAGCCCGCCGGTGAAGATCACCTGGACCCGGGTGCCGGAGTCCCAGGCCATCAGGACCAGCACGCCCAGCACGCCGGCCAGCGCCACCCAGGTCAGGTACGGGAAGCCCCACATCCTGACGAGGAGCTTCCCGGGCGCCTCCCGCTCGGTGCGGCGGCGCAGCACGTACTGGGAGACCGCGATGAAGCCCCAGACCACGAGGATCACGCCGCCGACCATGTTCAGCAGCCAGGTGAACAGGGTGGTCGGGTACCAGTACGACAGCAGCACGCAGACGAAGCCGAAGCCCGAGGAGGCCAGCACCGCGCGGCGCGGCACCCCGCCCGTGATCCGGCCCAGCGCCCGGGGGCCCTGGCCGCGGCGGACCAGGGAGTACGCCATCCGGGAGGAGCCGTAGATGTTCGCGTTCATCGCGGACAGCAGGGCGATCAGGATGACCACGTTCATGACCTGGCCGGCGCCGGGGATCCCCAGGTGGTCCAGGGCGGCGGCGTACGGGGCCTTGCCCGCGCCCTCGGAGTCCCACGGGATCAGCGTGACGATGACCAGCATCGAGCCGACGTAGATGATGCCGATCCGCCACATGGTGGTGCGGACGGCGCGGGCGACTCCGCGCACCGGGTCGTCGGACTCGGCGGCCGCGATGGTCACCGTCTCCAGGCCGCCGTACGCGACCACCGACGCGAGCAGGCCGACCAGCAGGCCGTCGACCCCGTTGGGCAGGAAGCCGCCGTCGTGCAGCAGGTTGGTCGCGCCGGGGGAGTCGGTGCCGGGCAGCAGGCCCAGGACGGCGAGGGTGCCGAGGGTGAGGAACAGGCCGATCGCGGCGATCTTCAGCGCGGCGAACCAGAACTCGAACTCGCCGAAGTTGGAGACGGCCGCCAGGTTGGTGCCGCAGAACACCGCCATGAGGACCAGCACCCACATCCAGGACGGGGTACCGGGGAACCACCCGGTGAGGATCGCGGCGGCGCCGATGGCCTCGATCGCGACGCCGACCACCAGCAGGGTCCAGAACATCCACCCGGCGGTGAAGCCCGCCCAGCGGCCGATGGCCCGCTCGGCGTGGACCGAGAAGGAGCCCGAGGCCGGGTTGGCCGCCGACATCTCGCCGAGCATCCGCATCACGAACATCACGAGCAGCCCGGACGCGGCGTAGGCGAGCACGATCGAGGGGCCGGCGGCCGCGATGCCGGCGCCGGAGCCGACGAACAGTCCGGCGCCGATGACCCCGCCGAGGGCGATCATCGAGAGGTGCCGCTGCTTGAGTCCGCCCGCCAGCGGGGATCCGGCGGAGGGCGGGGAGTCCTGAGGCGGCGTCTGCCGAGGGGGCGTCAGGGTGGGTGTGGTGCTCATGGAGGTGCGGGCCTGTCCGGTGTGCGGTGGGACGGGGTGATCGCCCCAGTCTGGCTCGCGTCCGTTTATCGGACGTTTAGTATCCGACATGCGGACGTCGAGGTGACCGGTGGTGATCGCGCCCGTACGCTGGCGCCCGCGCAGGCGAACGACCACGACCGCAGGGGGAGCCGATGGGCAGCACGCAGGAACTGGCCGCGACGGGTCGCGGGGTACTCGTCACCGGCGCCTCCGGGGGCATCGGGCGGGCCGTCGCCACTGCGTTCGCCGCGCAGGGCGACAGGGTCGCCGTGCACTACTCCGCCCGGCAGGCGGACGCCGAGCGGACCCTGGCGGAGCTGGAGGGCGCGGGCCATGTCCTGGTCGCCGGTGACCTCGCCGATCCGGCGCAGGTCGAGGCCCTGGCCGCGGACGCCGCCGAGGCGCTCGGTCGGGTCGACGTGCTGGTCAACAACGCCGCCGTCATGATCCGTCACCCGCTCGCCGAGACCTCGTACGCCGACTGGCAGGCGGCCTGGCGAGAGACGGCCGCGGTCAACCTCTTCGGCGCCGCCAACCTCAGTCACTGCGTAGCCCGCCGCCTGATCGACGCCGGCCGTCCGGGACGCATCGTCAACGTCGGCTCGCGCGGCGCCTTCCGCGGCGAGCCCGACCACCCGGCGTACGGCGCCACCAAGGCGGCTCTGCACGCCCTCGGTCAGTCACTGGCGGTCTCCCTCGCCCCGTACGGCATCGCGGTCGCCTCGGTGGCGCCGGGCTTCGTGGCCACGGAACGGGTGGCCGGGCGGCTGACCGGGCCGGAGGGTGCAGCGATCCGTGCGCAGAGCCCGTTCGGGCGGGTCGCGGAGCCGGCGGAGATCGCCGCCGCGGTCCGTCACCTGGCCTCGCCCGAGGCCGTCTGGAGCTCGGGCACCGTCCTGGACGTCAACGGCGCCTCCTACCTGCGCACCTGATGTGCGGACGGGCCCCCGCGCCGCGCGCGGGGGCCCGTGGGGAGCGGGTCGGGTCAGCCCCGCCGCTCGCGCAGCTCCCGCAGCCCCGCCACGGCGAGCACCACCGCGGTCGCACCCGTAGACCACAGCAACTGCGGCCGCGCCGAGTCGTCGAACAGCATCAGCACCAGCACCGCCGCCATCCCCGCCAGCGCCGCCCACGTCAGGTACGGGAAGGCCCACATCTTCAGGATCAGCCGCTCCGGCATGTCCCGCTCGATCCGGCGCCGCAGCCGCAGCTGGGAGACCGCGATCAGCGCCCACACGAACAGCAGCACCGCGCCGACCGCGTTGAGCATGTAGAGGAACACCGTGTCCGGCCACAGCAGGTTCAGCACGACGGACACGAAGCCGAAGGCCACCGAGGCGAACACGGCACGCCGCGGCACCCCGCCCGGCGACACCGCCAGCAGCCCCTTCGGCGCCTCGCCGCGTTCGGCCAGCGAGAAGACCATCCGGGAGGAGCCGTAGAGGTTGGCGTTGAGCGCCGACAGCAGGGCCACGAACACCACGATGTTCATGATCTGGCCGGCCGCCGGGATGCCGATCGAGTCGAGTACGGCCACGTACGGGCTCTCGCCCGGCTTCATCTCGTCCCACGGGATCAGCGTGACGATGACCAGCATCGAGCCGATGTAGAAGAGCAGGATCCGCCAGACCGCGCTGCGCACCGCCCGGGACACCGAGCGCGCCGGGTCCTCCGACTCGGCGGCGGCGATGGTGACGACCTCCAGGCCGCCGAAGGCGAACACCACGGCCAGGACCCCGGAGATCACCCCGGACCAGCCGTTGGGCAGGAACCCGCCCTGGCCGGTCAGGTTGCTCAGCCCCACGGGTTCGGTGTCCGGCAGCAGGCCGAAGATCGCCAGCGTGGAGAGGATCAGGAAGAGGACGATCGCGCCCACCTTCAGGGCGGCGAACCAGAACTCGAACTCGCCGAAGTTCCGGACCGCGGCGAGGTTGGCGACGGTGAAGACCACCATGAAGATCAGCACCCAGGCCCACTGCGGGACGCCCGGCGCCCAGCCGTTCGCGATGGTCGCCGCACCGGTCGCCTCCACGGCGAGGACCACGACCAGCAGGAACCAGTACAGCCAGCCCACCGAGAACCCGGCCCAGCGGCCCAGCGCCCGTTCCGCGTGCACCGAGAAGGATCCGGACGCGGGCAGCGCGGCGGACATCTCGCCGAGCATCCGCATCACCAGCATCGCGAGCGCGCCGGCGAACAGATAGGAGAGGACGATGCCGGGACCGGCGAGCGAGATGCCCGCGCCGGACCCGACGAAGAGTCCGGCGCCGATGACGCCGCCCAGACCGAGCATGGTCAGGTGGCGCTGCTTGAGGCCGTGGCCGAGGGGTTCCTCGGGGACTTCCGGCAGGGATGCTTGTGACATCCCGACAGTGTCCCCGAGCGCTCCTCGGCCACGCAAAACGGACTCGCCACAACCAAACCCCTGCGTGATTCGCATCACTCCGGACGTTCCGCTCCGTTCCGCTTGGGCGTTCGCGGCCCGGCTTTGTGGATTCCCCACGAAGCGCGCGGCCGCCGCTTTGTGTCGGAACGCGCTGTGACCGCACCGCCGCCGCACGTAGCGTCGGGCTGTCCGTACCGCCCCTCACCTCCCGCGGAGCCCCTCATGAGCACTGCTTCCGTCGTCACCCGCCCGGGTCTGGTCCTGGCCGACCTGCTGCCCGCGAGCCGCCTCCGGGACACCGCCCTGGTCGTCGGGGGTGCCGCGCTGACCGGTCTCGCCGCGCAGATATCGGTCCCGGTGCCCGGCTCCCCGGTCCCGGTCACCGGCCAGACCTTCGCGGCCCTGCTGGTGGGCAGCGCCTTCGGGGCCCGCCGCGGCTTCCTGGCGCTGGCCCTGTACGCCGTCGCGGGCGCGGCCGGTGTGCCGTGGTTCGCCGAAGGCACCTCGGGCGCCTCCGGTGCCTCCTTCGGCTATGTGCTCGGCATGCTGCTGGCGGCCACGCTGGTCGGCGCCCTGGCCCGCCGCGGCGGCGACCGCTCGGTGCTGCGTACCGCCGGTGCCATGGTGCTCGGCTCGGCGGTCATCTACGCGGTGGGCGTCCCGTACCTGATGGCCGCCACGGGTCTGCCGCTCGGCAAGGCCGTCGCGCTCGGCCTGACCCCGTTCCTGATCGGCGACGCCGTGAAGGCCGCCCTGGCCATGGGCGCCCTGCCGGCCGCCTGGAAGCTGGCCGGCCGCCGCGGCTGACCGGCCTGCGAAAGCGCCGGAGCCCGGCCCGCCTGGTGAGGCGGGCCGGGCTCCGGCGTCTGTCGTGCGTGTGGCTGCGAGCGGGGATCAGCCCTGCAGCGCGGCCCGCTTGCGGCGGGCGTCCAGCACCACGCCGATGGCCACCACGGCGCCGGCGACGATGGTGGACAGGGTGACCACCTCGCGGTTGGCGTCGTCCACGAACATGTAGCCGATGACGAAGAGGATCAGGGCGGCGGTGGCATAGGTCAGCCACGGGAACAGCCACATCTTCACGGTCAGCTTCTCCGGCGCCTCGGCGGCCAGGATCTTGCGCATGCGCAGCTGGGTCAGGCAGATGACCAGCCAGACGAAGAGCGCGATCGCACCGGAGGAGTTCAGCAGGAAGTTGAAGACGGTGTCCGGGTTGGTGTAGTTGAAGACGACGGCGACGAAGCCGAAGACCGTGGAGCCCAGGATGGCCGCGACCGGCACGCCTCGCTTGTTGACCTTGGCGAACGCCTTGGGGGCGTCACCGCGCTCGCCCAGCGAGAACGCCATGCGGGAAGCGGTGTACAGGCCCGAGTTCAGGCAGGACAGCACGGCGGTCAGGATGATCACGTTCATGATCTGGCCGGCGGCCGGGATGCCGATGGAGTCGAGGGCGGCGACGTACGAGCCCTTCTCCACGATCGACTTGTCGTTCCACGGGAGCAGGGTCAGGACGACGAAGATCGAGCCCAGGTAGAAGACGCCGATGCGCCAGATGACCGAGTTGGTGGCCTTGGTGACGGCGCGGCGCGGGTCCTCGGACTCGCCGGCGGCCAGGGTGACGATCTCGCTGCCCATGAAGGAGAAGACGACCATCAGCACACCGGTGAGGACGGAGCCCCAGCCGTTCGGCATGAAGCCGCCGGTGTCGGTGAGGTGCGCGAAGCCCGCACCCGGGTTGTCCGAGCCCGGCAGGACGCCGAACACGGCCAGCACGCCGATGCCGACGAAGGCGGAGATGGCGACGACCTTGATGCCTGCGAACCAGAACTCGAACTCGCCGTAGGAGGCGACCGAGCCGAGGTTGGTGACGGTCAGGACGGCCATCACGATCAGGGCCCAGCCCCACTGCGGGACGGCCGGGATCCAGCCCTCCAGGATGACCGCGCCGGCGGTGGCCTCCACGGCCAGGACGACGACCCAGAAGAACCAGTACAGCCAGCCGATGGAGAAGCCGGCCCAGCGGCCCAGCGCGCGGTCGGCGTAGGCCGAGAAGGAGCCGGAGTTCGGGCTGGCGGCAGCCATCTCGCCCAGCATCCGCATGACGAAGACCACCATCGCGCCGACCAGCGCGTAGGAGATCAGGATCGCAGGGCCGGCTTCGGCGATGCCCTTGCCGGAGCCGACGAAGAGTCCCGCTCCGATGACGCCGCCGATGGCGATCATGGACAGGTGGCGGTTCTTGAGACCGGCCTTCAGACCGTCGGAAGACTGGGGGGCGCCGGGGTCACCAGCGGGTCCGCCTGCCTTCTGCAGGGTCGGCGTGGAGCTCATGGACGAATCCTTAGGTTCTCGGGTTGCGAGCCCCGGCATTCAAACCCGGAATGAACAAAAGACGGAAGACCCGAATCCGGATCGTTGCCGTGAGGCGAACGTCCAGGACCTTGGTCCCGGAACAGGCATCCGTGTCTGAACTGGGCGTTTGGGGATTACTTGAGCTTCCGGAGTGTCCTACGCCACACTCGGGCCGTGACCGGTGGAACGGTCGGAGCACACCGGGTGTGATCTTCGAAACGTGTTACGTGTGATGCACGCGTGGTGATGGAACGGCCCTCGACGCGGGCACCCCGGCCACCCTTCCGCCGCCCCGCCCGTGACACACTCGTGCCCATGCGCGTCTACCTCGGATCCGACCACGCCGGCTTTGAGCTCAAGAACCACCTTGTGGACTGGCTCAAGAACAACGGCCACGAGCCCGTCGACTGCGGGCCGCACATCTACGACGCCGTCGACGACTACCCGCCGTTCTGCCTGCGCGCCGCGGAGAAGACCGCGGCCGACCAGGACAGCCTCGGCATCGTGATCGGCGGCTCCGGCAACGGCGAGCAGATCGCCGCGAACAAGGTCAAGGGCGTCCGCGCGATCCTCGCCTGGAGCGTGGAGACCGCCAAGCTCGGCCGCGAGCACAACAACGCCAACGTGATCTCCGTCGGCGGCCGGATGCACAGCGAAGAGGACGCCACCTCCTTCATCGAGGCCTTCCTCGCCACCCCGTACTCGAACGAGGAGCGCCACACCCGCCGCATCGACATGCTCTCCGCGTACGAGACCACCGGCGAGCTGCCCCCGATCCCGGCTCACCACCCGCAGCAGGACTGACCGCGACCCGGGCCCCGTACGCGCACACCCGCGTACGGGGCCCGCAGCACGTACAGGAGCAGTGCCGTGCCCGAGGGGCATACGATCCACCGACTCGCCCAGGACCACACCGAACGGTTCGCCGACCGCACGGTCCGGGTGAGCAGCCCGCAGGGACGGTTCGCCGAGAGCGCGGCACTGCTCGACGGCCGTGAGCTGGCCTCGGCCGAGGCCCACGGCAAGCACCTCTTCCTCCGGCTGGACGAGGACTGGATCCACATCCACCTCGGCCTCTTCGGCAAGTACGCCTTCGGGCCCGTGCCCGCCCCGCCCGCCACCGACACCGTCCGGCTGCGGCTGCTGAACGAGGAGCACCACGCCGACCTGCGCGGACCCACCGCGTGCGAGCTGATCACGGACGGCGAGAAGAAGGCGATACACGACCGGCTCGGCCCCGACCCGCTGCGCGCCGAGGACGACCCGGACCGGGCCTGGAAGCGGATCTCCCGCTCCCGCACCACCATCGCCGCCCTCCTCATGGACCAGAAGATCGTCGCGGGCGTCGGGAACGTCTACCGCGCCGAGGTCCTCTTCCGGCACGGCATCGACCCGTACCGCGCGGGCAAGGACATCGGCCGCGCCGAATGGGACGCGATGTGGCTCGACCTGGCGGAGCTGATGCGCGAGGGCGTCCGGAACAACCGCATCGACACCGTCCGCCCCGAGCACACCCCCGAGGCCATGGGCCGACCGCCCCGCGTGGACGACCACGGCGGCGAGGTCTACGTCTACCGCCGGGCCGCCATGCCCTGCCACCTCTGCGGCAGCGAGATCCGCACCGCCGACCTCGCCGCCCGCAACCTCTTCTGGTGCCCGGGCTGCCAGACCCGCTGAGGCCCGGCCGGATCCCGGCTGGCGCTCCGGGCACGCGCGCCTAGAAGAAGTGCGGCAGCCAGGGGGCGACATCGCCCGCGAACGCCCGGGACGCCTCCGCAAGCGCGCCCGGCCGGAGCTCGGTCACCCGGCCCGCACCCGCCAGCGAGGTCAGCGCCACCCCGCCCAGGTACGCCGAACCCAGCTCGCGTACCGACAGCGCGAGGCCGGCCGCGTCCCGCGTACGGACACAGCTCGCGCCGTTCGCGTCGCCCACCAGCCGCCAGCGCCCCGCGTTCCACGGGCAGAACGCGTCCTCGACCTCGAACACCACGTCCACCGGGGACCCGTACCTCCGCGCCTCCAGCGCCGCCGGCAGGTCCACCAGCCGTACGTGCATCTGGTCCCGTGCCCGCGGCTGCGCGCGCCGCACGTCGGTCACCAGGTGCAGCACCGGATCGTCCACCGGCCGCCGGCCCGCCTCCACCCGCCAGGTCAGGTCGATCTCGAACAGGTACCGCCACAGCGCCGCGTACGCCTGCGGATCCAGCGCGTCCACGTCCGCGACCCGCACCACCCCGTCCGAGCCGGTCACGTCCCAGTCCGGCTTCACCCGGTAGCGGGCGTACCCGGCCACCCGGCCGTCCGCCCGCTCGGCCAGCACGCACTTCAGCGGTGAAGCGCCCTCCCGGGACTGCTCCGGATCCAGCAGTCCCAGCCGCTCCCAGCCGGGCTGCCGGGCCGGCATCCCCGGCCGCCGCGGCACCAGCTCCGCGTACACCTTCTCGCACGCGGCCAGCGCCTCCTCCGGGTCCACCAGCCGCAGCCGGACCCCGTCCGTCCCCGGCGGCACCGTCAGCCGGACCCGGCTGGTGTCGATGTCCAGCGCCACCGCCCAGGTCCCGACCCCGTAGCCGTACCGGCCGTAGATCGCCGGTTCCGAGGCCGTCAGCACCGCGAGCGGTTCGCCGCCGGCCCGGATGTCGTCGAGCTGACGCCGCATCATGGACGTCAGCACGCCCTGGCGGCGGTGCGTGGGAGCCACTCCCACCATCGTCACCCCGGCGGCCGGCACCAGTGCGCCGCCCGGCACCGACAACCGGAAACTGAACGCCGATGCCGCGCCCACACAGTCGTCGCCGTCCCAGACGCCGAGCGAACGCTCCGTCTCCGTCAGGGACTCGTACAGCGACCGCTCCTCCGGGGACTCCGGCACCCCGCCGAAGGCCAACTCCAGCACGTCGTACCAGGTGTTCCACTCCTCGGGCCGCAGAACCCGCACAACCCGCCGAACCCGCGTCTCATACCCCATAAAGCCATGGTTATCAGGACTTTCCTCGCACATCGACTGGATTTCGGACCGCTTCCGGGGCCGCTTCCCGGGCCGCTGCGGGGGTACCCCTGCGCGCACACAGCCAGGATGGATAGGGTCCCGAAGCAATGGCCCGAGCACGTGGAGAGACCGTGACGGCCCGGATGCGGAAGATGTCGCACCGGGTCCGTACCGCGCTGCGCAAATCCGCCGTGGACTACTTCCGCGGAGACGCCTCGGACTGGCTCGCCTTCGCCGGACTGCTGCTCACCGTCCCCGCGATCACCTGCGGCACCCTGATGCTGCCCGTGTGGTTCTCACCGTCGGCGCTCGTCCTCCCGATCGTCGCGGGCGGCCTGCTGCTGCGGCCCGCCAGCCTGCTCGCGCTGTACGCCGCCTCCGCCGCCGCACTGATCGTCGAGGCGCTCGTGCTCGGCCCGTACACCCAGGGACCCGCCAGGGTCACCCCCGGCACCGTGCTGGTGGTGGCCGCCTGCGGACTCTTCGGGCTGGTCATCGCCCAGTTCCGCAGCCGCGTCGGCGTGCCCTGGCGGCGCGGCGGCACCATGCTCTTCGACCTGCGCGAACGCATCCGCGTGCAGAGCAAGCTGCCCGCGCTGCCACCCGGCTGGCACCGCGAGATGGCCCTCCGCCCGGCCGGCGGACAGTCCTTCTCCGGCGACTTCGTGGTGGCCGCCCGGACCGGCCCCGGCGGCCGCACCCTGGAGGTCGTCCTCACCGACGTGTCGGGCAAGGGCATGGACGCCGGATCGCGTGCTCTGCTGCTCTCCGGCGCCTTCGGCGGCCTGCTGGGCTCCCTGCCCCCGCAGGACTTCCTGCCGGCCGCCAACGGCTACCTGCTGCGCCAGGACTGGGACGAGGGCTTCGCCACCTCCGTCCACCTGGTCCTTGACCTGCACACCGGGGACTACGAGCTGCTGTCCGCGGGTCACCTGCCCGCCCTCCAGCTGTCCGCGGGCACCGGCCGCTGGCAGGAGAAGTCCGGCTCCGGGCCGCTGCTCGGCGTCTACGACGGCGCCGAGTTCGAGCCCGTCCGGGGCAGCCTGCGCCCCGGTGACGTGCTGATGCTGTTCACCGACGGCCTGGTGGAGACCGCCGACCGGGAGATCAGCGAGGGCATCGACCGGCTGACGGGAGAAGCGGACCGTTACGTCGCCGCCGGCTGGGAGGGCGCGGCCTGGCACCTCATCGAGAAGGTCGCCAAGGACGTCAACGACGACCGTGCGCTGCTGCTGATCCGGCGCTCGGCGTAGGCCGCCGGCTTCGTCTGGCTTCTCTTGCTCTTTGGTGGGGTTTCCCCCACCCCTGATCCACCGGACTCCGTCATGGTTCCGACCCCTCCGGCGTCCGTACGTTCGTACTGCCCGGCCGACAGTGGCCGCGGAGCGCACGGACACGGAGGACGGGGAAGCCATGGGGCTGCGGTTGCGGAGGAACGGACGGCGGCGCGGCGGGGAGCAGCCGGAGACACGGGCCGCGGCACCGGTGTTCGCCGGTGCCGCGTACGACAGCGCCGCGTACGACAGCGCCGCGGCGGTCGAGCTGCGCGGCGTGCGGCGGGAGTACGGCCGGGGCTCGGCCACCGTGCACGCCCTCCGCGGCATCGACCTGACCCTGCCCCGCGGGACGTTCACCGCCGTGATGGGCCCGTCCGGCTCCGGCAAGTCGACCTTCCTGCAGTGCGCGGCCGGACTGGACCGCCCCACGGCGGGCTCCGTCCGCCTCGGCGGCACCGAGATCACCGGGATGAACGAGAACCAGCTCACCGAGCTCCGCCGGTCCCGCCTCGGCTTCGTCTTCCAGGCGTTCAACCTGCTGCCCTCGCTCACCGTCGAGCAGAACGTGCTGCTGCCGATGCGGCTGGCCGGCGGCCGCCAGGACCACGGCCGGGCCGCGGTCCTGCTCGAACAGGTCGGCCTGGGCGGCAAGGGCCGCCGCCGGCCCGCCGAGCTCTCCGGCGGTCAGCAGCAGCGCGTGGCCATCGCCCGCGCCCTGGTCACCGACCCGGACGTGGTCTTCGCCGACGAGCCCACGGGCGCGCTGGACACCACCACGGCGGGGGAGGTGCTCGCCCTGCTGCGCGGCGCGGTGGACTCGCTCGGCGCCACGGTGGTCATGGTCACCCATGACCCGGCCGCCGCCGCCCACGCCGACCAGGTCCTCTTCCTCGCCGACGGCGTCATCGCGGACCGGATGCCGCGCAGCCCGGCGGCTGCCGTGGCGGACCGGATGTCCCGTCTGACGTCGGCCGCGTCGGCGTCGGCGCGGACCGCCGGTACCGTGCGCACCGATCACGCGAGGGCCGTGGCGTGAGCTTCCGGAGTTCCGGGCCGTTTCGTGTGAACGGGCTGGCCCGGGCCGCCGTCCGGTTCCGGCCGGCGGCCTTCGTCGGCACCTTCGTTGCCCTGCTGATGACCGTTGCCATCGTCTCCGCCTGCGGCATCCTCCTGGAGACCGGCGCCCGCGCTAGCCTCCCGCCCACCCGGTACGCCGACGCACCCGTGGTCGTCGCCGCCGACCAGCAGGTCCACCTCAAGGTGGGCAGCGGGGAGGAGACCGACACCGACTCCCAGGCGGTTCCGGACCGGGCCCGGGTGGACGCCGCCCTGCTCGGCCGGCTCGGCCGGCTGCCGGGTGTCGGCCGCGCCGTGCCGGACGTCGTCTTCCCCGTGCGCGGTGCGGCCGGGGAGCAGCGGGCGGCGGGCGAGCAGCAGGCCGCCGGGTGGGGGTCCACCGGCTTCACCGGGGCCGCCCTGACGGCGGGGCGGGCGCCGGAGCCGGGGGAGGTGGTCCTGGGTGCTGGTGCTCGTGTGGGTGCCGGTGCCGCTGGGGGTTCGGTCACCTTCGACACCCCTGCCGGGCGGCGGGAGTTCCGGGTGGTCGGGCAGGCCGACCGGCCCGGCGTCTGGTTCGCCGATGCCGAGGCGGCCGTCCTCTCCGGGCACCCCGGGGCCGTTGACGCGATCGTCCTGTTCCCGGGCTCGGGAGCCGGTGCCGGTGCCGGTACAGCGGCCCGTGCCGGTGGTCTTGCCGGTGAGGCCCGTGATGCCCTCGCCGGTACCGGCGCCCGCGTCCTCACCGGTGACGACCGCGTCCTCGACGGGCGGCTGGCAGCGGCCAGGGAGGTGCTCATGGGCATCGGCGGTTCCTTCGGCGGAGTCGCCGCCATGGTGGCCGTGTTCACCGCCGCCGGTACCGTCGCGCTCGGCGTCGGCCAGCGCTCCCGGGAGTTCGCGCTGCTGCGCGCCGTCGGAGCCACCCCGCGCCAGATCCGCCGTACGGTCGCCACCGAGGCACTGCTGGTCGCACCCGCCGCCGGGCTGCTCGGCTGTCTGCCCGGCATCGCCCTTGCCCACTGGTGGTTCGGCCGGCTGCAGGACAAGGGGGCCGTTCCCCGGGAGGTGGAGCTCGCCATCGGCTGGATCCCGCTGACCGTCGCCGTCGGGGTGGGGCTGCTGACCGCCCTGGTGGCCGGCCGGGCCGCTGCGCGGAGGCCCGCCCGTATCCGTCCGGGCCAGGCGCTCGCCGCGGCCGCCGTGGAACGTCTCCGCCCCGGGTGGGTCCGTACGCCGCTCGGACTGGCCGCGCTCGCGGGCGGCATCGCCTGCTCCGGGCTGGCGGCCTCCACGACGGGCGAGGACTCGGCGAACGCCGCGCTCGGTGTGGTCATGCTGTTCATGCTGGCCGTGGCCCTGCTCGGGCCGCTGATCGCACGGCTGTGCGTGGCGCTGTTCGGGCTGCCGCTGCGCGCGGCCGGTCCGGCCGGCGGGCTGGCCGCCGCCAACTCCCGTACCAACGCGCGTCGGCTGGCGTCCGCCATCACCCCCATCGTGCTGGCCATGGCCTTCTCGTCCACGCTGCTCTTCCTGCACACGAGCGAGGACCGGGCGACCCGGGAGCAGCAGCGGGTGGGACTGCTGGCGGACCACGTGATCACCGGTCTCACCGGTCTCACCGATCCCACCGATCCCACCGGTCTCACCCGGGTTGAGGGGGCAGCCGATGCGCCGGGCGTCACCGCTGCCGTCCCGATCACCCGTGCCGGGCTGCTCGTCCAGGTCGGTTCGGGGATGGAACGCCGCCACGAGCTCGTGCCCGCCCAGGCGTTCGCCGGGCCGCCGTCCGCCCTCGGGCGGGTCCAGGACCTCGACGTACGGCAGGGCTCCCTGGACGACGTCCGGCCCGGTACGGTCGCCGTCGACCGCACGCTCGCCGACTCCGCCGGGGTGAAGCGCGGGGACCGGTTGCCGATCCGGCTCCCGGACGGCACCGCGGCCACGCCGACCGTCGCCGCGGTCTACGCCCGTGGCCTCGGTTTCGGCCGGATCACCCTGCCCGTCGAGGACCTGCGCGGCCACGCCACCTCGCTGTTCCCGACCGAACTGCTGGTGAAGGGCGGCCCTGTTCCGGACCCGTCCCTGGGCCGCGTCACCGACGCCAAGGGGTGGAGCACGGCGCAGAGCACGGAGCGGGAACTGAACGCCTGGGCGAACACCACCATGGCGGCCGTCCTCGGCGGCTTCGCCGCGATCGCCGCGGCCAACACGCTGGTGATGACCGTCCTCGACCGGCGCCGCGAACTCACGATGCTCCGCCTGGTCGGTTCCACCCGCCGGCAGGTCCTTCGGATGATCCGCTGGGAGGCACTCCTGGTCACCGTCGCCGGCATCACGCTGGGCACGGCCATCGCCCTGGCGACACTGCACCCCCTGACGCGCGCGATCACGGGCACCGGCCCGTACGTCCCGCCTGCGCTGTACGGCTCCATGGCGGCGGCAGTCCTGGCCCTGGGCCTTACGGCAACGACCGTACCGGCTCGCCGGGTTCTGGGGAGGGGGTGACGGGAGGGGGCGACGGGAGGGGGACAGGCCTGGTCGGCGGCTGCCGCCCGGCCCAGACGATCAACGGGCCGACTCCCTCCAGGGGCCCAGACCCAGCTTGCCGGTGTTGCCGAGGTCGATCGGACGGGTGAGGGTGAGGGTCTGTCGCGGTGCGCCGGGGCGTGGCTGGACGTCCAGGTGCCGCCCCTCGGTCGCGGGGACGGTCGAGTCGGTGACGAGGTTCCGCCACAACAGGCCGAACGAGGCCGACTGGTTGGGCTGGAGGACCAGTTTGCGCGGGGGGTCGTCGAAGCCGGTGCCCGTGCTGATCCCGTTCGAGCCGTGTCCCACCTGCACCTGCACGGGGGACTTCTGCGCGTCGAGCAGGCGGATGTCCGGGTAGCCGTCGAGTTCGTAGGGAGCGGTCCCGCAGTTGAAAAGTTCGATGTCCTCGACGCGGAGGCCCATCGCGGCGTCGCCGGTGCCTTCGCGGAGCAGGATGCCGTCCGGCGGGCAGGCCGTGTCCGGAGGTGTGGCCGTCGGCGTGTCCGTGGGCAGGGGGTCCGCGGACACGATCCCGCCCTGTGAGGGAAGGGGAAGTGCTGCTGTCGGGCCGGGAGCCCGTTCGGGTGGTGGCGCGGTGTCGCAGCCGGTGACCGCTGTCGCGACGAGTACGGTGCCGGCCAAGCCGACGGCGATCCTCCGGGTCCACCCCTGTCTGCTCATTCCGCGACCCTAAGCGGTACCGGCGGACCGAGGGCGAGGGAACCGGCCACTTGTGGCGCATTGGCCCGGGGCCGGAGCGGTTCGCGCGCCTAGCGTGGGCCCCATGGACCACCGCCTTGCCGCAGACCTCAGCCGGCTTCCCGAGCTGCTCGGGCTCACCCTCCGGTACGCCACCGACACGCTCGACGGGCTCGACGCCCGGCCCGTCGTACGGTTCACCCGCGGCGGGGGCGGGGAGCCGCTGGGGGAGGAGGGCGGGGGCTTTGAACGGGCGCTGGCGGAGTTCGGGGAGCGCTGGGCGCCGCGGCTGTCGGCCTCCGCGGGGCCCCGGTACCTCGGGTTCGTCACCGGCGGGGCCACCCCGGCCGCGCTGGCGGGGGACTGGCTGACGGCGGTCTTCGACCAGAACTCCAACTCCGCGATGGACGGAGCCGGACAGGAACTCGAACGCGAGACGGTCGGGCTGCTCCGTGACCTGTTCGGGCTCGGGGCCGAGCACAGCGGCACCTTCGTCAGCGGTGCCACCCTGTCCAACACCGCGGGGCTCGCCATCGCCAGGGAATGGCTCGGGGAGCGGCTCGGGGTCTCCCCGGCCGAGGACGGTGCCGCCGTCCTGGGGCCCGTACGGGTCCTCTCCGGGGCCCCGCACTCCTCCATCGGCAAGGCGCTGTCCGTGCTCGGGCTCGGGCGGAACGCGCTGGTGCGGGTCCCCACCCTGCCGGGGCGGGAAGCCGTCGATCCGGTGGCGCTGGACCGGGCCCTAGCCGACACGCCCGGACCCGCGGTGGTCGTCGCCAATGCCGGCACGGTCAACACCGTCGACTTCGACGACCTGACCGCCGTTGCTGCGCTCAGGAGCCGTCATGACTTCTGGCTGCACACCGATGCCGCGTTCGGGGCGTTCGCCGGGCTGTCCCCGGACCACGCCCACCTCGTGGAAGGGCTCGGGCTCGCCGACAGCGTGTGCGTGGACCTGCACAAATGGCTCAACGTGCCCTACGACAGCGCCGTGCAGTTCACCCGCCGGCAGGACCTCCAGGCCCGGGTCTTCGCCAACGCGGCGGCCTATCTCGGGCCGCTCGGTCCCGACCCCGACCTGGTTCACCTCACCCCGGAGAACTCCCACCGGCTGCGCGCCCTCGCCGCCTGGTTCACCCTCCGGGCGTACGGGCGGCAGGGACACCGGGAGATCGTCGAGCGGGACGTCGCCTGCGCCCGGGCGCTGGGCGCAGAACTCGCCGCAGACCCCGCCTTCCGGCTGCTCGCGCCGGTCCGGCTCAACGTCGTCTGCTTCACCCTCGCCCAGGCCCCGACACCGGAGCGGCTTACCGCGCTCCGGGAGGCCGCGGGCGGAGAGGTGTTCGTCACGCCCACCGTGTTCGGGGGAACCGCCGCCCTGCGCGCCGCGTTTTCCAATTGGCGTACCACGCAAGCGGATGTACGCCGGGCCGCGCAGGCCCTCCGCACGGCGGCGAAAGGGCTCGGATGACCACGGACGGCATGCTCACGCTCATCGAGGTCGAGGCCCTGGCCCGCGCGGCGCACGAGGGACAGACCGACAAGGCGGGGCGGCCGTACGCCGAACACCTCCAGGCCGTCGCCGAGGGCGTCCGGGTCCGTGGCGGCAGCGCCGAACAGCAGGCCGCCGCCTGGCTGCACGACGCCATCGAGGACGAGGCGCTGTCCCTCACCTGGCTGGATTCCGCCGCCCTGCCGCCCGCGGTGAAGGCGATGGTCCTGGCGGTCACCAAGCGCCCCGGCGAACCGCCCCGGGCCTACGCCGCCCGCATCCTGCAGACCCCCGGAGCGCTGCTGGTCAAGGAGGCCGATCTGGCACACAACGCCGACCCGGCCCGCCTGGCGGTCCTGGACGAAACGACCCGCGAGCGCCTTACCGCCAAGTACGCGCACATGCGGGAATTGCTTTCCCTCTGAAACCACCGCAGTTGGCAGAAATAGCACCCCATCCGGCGTATACCCAGAGCCCGTTGGTGGCACGATGGAGCATGTGGGGGTGCGCGCAGCGCGGCCGTGCCCCTGGAGGACCAGGGGACGACCGAAGGTGTGATCAGTAGTGGCCATTTCGCTGTCAGTGGTGGTTCTGTTGGCGATCATCATGGTGGTGCTGATCCGCGGCAACCACCTCAAGCCGGGCCCCGCCATCGTCGCGGTCCTCTTCGGTTTCTTCCTCGCGTCGAGCTCCATCGCCCCGGACGTGAACCGCTTCCTGACCTCACTCGCGGACACCATCGCCGGCATCAAGATCTAGCAGCGCCCCCTGGTCCTCACCCACGCAGGTCGAGCAGCATGACGTCATAGTGGTCCGGGCCGCCCCACGGGCGAGCCTCACCGATCCTGAGGTAGCCCCACGCCCGGTATGCGGCCGACGCCGCCTTGCTGTCGGGGTGGACGTTCAGCAGCACCCGTTCCGCCTCGATGCCGTCGAGCAGCGTCTCGTGCAGACGCCGCGCGATGCCCTGCCCGCGCCAGGGCCCGCGTACGGCAAGCTCCATGAGGCCGAAGGTGCGGTGCCCGTCCTCGCGCCGCAGGTCGTCGGGCACGGGCTCGGTCAGTTCGTCCCACCAGCGCGTGTCGGGCGGAACCGGGTGGCCGTACGCCATACCGACCGGCTCGCCGTCCCCGGTACGGGCGAGGGCGGCGCGAAACGCGCGCTTGCCGGCCTGGGCACGAAAGCGCCGGAACGCGGCCGCGACGCCATCGGCACCCTCGTCGTACGGCGGTTCCGCGAACACCTCGGCATAGACCGACCTGAACGCGTCCTCGGCCCGCACCGCGGCCGAGCCTCCCAAGCCCTCCACCGTCACGGTTCCCAGCGGCGTCATGCGGCCCCCTCCCCTTGTCCTGGCGGCTGCAACTCGCCAGGCACCGGAAAACTTCCCGTGGTTCGTCAGGTCGGCCCAGTGCCACCAGACCCCGGGAACGACCGAGGGCCAGATCGAGGAAACATCCTCTGACCTGGCCCTTCGGTGTTCAGAGCGGGCGACGGGAATCGAACCCGCGTAGCTAGTTTGGAAGACTAGGGCTCTACCATTGAGCTACGCCCGCACAGTGCGCGCCGCGGTCGGTGACCCCGGCACGGACAGCATCCTAGCGGGTCCGGTCAGTGGATCGCACACCGCTTTCCCGCCGGTGGTTCGCCCGTTGACCGACCCGGTGACTCATACGTCCCTCCCCCGGGGAAAACCCTGCGCATGGGACTGTCCACGGGCATGTACCCTACGTGTCGCACCGACGGGGTGTGGCGCAGCTTGGTAGCGCGTCCGCTTTGGGAGCGGAAGGTCGTCGGTTCGAATCCGGCCACCCCGACCACCACCTGTACCACCCTTCGCGAAGATCGAATCGAAGATCGCCCCGAAGGCCGCGTCGACGGCTCCGTCGAAGATCGCGTTGTGGGCTGCTTCCCGGCTGCGGTTACTATGCAAGCTGCGTGCCCGTGTGTCTGATGTGCCGGGCCCGATCCGCCGGACCGCTGAATACGCAGCGTCGGCAGAACCCCAGAAGTCAGCCACAAGGAGACCGAACCGTGAAGAGCGCCGTGGAGACCCTGAACCCGACTCGGGTTCGGCTCACTGTCGAGGTGCCCTTCGAGGAGCTCAAGGACAGCCTCGACGCGGCGTACAAGAAGATCAACCAGCAGGTCACGGTCAAGGGCTTCCGCAAGGGCAAGATCCCGGCCCGGGTCATCGACCAGCGCTTCGGCCGCGGTGCGGTGCTGGAGGAGGCCGTCAACGACGCCCTCCCGAAGTTCTACACCGAGGCCATCAACGAGGCCGAGCTGAACCCGCTGGGTCAGCCCGAGGTCGACATCACCGAGCTGAAGGACGGCGAGCTGCTCTCCTTCACCGCCGAGGTGGACGTCCGCCCCGAGATCGAGATCCCGGACTTCTCCGGCATCGAGGTCGAGGTCGACGCGGTCGAGGTCACCGACGAGGACATCGAGAAGTCGGTCGAGCAGCTGCGCAACCGCTTCGCCTCCACCAACACCGTCGAGCGCGCCGCCGAGGAGGGTGACGTCGTCACCATCGACCTCGAGGCCAAGGTCGACGGCGAGGTCCTCGAGGACGGCGTCGCCAGCGACGTCTCCTACACCATCGGTTCCGGCGAGCTGCTCGACGGCATCGACGAGGCCGTCAAGGGCCTCGAGGCCGGCGGCGAGGCCACCTTCACCTCGCAGCTGAAGGGCGGCTCCGCCGAGGGCAAGGACGCCGAGGTCACCGTCAAGGTCACCAAGGTCGCCGCCAAGGAGCTCCCGGCCCTGGACGACGAGTTCGCTCAGCTCGCGAGCGAGTTCGACACCCTGGAGGAGCTGAAGGCGGACAGCCGCAAGCGCCTCGAGAACATGAAGCAGTACGACCAGGCCACCCAGGCCCAGGAGCGCGTGCTGGAGAAGTTCATCGAGCTCGCGGAGATCCCGGTCCCCGAGAAGCTGCTCGAGGACGAGGTCAACACCCGCAAGCACAACCTGGAGCACCACCAGCTCGGCCAGATGGGTCTGACCCTCGAGAAGTACCTGGAGTTCCAGGGCAAGACGGTCGAGGAGTTCGAGGCCGAGACCAAGGAAGCCGCGGTCAAGGGCATCAAGACCCAGTTCCTGCTGGACGCCCTGGTCAACAAGGAGAAGCTGAACGTCAACCAGGACGAGCTCACCGAGCACCTGGTCCGCCGTGCGGCCTCCTCCGGCATGTCCCCCGACCAGTTCGCCCAGGCGGTCGTCGAGGGTGGCCAGGTCCCGATGCTGGTCGGCGAGGTCGCCCGCGGCAAGGCGCTCGCGCTGGTCGTCGAGGGCTCCAAGGTCGTCGACACCAACGGTGAGGTCGTCGACCTGTCCGACGAGGACGAGGAGCAGGCCGCCGAGACGGTCGAGGCCGTCGTCGAGGCCGACGCCGAGGCGCAGGCCGACGAGGCCAAGTAGTCCGCCTCCGGTTCCCGGAACCTCCGGGAACCGGGTCTGAGCACCAGCTCTGAGCTGTACCGGAAGGGCCCGGACGCGTGTGCGTCCGGGCCCTTCCGCACCCCCGCCGGGGGCCTTGCGGAGCTTGCGCTCCGAGCGAACAGTTCGGGAACCGGGATGGCGTTGTCCGACCTGCGCGTTAGGGTCCATGACTATGAGGGCACTGCCCTCCGAACGAGACGCTGAGACGGCACGTGAAGCCGTCGGAGACGAGCAGGTGGATACGTGACGAATCTGAAGCCTTACGCCGCGGGTGAGCCGTCCATCGGTGGCGGCCTCGGCGACCATGTCTACAACCGGCTGCTCGGCGAGCGGATCATCTTCCTCGGCCAGCAGGTCGACGATGACATCGCCAACAAGATCACGGCGCAGCTCCTCCTCCTTGCCGCTGACCCGGACAAGGACATCTTCCTGTACATCAACAGCCCCGGTGGCTCCGTGACGGCCGGCATGGCGATCTACGACACCATGCAGTTCATCCCGAACGACGTCGTCACCATCGGCATGGGCATGGCCGCCTCCATGGGCCAGTTCCTGCTCACCGGCGGCACCGCGGGCAAGCGCTTCGCGCTCCCGAACACCGACATCCTGATGCACCAGGGCTCCGCCGGCATCGGCGGCACCGCGTCGGACATCAAGATCCAGGCCCAGTACCTGCTGCGCACCAAGCAGCGGATGGCCGAGATCACCGCCCACCACTCGGGCCAGACCGTCGAGGCGATCATCCGCGACGGCGACCGCGACCGCTGGTTCACCGCCGAGGAGGCCAAGGACTACGGCCTCATCGACGACATCATCTCGGCCGCGTCCCTCGCCCCGGGCGGCGGCGGCACCGGGGCCTGACCCGGCCCCGGTCCCGTACCAGGAATGCCCCAGCCCGCAGAACGCACCAGGATGGTGAACCCCCAGATGCAGAACAACTTCTCCGCGAGCGGCCTCTACACCGGGGCCCAGGTGGACAACCGCTACGTCGTCCCCCGCTTCGTCGAGCGCACCTCGCAGGGCGTGCGCGAGTACGACCCGTACGCGAAGCTGTTCGAGGAGCGCGTGATCTTCCTCGGCGTGCAGATCGACGACGCCTCCGCCAACGACGTCATGGCGCAGCTGCTGTGCCTGGAGTCGATGGACCCGGACCGCGACATCTCGATCTACATCAACAGCCCCGGCGGCTCCTTCACCGCGCTGACGGCCATCTACGACACGATGCAGTTCGTGAAGCCGGACATCCAGACGGTCTGCATGGGCCAGGCGGCCTCCGCCGCCGCCGTCCTGCTGGCCGCCGGCACCCCCGGCAAGCGCATGGCCCTGCCGAACGCCCGCGTGCTGATCCACCAGCCGTCCGGCGGCACCGGCCGTGAGCAGCTCTCCGACCTGGAGATCGCGGCCAACGAGATCCTGCGCATGCGCGACCAGCTGGAGAGCATGCTGGCCAAGCATTCCTCGACCCCGATCGAGAAGATCCGCGAGGACATCGAGCGCGACAAGATCCTCACCGCGGAGGACGCTCTGGCCTACGGCCTGATCGACCAGATCATCTCCACCCGGAAGATGAACGCGGCCTGATACGGCCTGATACTTGCACGGGGCCCCGAAGCGGGGCCCCGGCAAGGTACCGTCGGATATGAGGCACCAGGAGCGCTGAACCAAGCGTCTCCCAGGCGAAGGGGAAGCACCTCGTGGCACGCATCGGTGACGGCGGCGACCTGCTCAAGTGCTCGTTCTGCGGGAAGAGCCAGAAGCAGGTGAAGAAGCTCATCGCAGGACCCGGTGTGTACATCTGCGACGAGTGCATCGACCTCTGCAACGAGATCATCGAGGAGGAGCTCGCCGAGACGAGCGAGGTCCGGTGGGAGGAACTCCCCAAGCCGCGCGAGATCTACGAGTTCCTGGAGAGCTACGTCGTCGGCCAGGAGCCGGCCAAGAAGGCGCTCTCCGTCGCTGTGTACAACCACTACAAGCGGGTCCAGGCGGGCGAGAACGGCGGCGCGCAGGGCCGCGACGACGCCATCGAGCTGGCGAAGTCCAACATCCTGCTGCTGGGCCCGACGGGCTCCGGCAAGACGCTGCTCGCCCAGACGCTGGCCCGGATGCTCAACGTCCCGTTCGCGATCGCCGACGCGACCGCGCTGACGGAGGCCGGGTACGTCGGCGAGGACGTCGAGAACATCCTGCTCAAGCTGATCCAGGCGGCCGACTACGACGTCAAGAAGGCCGAGACGGGGATCATCTACATCGACGAGATCGACAAGGTCGCCCGGAAGAGCGAAAACCCGTCGATCACGCGTGATGTGAGCGGTGAGGGCGTCCAGCAGGCCCTGCTGAAGATCCTGGAGGGCACGACGGCGTCCGTTCCCCCGCAGGGCGGCCGCAAGCACCCGCACCAGGAGTTCATCCAGATCGACACGACGAACGTGCTGTTCATCGTGGGTGGCGCCTTCGCCGGCCTGGAGAAGATCATCGAGGCGCGGGCGGGTGCCAAGGGCATCGGCTTCGGCGCGACGATCCGCTCCAAGCGGGAGATCGAGGCGAGCGACCAGTTCCAGGAGGTCATGCCGGAGGACCTGGTGAAGTTCGGGATGATCCCCGAGTTCATCGGCCGTCTGCCCGTCATCACCTCGGTCCACAACCTGGACCGCGAGGCCCTGCTCCAGATCCTCGTCGAGCCGCGCAACGCGCTGGTGAAGCAGTACCAGCGGCTGTTCGAACTCGACGGCGTGGAGCTGGACTTCGAGCGCGAGGCGCTGGAGGCCATCGCCGACCAGGCCATCCTCCGCCAGACCGGCGCGCGCGGCCTGCGCGCCATCATGGAGGAGGTCCTGATGTCGGTGATGTACGAGGTCCCGTCCCGCAAGGACGTGGCCCGCGTGGTCATCACCGCCGACGTGGTCCGCTCCAACGTCAACCCGACGCTGGTCCCGCGGATCGTCCCGAAGGAGCAGGGGCCGCACGAGAAGTCGGCGTAGCGCGGCCGCAGCCGCGCCACGAGCAACGCGAAGGGGCGCCCCGGATCATCCGGGGCGCCCCTTCGCGTCGTTGCGTATGACTGTTCTGCGTCAACTGTGGCAACAAGTGGCCGGATGTGCCCATTTGATTTGGTCCCGGCCGTCCCATCCTTGATCATTTACCGGTGGGTAACTTCGCGGGAAGGGGCGGGATGCCCAAGTTCAAGCGTGTGGCCAGCGTGATGGCGGCCATGGCGATGGCGGTCGCGCTGCCGGTGCTGACGGCATTGCCGGCGGCGGCCGATCAGGGTGACTGCCAGTACTACCTGCACACCAAGGGCTACAGGATCGGCCCGAAGGTGGAGGCTGCCTGCAGCGTGGGTGTGCAGGATTGGAAGCGGCCGCAGGGCTATGCGCAGTGCCTGTTCGGTCTGACCAACATCGGGGTCAAGCGTGAGCACGCCGTCGTTGCGTGCCAGGAAGCAGCCTGATCCGGCTGCGGCCAGCCTGCACGGAAGAGAGTGTCGGCTGGCCGCCGGGCGATTACTTCTTGACGCGGGCGGTGTTGTACAGCTTCGCCGCGTACCCCGCGGTCTGGTCCATGGTGTAGCCGCTGCCGCCGCCGATCATCGCGGCGATGTCCATGGTGAGGACCGTGCCGCTGGTGCTGTAGTCGGCCCAGATGCACACGGGGACCGTGAACGGCTTCGTGAGCGGGCTCGAGGCGTCCGCCTTGGGCGTCACCTTGATTTCCTGGCACTTCATGATGGCGCCCGAGAAGCCGGACGGGTTCATCACCTTCGGAGAGCCGATCAGTTCGCCCGACGTGTCCTTGTCGCTGCCCTTCGTCATTTCCTGCTTGGCCTTGGCGAAGGACGAGTCGATCACCTTCTCCGGGTCGGCGATGTCGCCGTAGACGCCTTCGAAGGTGAGGCCCTTCGCGGCAAGCGGGTTGCTCTTGTCGCCGATCTGGTACTGCTCCCCGACTCCCTGCGGGTCCTTGATGCCGGCGGCCTCGGCCTCCTGCTTGTCCTTGGAGCTGAACGTCTTGTCCGACTTCTTGGGGTCCTTCTTGAAGTCGTCCACCGACTCCGGCGCGACCAGCTTGTAGCCCTTCGTGTCAGCGGACACGTCGCTGTTGCTCGCGCCGTCACCGCCCAGCAGGAACCACGCGCCCGCGCCGATCGCCGCGACGCCCACGACCGCCGCGAGGACGATGATGCCGGTCTTCGACTTCTTCGGCGGCTGCATGCCGCCCACCGGGGCGCCGTACGGGGCGCCGCCCTGCGGCGGGACGCCCTGCGGGGGCATGCCCGGCTGCTGGGGGTAGCCGTAACCAGGGCCCGGCTGGCCCTGCGGGGGGACGCCCGGCTGCTGCGGGTAGCCGTAGCCCGGCGCGGGCTGGCCCGGAGGCGGCGGCGGGGTCGGCTGGCCGTACGGGTTGGGCTGCTGCGGCTGGCCGCCGTAAGGGTTGGGCTGGCCGTACGGGCCGGGCTGGTTGTAGCTCATGTGTGGACGTCCCCCTAGAGGATTCTTATCTGCTCCACACATCCTGTCGGAAGCCGGTGACATCCAGGGCCCCGGGGTGCCAGGCGTTACCGAACCACTACCGGGCGATCCACATATCGCTACGAGCGGACCTCCATCGCCGTCCGCAATGCCCGGCTCTGCTCCGCCAGTTCGTCCATCGCCGGCGCCTTGTTCTCGACCGGGACGGTCACCGACACCAGCGTGCTGTGGTCCGCCCACATGCACATCGACAGCGTGCCCGCGGCCGTCGCGAGCGGACCGCACCGCATGGCCCCGCCGTCCGGCTGCCCCGCCTCGTACTCCTTGACCTGCCCCTCCTTCATGCCCATGGCACGCAGTGCGCCGTCCAGCTCCGCGCCCGGGTCCTTGTCGGTGAAGCTGCCGTACGCGCCGCTGACCACCAGCTGTGCGGCGCCCGACTGGTCGGCGTAGACCACGGCCACCCGCTCGACGCCCGGCTGCCCGGCGCCCTGCCCCTGCCTGATGGCGTCCACGCGCGGACCCGAGTCCTGCAGGACCAGGCCCTGGAAGGAGGCGGGCGGCGTCAGCCGGTACCGGCCCGCGTCGTCGGGCGTGTCCGAGCCGAGCAGCGCACCCATCGCCAGGCGGCCGCCGACCAGGGCGGCGACGCCCGCCACCGCCAGGGCCACGCCCCGCAGGATGCGCTTCTTCTTCGACGGAGGAGGCGCCACGGTGTAGCCGGGGTGGGTCATCGGGCCGGGCTCGGCCGGCACGGCCTGGGGAGGGATCTCGTTCATGCCCCGCATCAGATGGCATGGCCGTGTCAGGGGTCAACGGGCGGCCACTGCGCGGTATCGATTCGTAACGGAGGCGGGCCCGCCCGTATCCTGTGCCCCGTGACCGAGAACACGCAGACACCCAGCAGCCCCCACTCCGAACTGCCGACCCAGTACGCGCCGGCCGAGGTAGAGGGGAAGCTCTACGAGCGCTGGGTAGAGCGGGGTTACTTCACGGCGGACGCCAAGAGCGAGAAGCCCGCGTACACCATCGTCATCCCGCCGCCGAACGTCACCGGCTCGCTCCACCTGGGCCACGCCTTCCAGCACACCCTGATGGACGCCCTCACCCGCCGCAAGCGCATGCAGGGCTTCGAGTCCCTGTGGCTGCCCGGCATGGACCACGCGGGCATCGCCACCCAGAACAAGGTCGAGCAGCAGCTCGCCGAGGAGGGCAAGTCCCGGCACGACCTGGGCCGCGAGGAGTTCGTCGACCGGGTCTGGCAGTGGAAGGAAGAGTACGGCGGCAAGATCCTCGGCCAGATGCGCCGCCTCGGCGACGGCGTCGACTGGTCCCGTGAGCGCTTCACCATGGACGAGGGCCTGTCCCGGGCCGTCCAGACGATCTTCAAGAAGCTCTACGACGACGAGCTGATCTACCGCGCCGAGCGCATCATCAACTGGTGCCCCCGCTGCCTCACGGCCATCTCCGACATCGAGGTGGAGTACCAGGAGGACGCCGGCGAGCTCGTCTCCATCAAGTACGGCGAGGGCGAGGACACCCTCGTCGTCGCCACCACCCGCGCCGAGACGATGCTCGGTGACACGGCCATCGCCGTCCACCCGGATGACGAGCGCTACAAGCACCTGGTCGGCAAGCTCATCAAGCTGCCGCTCACCGACCGCTCGATTCCGGTCGTCGCGGACACGCACGTCGACCCCGAGTTCGGCACCGGCTGCGTCAAGGTGACGCCCGCCCACGACCCGAACGACTTCGCCATCGGGCAGCGCCACGGCCTGCCCAACATGACGATCATGGACGAGCGCGGTGTCATCACCGTCCACGGCCCCTTCCTGGGCCTGGACCGCTTCGAAGCGCGCAGCGCCGTCGTCGGCGCCCTGCGCCAGCAGGGCCGGATCGTCGCCGAGAAGCGCCCGTACGTCCACTCCGTCGGGCACTGCTCGCGCTGCAGCACGACCATCGAGCCCCGCCTGTCCCTCCAGTGGTGGGTCAAGGTCGAGACCCTCGCCAAGGACGCCGGTGACGCGGTCCGCGACGGCCGGGTCAAGATCCACCCCAAGGAGATGGAGCGGCGCTACTTCGACTGGGTCGACAACCTCAACGACTGGTGCATCTCCCGCCAGCTGTGGTGGGGCCACCGCATCCCGGTCTGGTACGGCCCGGACGGTGAAGTCGTCTGCGTCGGCCCCGACGAGCAGCCGCCGGCGGGCGAGGGCTGGCACCAGGACACCGACGTCCTGGACACCTGGTTCTCCTCCGGCCTGTGGCCGTTCTCCACGCTCGGCTGGCCGGACAAGACCCCGGACCTGGCGAAGTTCTACTCCACCGACGTCCTGCTCACCGGCCACGACATCATCTTCTTCTGGGTCGCCCGGATGATGATGTTCGGCCTGTACGCGATGGACGGCGAGGTCCCGTTCAAGACCATCGCCCTGACCGGCCTGGTCCGCGACGAGCGCGGCAAGAAGATGTCGAAGTCCTTCGGCAACGTCGTCGACCCGCTGGACTGGATGGACAAGTACGGCTCCGACGCCGTCCGCTTCACCCTGGCCAAGGGTGCCAACCCGGGCACCGACGTCCCGATCGGCGAGGACTGGGTCCAGGCCTCCCGGAACTTCGCCAACAAGATCTGGAACGCCACGCGCTTCGCGCTGATGAACGGCGCCACGGTCGAGGGCGAGCTGCCGCCGGCCGAGAAGCTGTCGGCCACCGACCGCTGGATCCTGTCCCGCCTGAACAAGACGGTCGCGCAGGTCGACGCGTACTACGAGGACTTCCAGTTCGCCAAGCTCAGCGAGGCGCTGTACCACTTCGCGTGGGACGAGGTCTTCGACTGGTACGTCGAGCTGTCGAAGACCACGTTCTTCGCCGGCGGCGAGGGCGCGAAGGTCTCCGGCCGGGTCCTCGGCGAGGTCCTGGACGTCCTGATGCGCCTGCTGCACCCGGTCGTCCCGTTCGTCACCGAGACGCTGTGGACCACGCTCACCGGCCGCGAGTCCATCGTGGTCGCAGAGTGGCCGAAGGACAGCGGCTTCCGTGACGAGGCCGCCGAGGCCGAGATCGAGAACCTGCAGGCCGTGGTCACCGAGGTCCGCCGGTTCCGCGCCGACCAGGGTCTGCAGCCGGGCCAGAAGGTCCCGGCCCGCCTCGACCTGGCCGGTACGCAGCTGGCCGCGCACGAGGCGGCCATCCGCCAGCTGCTGCGCCTCCAGCCGGAGGGCGAGGGCTTCCACGCCACCGCCACCCTGCCGGTCGCCGGGGCCACGGTCGCGCTGGACCTGTCCGGCACGATCGACGTCGAGGCCGAGCGCAAGCGGCTGACGAAGGACCTCGGCGCTGCCGAGAAGGAGAAGCAGCAGGCGGAGGCCAAGCTCGGCAACGAGGCGTTCCTGGCCAAGGCTCCGGACAACGTGGTCGACAAGATCAAGGGCCGACTGGCGAAGGCGGAGGCGGACATCGCCCGCATCCAGGCCCAGCTGGCCGCCCTCCCGGCGGCGTAACCGCCCGTCCTACGAGGCCAGGGGCCCGGCACCGTGTGGTGCCGGGCCCCTGGCCGTTTTCCGGGTGGTGCTCAGTCGCCTGAGGTGCGGCGGGCCGCGAGGCGGCGGCGGGCCCGCGGCCACAGCAGCATGCCGGACAGCAGGACGACGCCCAGGCCCGTGCCCGCCAGCCCGGCGTGCAGGCCCGGCGGGGTGTACGTGCAGGAGACGCGGCTCGCGCCCGACTCGCCCAGCGGGACCCCCAGGAGGCCCTGGTAGGACACCGGTGCGCGGGACGTGCCGCCGTCGGCCGAGCAGGACCAGCCGGGGACGGCCGTGGTGCCGACGACGGCCGTGCCGGTTGAGCCGGCGGGCAGTTCGGCCGTGACCGAGTGCCCGCCGGTCCGGACGGACACCGCGCCCGCCGTGGACTTCAGCTCGGCGATCCGGGCGTCCAGCGCGGCCTCGTCCAGGCAGCCCAGCGCTCCTTCGGGCAGCATCTGCCCGTCCTTCCCGGGGCGTACCGAGAACGTGAACCGGCCGTCCGCCGGCACCGTCCCGAGCTCCTTCATGGCGGCGCTGACCACCGGCGGGTCTCCGAGGAAGCCCTGCTTCGGTCCCGTCTCGGAGCGAGCGACGCCGTACAGCCACGGCGCGTACAGGAAGGCCCTGGCACCAGGCGTGCACTGGGCCGTGAAGGAGATCCACTGGTCCGGGTCCACGCCCCGCGTCTTCCACCACAGAACGTGACCGGGGCCGTTGGCGTCGCGCTCGTCGGCCGGCCCCGCACGGGTCAGCTCCGGCACGGTGTACACCCGCGCCCCGAGCGCGGCCTGCTGCCGCGCCCAGACCGATCCGGCCGGCGCCCCGTACGCCTGGTCGCTGCCCGGCGCCCGTACGGTGACCAGCGGCGGCGCCGGACGCACCGTGGCCTTCACCCCGTCCCGGCCCGTCGGCTCCAGCACCGTTCCGATGCTCAGCAGGGCCTGCAGCACCGGGGTCTGGGCGGGCTGCAGGTGGCGGCCGCCCATCCGGTAGCCGAGGCCGAGGCCCTGCAGCGCGGTCGCCGTCTCCACCGTCACGTAGCTGCTGTAGTACGAGCCGCCCTGCCCGCCGAGCAGCATGGCGTCGTTGTTGGTGACGAACACGCCTGGGCCGTGCTCGGCGCGCCCGGTCTCGGCCCAGTCGCTCCGGCCGTCCAGGGCCCGGCGGGCGTTCTGCCCGAGCTCGGTCATGGTCGCGGCGCGGGCCGGGCCGCGGTCCCGTGGGTCGTGCAGCACCGCGATGCCGTACACCGCGTATGCCGTGCTCGCGAACACCGTCGCGGTCAGCAGCCCGACGACCGCGATCCTGCCGGGCCGCCGCAGTCCGCGTACGTACACCACCAGCAGGACGGTGACTGCGGCGCCGCCGAGCAGGGCGATGGTCAGGGCGTAGTCGTTGACCGGCTGCCGGCCGTGCGTCAGCAGCACCAGTACGCCGAGCAGTCCGGCCCCGCCGGCCAGCGCGCGCACCCGGGGCATGTGGGCGAGGCAGATCCACGCCGCCATCGCCATCAGGCCGCTGAGGACGAAGGACTCGCGGAAGGGGGCACCGTGGGGGAGGGTGAATCCCTGCCAGAGCTTCGCCGTCGGGGTGATGACGAAGGAGGCGGCGGTGAGCAGCAGGAGGACCAGCCAGCCGGCCCGTTCCCTGGTGCGCACCTTCGACTGGAAGGGCAGCGCCAGCACCAGCAGCAGGGTGAGGATGCCGGCGAACACGTTCGGGGCGGGGTACTTGGGCAGGGTGCCCGGTATGAGCATCGACAGGTAGGTCAGCGGCTCGGTGTCCACGCTGACCACGAACCGGTCGGTGGGCTGGGACTGGGAGTTCGCCAGACCGCACACCAGGATCGCGGGCGCGGCCAGCAGCAGTCCGGTGACGGTCATGCCGGCGGCTCGCGCCAGGACCCGGCCGCGGGTCCGCCAGTCGGTGTCGGCCAGGGCCAGCCGGAGCCCGATGACCAGTGCGGCGGCCATGGTGGCCATGGCGGCGGTGTAGAAGTTGCCGAACCAGCAGACGGCGACGGCGAGGCTGCCGAGCACCGGGCGGCGGCCGGTCAGGGCCCAGTCGGCAGCGATGCCCAGCAGCGGCAGGGCGACCAGGCCCCAGGTCCACATGGGGACGACGGTGCCTTCGACCACGCCCCAGCCGCAGACCGCGTAGCCGGTGGCGAGCAGGGCGCGGAGCCAGGGCGATCCGGGCCGCAGCCGGCCGAGGCAGACGGTCATCAGCGCGGCGGCCAGACCCATGCTGAACAGGCTGACCGTATAGGTGGCGAGTTCGCCCTGGTCGCGGGCGAACAGCCCGGTGAGCCAGGAGAAAGGATTCGTCAGATAGGTGAGGAAGTCGCCGAGAAAGCCGACTCCGTATCCGCTCTGCCAGTTGAAGAACAGGTCGCCCTGCGCGGTGCCGTGCTGAAGGTCCCACAGGTAGGTGTGGAACGGCACGTACTGGTGCCGCAGGTCGTTGACGGCACGCGGGGCGGGCCCGAACGGGTAGGTGCCGTGGGCGGCCAGCCCGGCGCAGTACGCCGCCATGGCGAGGAAGGCGGCCGTGAGCGCGGCGGTCGCTTCCCGGCGCGCGCGGACCCTGTTGTCGGCCGCGCCGGGACCGGCAGGCCCCAGCAGCCGCCCTGCCGCGCGGAGTTTCGCGGCAGGCGTCGTCGAAGCAGTGATCATTTAGTTGTGCCCTTGAGCCTTCAAGTCGATTCCCCCCGGCCGGCTCAAAGGCCGTCGGCTAGCGGCATTTTATGTATGGCGCCGGTACACCCGGTTGCCGGATGGCGGCAATGCGGTTGCGCTATCGGGTGTCTGACGTACCGGAATGCCGGAAGGTTGTGCCGCAGGGGTCCGACGTGCTCGACGCCACAGCTGTGCTCGCGGCGATCAACGCAGGGGAGAAGGGGCGCGCGAATGGATCCCGCCGGGAAGGAATGGCGGCGGGCAGCGGCGCGATTCCTCCCCGGCGGGCTCCGGGACCGCACCGACCCGCATCCGGGCCTCCGCTTCGAGCAGGTGCGGCCCACCGGTACGAACACCGCGCCATCCATGCAGTCCGACCTGTCCGGAAGTGCCGCATATCACTGCTTTCGCCCGCCGTACCGATCTCATCCGGCACCCCCGACCACGGATGATGGAAGGCATGCACCCCAAGCCCGTCGCCCCGGCGCTCCAGTCGGTCACGGCCGCCGTCCGCCGGATCGCCGGGAGCCGGGCCGGGTCGCCACGCGTCCTCGACGCCCTCACCGCGGGCGGCTGCCTCGCCCTGATGGCCCTGGACCTGCCCGGCCTGGCCGCCGCCGACAACTCGCTGAACGGCCCGACCGCCGCACTCGTCCTGGCCGCCGGCGCCGCCACCCTGCTGGTCCGGCGCGGCCTGCCCTGGCTGTCGTTCGCCGTCGCCCTGCTCTTCATCGGCTGGCTGCACGAGCTCACCCTGGTCCAGTTCGCCCTGTACTCCGTGGGCCGCTACCGGGGCCGCCGCGCCGGGATCCTCGCCACCGCCGGGTACATCGCCTTCTGCCTGGCCCTCTTCCACGTGCCGGGCTGGCCCCTGGACCACGCCCGGACCCTGAGCTCCTTCCTCGGCCTGGTGGTGCCCATCGGCGTCCTCGCCTCGGCCGTCGGCATCGCGGCGTACCGGCAGGACCTGGTCCGGGAGCTCGACGCCCGGCGCGCCGAGTCCGCCGTGCTCCAGGCCGTGCAGCACGAACGGACCTCCGTCGCGCGCGACGTCCACGACTTCGTCGGACGCGAGCTGACCCTCCTCACCGTCCGCTCCGAGGTGCTCTCCCTGCGGGCGCGCGAGACGGCGTACGCGAAGGACTTCGAAGAGCTCGCCGACACCGCCCGCCGGGCCCACCTCGTGCTCAACGAGATCATCGTGCAGCGCGGCGAGCCGGCCGCCACCCCCGGCGCCCACGGGCTGCCCGCACTGGCCGAACAGAGCGGCCGGGCCGGTTCCCCGGTCCGGCTGGACGTCGACCCCGCCGTCCACGCCCTCTCCCCGCTGCGCCAGGCCGCCGTCTACCGGGTGGTCCAGGAATGCCTGACCAACGCGGCCAAGCACGCGCGCGGCGAGACCGTGGACGTACGCATCTCCGCGGACGGACCGCAGCTGCGGATCACCGTCGGCAACGGCCTGCCGCCACACGCCCCGGGCCGCGCCCCGGTCTCGGCGGGCTCCGGCACCGCGAGCATGGCCGAACGCGTCCGCAGCCTGGGCGGCACCCTGACCGCCACCCGCACGGACCGGCGGTACGAGGTCGTCGCCACCCTGCCCTGCCCCGGGTAACCCGTGCCCTGCCCCGGGTAACCCGTGCCCTGCCCGGGGTAACCCGTCCGGGCCGCCCGGGCCGGACACCCCGCCGGGGCCCGTCCGTAGACTGGACCCGTGAGTGAGCAGCAGCCTGAGCCCAGCGACGACCGCTTCGACGAGTTCGACGAGATCGTGGCCGAAGAGACCGACCGCGACCCCGACCTGGCGGTGATCGAGGCCGGCAGCCGCACCCTGCGCGCCCAGGCCGGCCCCCCGCAGAGCGACCCCGTGCCCGCCCTGCCCACCGACCCCGAGCTGGCCAAGGCGCTGCACGAGGTCGAGCAGGAGCTGGCCACCCGCTGGGGCGAGACCAAGCTGGAACCCTCCGTCCGGCGCATCGCCGCGCTGATGGACGTACTCGGCGAGCCCCAGCGCTCGTACCCCTCCATCCACGTCACCGGCACCAACGGCAAGACCAGCACCTCCCGCATGATCGAGGCCCTGCTGAACGCCTTCGAGCTGCGCACCGGCCGCTACACCAGCCCGCACGTGCAGCTGGTCACCGAGCGGATCAGCCTGGACGGCGGCCCGATCAGCGTCGAGCGCTTCGTCGAGACGTACCGGGACATCAAGCCGTACGTGGAGATGGTCGACGCCTCGGAGGAATTCCGCCTGTCCTTCTTCGAGGTGCTCACCGGCATGGCCTACGCCGCCTTCGCCGACGCCCCGGTGGACGCGGCCGTGGTCGAGGTCGGCATGGGCGGCACCTGGGACGCCACCAACGTGATCGACGCCTCGGTCGCCGTGGTCACCCCGATCAGCCTGGACCACACCGACCGGCTCGGCGGCACCACCGGCGAGATCGCGGAGGAGAAGGGCGGCATCATCAAGCAGGGCGCCACCGTGATCATGGCCCAGCAGCCGGTGGACGCGGCGCAGGTGCTGCTGAAGAAGGCCGTCGAGGTGGACGCCACCGTGGCCCGCGAGGGCATGGAGTTCGGCGTGGTCTCGCGGGAGGTCGCGGTCGGCGGCCAGCAGCTCACGCTGCGCGGCCTGGGCGGCGAGTACGAGGACGTGTTCCTCCCGCTGTACGGCGCGCACATGGCGCACAACGCGGCGGTGGCGCTGGCCGCGGTGGAGGCGTTCTTCGGCATCGGCGCCGAGCACGCGCGGCCGCTGGACATCGACACCGTCCGCAAGGCGTTCGCCTCGGTCACCTCGCCGGGCCGGATGGAGGTCGTCCGGCGCAGCCCCACGGTGGTCCTGGACGCGGCGCACAACCCCGCGGGAGCGATCGCCACGGCCGAGGCCGTCACCGAATCCTTCGGCTTCAGCCGGCTGATCGGTGTGGTCGGCACCAGCGAGGGCAAGGACGTCCGAGGCGTCCTGGAGGCCTTCGAGCCGATCTTCGCGGAGGTGGTCATCACCGCGAACGCCACCCACCGCGCGCTGGACGCGGACGAGCTCGCGGCCATCGCGGTCGAGGTCTTCGGCGCGGAACGGGTGCAGGTGGAGCCGCGCCTGGACGACGCCCTGGAGGCGGCGATCACCCTGGCCGAGGAAGAAGCCGAATACGGAGGGGCCGGCGTCCTGGTGACCGGTTCCGTGATGACGGTGGGCGAGGCCCGCCTGCTGCTGAAGAGGGGCTGAGTCAACCGTGCGTACCCTGTGCGCCTCCACGCTGATCGGCGAGTTCTTCGTGATCGGCTTCGCCGGACTGGTCGCCATGAAGGGCGACCTGTCGCAGGCCACCGTCTGGACCGTCTGCGGTGCCGCCATGCTTCTGTCGGTCCTGCTGTGCGGGATGCTGTCGCGGCCCGGCGCCGTGCAGATCGGCTGGGCCCTGCAGATCGGGCTGATCCTGAGCGGCTTCGTCGTGCCGACGATGTTCTTCCTGGGCGCGGTCTTCGCCGGCCTGTGGTGGTGCTCGGTGCACTACGGCCGCAAGGTGGACGCGGCCAAGGCCCGCTGGGCCGCGCAGGCCGAGGCCCAGGGCGAGGCCCGGGCCGAGGCGTAGCCCCGTACCCCCTGTAGCCTCGTACGACCGCACCCGTATGCCGCAAGGAGCCGTACCCATGACCCAGCGCACTCTCGTCATCCTCAAGCCCGACGCCGTCCGGCGGGGTCTGATCGGCGAGATCATCGGCCGTATCGAGCGCAAGGCCGGCTGGACCATCCCGGCGATGGAGCTGCGCACCCTGGAGCAGGACACCCTTGAGGCCCACTACGGGGAGCACAAGGGCAAGCCCTTCTACGAGCCGCTGATGGGCTTCATGGCGAGCGGCCCCGTCGTCGTCCTCGTTGTCGAGGGCGAGCGCGCGATCGAGGGCGTGCGCCAGCTCGCCGGTCCCACCGACCCGATCGCCGCGGCCCCCGGCTCCATCCGGGGCGACTTCGGCACCATCGTCCGCGAGAACCTCATCCACGCCTCCGACGGCGAGGAGTCCGCGGAGCGCGAGCTGAAGCTGTTCTTCCCCTCGCTGTAACGGTGAAGCGGCGCGACGGTCGAACCGGTGTAACGATCGAACCGGTATAACGATCCAAGCACCCCGGAGAGCACTCCTCTCTGACTGAACATCAGCCGAATAGCGCTCATGACCTGGGGCGACCGAAGTAATTTCGGTCGCCCTTCGGTATTCCCCGGCCTCGGCGGGAACGCATGGGCAGACCACGACGTCAGCACAGATGGGGGCGGGAACCGTTCCGGCGGCTCCCCATCACCCGAAGCGGAGTCCCGTCGCGCATGTGCTTGAGTACAGCACTACGATGGGGCCTCCACCCACACCCACCTCGCCGACCTGACAGCAGCCGCTATCAACTGGAAGGCCAGACGCTCCTCATGGGGAACAAGGGGAACTCAATGTCGTTCATCGGCCGTGACATGGCTGTCGACCTCGGGACCGCCAACACGCTGGTGTACGTGAGGGGCCGGGGGATCGTCCTGAACGAGCCTTCCGTCGTCGCCATCAACACGAACACCGGTGGCATCCTGGCGGTCGGATCCGAGGCGAAGAAGATGATCGGCCGGACACCCGGCAACATCGTCGCCGTACGCCCCCTCAAGGACGGCGTGATCGCCGACTTCGAAATCACCGAGCGCATGCTGCGCTACTTCATCCTCAAGATCCACAAGCGCCGTTACCTGGCCCGCCCGCGCGTCGTGGTCTGCGTGCCCTCCGGTATCACCGGGGTCGAGCGCCGCGCCGTCATCGAGGCGTCCACCCAGGCCGGTGCCCGTCAGGTGCACATCATCGAGGAGCCCATGGCCGCAGCCATCGGCTCCGGCCTCCCCGTCCACGAGGCGACCGGCAACATGGTCGTGGACATCGGCGGCGGCACCACCGAGGTCGCCGTCATCTCGCTCGGCGGAATCGTCACGGCACAGTCCATCCGGGTGGCCGGCGACGAGCTCGACAACGCGATCATCCAGCACATCAAGAAGGAGTACAGCCTCCTCCTCGGCGAGCGGACCGCCGAGCAGATCAAGATCACTATCGGTTCGGCGTACGACCTGGACAAGGACGAGCACACCGAGATCCGCGGCCGCGACCTGGTCTCCGGCCTCCCCAAGACGGTCGTCATCTCGGCCGCCGAGGTCCGCAAGGCCATCGAGGAGCCGGTCAACGCCATCGTCGACGCCGTCAAGACCACCCTCGACAAGTGCCCGCCGGAGCTCTCCGGCGACATCATGGACCGCGGCATCGTCCTCACCGGCGGCGGCGCGCTGCTCCGAGGCCTCGACGAGCGGCTCCGCCGGGAGACCGGGATGCCCATCCACATCGCCGAGGACCCGCTCGACTCCGTCGCGCTCGGCTCCGGCAAGTGCGTCGAGGAGTTCGAGGCGCTCCAGCAGGTACTGGACGCCCAGCCCCGGCGGTGAACGGATCCCCATATCCAGGGGACCCGCGGAACACCAGGATCCGCCGTACGGGTGCTGCCGCTCCCGTACGGCGGATCGTTGATATACAGGCAGGGAAACCGGTGGAAGCACCGGCTCCACCAGAGCCGGCAGCCGAAGCCGGCACGGATCACAACGGAAGGCACGGCCGCCGCACGTGAGGGACACACGAGAGAGCCGGCTGCTCCTGGTACTGCTGGTCGCCATCGCGTTCGCACTGATCACGGTGGACATCCGGGCGGGCGAGGAGTCACCGGTCGACGGTGCCCGGCAGGCCGCCGCCGCGGTCTTCGGCCCGGTCGAGAAGGGCGTCGCGACCGCCGTCGATCCGGTCGCCAACGCCATAGGAGCCGTACGGGACTCCGGCGAACGGCACAACCGGATCAGCGTGCTGGAACGCGAGAACGCGGCCCTCAAGACCAAGATCGGCAGCGACGACCGCAACCGCAGCCGCATCCAGGAACTCGACGGCATGCTCAAGCGGGCCGGCGCCGGCCAGTACGGCATCAAGGGCGCCGAGGTCATCGCCATAGGAGCGGCCCAGGGCTTCTCCTGGACGGTCACCATCGACGCCGGCAGCAAGGACGGCATCCAGAACGACATGACCGTCCTCAACGGCGACGGACTGGTCGGCCGGGTCACCACCGTCGGCCCCGACACCGCCACCGTGCTCCTCGCCAACGACCCCGACTTCACCGTCGGCTCCCGCCTGGAGAAGACCGGCGAACTCGGCTTCGCCACCGGCCAGGGCGACAGCCCCCTGTCCGTCCAGATGCTCAACGGCAAGGCCAAGGTCAGCCCCGGCGACCGCCTGGTCACCTTCGGCTCCAGTGGCAACAAGCCCTTCGTGCCCGGCGTCCCGCTCGGCGAGGTGGTCCGCGTCGACCCCTCCGGCGGCGGACTCACCCGGACCATCCACGTCCGCCCCTTCGTCGGCTTCTCCCGCCTCGACATCGTCGGCGTGGTCGTCGTGCCGCCCCGCGAGGACCCCCGCGACGCCGTCCTGCCGCCCAAGCCGGAACCCCCGAAGCCCATCCCGACGGTCACCGTCACGGTGACGCCCTCCCCGAGCGTCTCCGGCCGCCCGGCGGACGAAGAGGAGAGCTGAGCCATGCGCTTCAACCGGATCCTGCTCTCCGGCACCCTCGTCGTGGTCGCCCTGGTCGTCCAGGTCACCGTCCTGGGACGGCTCCAACTGCCCGGCGCCGTCCCCGACCTGATGCTGCTCACCGTGGTCGCCCTGTCCCTGGTCTACGGGCCGACCTCCGGCGCCCTGCTCGGCTTCGGAGCCGGACTCCTCGCCGACCTCGCCCCGCCCGCCGACCACGCCGTCGGCCGTTACGCCCTCGTCCTGTGCGTCGTCGGCTACGCCGCCGGACTGGCCCGCCCCGACAAGGGACGCTTCCGGTCCGTCTGGGGCCCCATGCTCACCGTGTTCGCCGCCGCCCTCGGCTCCGTCCTGCTCTACGTCGGCGTGGGCGTCCTGGTCGGCGACACCGCCGAACGCCACGTCGGCCTCGGCGGGCTGCTGTTCAGCGCGGTCCTCTACGACCTGCTGCTGGCCCCGTTCACCGTGCCGTTCATCATGGCGCTGGCCCGCCGCGCGGAGAACGACCCGATGGCCGTGGAGGCCAACGCGGGCGCACCACAGGGCACCGACGTCTCCTCCGGCTGGGTGGCCGGCGGCACCGGCCTGCGCATCGGCGGCCAGCGCGGCGGGCTCCGCCTGCGCACGGCCCGCGGCCGCGCCAACCGGGCCGGCCGGATAAAGGGCATCAAGGGCGTGAAGAGCGTCAAGAAGCTGTGACGGGGGAACACGACGCATGACCAACATCCCGGAGACCGGCCGCACCCCCCGGGTGCAGATCCGGCTCGTCATCATCCAGGTGCTCGTGTTCTCCCTGCTGCTCACGCTCGGGGGACGGCTCTGGTACCTGCAGATCCGCCAGGGCCACGAGTACGCCCACGCGGCCCGGAGCAACCACGTCCAGCGGGTCGTGCAGCCCGCCGTGCGCGGCTCCATCCTGGACGCCCGCGGGGTCCCGATCGCCGACAACGAGACCCGCCTGGTCGTCTCGGCCTCGCGCACCGAGCTGATGAGGATAAAGGACAGGGGCAAGGCCGTCCTGACCCGCCTCGCGGGAGTCCTGGGCATGAACCCGCAGGACGTCATGGACAAGATCCGGCTCTGCGACTCCAAGACCCCCAAGCCCTGCTGGAACGGCTCCCCGTACCAGCCGATCCCGGTCACCCTCGAAGCCACCACCCAGCAGGCCCTGACGATCCGCGAGCGCCCCGAGGACTTCCCCGGCATCACCGCCGAACCCACCGCGGTGCGCCGCTACCCGGCCCCCGGCGGAGCCCGCACCGCCCAGGTGCTCGGCTACCTCTCGCCGGTCACCGACGACGAGATCCAGAAGGCCAAGGACAGCGACTCCCCGCACCTGCGCTCGGACCAGGTGGGCCGCTCCGGCATCGAACGCACCTACGACAAGCAGCTGCGCGGCAAGGCTCAGGTCACCTCCTACGAGGTCGACAACCTCGGCCGGGTCATGGGCCAGACCCAGTCCGACCCTGGCGTGGCCGGGTCCACCCTGGTCACCAGCATCGACGCCCGCGTCCAGGCCGTCGCCGAGTACGAGCTCGCCCAGGCGATGAAGACAGTCCGCAACGAGACGGACAAGATCACCGGCCGCAAGTACGAGGCCGACTCCGGCGCCGTCGTCGTCATGGAGACCAAGACCGGCCGCGTCGTCGCGATGGCCTCCCAGCCCGACTACGACCCCAACGCCTGGGTCGGCGGCATCTCCGGCCAGGACTACGCCCGGCTGACCAGCAAGAACTCCAACTACCCGCTGCTCAACCGGGCCATCCAGGGCCAGGCCCCGGCCGGCTCCATCTTCAAGGTGGTCTCGGCGAGCGCGGCCGTGCGGGCCGGCTACCCCTTCGACAACAAGTACAACTGCAGCTCCTCCTACAGCCTCGGCAGCCGGAGCTTCGCCAACTTCGAGTCCAAGGGACACGGGCCGATCACCCTCGGCGACGCCCTCAAGTTCTCCTGCAACACGGTCTTCTACGCCCTCGGCCACAAGGAATGGCAGCGCGACGGCGGCCTGAGCCCCAAGAAGGACGCCCACGACTGGTTCTACCGGACCGCCCGCGAGTTCGGACTCGGCTCCGAGACCGGCATCGACCTGCCCAACGAGGTCACCGGCCGCATCCCCGACCGCCACTGGAAGAAGAGCTTCTGGGAGGCCAACAAGGACGCCTGGTGCAGGGAGGGCAAGAAGGGCGGCACCTACGTCCAGCAGATCGCGTACGAGAACTGCCTCGAAGGCAACCAGCTGAAGGCCTTCGACAGCATCAACTTCGCCATCGGCCAGGGCGACGTCCTTGTCACCCCCATCCAGATGGCCGCCATCTACGGCGCCATCAGCAACGGCGGCACCCTCTACCACCCCATCGTCGGCAAGGCCTCGATCGGCCCCGACGGCACGGTGGAAGAGGTCAAGCCCAAGGTCCACGCCAAGCTGCCGGTCGACGCCAAGACCGTCGCCGACCTGGACAAGGGCCTGCAGTCCGTCGTCGAGCCCGGCGGCACCGCCGCCTGGCGGTTCGGCGGCTGGCCGCAGGACAAGATCACGATGCACGCCAAGACCGGCACCGCCCAGGTCTACGGCAAGCAGACCACCTCGTGGCTGGCGACCTACACCGACGACTTCACCATCGTGATGACGATCTCCCAGGCCGGCACCGGATCCGGCGCCTCGGGCCCCGCCGTGCGCAACATCTACAACGCGATGTACGGCCTCACCATGGAGGGCAAGCCGACCGGCAAGGCACTGCTGCCCAAGCCCGAGGCGAAGCTGCCCACCGTCCAGCCCGACGGCACCATCCAGGCCCCCGAGGTCAAGCCGTACGTGCCTCCGACCAAGGAGGAGCTGACGCCAGGACTCGCCGGTCCCCCCGCCCCGCCCCGACATCTGCAGGACTGAGCCGAAGATGCCGACCGCCAAAACGTTCTCCGTATCCCGGTACGCGCCGAAGAAGGGCCCGATGGCCCGTCTGACGGCCCGCGACTCGGTCATGCGCCGGCTCGACTGGCCGATACTGCTCTCCGCGCTCTCGCTGTCCCTGATCGGCGCCCTGCTGGTGTGGTCCGCCACCCGTCACCGGGACACGCTCAACCAGGGAGACCCGCAGTACTTCCTCTGGCGCCACCTGCTCAACACCGGCATCGGCCTGGTGCTGATGATCGGCACGGTCTGGCTCGGCCACCGCACCCTGCGCGGTGCCGTGCCGGTCCTCTACGGGCTCTCGCTGATCCTGGTGTCGGCGGTGCTCACCCCGCTCGGCGCCACCATCAACGGCGCCCACGCCTGGATCGTGATCGGCGGCGGCTTCTCCCTCCAGCCCTCCGAGTTCGTCAAGGTCACGATCATCCTCGTGATGGCGATGCTGCTGGCCGCCCGCGTGGACGCGGGCGATCTGGCACACCCCGAGCACCGGACGGTGGTCAAGGCGCTGTGCCTGGCCGCCGCGCCCATGGGCATCGTCATGCTGATGCCCGACCTCGGCTCGGTCATGGTCATGGTGGTGATCGTGCTCGGCGTGCTGCTGGCCTCCGGCGCCTCCAACCGCTGGGTGCTGGGACTGGTCGGCTCCGGCATCGGCGGCGCGATCCTGATCTGGCAGCTGGGCGTGCTCGACGAGTACCAGATCAACCGCTTCGCCGCCTTCGCCAACCCCGAGCTCGACCCCTCCGGCGCCGGCTACAACACCAACCAGGCGCGGATCGCGATCGGCGGCGGCGGGCTGACGGGCTCGGGCCTGTTCAAGGGCCCGCAGACCACCGGACAGTTCGTGCCGGAGCAGCAGACCGACTTCGTGTTCACGGTGGCGGGGGAGGAGCTGGGCTTCGTCGGAGGCCTGGCCATCATCGGACTGCTCGCCGTGGTGCTCTGGCGGGCCTGTGTGATCGCCCGGGAGACCACCGAGCTGTACGGGACGATCGTCGCGGCCGGGATCATCGCCTGGTTCGCCTTCCAGGCCTTCGAGAACATCGGGATGAACCTGGGCATCATGCCGGTGGCGGGCCTCCCGCTGCCCTTCGTCTCCTACGGCGGCTCCTCGATGTTCGCCGTCTGGGTCGCGGTCGGCCTACTCCAGTCCATCCGCGTCCAACGCCCGATAAGCGCATAACGGACGCCCGCCCGCCCGGTGTGGGCAGGCCCCCCCGGTGTGGGCAGGCGTCCCGCAGGGCGATGGGGGTCCCCCCTGCTCGAGCGAAGTCGAGAGCTTGGGGGAGGGTGGGCACACCGGGACACCCCCGCTCCGCTCTGCCTGCCCCCGCCCCGCCGGAGCCCCGCCCCTTGGGCTGGGCCCCACCGCGGGCCCGGCCCCACCACGAGCCCGCCCCGCCGCGGATCTCGGCCGAATCTCCCGTTAACCACCGCGCCGCGCCCCGTTCAGGACTACGTTCGATCCATGGCGGACACGAAGCGCGAAATCGAGCGGAAATTCGAGTTCACGAAGCCCAAGGCGGAACGACGCGGGGTACCCGACCTGACGGGCACGGCCGGCATCGCCGCCGTACGCGACCAGGGCACCGCCGACCTCGACGCCGTCTACTACGACACCCCGGACCAGCGGCTCGCCGCCGACGGCCTGACCCTGCGCCGCCGCACCGGCGGCGAGGACGCCGGCTGGCACCTCAAACTCCCCGTCGCCCCCGGAGTCCGCGACGAGGTGCAGGCCGCCCTCAGCGACACCCTGCCCCGGCCCCTCGCCGCCCTCGTCCGCTCCCGCGTCCGCGACAGCCGCCTCGAACCCCAGGTCCGGCTGCTCTCCTCGCGCCGGATCAGCCACCTCCTCGACGCCGACGGCTACCTCCTCGCCGAACTCAGCACCGACACAGTCACCGCCGAACGCGAGGACACCACCGCAGCCTGGACCGAGGTCGAGGTCGAACTCGCCGACGGCATCGACCCAGCCCTTCTCGACGCCGTCGAGAAGACGTTCAGGAAGGCCGGACTCAAGGTCTCCGACGCCCCCTCCAAACTCGCCCGCGCCCTCGCCGAGACCGGCACCGAGCCCCCCTCCCGCCCCCGCCCCGACCCGGCCGACACCACGGCCGGCGCGTACGTCCTGGCGTACCTCCGCGAACAGCTCGACGCCCTGATCGCCTACGACCCCGCCGTACGCCGCGACCAGCCCGACTCCGTGCACCAGATGAGGGTCGCCGCCCGCCGCATGCGCAGTGCCTTCAAGAGCTACCGAAAGGTCCTCGACCGGGAGGTGACCGATCCGATCGGTGAGGAGCTGCGCTGGCTCGGCCAGGAACTCGGTGTCGACCGGGACCAGGAAGTCCTCCACGAGCACTTCCTGACCCTGCTCGCCGAACTCCCCCGCACGCTCATCTCCGGACCGGCCCGCCGCCGCCTCCGCACCTGGAACAAAGCCCGCCGCTCCGGCTCCCGCCGCCAGGCCCTCGCCGCCCTCGACAGCGCCCGCCACCTCGCCCTCCTCGACGCCCTGGAGGGCCTGCTCGCCGACCCGCCACTGCTCCCCGGCGCCGCGAAACCCGCCGCCAAGGCCCTGCCGAAGGCGATCCTGCGCGACTACGGCCGGCTCGCCGCCCGCGTCGACCACGCCCTGTCCCTGGACCCGGGGGCGGAACGCGACCACGTCCTGCACGACGCCCGCAAGGCCGCCAAACGCGCCCGCTACGCCTCCGAGGCCGCCGAACCGGCGCTCGGCAAGCCCGCCAGGGCGATCACCAAGGCCATGAAGTCGGTCCAGACCCTGCTCGGCGACCACCAGGACAGCGTGGTCGCCCGCACCGCCCTCCTCGACCTGGCCCACCAGGCCCACGGCGCCGGGGAGCCCTCCTTCACCTGGGGTCTCCTCCACGGCCGCGAGGAGGCACGGGCGGAACGGAGCGAGAACGGCCTCCCCGCACTCTGGGCCGAGGCCTCCGACCCCGACCTGCGGGCCGCCCTGGGCTGACGGCCGCGGGCGGCCGGCCGGGGGCGGGGCGGGCGGCGCGCCTCCCGGCCGTGGATCATGAGGGGCCCCTGACCGGTGATCAACGCCGACAGGGGCCGTCCGGGGCTCGGGTACCCTGGAATGTCTCCCCCTGCCCGCTTCACGAAAGTCGCGTGATGTCCGAGTCGGTCTTCCCCCAGCTCGAAGCGCTGCTCCCGCATGTGCAGAAGCCCATCCAGTACGTCGGCGGTGAACTCAACTCCACCGTCAAGCCCTGGGAGAGCTGCGACGTCCGCTGGGCGCTCATGTACCCGGACGCGTACGAGGTCGGGCTGCCCAACCAGGGCGTCATGATCCTCTACGAGGTACTCAACGAGCGCGAGGGCGTCCTCGCCGAGCGCACCTACAGCGTGTGGCCCGACCTGGAGGCCCTGATGCGCGAGCACGGGGTCCCCCAGTTCACGGTGGACTCCCACCGCCCGGTCTCGTCCTTCGACGTGTTCGGCCTGTCCTTCTCCACGGAGCTGGGCTACACGAACATGCTCACCGCCCTGGACCTGGCGGGCATCCCGCTGGAGGCCAAGGACCGCACCGTCGACCACCCGATCGTCCTGGCCGGCGGCCACGCCGCCTTCAACCCGGAGCCGATCGCGGACTTCATCGACGCGGCGATCATCGGTGACGGCGAGCAGGCCGTGCTCGACATGACCGAGATCATCCGCGCCTGGAAGGCCGAGGGCCGGCCCGGCGGCCGTGACGAGGTCCTGCTCCGCCTGGCGAAGACCGGTTCGGTCTACATCCCGCGCTTCTACGACGTCGAGTACCTGCCCGACGGCCGTATCGCCCGCGTGGTCCCCAACCGCTCCGGCGTGCCGTGGCGCGTGTCCAAGCACACCGTCATGGACCTCGACGAGTGGCCGTACCCCAAGCAGCCCCTCGTCCCGCTCGCCGAGACGGTCCACGAGCGGATGTCCGTCGAGATCTTCCGCGGCTGTACCCGCGGCTGCCGTTTCTGCCAGGCCGGCATGATCACGCGCCCCGTGCGGGAGCGAAGCATCACCGGCATCGGCGAAATGGTGGAGAAGGGCCTCAAGGCCACGGGCTTCGAGGAGGTCGGCCTCCTCTCCCTGTCCTCCGCGGACCACACGGAGATCGCCGACATCGCCAAGGGTCTGGCCGACCGCTACGAGGAAGACAAGATCGGCCTCTCCCTCCCCTCCACCCGGGTGGACGCCTTCAACGTCGACCTGGCCAACGAGCTGACCCGCAACGGCCGCCGGTCCGGCCTCACCTTCGCCCCCGAGGGCGGCTCCGAGCGCATGCGCAAGGTCATCAACAAGATGGTCTCGGAGGAGGACCTGATCCGTACGGTCGCCACGGCGTACGGCAACGGCTGGCGCCAGGTGAAGCTCTACTTCATGTGCGGCCTGCCCACGGAGACCGACGAGGACGTCCTCCAGATCGGCGACATGGCCGTCAACGTGATCGCCAAGGGCCGCGAGGTCTCCGGCCAGAACGACATCCGCTGCACGGTCTCCATCGGCGGCTTCGTGCCCAAGCCGCACACCCCCTTCCAGTGGGCGCCGCAGCTCTCGGCGGAGGAGACGGACGCCCGCCTGGAGAAGCTCCGCGACAAGATCCGCGGTGACAAGAAGTACGGCCGCTCCATCGGCTTCCGCTACCACGACGGCAAGCCGGGCATCGTCGAGGGCCTCCTCTCCCGTGGTGACCGCCGCATCGGCGACGTCATCCGCGCGGTCTACGAGGACGGCGGCCGCTTCGACGGCTGGCGCGAGCACTTCTCGTACGACCGCTGGATGCAGGCGGCCGAGAAGACCCTCCCCGAGTACGGCGTGGACGTCGCCTGGTACACCACCCGCGAGCGCACGTACGAGGAAGTCCTCCCCTGGGACCACCTGGACTCGGGCCTCGACAAGGACTGGCTCTGGGAGGACTGGCAGGACGCCCTCGACGAGACCGAGGTCGAGGACTGCCGCTGGACCCCGTGCTTCGACTGCGGCGTGTGTCCTCAGCTCGGACTCGACATCCAGATCGGCCCCACGGGCAAGAAGCTGCTGCCACTGACCGTGGTCAAGTAGCCGTCGCGAAAGCCCCCCCTTTCGAGGGGGGCTTTCGTGTATCTCCGTGCATCCATTCCGGATATCCTCGTGGTCGGAGGTGCTATCTATGGCGAAGACCGTGATCGATATCGACGAGGAGGCGCTCGCGCTGGCCGCGCAGGCGCTGGGGACGAAGACGAAGAAGGACACCGTCAACGCGGCGCTCGCGGAAATAGGAGCACGGGTCCGGCGAGAGGCGGCGCTGGAGCAGCTGATCGAACTCACTGAAGCGGGTGCCTTCGACGCGATCCTCGATCCTGGTTTCGAACAAGAGGCTTGGCGCTGAGATGCCGCGATCCGAAGAGTTTCTGATCGACAAGTCGGCCGCAGCTCGAATCCTCCGCACCGGCGTGCGTGAGGCATGGCTCGACGTTTTGCGCAGCGGCCACATTTCGGTGTGTGAGCCCACCGAGTTCGAGATGCTCTACTCCGCTCGGTCGAAGAGCGAGTACAAGCAGATCAAGGACCAGCTGCGGAACCTGTACGGCTGGTGCCCGGTTCCCGAGGACGGCTGGCAGCAGGTGCTCGCCCTCCAGGAGGCGCTCACTGACCTTGGAAGGCATCGCTCGGTCGGTGCTGCCGACCTCTTCGTCGCGGTCACCGCTCGTGCGCACGGCCGAACGGTTCTCCATTACGACCGGGACTTCGACAACATCGGCGGAATCCTGGACGTCCGTACCCGCTGGCTCGCGGAACCCGGAAGCATCGACTGAGTGTCCTGACACACATGAACGCGATGACGAAGCAGGATCCGCCGGCCGCCGGAGGGTGTCTGGGGGCGGTGGCCAAGGCCATTGCCGTGGCGGTCGTGCTGCCCGTGCGGCTGGTATGGGATCTGGTCGTCGTCGCGGCGCGGGGCGTGCAGCGGTACCTGCTGCGGCCGCTGTACGAGTACCTGGTGCACCCGCTGTACCGGTACGTGCTCGTGCCGGCGGGGAGGGCGCTGGCATGGGTGTGCGTCGTGCTGCTGAAGCTGGTGTTCGTCTGGCCGTGGGCCGGGTTGTGGCGGTACGTGCTGCGGCCCGTCGGGCTGGGGGTGGGGTGGCTGGCCTCGTGGGTGTACGCGTACCTGCTCGCGCCCGTCGGGTCCGTCCTCTACCGGTGGGTGCTCCACCCGCTGGCGGTGGCCGCCGGGTGGGCGGGGGAGGTGCTGTGGCGGTACCTGCTGCGGCCGGTCGGGAAGGCGCTGGCCCGGCTGGGGTGGGTGCTGGCCATGTCGGTGTTCGTGTGGCCCTGGGTCGGGCTGTGGCGTTATGCGGTCAGGCCGCTGGGGCTGGCAGCGGTGTGGGTCGCGGTTCGGCTGTGGCGGCATGCTGTGAGGCCCGTCGGGGTTGCCCTGGGGTGGCTCGGCGTACAGGTGTGGACGTACGGGATCAAGCCGGCCGGGATCGGGATCGGGTGGCTCGCGGCGCAGGTGTGGAGGTACCTGCTGCGCCCGGTCTGGCAGGTGCTCGTGTGGGCCTGGCACGTGGCGGGGAGGATCCTGCGGGCGCTGTGGCGGGCCGCGAAGTGGGTGGGCTGGGTGACCGTCGGGTGGCCCGTGAGCCGGGTGTACAAGTACGTGCTCACGCCGGTGGGGCACGCCGTAAGGGATGCCTGGCGGACCGTGCGGGGCGCCGTACGCGAGGCCCGGGCGCAGGTGCGCCGGGCGCTGTGGGGTACTCCGCCCCGGGAACCGGCGAGGTCACGGGCGCGTACTCTGGGTAGTACGACAGCCGTGGGCGCGGCCCCGGAGCCGCACCGGCTGCGAAAGACGTCACAGGGCGGAGCCTGAGCGCTCGCGCCCCGCACAAGGAGAAGAACCACTGGGCAAGCGACAGCCCGAAGGCCCACCGCCCGCACCGGCGGTGCAGCGCATCCGACTGCGCTACACCAAGCGCGGCCGCCTCCGGTTCACCAGCCACCGCGATTTCCAGCGCGCCTTCGAGCGGGCCCTGCGTCGCGCCGAGGTGCCGATGGCCTACTCGGCGGGCTTCACCCCGCACCCGAAGGTCAGCTACGCCAATGCCGCTCCGACCGGTACCGGCAGCGAGGCGGAGTACCTGGAGATCGCCCTCACCGCCCACCGCGACCCCGAGAAGCTCCGCGAGCTGCTCGACGAGTCGCTGCCGGCGGGCCTGGACATCACCGACGCCGTGGAGGCCCGCACCTCGGGCCTCGCGGACAGGCTGACCGCGTCCATCTGGGAGCTGCGCCTGGAGGGCGTGGAGGCCACCGAGGCCGAGCGGGCCGCGGCCGTCTTCCTCGCCGCCGAGGCGGTCGAGGTCCAGCGCCGGACCAAGAACGGCATGCGGACCTTCGACACCCGGGGCGCCGTGGTCAGCCTGGAAGCGGCTCCCGCTCCGGGTGATAGGACGCCGGACAGTGCCTGTGCGATACTGCGGCTGGTTGTTCGGCACGTGACACCTGCCGTGCGACCCGACGACGTCCTGTCCGGTCTCCGAGCTGTGGCCGACCTGGCGCCGCCGGTCCCCGCAGCGGTGACCAGGCTGGCGCAGGGGCTCTTCGACGAGGAGTCCGGCACGGTGACCGACCCGCTCGCGCCCGACCGCGAGGCTGTCACGGCCGCCCCACCCACGGCCGCCGCGACCGCCGCCGCGAAGGCGCCGGAAGGTCCCGCCGCGTAAGGACGTGTCGACGCGCAGTCCTGGCACTCGGGAGCCACCCTGGGTCGGGCCGCGCACAGACCTGAAGACTTCCGCCAGGCCGTACGCACCTCGCGTACGGAACCGGCGGCCTTGGACCTACAGCTCCCGTGAGGCGAACGCGCCCCGGAGGCAGGCTCCGCATTCATCGTGCGGAGCCGTGCCGGACCGGATGTCAGCCGCGGTGCCCAGGGGGCGTGACGGGAGAACCGCCCGCATGCTCAACAACGAAATCGAGAACCCCGCCGCCGGTGGCGACAGCCCCAGCGACAACCTGCCGCCGCGCCGCCGCCGTCGTGCCGCGTCGCGCCCGGCCGGCCCGCCGGGAGCCACCGGTGCGGCCGCCGAGGCGGCTCCCGCCGTCGAGGCTCCGGTCGCCGAGGCGCCGGCTCCGGTGGCGGAGGAAGCTCCGGCCGCCGCTCCGGCCCGTACCCGCCGCCGTGCGACCCGTGCCTCTGCCGCGCCCGCCGCGGCCGCTGCCGCGGAGACCGCTGAGGCCCCCGTCGTGGAGGCTGCCGCCGCCGAGGCCGCTACGGCCGCTGCGGTGGAGGAGGCAGCTCCGAAGGCCCGTACCCGTCGTCGTGCCACGCGTGCCGCGACCGCTCCGGCCGCTCCGGTGGCCGCCGAGGCCGAGGTCGAGGCCGCTGCCGCCGTCGAGGCTCCGGTCGCCGAGGCGCCGGCTCCGGTGGTGGAGGAAGCTCCGGCCGCCGCTCCGGCCCGTACCCGCCGCCGTGCGACCCGTGCCTCTGCCGCGCCCGCCGCCGCCGAGGCGCAGGCCCCGGCTGCCGTCGAGGCGCAGGCCCCGGCTGCCGTTGAGGCGCCCGTCGTGGAGGCTGCCGCCGAGGCCGCTCCGGCCGCTCCGGTGGAGGAGGCCGCGCCGAAGGCCCGTACCCGTCGTCGTGCCACGCGTGCCGCGACCGCTCCGGCCGCCGAGGCCGAGGCCGCTGCCGCCGTCGAGGCCCCGGTCGCCGAGGAGGCTCCCGCCGCGCCGGTGACCTTCACGGTCGCCGACGCCGTCGACGCCCCCAAGGGCCGTACCCGCCGCCGTGCCACCCGCGCCGCCGCGCCCGCCCGGCAGCCCGAGGCCGCCGCCGCGCCCGCCCCGGCCGCCGAGCCGGAGGCCGAGGCCCCGGCCCGCTCGCGCCGGGCCGCGCGCCCCGCCGTGGCCGTGTTCCAGGCCCCGGTGTTCACCGAGCCGATGTTCCAGACCCCGGAGACCGCCGCCGCGGCCGTCGCCGCCGCCCGTGCCGCCGAGGCCGAGGTCGAGGAGCTCGAGGAGGAGGAGACCGAGGCCGTCGCCGAGGTCCAGGCCCCCGTGGAGCAGCCCTCCGGCCGCCGTCGCCGTCGCCGCGGTGCCGCCGTGGCCGCCGAGCCGCAGCCCGAGGCCGTGATCGAGCCCGGTATCGAGGCTGAGGACGAGGTCGAGGAGGAGGCCGAAGAGGCCGCCGAGCTCGGCGAGGACGAGGCCGAGGAAGCCGACGAGCGTCCGTCGCGCCGCCGCCGTCGTGGTGGCCGCCGTCGCCGCCGGGGCGAGTCCGCCGAGCTGGACGAGGCCGCCGAGGAAGCCGAGGAGGAGGCCGAGGAGGCCGAGGACGAGGAGGAGTCGGAGGAGGAGGGTGCCGCGCTCGGCACCAGCTCCAGCCGTCGCCGTCGCCGCCGCCGTCGCCGTTCCGGTGACACCGGTGCCGAGGAGGCCGCCGCCGAGGAGGACGGCGTCCGTACGGTCGTCAAGGTCCGCGAGCCGCGCCCGGCCCGGGAGAAGGAGACGTCCGACGAGGTGCAGTCCATCAAGGGCTCCACCCGCCTGGAGGCGAAGAAGCAGCGCCGCCGCGAGGGCCGCGAGCAGGGCCGCCGCCGCGTGCCGATCATCACCGAGGCCGAGTTCCTGGCCCGCCGCGAGGCCGTCGAGCGCGTGATGGTGGTCCGCCAGAACGGCGAGCGCACCCAGATCGGCGTCCTCGAGGACAACGTGCTCGTCGAGCACTACGTCAACAAGGAGCAGGCCACCTCGTACGTCGGCAACGTCTACCTGGGCAAGGTCCAGAACGTGCTGCCGTCGATGGAGGCCGCGTTCATCGACATCGGCAAGGGCCGCAACGCCGTCCTGTACGCCGGCGAGGTCAACTTCGAGGCGCTCGGCATGGCCAACGGGCCGCGCCGGATCGAGTCCGCCCTGAAGTCCGGCCAGTCCGTGCTGGTCCAGGTCACCAAGGACCCGATCGGCCACAAGGGCGCCCGTCTGACCTCGCAGGTCTCGCTGCCCGGCCGCTACCTGGTCTACGTGCCCGAGGGTTCGATGACCGGCATCAGCCGCAAGCTGCCCGACACCGAGCGCGCGCGCCTGAAGACCATCCTCAAGAAGATCGTCCCCGAGGACGCGGGCGTCATCGTGCGCACCGCCGCCGAGGGTGCGAGCGAGGACGAGCTGCGCCGCGACGTGGAGCGCCTGCAGGCGCAGTGGGAGGACATCCAGAAGAAGTCGAAGCAGATCTCGACCTCGTCGCCGAGCCTGCTGTACGGCGAGCCGGACATGACGGTCCGGGTCGTCCGCGACATCTTCAACGAGGACTTCTCCAAGGTCATCGTCAGCGGTGACGAGGCGTGGGAGACCATCCACGGCTACGTCTCGCACGTGGCGCCGGACCTGGCGGACCGGCTGCAGCGCTGGACCTCCGAGGTGGACGTCTTCGCGACGTACCGGATCGACGAGCAGCTCGCCAAGGCGCTCGACCGCAAGGTGTGGCTGCCCTCGGGCGGCTCCCTGGTGATCGACAAGACCGAGGCGATGGTCGTCATCGACGTCAACACCGGCAAGTTCACGGGCCAGGGCGGCAACCTCGAGGAGACCGTCACCCGGAACAACCTGGAGGCGGCCGAGGAGATCGTGCGCCAGCTGCGGCTGCGCGACCTGGGCGGCATCGTCGTCATCGACTTCATCGACATGGTGCTGGAGTCCAACCGGGACCTGGTGCTGCGGCGCATGCTGGAGTGCCTGGGCCGGGACCGTACGAAGCACCAGGTCGCCGAGGTCACCTCGCTGGGCCTGGTCCAGATGACCCGCAAGCGGGTGGGCCAGGGCCTGCTGGAGTCCTTCTCCGAGACCTGTGTCCACTGCAACGGGCGCGGTGTGATCGTGCACATGGAGCAGCCGACGGCCGTCGGCGGCGGTGGCAACGGCAAGCGCGCCAAGAAGCGCGGCGGCCGTGTCCACGAGCACGAGCACGAGGTAGAGGCCGTCGAGTCCGCAGCGTCCGCCGTGGCCGTGGAGACCGAGACCGAGGCCGAGGTCGCTGCGGAGGCCGCCGTGCCGGTGGCGCTGCCCGAGCCGGCGTTCGTCCCGGACGAGGAGCTCTACAGCAGCCCGGCCGAGGCGGAGGCCGCGGCGGGCCTGAGCCCGCGCCGCAACCGTCGCCGCGCCACCCGCAAGGCCACGGCTCCGGCCGGTGCCCCGCGCGGTGCCGCCCCGCGTGCCGCTGCCGCCGAGCCGGTGGTCGAGGCCGAGCCGGTGACCGAGCCCGCGGACACCGTCCTGGAGCCGGCCGCCGAGGTCGTCGCCGAGGCCGTGGAGGCCGCGGTGACGGTCGAGGCCGCCGCCGTGACCGAGGCGGAGCCCGAGCCGGTCGTGGAGGCCGCTCCGGTCGCCGAGGCCGCTCCGGCGCGTCCGCGCCGCCGTGCCACCCGCAAGGCGACCGCTCCGGCGGGTTCGCCGAAGCCGGCTGCCGAGGCGGAGGCCCCGGCCGTCGCCGAGGTCGTGGTCCCGGTGGCCGGGACCGCGCCCGAGCCGGAGGCCGCCCCGGTGGCCGAGCCGGAGCCCGCGCCGGTCGCGGAGCAGGCCGCGGAGCCGGTCGTGGAGGCCGCTCCGGCGCGTCCGCGCCGCCGTGCCACCCGCAAGGCCACCGCGCCGGCCGGTTCGCCGGCGGGTGCCGAGGCCGCCGTCGTGGTGGTGGCCGCACCGGAGGCCGAGGCCAAGGCCGCCGAGCCCGCCGAGGCGGGCGCCGATGCGGCGGAGGCCGAGGAGGCCGCCCCGGCCAAGAAGACGGCCCGTAAGACGGCCGCCAAGAAGGCCCCGGCGAAGAAGGCCGTCGCCAAGAAGACGACGACCGCGAAGAAGGCCGTCGCCAAGAAGACGACGGCGAAGAAGACCACGGCCAAGAAGGCGACGAAGAAGACCGCGGCGGCGGAGCAGACCGCTCCGTCCGTCTCGGCCGCCACCGACGCCTGATCGCAGCCGTTGCCGCACCCGAGGTCCCCTGTGGGACCACGGGTGCGGGCGGGGTCGCGGGGCCCGGTTTGACCTCTCAAACCCGGCCCCGTAACCTTGACCGTCGGCGTGTCTACGTGCACGCCAGCCACTGAGCACCTCACCTCCCGAGCCGCTGCGCGGTCCGGGGGAGGCCGCCCCGCGTTCGGCGGGAGACGGCTGGCTTCAGGGGTTTCATTTCGAGCGAGAGAGAGATCCGCGTGTACGCCATCGTGCGCAGCGGTGGTCGCCAGCACAAGGTTGCTGTCGGCGACATCGTTGAGGTTGACAAGATTTCCACTGCCAATGTTGGCGACACGGTCGAGCTCTCGACCCTGCTCGTTGTCGACGGCGACGCCGTGACCAGCGACCCGTGGGTCCTGGCGGGCATCAAGGTCCAGGCCGAGGTCGTGGACCACCACAAGGGCGTCAAGATCGACATCCTGCGCTACAAGAACAAGACGGGCTACCGCCGTCGCCAGGGTCACCGTCAGCAGTACACGGCGATCAAGGTCACGTCCATCCCGACGGCCGCGAAGTAAAGAGGGACTGAGCAATGGCACACAAGAAGGGCGCATCGTCCACCCGGAACGGTCGCGACTCCAACGCCCAGCGGCTCGGCGTGAAGCGCTTCGGCGGTCAGGTCGTTTCCGCTGGTGAGATCCTCGTCCGCCAGCGCGGCACCCACTTCCACCCGGGCGCCGGTGTCGGCCGTGGTGGCGACGACACGCTGTTCGCCCTGCAGGCCGGCGCGGTGCAGTTCGGCACCCACCGTGGCCGCAAGGTCGTGAACATCGTTCCGGCCGCCTGATCTGATCATCTGATCAAGGCGTTCGAAACTCACTGAGGGCGGATCTGAGTCTTCCCGGCGCAAGCCGGGAAGCGGGTCCGCCCTCGGCGCGTTACACAGGCTGTAACGCAAGACTTTTCCGTACATCGCTGTACATCTGGAGGAACAACCATGACCACCTTCGTGGACCGCGTCGAGCTGCACGTCGCCGCGGGTAACGGAGGCCACGGCTGCGCCTCCGTACACCGGGAGAAGTTCAAGCCGCTCGGCGGCCCGGACGGCGGCAACGGCGGCCGCGGCGGTGACGTGATCCTGGTCGTCGACCAGTCGATCACCACCCTGCTGGAGTACCACCACAGCCCGCACCGCAAGGCCACCAACGGCAAGCCCGGCGAGGGCGGCAACCGCTCCGGCAAGGACGGCACGGACCTGGTCCTCACCGTCCCCGACGGCACGGTCGTCCTCGACAAGCAGGGCAACGTCCTCGCCGACCTGGTCGGTGAGGGCACCACGTACGTCGCCGCCCAGGGCGGCCGCGGCGGCCTCGGCAACGCCGCACTGGCCTCCGCCCGCCGCAAGGCCCCCGGCTTCGCGCTGCTCGGCGAGCCCGGCGACTCGGGCGACATCGTCCTGGAGCTGAAGACCGTCGCCGACGTGGCCCTCGTCGGCTACCCGAGCGCCGGCAAGTCCTCGCTGATCTCGGTGCTCTCCGCGGCCAAGCCGAAGATCGCCGACTACCCCTTCACCACGCTGGTCCCGAACCTGGGCGTGGTCACCGCCGGCTCCACCGTCTACACCATCGCCGACGTCCCCGGCCTGATCCCCGGCGCCAGCCAGGGCAAGGGCCTGGGCCTGGAGTTCCTGCGGCACGTCGAGCGCTGCTCGGTGCTGGTGCACGTGCTGGACACCGCCACCCTGGAGTCCGACCGTGACCCGGTCTCCGACCTCGAGGTCATCGAGGAGGAGCTCAAGCTGTACGGCGGCGGCCTGGAGAAGCGCCCCCGGCTGGTCGTCCTCAACAAGGTCGACATCCCCGACGGCCAGGACCTCGCCGAGATGATCCGCCCCGACCTGGAGGAGCGCGGCTACAAGGTCTTCGAGGTCTCCGCGGTCGCCCGCACCGGCCTGAAGGAGCTCTCCTTCGCCCTCGCCGAGATCGTCGGCAGGGCCCGCGCCCGCAAGCCCAAGCAGGAGGCGACCCGCATCGTCATCCGCCCGAAGGCCGTGGACGACTCCGGCTTCACCGTCACCTACGACGAGGCGGAGGACGTGTACCAGGTGCGCGGCGAGAAGCCGGAGCGCTGGGTCCGCCAGACCGACTTCAACAACGACGAGGCCGTCGGCTACCTCGCTGACCGCCTCAACCGCCTCGGCGTCGAGGACGCGCTGATGAAGGCCGGTGCCCGCGCGGGCGACGGCGTGGCCATCGGCTCCGACGAGAACGCCGTGGTGTTCGACTGGGAGCCGACCCTCCAGGCCGGCGCCGAGATGCTGGGCCGCCGTGGTGAGGACCACCGCCTGGACGCCCCGCGCCCGGCCACCCAGCGGCGCAAGGAGAAGGAAGCCCAGCGCGGCGACGCCGCGCAGCGCGAGTTCGACGAGTTCCGCCCCTTCTAGGGCAGGCGGGCGAGCGGTCGTAGCGGCCGGTCCGGGCACCCGGACCGGCCGCTTCCGCGCTCCCGTAGGATCCGTCCGGTGAGTACTCCGAGCGCTCCGAGCGTCAGCGTCGTCGTGATCGCCTACAACGACGCCGGGCTGGTGGGAGAGGCCGTCGCGTCGGCCCTCGCCCAGGGCCCGGCGGTCAGCGAGGTCATCGCGGTGGACGACAGATCGTCCGACGGCACCGGCCGGGTGCTGGACGAGCTCGCCGCCGCGCACCCGCGCCTGAAGGTGATCCACCGCGAGGCGAACAGCGGCGGCTGCGGCACCCCGCGCAACGACGGCATCGCGGCCGCCACCGCGCCGTACGTCCTCTTCCTCGACAGCGACGACGTCCTGCCGCCGGGCGCTGCCGAGGCGCTGCTGCGCGCCGCCGAGAAGCACCGTGCGCAGGTCACCGTCGGCTCCTGCGTGCGCCGCGAGCTGCCGCAGGGCAACGACGTGCCGTGGATGCCCGGCTTGCTCACCCCGGGCGAGGTCATCGAGAACCCCGCGGACCGGCCCGAACTCGTCCGTGACACCCTGTGCGTCAACAAGCTCTACGCCCGGGCCTTCCTCGACGAGCACGGCATCCGGTTCCCCGACGGCCGGTTCGTCTACGAGGACTTCGTCTTCACCGCCCGCGTCCTGTCCGCGGCCCCGCGCATCGCCGTCGTCGACGACCTCGTGTACGTGTGGCACGTCCGGCGCAGCGCCGCCCAGGTCTCCATCTCCCTGGACCGCAAGGACGTCGGCAACTGGCGCTCCCGGATCGAGGCCCACCGCACCGCCCACGGGATCCTCGCCGCCGCCTCCCCGCTGCTCGGGCTCGCCTGCCAGGTCAAGTTCCTGGAGTACGACCTGCGCATGTACCTGCGCGAGCTCGGCAAGGATCCCGGCTACCGGCAGGACTGGTGGGACCTGACCCGCCGTTACGTCGCCGGGTTCGACGAGGCCGCCGTCGAGGCGGCCGCCCCCAAGGCCCGGTGGATCGTCCGTGTGCTGCGCGCCTCCGAGACGCCGCCGGCCGACGTGGAGCGGCTGACCCGGTTCGCCGCCGAACCTCCCCGCCTGCTGCCCCCCTACGCCGAGTCAGCCGACGGCACCCCGGTGTGGAGCGAGGAGCTGCCCACCGCCGAGCTCGACGGCCTCGGGTCCCTGCCGGTCGACGGACTCCCGGTCACCGTCGACGCCGAACCGGCCGGCTCCGGCGCCCTGACCGTCCGCGTCCACGACCTGTACGGGCGGCTGGCCGCGGCAGGTCCGCGCACCGCGCGGCTGCGGTTCCTGCCCCGCGGGGGCGGCGAACCGGTCAGCGGGCACCCGGTGGAGCTGCGCCCCGGCGCGGACGGCACCTGGACCGCCGAACTGCCCTTCAAGCCCGCCGCGCTGGCCGTCACCGGCCGTCGGCTGGGCCTGCGCGGCATGCAGGCCTGGGACGTCCGGGTGGGCGTGGAGTGTGCCGACGGAAGCACCCTGCTCACCTCCTTGCGCCCCCTCGGTGACCTGCTGCGGAGGCGGGCGCTGCCCAGCAGCCGGTACGGTGTGCTGCTGGCGCAGCCGTACCGGACGGCCGCCGGATCGCTCGCGCTGCGCCTCGCGCCCGGCGCCGACGGTGCGGCCGACCTCGTGCGCAACCGCCTCGGCCGGGCCCGGCTGGGACGGGGAGCGCGCTAGCGGTTCCGCACGGGAGAACCGCCGGGCCGCGAGGCGCGTCGGACACGATGTGCCGTTCCGCACGCGCGGCACGCTGGAGACATGGACACAGGACTCGGGAGAACCGCATGACGTTTCTGATCACCGGAGGGGCCGGCTACATCGGCTCGCACGTCGTCCGCGCGATGCTGCTCGCGGGGGAGAAGGTCGTCGTGCTCGACGACCTGTCGACCGGCAACGAGGACCGCGTACCGGAGGGCGTCCCCCTGGTGATCGGCTCGGTCCTGGACCACCTGGTGGTGGAGGAGACCCTCCGCAAGCACAAGATCACCGGCGTGGTGCACCTGGCCGGCAAGAAGCAGGTCGGCGAGTCCGTCGAGAAGCCGATGTACTACTACCACGAGAACGTGGAGGGTCTGCAGGTCCTGCTGGGCGAGGTGGCCAGGGCGGGCGTCCGCAACTTCCTCTTCTCCTCGTCGGCCTCGGTGTACGGCATGCCGGACGTGGACCTGGTCACCGAGGAGACCCCGGCCGCGCCGCTGAGCCCGTACGGCGAGACCAAGCTGGCGGGTGAGTGGCTGGTCCGCGCGGCCGGCAAGGCGCACGGCATCTCCACCGCCTGCCTGCGGTACTTCAACGTGGCGGGCGCCGCGACCCCCGAGCTCGCCGACACCGGCGTGTTCAACCTGGTCCCGATGGTCTTCGAGCGCTACGACCGGGGCGAGGGCGCCCGGATCTTCGGCGACGACTACCCGACCCCGGACGGGACCTGCATCCGCGACTACATCCACGTCGAGGACCTCGCGGAAGCCCATGTGGCGGCCGCCCGCAAGCTGGCCGAGTGGGCGAGCGCCGGCGAGTACCGGGACCTCACCGTCAACATCGGCCGCGGCGAGGGCGTCTCCGTGCGCGAGATGGTCGGGCTGCTCAACGAGAACACCGGGCACGACCACGAGCCCGTGGTCACCCCGCGCCGCCCCGGCGACCCGGCGAAGGTCGTGGCCTCCGCCGACAGGATCGCGCGGGAGCTGGGCTGGAAGGCCCGCCACGACGTGCGCGAGATGATCGTCTCGGCCTGGGCCGGCTGGCAGGCCAACAAGAAGCTCGCGCACCGCGAGCGTTAGCCACCACCCCGGGCCGTCCGGCGGAGGCCCGGCACGGGCCCGTGCAACGCGAGAGGCCGCCCTCCCCGTGAAGGGGAGGGCGGCCTCCGCCGTTCCATGTGGCGCCTCGCGCCGCGGGTGCTAGCGCTGGAGGAAGGAGAAGAGCTCTTCCCAGCGGTCGGTGATCTCCGCGCTGGAGTAGCGCTTCACGTCCCGGAACGCGGTGTCACCCATCCGGTCCCGGAGCTCCTTGTCCGACATCAGCCGGCTCAGGTGCCCGGCCAGTTCCACCGTGTTGCCCAGGCGGGACAGCAGGCCGTCCTCGCCGTGCGACACGATCTCCCGGACGCCCGGCGCGCAGTCGAACGCGACCGGCGCCACACCGGCCGCCATCGCCTCCAGCAGGGTGATCGGGAAGCCCTCGGCCCGGGACGCCTGCGCGAACACCGAGGCCCCGCGCAGCGCGCCCAGCACGTCGCCGGTGCTGCCCATCCACTCCACCGAGTCGTCCAGGCCCAGCGAGGTGCAGTACGCCCGCAGGCTCGCCTCCTCCGGGCCGGCGCCGTAGATCCGCAGGGTCCAGTCGGGGTGCAGCGGGGCCGTCTCCGACCAGGCGTCGAGCAGCAGGTCCACGCCCTTCTCGAAGGCGAGCCGGCCGACGGAGGCGACGACCTTCGCCTCGCGCGGTGCGGGCGCGTCCGGCATGAACGGCAGCGGGTTCGGCATGGATCCCACGTTGTCCATCCCGGAGCGGATCCACAGGTCCGCGTCCTCCGGGGTGAGCACCAGCAGCCGGTCGACGTCCTTGTAGTGGCGCCGCACCCGGGCGGCCCGCGAGGACTTGTGGCTGGCCTCGTAGGACTCGTGGCTCATCCCGATGACGGTGAGCCCCTTGGTGTCGGCGAGCGCCACCCACTCCATCGCCCAGACCTGGGTGCAGATCACCACGGCACCGGGCGCGGCCTCACGGAAGAGCGCGCTCAGCTTCTCCGCCTGCTCCAGCATCCCGGCCCGGCGGGCGGCCTGGCGGCGCCGCTCGGGCGCGTTCAGCTTTCCCTTGATGCCGCGCAGGGTGCGCGGCGAGGGGGGCCGCTCGTCGTACAGGGTGGTGGTGGCGTACGGCAGCTCCGCGGAGAAGCTCTGCCGGATGTTCTCCTCCACCGGGCAGATGCCGACGAGGTGCACCCGGTGCCCGCGGTCGGTGAGCAGCCGGGCCATCTGGTGCGACCAGGTGGTCACCCCGCCGATCTCGTCGACGCTGTTGGACACGAAGAAGATGTCACGGCCCTGGCTCACTTGCCGCTCCCCTGGAAGAACTTCTCGACGATCCGGCGGGCGGCGTCCCCGCGGTCGTACTCACCGAACTCGGCGAGGAAACGCTGTCGCGCCTCCGCGTACTTGGCGTCGGCCTCCTCGAAGGCGGAGAGCGCCTGGAGGAGTTCGTCCGCCGTGGCCACGACCGGGCCGGGCGCCTTCTCCTTGAGGTCGAAGTAGGTGCCGCGGAGGTCCGACGCGTACGCCTCGTAGTCGTAGGCGAAGAACAGCATCGGCCGGTCCAGCACCGCGTAGTCGAACATCACGGACGAGTAGTCGGTGATCAGGCCGTCGGCCAGGGCCAGCAGCGGGGTGATGTCGTGGTGCTTGGACACGTCGATCACCCGGCCCGCCACGGAGGGCGGCAGGCTGACGCTGTTGAGGTAGTGGGTGCGGACCAGCAGGGTGAAACGGTCACCCAGCCGCTCGGCGAACTCCTCGACGTCGAAGGGGAAGGTGAAGCCCTCCACCGAGCCGTCCGCCGCGGCCCGGAAGGTCGGCGCGTAGAGCAGCACCTTCTTCTCCGGGTCGATGCCGAGCTCGGCGGCCAGCGGGCCGCGGACCCGCTCGCCGCTCTGCGCCTCGGCGCCGTGCGCCTCCACCAGGGCGTCGTTGCGCGGGTAGCCGACGCGCAGCAGCACCGTGTCGCGGAGCCGGAAGGCCTTGGCGAGGGTGCGGGTGTCGTGCTCGGACCGGACCAGGAAGTGGTCGAAACGGTCCACCGCGGCCTGGAACTTCGCCTGCCCGTCCTGGCCGAGCGCCTTGGTGCGCGGCTCGTGGAAGCCCATGCGCTTGAGCGCCGAACCGTGCCAGGTCTGGATGTACGTGGTGCCCTGGCGCTTGGTGAGGGCCAGCGGGAAGCCCTGGTTGTCGATCCAGTACTCGGCCTGGGCGAGCGCCCGCAGGTACTGCCAGCTCCACCGCCTGACCAGGGTGGCGTCCTTGGGGAAGCCGGTGGGCTTGGCGCCCGCGTAGGACCACACGGCCTCGAAGTCGACGCCCTGCCGGAGCATCTCCTCGTAGATCGCCTTGGGGCTGTCGCTGTACTGCTTGCCCATGTGGCTCTCGAAGACGACCAGGCCCTTCCTGACCGGCAGCTTCGAGAAGACCTCGTGGTAGATCTTCACCTTCTGCTCGCCGGAGCCGATGTTCCGCTTGGTCTTCAGGGCCTTCTTCAGGCTCCGCTTGACCACGCCGGCGGCCTTGCCGTGCATGGCGCCGTTGATCAGCGCCTGGGTGCGTACGGCGGCCGCGCCCTCGGCGGTCAGCACGTAGGACAGGTTGCCCTTCTTGGTGATCTCCGGTTCGAAGCGGTCGGAGACCAGGCGGGTCAGCCGGGGGCGGACGCGCAGCTTGGCCGCGCGCTCCAGGTCGACGGCGCCGACCGCCACGCGGGTGCTGATCCGGTTCTTGCCGGCGGTCAGCTTCAGCCGGACGTCCCAGACCGCGTCGATGATGCCCAGCGGCCGGACCGTCTTGCCGATGTCGGCCTTCACGGACCACTCGATCGTGTCACCGGCGTGATCGATCTTCTCCACCGGGAAGCTGAACGACTTGACGCCGATCTGGCGGCGGGCGCGGAACTCCAGCTCGGCCTTGAGCGGGGCGTCGTCGGCGATCCGGTGCAGGGGGTTCACCACGGAACCGGACAGGGTGACCGTGCCGCGGCCGTCGTCCTCGTACGAGGTCAGCCGGTTGCCCAGGGCGAGCGAGCCCAGCGGGGTGGTGTGGAACCCCTGCTCGGTGACGTCCAGTATGCGGCGGGCCTCGGCGTCGTCCAGATGCTCGGCGCACCAGTAGATCCGGCCGTCGCGCTCGGCGAGGGAGGAGGTCAGCCGGCCGCGGTTGGTCATCGACTCGGCGGCGGAGAGCAGGTTGACCCAGTCCTCCTTGCCGAGCAGGTAGGCGCAGATCGCCTGGAGGTGGTTGACCTGGTCGTACGCGGCCGGGTCGATGCCCTCCAGGTAGCCGTTGGCCAGCCGGGCGAACTCCTGCCGGTACTCGTCGTCCAGCAGGTGCAGGTCGCGCAGGTGCAGCACCAGGTCGTGCTTGAGGAACTTGGCGTCCTTGGCCGACTTGATCTCGTCGTGGCCCTTCTCGGCGAGGAGGGCGTCGACGCGGCGGTGGATCTCCATCCGGTGCACGAAGTTGGCGATCTCGTGGCGCCGGTTGCTGATCGACTTCGAGGTGGCCTTCTCCTGCACGTTCCAGAAGTAGACGTGGTTGGGGATCAGGGCGATCCGGCCGGCCGCGACGTACGCCTGGGCGGAGAACAGCAGGTCCTCGTAGTGGATGCCGACCGGGAACTCCAGCCCCTGCTCCAGCAGGAACGACCGCCGGTAGCACTTGTTGGTGGAGAGCGTGTCGTACACCAGGAGATCGGGATCCTCGGTGATCGACTCCAGCGTCCGGGTGCGCGAGTAGATCCACGGGTACCACTCGGTGGTCTTGCTCCACCGGCTGTCGAGGTGGACCCGCACGCACATGCCGGAGACCAGGTTCGCCCCGGTCCGCTCGGCCGCGTCCAGCATGTTCCGGCAGGCGTTGCGCTCCAGGACGTCGTCGCTGTCCAGGAACATGACGTACGTACCGGTGGCCTGCTGGATGCCGTGATTGCGGGGCGCACCGCAGCCGCCGCTGTTCTGCGGGAGCTGGAAGGCGCGCACTCTGCCGGGATGCGCCGCTTCGAGTTCCTTGGCGACCTCGAAGGAACGGTCCTTGCTGCAGTCGTCGACGATCACGACCTCGACGCCCTGCAGCGTCTGGTCGATGACCGACTGGACGGCTGTCGGCAGACGCTCTGCGTCGTTGTAGACGATGACGACCACGGAGACGTCAGGCACGTGCACCTCGATCCCTATTTGTTCCGTTCCGCTTATCCCGTCAAAACTACCGTGTGTTCCACTCGGCTCCGGCAGCCGACCGCCGGGCGTGCATACTTCTAGGGCATGCGGATCAGACCCAGCAGGAAGTGTTCATGACGAAGCTGTCCGTAGTCGTTCCTTGCTACAACGAAGAAGCAGTCATCGACAGCTTCGACACGGAGATCCGCAAGGTCCTCGGTGCCCTCCCGATCGAGTACGAGGTGTGTTACGTCGACGACGGAAGTCGCGACGGCACCCTCGGGAAGCTGCGCAAGATCGCCGAGGCGAATCCCGAGCAGACCCGGTACGTCTCCTTCAGCCGCAACTTCGGCAAGGAGGCCGGCATGCTGGCCGGCCTCAAGGAGGCCACCGGCGACGCCGTGGTCATCATGGACGCCGACCTCCAGCACCCGCCGGAGCTGATCGGCAAGATGCTGGACCTGTACGCGCTCGGCCACGACCAGATCATCGCCCGCCGCAACCGCGACGGCGACAAGAAGGTCCGCAGCGCCCTGAGCCGCCTCTACTACCGCATGGTCAACCGGTGGGTGGACGTCGAGCTGATGGACGGCGTCGGCGACTTCCGCCTGCTGTCCCGGGCCGCCGTGGACGCGCTGGTCTCCCTCCAGGAGTACAACCGCTTCTCCAAGGGCCTGTTCTCCTGGATCGGCTTCGACACGGTCACGTTCGACTACCAGAACGCGCAGCGCGAGGCCGGCGAGACCAAGTGGAAGTTCGGCTCGCTGCTGAACTACGCCATGGACGGGCTGATCTCGTTCAACAACCGGCCGCTGCGGCTGGCGATCTGGATGGGTGCGGCGCTCACCGCGATCGGTGCGCTCTACACCCTGTGGATCATCGGGCAGACGATCACCACCGGCGTCAAGACGCCCGGTTACGTCACCCTTGTCGCGATCATAGTGGCGCTGGGCGGTGTCCAGATGACCATGCTCGGCCTCATCGGCGAGTACATCGGCCGCATCTACTACGAGACCAAGCGGCGCCCGCACTTCCTGGTCAAGGAATCCCACGGGACCGACATCCGGTGAAGGACCAGCTGGGCCAGATGTTCCGCTTCGCCCTGGTGGGCGGGGTCAACACGGCGACCTTCTTCGGCATCTACCTGCTGCTGCACCCGTGGATGCCGTACTTCGCCGCGTACAGCCTCGCCTTCGTGCTGGCGATGATCGGGTCGTTCTTCATGAACACCTACTTCACCTACCGCACCCGGCCCACCTGGAAGAAGTTCCTGCTCTTCCCGCTCACCAACGTCACCAACTACGTGATCCAGTCCGCCGGGCTGTACGCGCTGGTCACCTGGGCCGGGATGAACACGAAGATCGCCCCGCTGGCCGCGGCCGTGGTGGCGATCCCGTTCACCTACCTCCTCTCCCGGAAGATCCTGGTGCCCGGCGCCGCCCGGGCCGCACAGGCCCAGGCCGAGCCGGTGGCCGACAGGTCCACGGTCTGAAACCGGCAGGCGCCCGTTCCCCGGAACCCCGTAGATTGAGGGCTGTATCCGGCGGACGGGCGGCTAAGGGGATGGACGTGTCAGGGGCTAGGCAGCGGGTCGTGGACGCCCGCAGGATCGTGGTCAAGGTCGGCTCCTCCTCCCTCACCACCGCGGCGGGCGGCCTGGACGCGGACCGGGTCGACGCGCTCGTCGACGTCCTCGCCAAGGCGCGCAGCGGCGGCGAGAAGGAGATCGTGCTGGTCTCCAGCGGCGCCATCGCCGCCGGACTCTCCCCGCTCGGGCTGCGCCGCCGGCCCAAGGACCTGGCCCGGCAGCAGGCCGCGGCGAGTGTCGGACAGGGCCTGCTGGTCGCCCGCTACACCGCTTCCTTCGCCCGGTACGGGGTCCGGGTCGGCCAGGTCCTGCTGACCACGGACGACACCAGCCGGCGCGCCCACTACCGCAACGCGTACCGGACCCTGGACCAGCTCCTGGCCATGGGCGCGCTGCCGATCGTGAACGAGAACGACACCGTCGCCACGGACGAGATCCGCTTCGGCGACAACGACCGCCTCGCCGCGCTGGTGGCCCACCTGGTCCGCGCCGACCTGCTGGTGCTGCTCTCCGACGTGGACGGCCTGTACGACGGCGACCCGTCCCAGCCGGGCACCAGCAGGATCGAGGAGGTCCGCGGCCCCGAGGACATCGCGCACGTCTCCATCGGCAGCGCGGGCAAGGCCGGAGTCGGCACCGGTGGCATGGTCACCAAGGTGGAGGCCGCCCGGATCGCGGCGGCGGCCGGCATCCCCGTGGTCCTCACCTCCGCCAGCCAGGCCGCCGACGCCCTGTCCGGACGCGAGACGGGCACGTTCTTCCACGCCACCGGCCGCCGCTCGGCCGACCGGCTGCTCTGGCTGCAGCACGCCTCCACCCCGCAGGGCCACCTGGTCCTCGACGACGGCGCGGTGGCCGCCGTCACCGAACGCGGCAGCTCCCTCCTCCCCGCCGGCATCGCGGCCGTCGAGGGCGACTTCTCCGCGGGGGACCCGGTCGAGCTGCGCACGGCGGACGGCCGGCCGATCGCCCGCGGCCTGGTCAACTTCGACGCCAAGGAGATGCCGCAGCTGCTGGGCCGCTCCACTCGCGAGCTCGCGCGGGAACTCGGACCGGAGTACGAACGAGAGGTCGTCCACCGGGACGATCTGGTTCTGCTGCAGGGCTGAGGTTCTGCAAAACCGCCGCGAAACGGTCCCGGGACTGGTCAACTGTGGGTAACGGGCAGGCACGCAGGGCAGAGGAGCCGACTGGTGGGACGAGCGCTGACCAGCGTCGCGGGGGGCGGCGGTGAGGACGAGGACCATCAGTCCCGGCTGTGGCACGTCACCCTGAGCGTTTCCGGCAAGCCGGTGCCGCTGACCGAGGTCCGCCGCGGCCTCGAACAGCTGGCGCACGACCACCCCTTCCTCCTCACCAGCCGGTACGCCGACGACCACGCGGAGATCCGCTACTGGGAGGAGGCCCGCGACCTCCACGACGCCGCGGCCGTCGCCCTGCGGCTCTGGGGCGAACACCGCTCCTCGGCGAGGCTGCCGGCCTGGGAGATCGTCGGCCTGGAGGTCATCGACCGCGCGACCTACCACCAGCGCGTCGCGGAAGGCTACGGCCCACCCCCGGCCCACCCGGTCGGCGTCCACCCCTACTGACGCCTCCGAGGTGTGGGCAGGCGTTCCGCAGGGCGGAACGGGTGGGCACACGCCGGAGGAACGGCCGACCCGCCCGCCACGGCCGAGGCAACGGCCGGCACCCACACGGCAGGGCCCGTACCTCGGCGGCACCGCCCGGCGCGGCTCCCGTCTCGCGGGGTGGAAGCGCGCCGGTCAGGTGAAGGACGCGCACTACCCTGGACGGCATGACCTCGCTGAAGGAAGCCGCCGTCTCGCCCGTCACCGCCACCGCCCAGCGCGCCCGCACCGCCGCCGCGGACATCGCCCCGCTCCCGCGGTCCGCCAAGGACGCCGCCCTGCTGGCCATCGCCGACGCGCTGGAGGCCCGTACCGCCGAGATCGTCGAGGCGAACGCCCAGGACATCGCCAAGGCCCGGGCCGCCGGCACCAGCGAGACCGTCATCGACCGCCTCACCCTCACCCCCGACCGCGTCCGCGCCATCGCCTCCGACGTCCGCGACGTCGTCGCGCTCCCGGACCCGGTCGGCGAGGTCGTCCGCGGCTCGACCCTCCCCAACGGCATCGACCTGCGCCAGATCCGCGTCCCCCTCGGCGTCGTCGGCATCATCTACGAGGCCCGCCCGAACGTCACCGTCGACGCCGCCGCGCTCTGCCTGAAGTCCGGCAACGCGGTCCTGCTGCGCGGCAGCTCCTCCGCGTACGCCTCCAACACCGCCCTCGTCGGCATCCTCCGCGACGCCGTGGCGTCCACCGGCATCCCCGCGGACGCGATCCAGCTCGTGCCCGGCGAGTCCCGCGACTCCGTCCGCGAGCTGATGCGCGCCCGCGGCCTCGTCGACGTGCTCATCCCGCGCGGCGGAGCCTCCCTCATCAAGACCGTCGTCGAGGAGTCCACCGTCCCCGTCATCGAGACCGGCACCGGCAACTGCCACGTCTACGTGGACGCGCAGGCCGACCTCGACATGGCCGTGGACATCCTGATCAACTCCAAGGCGCAGCGGCCCTCCGTCTGCAACTCCGCCGAGACCCTCCTGGTCCACCAGGACATCGCCGCCGCCTTCCTGCCGCGCGCCCTCGACGCCCTCGCCGAAGCCGGCGTCACCGTCCACGGCGACGCGCGGGTCCTCGCCGCGGCGGAGGACAGCAAGGTCACCGCGCTGCCCGCGACCGACGAGGACTGGGCCGCGGAGTACCTCTCGTACGACATCGCGGCCGCCGTGGTCGGCTCCCTCGACGAGGCCGTCGGCCACATCCGCCGCTGGACCTCCGGCCACACCGAGGCCATCGTCACCACCTCGCAGGCCGCGGCCCGCCGCTTCACCCAGCTGGTCGACTCGACCACGGTCGCCGTGAACGCCTCCACCCGGTTCACCGACGGTGGCCAGTTCGGCTTCGGCGCGGAGATCGGCATCTCCACCCAGAAGCTGCACGCCCGCGGCCCGATGGGCCTCCCGGAGCTCACCTCCACCAAGTACATCGTCACCGGCGACGGTCACGTGCGGTAATCCCCTTCCGGACTCCGCGTGGCCGAATTCCGGCTTACCGCCTGCCCAAAACCCCTGCCCAGGTCTACGCTGGACCCGTGCCGGACGACGTGGGGGGCAAGCCGTTCCCGGACGACGGGGTGCCCGACGACGACCGCGGAGGCGCGGATCAGGACTTCGCCTCCGTGGTGTTCGACGAGGACTTCGTCCGGAACGCCGAGATCCATGAGCCGAGCGCGGCCGAGCGGCTGCGCGAGGCCGAAGCCGCCCGCGCGGCGGTCGCGGGCGGCCGCACGGCCGACGAGGACCCCTTCGAGGGGTACCCGTACGGGTGGCCCGACGGCCTGTCGGACGGTTACGGCCCCGACGACCTCCCGTACGGCGACAACGACGGCCCCTACGGTCACGCTTACGGCCCCTACGGCGGGTCCATGCGCCCCTACCGGGGCCGGTCCAGGTGGCTGCGCCCGGTGGCCTGGGTGCTCGCCGTGGTCATGGGCATCGGAATGGTCGCGCTGGCCTTCATCGCCGTCTACCGTGGAGCCTCGGGCAGCTCGGGCGACCCCGGACAGACCCCGCCCCCCGCGAGCAGGACGCCCCTGACGGAAGTCGGCGGCGGTGGCGCGTTTACGCACCCCGCCGTACGCCAACCCTGAAGGTACGACCTCCTCCCGGAGCAGGGAGACGCGCATGGCCGTGCCACGAGATCCACATGACGCCACCCCCGATCCCTTCGGCGGGGGCGAGGACGATTTCCGGTCGGACGAATACCGGTCGGTGGTGTTCGACGAGGGCTTCGTCCGGGCTGCGCGCCTCCAGGAGTTCTCCGCCGACGAACGCATGGGCGAACACGCCCGTGCCGTCCGCAGCCGCTCCGTCTGGTCCACCGGACGCAGCCGCACCAGCACCCCGGGCCGGGCCGCCCGCCAGGGCATGGTGCTGGTCCTGCTGATCGCGCTCGCCTTCGGCGCGGCCGTCTGGATGGGCCTGCGCAACCCCTACGTCGCCCCGCGCGGGAACCGACCCGAGGCGCTGACCAGCACGATCGTCCCGCTGGCCCCCGCCGGGACGGTGCCCGGCGGCCGGCCTTCCGAGCTGTTCGCACACAGCCCCGCGGACCAGTACCGGGTCGGCGCGGCCGGGATCACCCTTCCGGCGGTGCGCCGCACCCCGCACTTCACCGACACCCAGGTGGTCGCCGCCCTGAGCATCGCCAAGGACTACCTGGTGCAGTCCTCGCTGGACCCGGACGTGCTCGCCGGGGTGGCCTCCCGCCCGGTGCGGATCCTGCTCGACCCCGACCAGCTGGACCAGTTCGACCGCAGCATGACCTCGGTGGGCGGCGACGCGCGGCACGCCGCCACCGGCTGGCTGGTCCGCTTCGACCCCGGCACCGCCGTCGTGGCCGACTCCCGGGTCCGGGTGAAGGGCACCCTCGCCTTCGACGAGGTCGCCCCCGGGGTGCTGGAGGTGATCTCCGACCACACCTTCGTGTACGCGGTGCGTCCGGTCGACGCCGGCCAGGCCGCCACGGACGGCGCCTCGCTGTTCAGCGTCCGGCGGGAACTGCGGATGCGCTTCGACCGGGACGACCTGGTGGCCCGCCGCACCGAGCTGCTGGCCGCGTACGTGCAGGCCGGGCCGCACGACTGCGCCGCCGAGCCGTACACCGGCTTCAAACCGCTGCTCGCCGGGGCCGCGGCCACCGCCACGGGCCCGTCGGCCACCGACCCGTTCGCGGACGGCCGGGAACGGCGGGCGGGCGGGCTGTGCGGCGCACTGGCCACCCGGAACCCGACCGCGGCCCCGACGACGGAGCCGCAGCCTCAGGGCCCGGGGGTCCCGCAGGCCCCGGCTCCGGCCGGTTCCGTCCCGGCCGGAGCCACCGCCCCGTAGCAGCCGGAGGTCAGTCCCGCGCCGTGCCGCCGCCGTCCGCGGAGCCCTTCCCGTCCCGGCCGGCGCCCGCGAACTTGTCCCGCAGCGAGCCGGCCAGGTCGCCCGCCCCGCCCGCGATGTCGGTGACCAGCTTCATCAGCGGGTCCGAGCTCGTCCGCACCGAGTCCGCGTAGTGCGAGGCGGACTGCCGGAAGGAGTCCGTGACCGAGGTGTCCTTGTCCTCCTCGCGCCGCGGGTAGTGGCCGTCCATGATCCGCTGGAAGTCACGGCTCTCCGACCACTTCTTCAGCTCGGCGGCCCGCACCGTGGTGAAGGGGTGCGTCCGCGGCAGCATGTTGAGGATCTTCAGCACCGAGTCGCGCAGGTCGCCGCCCGCCTCGTACTCCTCGGCCTGCGCCAGGAACGCGTCCACGTTCATCTCGTGCAGGTGGTTGCCGCCGGCCAGCTTCATCAGGCCGCGCATCGAGGCCCGTACGTCCTGCCCGACCAGCAGCCCGGCCCGGTCGGCCGACAGCTCCGACTTCCGGAACCACTCCCGGAGCGCCGTCACGATCGCCGTCACCGCCACGTTGCCCAGCGGGATCCAGGAGACCTTCACCGCCAGGTTGGTCAGGAACAGCAGGACCGTCCGGTACACCGAGTGGCCGGACAGCGCGTGGCCCACCTCGTGGCCCACGACCGCCCGCATCTCCTCCTCGTCGAGCAGCTCCACCAGACCGGTGGTGACCACGATCACCGGCTCGTCCAGCCCGATGCACATGGCGTTCGGCCGCGGGTCCTGCTGCACGTACATCCGCGGGACCTTCTCCAGGTCCAGGATGTAACAGGCGTCCCGCAGCATCGCGTGCAGGTGCGCGAACTGGGTCTCGCCCACCCGCACCGAGTCCGACAGGTACAGCAGCCTCAGACTGCGCTCCGGCAGCAGCCCGCTGAGCGCCTTGAACACCGTGTCGAACCCGCTCAGCTTGCGCAGCGCCACCAGCGCGGACCGGTCCGCCGGATGCTCGTACGCCCGCGAGGAGATCCCCGGGAACCTCTTGCGGTCCCTTGCGGGCACCTTCTCGAAAGCCGTGTCTGCCATTGCGCCTCCCCCTTGATCGGACAGCCCTGCCATACGTCTATCCTCTCCAACGCCTGAGTCGGCGTGAGCGTGCCCCAGGCACCCGCATACGATGTGAGCGAAGTCTCGGCCCCGCTCCCCGACCCGATAGGTATCTGCCTGATGAGCCTCCACACGACCGCCCAGAACCTGGTTCTCCTCGCCTCGGAGGGGGCCGAGAACCACGGCGGCAACCACGACAGCCTGAACCCGTACCTGACCGGTGGCGGTGCGCTCTTCGTGCTGCTCCTGATGCTGTGGGTCACCACGCGCCTCAACCGCGACCGTTAGTCCGACCGCGGCAGCTGCACCCCGGCCCCGGGCCGGTATGGTCTGCGCTCATGGGAGAGCAGGAAACGCCTACCGGTCCGGTCAAGCGCAGGCTCGGCGTGATGGGCGGGACATTCGACCCGATCCACCACGGACACCTGGTGGCCGCCAGTGAGGTGGCCGCCCTCTTCCACCTCGACGAGGTGGTGTTCGTACCGACCGGCGAGCCCTGGCAGAAGTCGGAGCGGGCCGTGTCGCCCGCCGAGGACCGCTATCTGATGACGGTCATCGCCACGGCCTCAAACCCGCAGTTCTCGGTGAGCCGCATCGACATCGACCGCGGCGGCCCGACGTACACCATCGACACCCTGCGGGACCTGCGGCGCCTCAACGACGACGCCGACCTCTTCTTCATCACCGGCGCCGACGCCCTGGCCCAGATCCTCACCTGGCGCGACGCCGAGGAACTGTTCTCGCTCGCGCACTTCATCGGGGTCACCCGGCCCGGCCACCTGCTCACCGACGACGGCCTGCCCGAGGGCGGCGTCTCCCTGGTGGAGGTCCCGGCTCTGGCGATCTCCTCCACCGACTGCCGCGCGCGGGTCGCCGCCGGGGACCCGGTCTGGTACCTGGTGCCCGATGGTGTGGTGCGGTACATCCACAAGCGAGAGCTGTACCGGGGAGCCTAGCTTCCGCACGAGAGGGGCACCGCGGTGAACGACCCACAGGAACCGCAGTTCATCGGCTACGACGAGTACGGTCGGCCGGTGTACCGCCAGGTGCCCGCCGCGCCCCCGCGGCAGTACGGCCAGTACCCGCAGCAGTACCAGCAGCAACCGTATGGCCACAGCGGACACGACGCCTACGGGCAGCCGGTCGCCCGGCCCCAAGCACCCCAGCAGTACCAGCAGCAGCCGCAGGCCGCCCAGCAGTACTACGGCCGCGACGGCTATGACGGCTACGACGGCTATGACACGGGGCAGATGCCGCAGATGCGGCAGATGTCCCCGCAGATGCCGCAGCAGGCCGGCGGGCAGTGGATTCCGCAGCAGGCACCCGCCCCCGACCCCGACTTCGACCCGGACTTCGACCCGGAATCCGAGTTCGACGAGGGGCCCGGGGCCGCTTCCGGGGGCGCCCAGGTGCCCGGACCGCGCAGCGCCCCGGACTACCGGACCGAGCAGTTCGCCTTCCTCGACCAGCCCGACGAGGACACGGACGACGTCATCGACTGGCTCAAGTTCACCGAGAGCCGCACCGAACGGCGTGAGGAGGCCCGCCGCCGCGGCCGCAACCGGGTGATCGCCCTGATGGTCGTCCTCGCGCTGTTCGTCGCCGGTGGCGTCGGCTACCTCTGGTACGCGGACAAGCTGCCCTTCCTCGGCCGCGACGGCTCGGGCAAGGGAGCCGCCGCGGACACCGGACCGCAGAAGCGCGACATGGTCGTCGTCCACCTGCACAACACCAAGAGGGGCGGCACCTCCACCGCCCTGCTGGTCGACAACGTGACCGCGAAGAAGGGCGCCACCGTACTGCTGCCGAACACCATGACCGTGCCCCGGGACGACGGCACCTCGGTGGCCCTCGGCAAGTCGGTCGAGGAGGACGGCCTCGGCGGCACCCGCGAGGCCCTCGACGCCATGCTCGGCACGCACATCGGCGGCACCTGGCGACTGGACACCCCCTACCTGGAGAACCTCGTCCAGGCCGTGGGCGGCATCGAGGTCGACACCGACACCGCCGTGCCCGCCGACGACAAGGCCAAGACCCCCGCCGTGGGCCAGGGCCAGAAGCAGAGCCTGACCGGGGCCATGGCCGTCGCCTACGCCACCCACCGCGCGCAGGGCGAGCCCGAGGCCAAGCAGCTGGAGCGGTTCGGCAAGGTCATGTACGCCACCCTGCGCAAGATGCCCAGCGACGAGCACTCGGCGGTGCTCACCGTGGAGTCCCTCGGCCAGATCCTCGACCCCTCCCTCACCGACCGCGCGCTGGGCGGTTCGCTGGCCCGGCTGGCCGAGCACGCCAAGCTCGGCGCGTACCGCACGGACGTGGTCGCGGTGAAGCCGGACGGCACCATGGCCGACGAAGCCGGGCGGACCGTGGTCAAGGAGATCCTCGGCGGCAGCCTGACCGCCCCGCCGGGCGCCTCCGCGGCCCCGCGGGTGGGGCTCAAGGACGCCACCGGCAGCGAGAAGGCCCTCACCGCGGCCAGGGCCGCGCTGGTCAACGGCGGCTACACGTTCGTGGACGGCGGCAAGGCCGGACAGAGCCAGGCCGGCACCCAGGTCACGTACCAGGACGACGCGCAGCGGGAGAAGGCGGTCGAGGTCGCCAAGACCCTGGGCCTGCCCGAGACCGCGGTGAAGAAGGCCGCGAGCACGGTCAACGCGGACGTCGTGGTGGTGCTCGGCAAGGACTACAAAACGCCGTAGCCCCGGGAGGGGGCGGGCCGGGGGGGAAAGGCGTGGGCGGTGTCGGCCGCCCATGAGACCCTTGTATGGATCTGCCCTCGACCCGAAAGCATGGCTCAGTGACCGCCACGGACCGCTCCATCGAGCTCATCACCACCGCCGCCCAGGCGGCGGCCGACCGGCTCGCGCACGACATCATCGCGTACGACGTCAGCGACGTGCTGTCGATCACCGACGCCTTCCTGCTCGCGTCGGCGCCCAACGACCGCCAGGTCAAGTCCATCGTCGACGAGATCGAGGAGCGGCTCCTCAAGGAGCTCGGCGCCAAGCCGGTGCGCCGTGAGGGCGACCGCGACGCCCGCTGGATCCTGCTCGACTACGTGGACATCGTCGTCCACGTGCAGCACAGCGAGGAGCGCGTCTTCTACGCGCTGGAGCGGCTGTGGAAGGACTGCCCCGAGATCGAGCTGCCCGAGGACGCGAAGCTGACCAAGGGCAAGGCGGAGGAGCACGCCAAGCTGCGCGCGACGCAGGGCGACGACGACCTGGACGGTGATCTGTTCTGAGCGCGACCAGCACGCCGCCGAGTGCGGTGACGGGCGGCAGCGCCGGGCGTCCCGGTCGCAAGATCGTGCTCTGGAGGCACGGCCAGACCTCGTGGAACCTGGAACGCCGCTTCCAGGGCTCCACGGACATCGAGCTGACCGGGACCGGCGTGGCACAGGCCCGCCGGGCCGCCCGGCTGCTCGCCTCGCTGCGTCCGGCCGCCATCGTGGCCTCCGACCTGAAGCGGGCGGCGGCGACGGCCGCGGAGCTCGCCGGCATCACCGGGCTGCCCGTCACGCACGACGAGGCGCTGCGGGAGACGTACGCCGGCGAGTGGCAGGGTCTGACCCACGACGAGATCGTGGCGAAGTACGGCGAGCAGTATGCGGCGTGGAAGCGCGGCGAGCCGGTACGGCGCGGTGGCGGAGAGCTGGAGACCGAGGTCGCCGACCGGGCGGCTCCCGTGGTCCTGGAGCACGCCGGCCGGCTGGAGGAGAACGCCACCCTGGTCGTGGTCAGCCACGGCGGCACCATCCGGACCACCATCGGCCGGCTGCTGGGGCTCGACCCGTCCTCCTGGGAGAGCCTCGGCGGGCTCTCCAACTGCTGCTGGTCCGTGCTGGGCGAGGGTGCGCGGGGCTGGCGGCTGCTGGAGCACAACGCCGGCACCCTGCCGGAACCGGTGCTCGGCGACGACGACTGACGGACGGCGGCTGACGGGCGCGCGGCAGCGGATTTCACTTTCCGGCTGGTCACAGGCTATGGTTCTTCTTGTCCGCAGGGAACACCGCAGAAAACAGCGGGGGAACGGCGGAGAGCAAGGGGCTATAGCTCAGTTGGTAGAGCGCCTGCATGGCATGCAGGAGGTCAGGAGTTCAATTCTCCTTAGCTCCACAGCGGTAAGGATCCCATCCCCGGCAGGGGGTGGGATCCTTCGCGTTTGTCACCTGCTGCACGCCCGACCGCCTGCATGGCAGAATCGGACGGCCGGAGGGGGAGACGACGGCCCGGCCGGCCCTGAACGGGAGGGAGTCGCTCACGGATGGGTGCACACCGGCGGCGGTGCGACTGGTGCGACAACGGCACGCCGATCGTGCGGGACATGGACCCGGTCAATCCCGAATACCAGTACTGGTGCGAGGAATGCGCGCGGGCGCTGATCATAAAAGGCGACCCCATCGAGACGTACCGGGAGCTCGAAGGGGAGCCGATCTATGGCCGTCTCCTGGACGAGCACTGCACGCTGAAGCGCTTCTACCAGTTCGCCCGAGCATGACCTTCCGCCCAAAACGGACACCGGTGAAACCGGTTTTTGGTCCTGGGCCATGACCGTGTAATGTTCTGGATGTCGCCAGGGGGAACCGGCAAGGGAAACCGAGCAAGGGCCCGGCGGCAAGAAGCAAGGGGCTATAGCTCAGTTGGTAGAGCGCCTGCATGGCATGCAGGAGGTCAGGAGTTCAATTCTCCTTAGCTCCACAGTGAAGAAGAGGGCCACCCGGATCGGGTGGCCCTCTTCTCGTTGTGTGGTCAGCCGAGCGGCGGCGGAGGCCGCTGCGGTACCCTGACGCCATGCGTGCCGTACGCCTTCTGCTTACCGAGCCGCGCTGAGCAGCCTCGACCCGCTGGTCCCCGGGATCACGGTCGAACTCGGCGCGGCGTCCCCTCCTGTGCGAGGGGATTTTTCATTTGGGCAGGCAGAGACGGCAGAGACGATCGATGGAGCTTGTAGGAATCATGAGCGAGACGAACACCCCGGCCCCCGAGGCGGCCGAGGCGCACCGTTACACGGCCGTCCTGGCCGCCGACATCGAGGCACGCTGGCAGGACGTATGGGACGCGGAGGGCACCTACGAAGCGCCCAACCCGACCGGTGACCTGGCCGGCGACCCGGCCCTGGCCGCGCGGCCCAAGAAGTTCATCATGGACATGTTCCCGTACCCCTCCGGTGCGGGACTGCACGTCGGTCACCCGCTGGGGTACATCGCCACCGACGTGTTCGCCCGCCACCAGCGGATGACCGGCCACAACGTCCTGCACACCCTGGGGTTCGACGCCTTCGGCCTGCCCGCCGAGCAGTACGCCGTGCAGACCGGCACCCACCCCCGGGTGTCGACCGAGGCGAACATCGAGAACATGAAGGTCCAGCTGCGCCGGCTGGGCCTGGGCCACGACAAGCGCCGCTCGTTCGCCACGATCGACCCGGACTACTACAAGTGGACCCAGTGGATCTTCCTGCAGATCTACAACTCCTGGTACGACACCGAGGCGAAGAAGGCCCGCCCGATCGCCGACCTGGTCGCCGCCTTCGAGGACGGCTCCCGTGAGGTCCCCGGAGGCCGCGCCTGGGCCGCCCTGACCGCCGCCGAGCGGGCCGACGTACTGAACGACCACCGGCTGGCGTACGCCTCCGACGCGCCCGTGAACTGGTGCCCCGGGCTGGGCACCGTCCTGGCCAACGAGGAGGTCACCGCCGACGGCCGTTCCGAGCGCGGCAACTTCCCGGTGTTCAAGGCCAAGCTGAGCCAGTGGAACATGCGCATCACCGCGTACGCCGACCGGCTGCTGGACGACCTGGACGCGCTGGACTGGCCCGAGGCCATCAAGCTGCAGCAGCGCAACTGGATCGGCCGCTCCGAGGGCGCCCGCGTCGACTTCGCCCTGGGCGACGACGCCGTCACCGTCTTCACCACCCGCCCCGACACCCTGTTCGGCGCCACGTACATGGTGCTGGCGCCGGAGCACCCGCTGGTGGAGAAGTTCCTGCCGGCCGCCTGGCCCGAGGGCACCCACGAGGTGTGGACCGGCGGACACGCCACCCCGGCCGAGGCCGTGGCCGCGTACCGCAAGCAGGCCGCCTCCAAGTCCGACGTCGAGCGGCAGGCCGAGGCCAAGGACAAGACCGGTGTCTTCACCGGTGAGTACGCGGTCAACCCGGTCAGCGGCGCCAAGGTCCCCGTCTTCATCGCCGACTACGTGCTGATGGGCTACGGCACCGGCGCGATCATGGCCGTCCCGGCCCACGACAGCCGCGACTTCGAGTTCGCGCGCGCCTTCGAGCTGCCCATCCGCTGCGTGGTCGAGCCGACCGACGGCCGCGGCACGGACCCGGCCGAGTGGGACGAGGCCTTCGTCTCCTACGACGCCACGCTGATCAACTCGTCCGGCGAGGGCATCTCCCTGGACGGACTGGGCGTGGTGGAGGCCAAGGCCGCCATCACCGACTGGCTGACCGAGCGCGGCATCGGCGAGGGCACCGTCAACTTCCGCCTGCGCGACTGGCTGTTCAGCCGCCAGCGCTACTGGGGCGAGCCCTTCCCGATCGTCTATGACGAGGACGGCGTCGCCCACTCCCTGCCCGAGTCGATGCTGCCGCTGGAGCTGCCGGAGGTCGAGGACTACTCGCCGCGCACCTTCGAGCCGGACGACGCCGACTCGCAGCCGGAGACCCCGCTGTCCCGGAAGTCCGACTGGGTCAACGTCGAGCTGGACCTGGGCGACGGCCGCGGCGTCCGCCCGTACCGGCGCGAGACCAACACCATGCCGAACTGGGCCGGCTCCTGCTGGTACGAGCTGCGCTACCTGGACCCGCACAACGGGTCCGCGCTGGTCGACCCGGAGATCGAGAAGTACTGGATGGGCCCGCGGGACGGCGCCCCGCACGGTGGTGTCGACCTGTACGTGGGCGGCGCCGAGCACGCGGTGCTGCACCTGCTGTACGCCCGCTTCTGGTCGAAGGTCCTGTTCGACCTGGGCCACGTCTCCTCCGTCGAGCCGTTCCACAAGCTGTTCAACCAGGGCATGATCCAGGCGTACGTCTACCGTGACGAGCGCGGCTTCCCGGTGACGGCCACCGAGGTCGAGGAGCGCGACGGGAAGTTCTTCTTCGAGGGCGAGCCGGTCAAGCGCGAGCTGGGCAAGATGGGCAAGTCCCTGAAGAACGCCGTCACCCCGGAGACCATCTGCGAGGAGTACGGCGCCGACACGCTGCGCCTGTACGAGATGGCGATGGGGCCGCTGGACGTCTCCCGGCCGTGGGACACCCGCGCGGTCGTCGGCCAGTACCGTCTGCTGCAGCGCCTGTGGCGCAACATCGTCGACGAGGAGACGGGCGCCGTCACCGTCGTGGACGGCGAGCCCGACGAGGCCACTCTGCGCGCCCTGCACAAGGCGATCGACGGCGCCGGCGGTGACATGGCCGGCCTGCGGTTCAACACCGCCATCGCGAAGATCACCGAGCTGAACAACGCGCTGACCAAGGCCGGCAAGCCGCTGGAGCGGTCCGTGGCGGAGCGGCTGGTCCTGCTGGTGGCGCCGCTGGCCCCGCACATCGCGGAGGAGCTGTGGCACCGGCTGGGCCACACCGGCTCCGTCGTCCACCAGGACTTCCCGGTGGCCGACCCGGCGTACGTGGTCGACGAGGCCGTCACCTGCGTCGTCCAGATCAAGGGCAAGGTCAAGGCCCGCCTGGAGGTGCCGCCGGCCATCGCCGAGGATGACCTGGAGAAGCTGGCGCTGGCCGACGAGGCGGTCGTGGCGGCGCTGGGCGGGGCGGAGATCCGCAAGGTGATCGTCCGAGCCCCGAAGCTGGTGAACATCGTCATCTGAGCGGGGCGGTAGGGGTTTCCCCGTACGGGCAGGTTGGGGGTTCCGTTTGGAACCCCTGGCCTGTCCGTTGCGTTTACGGTGGAGATGAGCGAGTGCTCGCTCTCGACCAGGGGAAGGGGCCCGTCATGGAGGCCGCGTTGATCATCTTCGCGCTGATGCTGCTGGCCTTCGTCGGCCTCGGCGCGTACGCCACGGTCAAGGTGGTCGGGGCGGCGAAGCGGGGGGTGGAGCGGACGGTCACCCAGGCGCGGCGCACGGTGGAGGACACCGCGCTGCGGGCCAAGAGCCTCGGCCAGGTGGGTGTCGCCGGAGCCCTGGCACAGCTGCGGCTGGACCTGCGGAACTCGATGCGGGCCACCCAGCAGGCGCTGCAGGAGGGCGCCCGCACGGACGCGTCACTGCAGGAATCCCTGTCCCTCTTCGAACAGCTGAGCCGGCACGGCCGGGAGCTGGACGACGAACTGAAGCGGCTGGAGGCGGACCCGGACAAGGGCCGGGTACAGGCCGCGCTGCCGGAGCTGCGCGCGCGCACGCGGCGCGTCACCGAGTCCGCGGACTCGCTGCGCTGGGCCGCCCACGAGCGTGCGCGCCGGCTCGCGGAGGACGACCTGTCCGTCCTGTCCGACCGGATCGGCATGGAGTCGGACGCCCTGCGCGACTGGTCCCGCCCGTCCACCCTGGACGAGGACCTCGCGGCCGCGGCATCCCAGGCCCAGACCGCCCACCCGCAGCCCCAGGACCGTTCCGCCGAGCCGGAGACCCGGACGGGTCCCGCCCAGAACACCACCGCCCTCCCGCCCTCCGGCGCGGCAGCACCGTACCCGTGGCAGAAGACGCCCCGTCCGGAGGCCACGACCTGATCGGCGGGGGAAGAACCAGAGCGGCTGGCTGCGGCCTGCTGAGCCATGGCCTGAGCGAGTTGCGCGGCGTGGCTCCGGGAAGCCGGGGCGCACGGGGCCACGGGCCTGGCCCCGAGGGGGCCGGGGCGTAGCCCCGGTTTCGGGATGGGGGTCCCCCCGGACGGAGGCTGGGGGAGGGCGGGGTGGGGGATTGCTCCGCGCAGCAGCCCGTGCCGGCCGCACCCCGCACGCACCGCGCTACCGGGGCTCCGTGCCGTGGCGCTGCGAAGCCCGGCCGCTGCCTCGCGTCCGTGCCGCGCAGCCCGGCGGCCGCCGACCGCCGCCGCGGGCCTGGCGTGCCACCCAGGGCGGCCTCCATCGGGCGCCAAAGGCGCCAAAGGCGCCCTAGGCTGCCGCCGCACCCCCACTAGGGGTAACCTCCGCCTCATGTCCCGCCATGTCGCGATCATCACCGATTCCACGGCCTACCTGCCCCATCAGGCAATGGCGCGGCACGGGATCACCGCTGTACCCCTCACCGTCGTCCTCGGCGGCGAGGCCCTCGTCGAGGGCACCGAGATCTCCGCCCGCAGCCTCGCCCTCGCCCTGCAGAAGCGCCGCCCCGTCACCACCTCCCGCCCCAGCCCGGAGGACTTCGTCCGCGCCTACCGGGCGGCCGCGGAGGACGGCGCGACCGGCATCGTCAGCCTGCACCTGTCCGCCGAGTTCTCCGGCACCTACGACGCCGCGGTCGTCGCCGCCCGGACCGCCCCCGTCCCCGTCCGCGTGGTCGACACCGGCATGGTCGCGATGGCCCTCGGCTTCTGTGCTCTCGCCGCCGCCGAGACCGCCGAGGCGGGCGGTACGGCCGACGAGGCCGTGGCCGCGGCCGAGAAGCGCGCCTCGGGCATGTCCGCCTTCTTCTACGTCGACACGCTCGACTACCTCCGCCGCGGCGGCCGCATCGGAGCCGCCCAGGCCCTGCTCGGCTCCGCCCTCGCCGTGAAGCCCCTGCTCCAGCTGGACGGCGGCCGCATCGAGATGCTGGAGAAGGTACGGACGGCCTCCAAGGCCATCGCCCGTCTCGAAGACCTCGCCGTGGAACGCGCGGGGTCGGGCGGAGTGGACATCGCCGTGCACCACCTCGCCGCCCCGGAGCGGGCGGAGAAGCTCGCGGAACGACTCCGTGAACGTGTCCCCGGCCTGGCCGAACTGCACGTCAGCGAGGTCGGTGCGGTGATCGGCGCACACACCGGGCCGGGGCTTCTGGCCACCGTCATCTCGCCGCGCTGATCACCCCTGAGGGTGAGCCGGTTGTCCACAACTGCCCGGCAGCCCACAGGAATGGATGGTTCCGCACGTGATTCCGGCTGCGTTCCTACCGTCGTGGCATGACTTCGGAAACGCAGCCCACGCCCACGACGCCGCGTACCACGCCGCGCATGACCCTGCCCACGACGCCTTCGCCGCGCACGACTCGCACCACACGTCCGTCCACGCCCCGCAGTGCGGTGCCGACCGCGGGCGGGACCGGCAGTGGACCCGGCCGCCCGGCAGGCTCGGACAGCCGGTTCCGCAGCCGCAGGATCCGCCGACGCCGTCGGCACCTCCCCATCGACCACGACGCGCTACGCCGCCGGGCCGAGGCGCTGCTGACCGGTTCCCCGGCCGCCATCCCCCCTCCGCCACCTCCCGCACCCGCGCTCGTGCCCGTGGCGGCGGCTCCGGTTCCGGCGGAGGAACCGGCTCGGGCCGGGTCGGAAGGGGCCGGGTCGGAACCGGCCGGGCTCGGTCCGGGTGCCGCGCGCGGACTCGCGGTGCGGGAGCGGCTGCCCCTGTGGCTGCAGGCCCGGTGTGGGCCGACGCCCCGCTCGCTCGCCGCAGTGACGGTCGTGCTCGTGGCCGGACTCGGCTTCGCGGCCCAGCAGTACTGGTCGGCCCGCCCGGAGCCGGTGACGGCCACGGTGACCGCTCCGGTTCCGGTGGCCGCCCAGACGCCCGCGACCTCCGCTTCCACCGGCCCCCGCGTCGTCGTGGACGTCGGCGGGAAGGTACGCGCGCCCGGGGTGCTGAGGCTCCCCGCCGGATCGAGGGTGGCGGACGCCCTGGCCGCCGCCGGGGGAGTCCGGCCGGGCACGGACACCACCGGCCTGAACCGCGCCCGGATCCTGGTCGACGGTGAGCAGGTGCTCGTCGGCGCCCCTGCCCCGCCCGGCGCGTCCGCCGCCGCGCCGGGCGGCCTTGCCCCCGCCGCCCCGCTCAGCCTCGGCACGGCCACCGTCGAACAGCTCGACGGGCTGCCGGGAGTCGGCCCGGTGCTCGCCCGGCACATCGTCGACTTCCGCACCGTTCGCGGCGGCTTCCGCTCGGTCGAGGACCTGCGCCAGGTCAACGGAATCGGCGAACGGCGGTTCGCCGATCTGCGCGCGCTGGTGCGGCCGTGAACCACCCCACCACCGGCAGCCGGGACACGCGGGCGTCCGGAGCGGGACCACCGGGTATCGGGGGCGCGGGTACCGGAAGCGCGGGCGGGGGAAGCCGCGCCGCCGGGAGCAGGCCCGGCGCGGGGTCTGAGGACCGCATGCCTGAAGACCGCGAGCCCGAAGACCGCGCATCCGAGGACCGCGCGCCTGGGGACAGCCGTCCGCTCGATCTGCGGCTCGCCGTCATGGCCGGGGCGGCATGGGCCGCCGCCGCGGTCGCGCTGGATGCCCCGGGGTACTGGACGGCCGTCGCGGCCGGGCTGGCGAGTGGCGTGGCCGGAGCGCTGCTGTCGGCCGGGTGGCGGCGGACGAGGCCGTGGCCGTGGCCGACGAGGCTGCGGCCTGCGAGAACCGGGCGTGCGGCATGGCGGCGGGCGGAGCCGCGGTGGGTCGCGGGGACGGCCGTGGCGGCCGCCCTGCTCGGTGCGGCCGCCGGTGCCGGTGTGGCCGGCCTGGCCAGGGCCGAGGCGCGGGCGGGGCCAGTGCCCGGGCTGGCAGGGGCGTACGCCCGGGTCGAGGCGGAGCTGACCGTGACCTCCGACCCTCGCCGCAGCGGGGCGGGGCCCCCGGGAGTGGTGCTGGACGCCGTACTGACCGAGGTGACCGGCCAGGACGGGCGCGGCAGCCGGGTGAGGACTCCGGTCGTGGTGCTGGCCAGGCACGAGGGTTGGGCCCGGCTGCTGCCGTCGACCCGGGTCGTGGTGTCCGGCAGGCTCGCCCCGGCCCGCGGTGCCGGGCCGGCCGTGGCCGTGCTCCGGGTGCCGGGGGAGAGTCCGCCCCGCCCGGTCGGCGGCCCGGACACCGCGCAGCGGCTCGCCGGTGCTCTGCGGGCCGGGCTGCGGGAGGCCACCGAGGGCCTGTCCGCGGACGCCCGGGCGCTGCTGCCCGGCCTGGTGGTCGGCGACACCTCACGGGTGCCGGACGACCTCCGTGACGCGTTCCGCACCACCGACCTGCTGCACCTGCTCGCGGTGTCCGGCTCCAACCTCACCGTCGTCCTGTTCCTGCTGATCGGACCGCCCGGCAGCGCCCAGTACGCGGAGCGGCGCGGACTGGCGCCCCGGATCGGGCTCTCCCTGCGGGGCACCGCCCTGGCCGGGGCGGCCCTGACCCTCGCCTTCGTCGTGGTCTGCCGGCCCGAGCCGAGCGTGCTGCGGGCCGCTGCCTGCGGGTCCGTCACGCTGCTGGCCATCGGCACCGGCAGGCGCAGATCCCTGATCCCGGCGCTGGCCGCGGCCGTCCTGCTCCTGCTGCTGTACGACCCGTGGCTGGCCCGGAGCCCGGGGTTCCTGCTCTCCGTCCTGGCCACCGGGTCCCTGCTGACCCTGGCCCCGTGCTGGAGCGCGGCCCTGCGGCGGCGCGGGCTGCCGCCCCGGTTGGCGGAGGCGGTCGCGGCGGCCGCCGCCGCGCAGGCGGTGTGCGGGCCGGTGGTGGCGGTGCTCTCGGCCCGGGTCAGCCTGGTCGCCGTACCGTGCAACCTGCTCGCGGAGCCGGCCGCGGGCCCGGCCACCGTGCTCGGGTTCGCCGCGCTGGCCGTGGCTCCGGTGTGGATGCCGGCCGCGGAAGTCCTGGCCCACTGCGCCGGGCTGCCCGCCGGGTGGATCGCCCGGGTGGCCCGGACCGGCGCCGCGCTGCCCGGCGCGGAGCTCGCCTGGCCGGGCGGCTGGGCGGGAGGGCTGCTGCTGGCCGCCGCCACCGTGTCGGCCGTCCTGTTCGCGGCCCGCGCCGTGCGGGCCCCGTGGGTGTGCGCAGCGGTGGCCCTGGTGCTGCTCGTGGCGGTGCTCCGGCCGCCCCTGCTGGTCCGGACGCTGACCGGGTGGCCGCCGCCGGGCTGGCGCTACGTCCAGTGCGCGGTCGGGCAGGGGGACCTCGGCGTACTGGCCGTGGGCCCGGGCACGGCGGTGGTGGTGGATGCCGGCCCGGAGCCCGGCCCGGCCGACCGGTGCCTGGGTTCCCTCGGTGTGAAACACGTCCCACTCCTGCTGCTCACGCATTTCCACGCGGACCATGTGGGCGGCCTGCCGGGGGTGCTGCGGGGGCGCTCCGTGGGGCTGATCCAGACCACCGTCCTGGAGGAGCCGCCGGCCCGTGCCCGGTGGGTCCGGCGGGCCGCGGAGGCCGCGCGGATCCCCGTCCTGCCGGCCCTCGCGGGGGAGCGGCGGACGGCGGGGCCGGTGGACTGGGAGGTGCTCTGGCCCCCGTCGGCCGGAGCGGTCCCGGAGAGCCCCAACGACGCCAGCGTGGCCCTGCTGGTCCGCTCCGCCGGCCTGACCCTGCTCCTGCCGGGCGATCTCGAACCACCCGCCCAGCGGGCCCTGCTGACGCGGCATCCGGGGCTCGGACGGGTCGATGTGCTCAAGGTCGCCCACCACGGTTCCGCCCATCAGGACCCGGCCCTGCACGAGCGGGTACGGCCGCGGATCGCCCTGGTCCCGGTCGGCGCGGAGAACCGCTACGGGCACCCCTCGCCGTACACCGTGGGGCGGCTGGCGGAGGCGGGTGCGGTGGTCCTGAGGACCGACACGGACGGCTCCGTGGCGGTCACCGGGGCCGGACCGGGAGTGCGGGCGGTTCCGTCCGGGCGGAGGCGCCCGCGCCGGGCCGGGCGGAGGCTCGCCGGGCTGAAAGCGTTCTGTTTGCCCGCATCCCTCCGCCATGATCGAATGCGTCTTCGCAAGCGGGGAGTACGTTTACACAGCACGGGGGTGCATCATCATGTTCGGTCGCCGACGGGGGTTGGAGACGGCCGGGAGTGCCGGTCGGTCCACATCCGCGACACTGACCCTGCCGCCCGCGGCAGGTCTCCTTTCCTGCCATGTCCTCGATACGGTCCACCAGCCGGTACGGCAGGCCCGGTTCGAGGTCACGGACCCGATCGGCCGCCGGATCGTCACCGGCGAGACCGATCCGTACGGCAGTTTCACCGCGCTCCTCCCGGAGGGCGAGTACCGGATGACCGTGACGGCCGAGGGCTACGCGCCCTTCCACGGGGCGACCCTGGTCGGCGACGGAGCCCAGCCCGGGGCCGCGGAGATCATCCTGGAGCCGGTGGAGCCACCGCTCCTGCCGCAGCCGGGCCACTGGGAGCTCGATCCGGGCCACTCCTCGATCGCCTTCACGGCCCGTCACATCGGATTCGCCCGGATCCGCGGCCGGTTCAACACCTTCGCCGGGGCGGTCCGGATAGCCGACCGCATGGAGGACTCCTCCATGCACGTGATCATCGACGCGGCGAGCATCGACACCGGTGTGAAGCTGCGCGACGACCACCTGCGCTCGGCGGACTTCCTGGACGCGGCCCGGTATCCGACGGTGGAGTTCTACAGCGAGCGGTTCATCCACCGCAGTGGCAGCAAGTGGGCCGTCGCCGGGGCCCTCACCCTGCACGGCACCAGCCGCTCGGTCACCCTGGACACCCAGTACCTGGGCCTCGGCACGGGCCTGGAGGGCGAGCCCCGCGCGGCCTGCCGGGCCACCGCGGAGCTGCACCGCGAGGACTTCGCCCTGAACTGGCAGTCGATGCTCGCCCAGGGCGTTGCGGCGATCGGTTCGAGCGTCGAGGTCGAACTGGACGTACAGATCGTCCGCAAGGCCTGAGCCCGCCGCTCCGCCGCCGCCCCGCCGCGCGCCGAGACCGCCTCGGCGCGTGCGGGGTGCGGGCAGGGGCTACGGGGCTTCGAGCCAGCCCTCGTGCTCGTCGGCGAGGGCGTCCAGGGCCTGTGGGTCGTAGCGGCCGTCCGGGTCCTCGACCACGACCAGCCACTGGGCGTCCTCGGCGTCGTCCTCGCCGGCCAGGGCGTCCCGCACCAACTGCGGTTCCTCGGCGAGGCCGAAGCGGTCGGCGAGTTCTCCGGCCACTTCCTCGGCGGCGTCGCGATCGGGCAGGACCAGTACATGTCGCAGGTTCACGGCACCATTCTCGGGCACGCGGAGGAGTGTCGGTCCGCCGTGGGATGCTTGAGCCGATGGCCACCAGGAAGAACTCCACCGATGATCCGCTCGCCCCGCTCACCCTCGCGGTGGGGCAGGAGGAGCTGCTGCTCGACCGCGCGGTGCGGGAGGTCGTGGCGGCGGCCCGGGCCGCCGACCCCGACACCGACGTACGCGACCTGACCCCGGACCAGCTGCAGCCCGGCACGCTCGCCGAGCTGACGAGTCCGTCGCTCTTCGCCGAGCGGAAGGTCGTGGTCGTCCGCAACGCGCAGGACCTGTCCGCGGACACGATCAAGGACGTGAAGGCGTACCTCGACGCGCCGGCCGAGGAGATCATCCTCGTGCTGCTGCACGCGGGCGCGGCCAAGGGCAAGGCCCTGCTGGACGCGGCGCGCAAGGCGGGCGCGCGGGAGGTGGCCTGCCCGAAGATGACGAAGGCGGGCGACCGTCTGGCGTTCGTCCGGGGCGAGTTCCGCACGCTCGGGCGCTCGGCCACGCCGGAGGCCTGCCAGACCCTCGTCGACGCGATCGGCAGCGACCTGCGCGAGCTCGCTAGTGCGGCCGCCCAGCTCTGCGCGGACGTCGAGGGCACCATCGACGAGGCCGTCGTCGGCCGCTACTACACGGGCCGCGCCGAGGCCTCCAGCTTCGAGGTCGCCGACCGGGCGGTCGAGGGCCGGGCCGCCGAGGCCCTGGAGGCGCTCCGCTGGTCGCTGGGCACCGGCGTCGCCCCCGTCCTGATCACCAGTGCGCTGGCCCAGGCGGTCCGCGCCATCGGCAAGCTGGCCTCCGCCCCGCGCGGTGCCCGCCCCGGCGACCTCGCCCGGGACCTCGGCATGCCGCCGTGGAAGATCGACCGGGTCCGCCAGCAGATGCGCGGCTGGTCGGCGGACGGAGTCTCCGACGCCCTGCGCGCGGTCGCCGAGGCCGACGCCGGCGTCAAGGGCGGGGGCCAGGACCCCGAGTACGCCCTGGAGAAGGCAGTGGTGGCCGTGGCCCGCGCCGCCCGCCCCCGCCGCCCCGCCCACTGATCCCGGGAAGACCGTGGCATGACGAAGGCCCCGGCCGGCGCCCTGGGGAAGGGCGGCGGCCGGGGCCTTCGCTTGGATCCTGTGCGCCGCACCCGCGTGGCGAACGCAGGCCGCGTGCGGCGCGTGGTGCCGGTCAGGAGCGGATGAGAGGGCCCGCTGGGTCCCTTCCGGCGATCACATCGAAGTGCTCAGGCTCAGAGAGCGGCAACCTTGGTGGCCAGCGCCGACTTCTTGTTGGCGGCGGCGTTCTTGTGGATGACACCCTTGGAGACAGCCTTGTCCAGCTTCCGCGACGCGGCACGGGCGGCAGCGGTGGCCTTCTCGGCGTCACCGGCGGCGACGGCCTCGTTGGCCTTGCGGATGAAGGTACGGAGCTCGGACTTGACCGACTTGTTGCGAAGGCGGGCCTTCTCGTTGGTCTTGTTCCGCTTGATCTGGGACTTGATGTTCGCCACGAAAGAGCCTTTTCAGGTTCAGAGGTTGATCTTCGGATTGCGTCCGACAGGCTGAGAGGGCACGTCAGACACAGCTGCCCACGTTACCAGGCGCCCATTGGACGGCCCAAACCGAGCACACCGGCGCAGGCATGGGACGATGGTGGCCTGCGTAACGTTCCGAATTGAGACCCGAGAACCCGAGAATCAGGACACTGCGTGCCCGCCATCCCCAGCCACGTGCCCGAGCCGAGCCGTACCGACCCGGCGCTGATCCGCAATTTCTGCATCATCGCGCACATCGACCACGGCAAGTCGACCCTCGCCGACCGGATGCTCCAGCTGACCGGCGTCGTCGACCAGCGGCAGATGCGTGCCCAGTACCTCGACCGCATGGACATCGAGCGTGAGCGCGGCATCACGATCAAGTCGCAGGCGGTCCGTCTGCCCTGGGCGCCCACCGCGGGCGAGGGCCAGGGCAGGACCCACATCCTGAACATGATCGACACCCCCGGGCACGTCGACTTCACCTACGAGGTCTCCCGGTCCCTCGCCGCGTGCGAGGGCACCGTCCTCCTGGTGGACGCGGCCCAGGGCATCGAGGCCCAGACCCTCGCCAACCTCTACCTGGCGATGGAGAACGACCTCGCGATCGTCCCCGTCCTCAACAAGATCGACCTGCCGGCCGCCCAGCCGGAGAAGTTCGCCGAGGAGCTGGCGAACCTGGTCGGCTGTGAGCCGGACGACGTCCTGCGGGTCTCCGCCAAGACGGGTCTGGGCGTGGAGGCCCTGCTGGACCGCGTCGTCGAGACCGTCCCGGCCCCGGTCGGCGTCAAGGACGCCCCCGCCCGCGCGATGATCTTCGACTCGGTATACGACTCGTACCGCGGCGTCGTGACGTACGTCCGTGTGGTCGACGGCACGCTCAACAAGCGCGAGCGGATCCGGATGATGTCCACCGGCGCCACCCACGAGCTGCTGGAGATCGGCACCAACTCGCCCGAGATGCTCCCGGCCGACGGTCTCTCCGTCGGTGAGGTGGGCTACCTGATCACCGGTGTGAAGGACGTCCGCCAGTCCAAGGTGGGTGACACGATCACCCAGATGACCGGCGGCGCCACCGAGGCCCTCGGCGGCTACAAGGACCCGAAGCCGATGGTCTTCTCGGGTCTGTACCCGCTGGACGGCTCGGACTACCCGGAGCTGCGCGAGGCCCTGGACAAGCTCCAGCTCAACGACGCCGCCCTGGTCTACGAGCCGGAGACCTCCGCCGCGCTCGGCTTCGGCTTCCGCGTCGGCTTCCTCGGCCTGCTCCACCTGGACGTGATCCGCGAGCGCCTGGAGCGCGAGTTCGGCCTCGACCTGATCGCCACCGCGCCCAACGTGGTCTACCGCGTGGTCCTGGAGGACAAGAGCGAGGTCACGGTCACCAACCCGAGCGAGTTCCCCGAGGGCAAGATCTCCGAGGTGTACGAGCCGGTCGTGCGCGCCACGATCCTCGCGCCCACCGAGTTCATCGGCTCGATCATGGAGCTGTGCCAGACCCGGCGCGGCACCCTCCTCGGCATGGACTACCTCTCCGAGGACCGGGTCGAGATCCGCTACACCCTCCCGCTCGCCGAGATCGTCTTCGACTTCTTCGACCAGCTGAAGTCCAAGACCCGCGGTTACGCCTCGCTCGACTACGAGCCCACCGGCGAGCAGGCGTCCAGCCTGGTCAAGGTGGACATCCTGCTGCACGGCGACAAGGTCGACGCGTTCTCCGCGATCACCCACAAGGACGCCGCCTACGCCTACGGCGTGCGCCTGGTCGCCAAGCTGCGCGAGCTCATCCCGCGGCAGGCGTTCGAGGTGCCCATCCAGGCGGCCATCGGTTCCCGCGTCATCGCCCGCGAGACCATCCGCGCCATCCGCAAGGACGTCCTCGCCAAGTGCTACGGCGGTGACATCTCCCGTAAGCGGAAGCTGCTGGAGAAGCAGAAGGAAGGCAAGAAGCGGATGAAGATGGTCGGCTCCGTGGAGGTCCCGCAGGAGGCCTTCATCGCGGTGCTGTCCAGCGACGAGTCCGGCGCGAAGAAGAAGTAGCCGCAGGGCGGGGGCCGGTCACCGGTCCCCCGCCGGTCGGACGCCGACTCGTCACCGCTCATCCGGAATTGGCCCCCGCGCCCTGGCGCGGGGGCTTCTTTCGTTATGAATCGGCCGCACGCGGGCCCTTACGCACCGGCCGGGCGGCCCCTACCCTGATCACTGGTTACTCGCCAGTTACACAAGCCCTGCCGCGTGGTCCGGAGGATGTCGTGAGCGACACACAGACGATGATCGAGAACCGCCCGCCCTCCGTGGCGGCCCTCTTCCTTGAGCGTGTCGCAGCGACCCCCGATGCCGAGGCGTACCGGTACCCGGTCCCCTCGGCCACCGGCCAGGGACCTGATGACTGGAAATCGCTCAGCTGGGGAGAGGCCGCCGAGCGGGTCTTCGCCATCGCCGCCGGCCTGATCGAGCTCGGCGTCGGCCCCGAGGAGCGGGTCGCCCTCGCCTCCGGCACCCGGGTCGAGTGGATCCTCTCCGACCTGGGCGTGATGTGCGCGGGCGGCGCGGTCACCACGGTCTACCCCAGCACCAACGCGGACGAGTCGGCCTTCATCCTCTCCGACTCCGACAGCCGGGTGCTGATCGCCGAGGACGCCGCCCAGCTGGCCAAGGCCCGCGAACACCGCGCCGCCCTGCCCTCGCTGCACCACGTGGTCGTCATGGAGGCCGCCGACGCCGTACCCGCCGAGGGCGACCCCGACGGCTGGGTGCTGTCCCTCGCCGACCTGGAGAAGCGCGGCGCGCAGTACCTGGCCAAGCACCCGTCGGTGGTCAAGGAGCGCGTCTCGGCGATCACCGCCGACCGGCTCGCCACCCTGATCTACACCTCCGGCACCACCGGCCGCCCCAAGGGCGTGCGGCTGCCGCACGACAACTGGTCGTACATGGCCAAGGCCATGGTGGCCACCGGCCTGATCGGCAAGGACGACGTCCAGTACCTGTGGCTGCCGCTCGCGCACGTCTTCGGCAAGGTGCTGACGTCCGGCCAGATCGAGGTCGGCCACGTCACCGCCGTGGACGGCCGGATCGACAAGATCATCGAGAACCTGCCGGTGGTCCAGCCGACCTACATGGCCTCCGTCCCGCGCATCTTCGAGAAGGTGTACAACGGCGTCGCGGCCAAGGCCCGCGCCGCCGGCGGCGCCAAGTACAAGATCTTCCAGTGGGCGGCCGAGGTGGCCCGCGAGTACGCCAAGGTCAGCCAGGACAACTTCCACCGCACCGGCAAGGCCGGCGCGCCCTTCCCGCTCTCGGCCAAGCACAAGATCGCTGACAGGCTCGTCTACGCCAAGATCCGCGACGCGTTCGGCGGCAACCTGCGCGCCTGCGTCTCCGGCGCCTCCGGCCTCGCCCCGGAGATCGGCTACTTCTTCTCCGGCGCCGGCATCCACATCCTGGAGGGCTACGGCCTCACCGAGTCCAGCGCGGCCTCCTTCGTCAACCCCGGCGAGGCGTACCGCACCGGCACGGTCGGCAAGCCGCTCCCCGGCACCGAGGTCCGCATCGCCGACGACGGCGAGATCCTGCTGCGCGGCCCCGGCATCATGGAGGGCTACCACAACCAGCCGGAGAAGACCGCCGAGGTCCTCGAATCCGACGGCTGGCTGCACACCGGCGACATCGGCGAGCTCTCCGCCGACGGCTACCTGCGCATCACCGACCGCAAGAAGGACCTGATCAAGACCTCCGGCGGCAAGTACGTCGCGCCGACCGAGATCGAGAGCCAGTTCAAGGCGATCTGCCCGTACGTCTCCAACCTCGTGGTGCACGGCGCCGACCGGAACTACTGCACCGCCCTGATCGCCCTGGACGAACCGTCCATCCTGGGCTGGGCCGCCGAGAACGGCCTCGAGGGCAAGTCCTACGCGCAGGTCGTCGCGGCCTCCGAGACCAACCGGCTGGTCGAGACCTACGTCCAGACCCTCAACGAGGGCCTGCAGCGCTGGCAGACCATCAAGAAGTTCCGCGTCCTCCCGCGCGACCTGGACGTCGAGCACGGCGACCTCACGCCCAGCCTCAAGCTGAAGCGTCCGGCCGTGGAGCGCGAGTTCAAGCACCTGATCGAGGAGATGTACGAGGGCGCCCGCGAGGCTTAGCACACAGCGCGGCGCGGGCCCGAACGGGGGAGCCGGGCGGGTCCGCGCCGCGCCGCCGTTCCCATGGGCGCGCCGCGCGGCCATGGGCACGCCGGGCGGTGCGGGACAATGGACCCATGCCTTCCGCACTGCCCGACGGTGAGACCGTTCCCGAGGACGGGTCGCTGCCGTCGCACGCCCTGGAGGGCGCGGCGGCGCGGCCGCTCGGCTTCTACCTGCACGTCCCCTACTGCGCCACGCGCTGCGGGTACTGCGACTTCAACACCTACACCGCCACCGAGCTGCGCGGCACCGGCGGCGTGCTGGCCTCCCGGGACAACTACGCAGACACCCTCACCGACGAGGTCCGCCTCGCCCGCAAGGTGCTGGGCGACGACCCGCGCGAGGTGCGGACCGTGTTCGTCGGCGGCGGTACGCCGACCCTGCTCGCGGCCGGGGACCTGGTCCGGATGCTCGGGGCGATCCGCGACGAGTTCGGGCTGGCCGACGACGCCGAGGTGACCACCGAGGCCAACCCGGAGTCGGTGACCCCGGAATACCTGGCCGAGCTGCGGGCCGGGGGCTTCAACCGGATCTCCTTCGGCATGCAGAGCGCCCGGAAGCACGTGCTGCAGGTGCTCGACCGCACGCACACCCCGGGGCGGCCGGAGGCGTGCGTGGCCGAGGCGCGGGCGGCGGGCTTCGAGCACGTCAACCTGGACCTGATCTACGGCACCCCGGGTGAGTCCGACGACGACTGGCGGGCCTCGCTGGAGGCGGCGATCGGGGCGGGTCCCGACCACGTCTCGGCGTACGCGCTGATCGTCGAGGAAGGCACCCAGCTGGCCCGCCGGATCCGGCGCGGCGAGGTCCCGATGACCGACGACGACGTGCACGCCGACCGCTACCTGATCGCGGACGAGACCCTCGCCGCGGCCGGCTACGGCTGGTACGAGGTGTCCAACTGGGCCACCACCGAGGCGGGCCGCTGCCTGCACAACGAGCTGTACTGGCGCGGTGCCGACTGGTGGGGCGCCGGTCCCGGCGCGCACAGCCACGTCGGCGGCACCCGGTGGTGGAACGTGAAGCACCCCGGCGCCTACGCGGCGGCGCTGGCGGAGGGCCGCTCGCCCGGTGCCGGTCGTGAGGTCCTCTCCGAGGAGGACCGGCGGGTGGAGCGGATCCTGCTGGAGCTGCGGCTGGTGGACGGCGTCCCGCTGTCCCTGCTGGCCCCGGCCGGGCTCGCGGCGTCCCGGCGGGCGCTGGCCGACGGGCTCCTGGAACCGGCGCCGTACGAGGCCGGGCGGGCCGTGCTGACCTTGCGGGGGCGACTGCTGGCCGACGCGGTCGTGCGCGACCTCGTGGACTGATCACTCGCCGGAGTGAATCCCCGCGGATCCCGACCCGCGCTGCCTACGCTGTTCGTAGGCTGCCGCTGTGGCACGCGGCTGATGTGGAGGACCACTGAGATGACCGCTGTGTACGAGCAGATCAACGCCGTGTTCGATGAGCGCCCCGAGCTCTTCGGCCGCTTCAAGATCGAGCTTCTGCGGGGGGACATTGTGATGATGGCGGGGCCCGACGTGGTCCACAACGACATCGTGGAGGCGGTTCAAGACCAGATTCCACGGACGAGTTGGCGACGCCTTCAGACGCAGGACATTGCCATCCTCGAGGAGACCAGTGAGCCCCAGCCGGACCTCGTGGTGGTGGAGCGAGGAGTGGGGCCGGAAGTCGGACGGCTGATGCCATCTGAGGTCATCACTCTCCTGGTGGAGGTCGTCTCCAAGTCGAGCATCGACCAGGACTACGGCCTGAAGCGTGGGATGTACGCAGCAGGCCGGGTGCCCGCCTACCTGATCATCGACCCCTTCTTCGCGGGCTGCCTCTTGCTGACCAAGCCGCAGGGGCGTGGAGACGAGGCCGACTACCAGGAGGAACTCCGAGTGCCTTTCGGGCAGTCCCTCCCGCTGGACGTGCTCGGTATCGAGCTGGACACCAGCGAGTTCGGCACCCTCCCCAAGTTCAAGCGGCACCGCCGACCGTAACGAAGTCGATCAGCTCCTCCACCCGCCCCAGCAGCGTCGGCTCCAGGTCCCGGTACGACGAGACCCGCGACAGGATGTGCTGCCAGGCCGCGCCCGTGTTCTCCGGCCAGCCCAGGGCCCGGCACACGCCCGTCTTCCAGTCCTGGCCCGGCGGGACGACCGGCCAGGCCGGGATGCCCAGGGCGGACGGCTTCACCGCCTGCCAGACGTCCACGTACGGGTGGCCCACCACCAGGACGTCCGGGACCGAGGAGACCCGCTCCGCCAGCCGGGACTCCTTCGAGCCGGGCACCAGGTGGTCCACCAGGACGCCGAGGCGGGCGTCCGGCGCCGGGCCGAACTCCGCGACGATCGCCGGGAGGTCGTCGATGCCCGACAGGTACTCCACGACCACCCCCTCGATGCGCAGGTCGTCGCCCCAGACCCGCTCCACCAGCTCGGCGTCGTGCCGGCCCTCCACGTAGACGCGGCCCGCCCGGGCCACCCGCGCCCGGGCCCCCGGCACCGCGATCGAGCCCGACGCCGTACGGGCCGGGGCCGCGGGCGCGCGCCCCGGCCGGACCAGGGTCACCACCGCCCCGTCCAGCAGGAACCCGCGCGGCTCCAGCGGGAACACCCGGCGCTTGCCGAAGCGGTCCTCCAGGGTCACGGTGCCGGCCTCGCAGCCCACCACCGCCCCGCAGAACTCCGTACCCGCCACCTCGACCACCAGATCGGGCTCGGCCGCCACCTCCGGCACCGGCTTGGGGCGCTTCCACGCGGGGGTCAGGTCGGGGGAGTACTCACGCATCCGGCCGAGGGTAGGGGCAACCGCCCGGAGATCAAGCCGACACGCCGGAGCCGATCAAGGTGACACGCCGAAGCGCTCGGCCAGCGCGGCGCGCTGGGCACGCACGAAGGCCGCGTCGACCACCGCCCCGTGCCCCGGCACGTACAGCGCGTCCTCGCCGCCCAGGGCGAGCAGCCGGTCCAGAGCCGCCGGCCACTGCCGCGGCACCGCGTCCGGGCCCGCCAGCGGCTCCCCGGACTCCTCGACCAGGTCCCCGCAGAAGACCACCTCGCGGCCGCCGCCCGGCACGAACACCGCCAGGTCGTGGCGCGAGTGCCCCGGCCCCACGTTCGCGAGGAGCACCTGCACCCCGCCCAGTTCCAGCGTCCACTCGCCCGACACCAGGTGCCGCGGTGCCTGCAGCAGCTCGGCCGACCCGGCCGCGTCCTCCTCCGGCAGCCCGTTCCGCACCGCGTCCCCGCGCAGCTCCTCCCGGCCCGCTGCGGTGCCCAGCAGTCCGTCCAGCCCGACCGCGCCGAAGACCTCGGCCCCCGCGAACGCCGCCGCCCCCAGCACATGATCGAAATGCCCGTGGGTGAATGCGATATGGGTCACCCGCCGACCCGTCAGCCGCTCCGCCTGCGCCCGCAGCTCCGCGCCCTCGCGCACGCTCGAACCCGGGTCCACCAGCAGCACCGCGTCGTCGCCCACCACCAGCCCCACCGTGCAGTCCCACACCGGGAGCCGCCGCCTCCCGGCGCGCCCGGTCAGCCGTTCCCAGCCCGCCTCTTCCCAACGCACGTCCATGGCGCGACGCTACCTTGACGGGCGGAGGGGACGAGGGCCCGACGGGCGAGCGTGACGAGCGCCGCGACGAGCTCCCTTGCCTCGGGCGTACCTGCCCGCCGTACACTGACCGGGGGGATCTCTGGCACTCGCACCGCGTGAGTGCCAATCACGGAACGCAAACGGACGCTCACAGCTGGAGGTGGCACGCAATGCTCAGCGAACGCAGACTCGAGGTGCTGCGCGCCATCGTCCAGGACTACGTCGGGACGGAGGAGCCGGTCGGCTCCAAGGCGCTCACCGAACGGCACAGGCTCGGCGTGTCGCCCGCCACGGTCCGCAACGACATGGCCGTGCTGGAGGAGGAGGGCTACATCGCGCAGCCCCACACCAGCGCCGGCCGCATCCCCACCGACAAGGGCTACCGCCTGTTCGTCGACAAGCTGGCCGGGGTCAAGCCGCTGTCGACTCCCGAGCGCCGCGCCATCCAGAACTTCCTCGACGGGGCCGTGGACCTCGACGACGTCGTCGGCCGCACGGTACGGCTGCTCGCGCAGCTGACCCGGCAGGTCGCCGTCGTCCAGTACCCCTCGCTGACCCGTTCCACCGTCCGGCACGTCGAGCTGCTCCTGCTCGCCCCGGCCCGCCTGATGCTCGTCCTGATCACCGACACCGGCCGGGTCGAGCAGCGCATGGTCGACTGCCCGGCGCCGTTCGGCGAGCAGTCGCTGGCGGACCTGCGGGCCCGGCTCAACGGCAAGGTCGTCGGCCGCCGCTTCGCCGACGTGCCGCAGCTGGTGCAGGACCTGCCGGAATCCTTCGAGGCCGAGGACCGCGTGACGGTCCAGACGGTCCTCGCCATCCTCCTCGAAACCCTGGTCGAGGAGACCGAGGAGCGGCTGATGATCGGCGGTACCGCCAATCTGACCCGCTTCGGACACGATTTTCCCCTGACCATCCGGCCGGTGCTGGAAGCACTCGAGGAGCAGGTCGTGCTCCTCAAGCTGCTCGGCGAGGTCAACGAGTCGGGGATGACCGTACGCATCGGCCACGAGAACGCCTACGAAGGACTCAACTCCACGTCCGTCGTCTCGGTCGGCTACGGTTCGGGCGGCGAAACAGTCGCCAAACTCGGCGTGGTCGGCCCGACCCGCATGGACTACCCCGGAACGATGGGAGCGGTACGCGCAGTGGCACGTTACGTCGGACAGATCCTGGCGGAGTCGTAAGTGGCCACGGACTACTACGCCGTACTCGGCGTGCGCCGCGATGCATCGCAGGACGAGATCAAGAAGGCGTTCCGCAAGCTCGCGCGCGAGCTCCACCCGGACGTGAACCCCGATCCCAAGACGCAGGAGCGTTTCAAGGAGATCAACGCCGCGTACGAGGTGCTGTCGGACCCGCAGAAGAAGCAGGTCTACGACCTCGGCGGCGACCCGCTGTCCGCCTCCGGCGGCGGTGGCGCGGGCGGTTTCGGAGCCGGTGGCTTCGGCAACTTCTCGGACATCATGGACGCCTTCTTCGGACAGGCGTCGCAGCGCGGCCCGCGCTCGCGCACCCGGCGCGGCCAGGACGCGATGATCCGCCTCGACCTGGAGCTGGACGAGGCCGCCTTCGGCACGACCAAGCCCATCCACGTCGACACGGCGATCGTCTGCACCACCTGCTCCGGTGAGGGTGCCGCGCCCGGCACCTCCGCGCAGACCTGTGACATGTGCCGCGGCCGCGGCGAGGTCTCCCAGGTGACGCGGTCCTTCCTCGGCCAGGTCATGACCTCCCGCCCGTGCCCGCAGTGCCAGGGCTTCGGCACCGTGGTCCCGACCCCCTGCCCGGAGTGCGCGGGCGACGGCCGGGTCCGGTCCCGCCGCGACCTGACGGTCAAGATCCCGGCCGGTGTGGAGAACGGGACCCGGATCCAGCTCGCCGGCGAGGGCGAGGTCGGCCCCGGCGGAGGACCCGCCGGCGACCTGTACGTGGAGATCCACGAGCTGCCGCACCCGGTGTTCCAGCGGCGCGGGGACGACCTGCACTGCACGGTGACGCTCCCGATGACCGCGGCCGCGCTCGGCACCAAGTGCCCGCTGGAGACGCTCGACGGCATGGAGGAGGTCGACATCCGGCCCGGCACCCAGTCCGGCCAGTCGATCCCGCTGCACGGCCGCGGCGTCACCCACCTGCGCGGCAACGGACGCGGCGACCTGATCGTCCACGTCGAGGTGCAGACCCCGGCCAAGCTGGACGCCCAGCAGGAGGACCTGCTGCGGCAGCTGGCCAAGCTGCGTGGCGAGGAGCGGCCGATGGGCCAGTTCGCGCCGGGCCAGCAGGGCCTGTTCAGCCGGCTCAAGGACGCCTTCAACGGCCGCTGAGCCGCGAGCCGCCGCCGCGGCGTTCCCCGCCGCGGCGCGGCGCCTGGCCGGTTGCGCAACCGGACTATGCCAGGCGAATGGAACGATTCGGTGAGGTGCGGGGGACATGGCACGATGCAGCTCATGTCCTCCGCACTGAACGGTCTCTTCCACCCGATCGTGCAGGCCCCCATGGCGGGCGGAGCGTCCTGCCCGCCGCTCGCCGCCGCCGTGTCCGAGGCCGGCGGGCTGGGCTTCCTGGCCGGCGGCTACAAGACCGCCGACGGCATGTACCAGGAGATCAAGCGGCTGCGCGGGCTCACCCGGCGGCCCTTCGGCGTCAACCTGTTCCTCCCGCAGTACGGGCACGCCGACCCGGCCGCGGTCGAGGTCTACCGGGGCCAGCTGGCCGGTGAGGCCGGCTGGTACGAGGTGTCGCTCGCCGCGGAGGACACCACCGGCACCACCGACGACGCCTACGACGCGAAACTGGCCATTCTGCTGGAGGACCCGGTCCCGGTCGTCTCCTTCACCTTCGGCTGCCCGCCGGCGGCCGCGTTCACGTGTCTGCGCGGCGTCGGTACGTTCACCATGGTCACGGTCACCTCGGTCGCCGAGGCCCGCGCCGCCCAGGACGCCGGCGCCGACGCCCTCTGCGTCCAGGGCATCGAGGCGGGCGGCCACCAGGGCACCCACCGCGACGACCCGAAGGCAGACGGTACCGGCACCGGCCTGCTCGCCCTGGTCGGCCAGGTACGGGAGGCGGTCGCGCTGCCCATGGTCGCGGCGGGCGGACTGATGCGCGGCTCGCAGATCGCCGGGGTGCTCGCGGCCGGCGCGGACGCGGCCCAGCTGGGCACGGCGTTCCTGGCCTGCCCCGAGTCGGGGGCCCATGCCCTGCACAAGAAGGCGCTGACCGACCCGCTGTTCACCCGTACGGAACTCACCCGGGCGTTCTCCGGACGTCCGGCCCGCGGCCTGGTGAACCGGTTCATGCGGGAGCACGGACCGTACGCGCCGGCCGCCTACCCCCAGGTCCACCACCTGACCGCGGGGCTGCGCAGGGCCGCGGCCGAGGCGGGCGACCCGCAGGGCATGGCACTGTGGGCGGGACAGGGACACCGGCAGGCCCGGTCGCTGCCGGCCGGTCAGCTGGTGGAGGTCCTGGCGGCCGAAGTGGCCGAGGCGCAGAGTGCGTTGCAGGCGGTGCGGAGAAGGAGTGCGTCATGACGGCCCCGGTGTTCGTGGTCGAAGAGGTCCCGGCGGGACCGCGGTTCGTGCTGGACGGCCCGGAGGGCCGGCACGCGGTCTCCGTGAAGCGGCTGGAGCCCGGGGAGGCGGTGGTCCTCACCGACGGCCGTGGCGGCTGGGCGGACTGCGTGGTCACCGCGGCCGAGGGCAAGGACCGGCTGCACGTCGACGTGACCGGGGTCTTCGCCGAAGCGGAGCCCCCGGTGCGGATCACGGTGGTCCAGGCGCTGCCCAAGGGGGACCGGGGCGAGCTCGCGGTCGAGACGATGACCGAGACCGGGGTGGACGCGGTCGTCCCCTGGCAGGCCGCCCGCTGCATCACCCAGTGGCGCGGCGACCGGGGCGCCAAGTCGCTCGGCAAATGGCGGGCCACCGCCCGGGAGGCGGGCAAGCAGTCCCGGCGGGTCCGGTTCCCGGAGGTGGCGGAGGCCCTGTCGACCAAGCAGGTGGCCGCGCTGCTGGCGGAGGCGGACCTGGGCGTCGTCCTGCACGAGGACCGGGAGCACCCCTCGGGGGCGCTCGCCACGGCGGAACTCCCCGCCTCCGGATCGATCGTCGTGGTGGTCGGCCCCGAGGGCGGTGTCTCCCCGGAGGAACTGGCCGCGTTCGCGGAGGCCGGCGCCCGCCCGTACCGGCTGGGCCGCTCGGTGCTGCGCACCTCGACGGCGGGCACCGCCGCGGTCGCGGTGCTGCTGGCCCGTACCGGCCGCTGGGCGTGATCCGGCCCGATACGATGCGAGGCGTGGTGATCACGCGGCCGGGCGCGCACGCGCGGCGGTGACCGGGGCAGGACCGGAACCCGCGATGCCGGACCCGGAACGGGACCCGGCAGAAGCACCAGCACCAGACCCAGCACCAGGACCAGGAACACGGGAGGCGACGGCCATGGCCGGGGAACCGCAGGCGGACTGCCTGTTCTGCAAGATCGTCACGGGTGAGGTGCCCGCGACGATCGTCCGCGAGACCGACACCACCGTCGCCTTCCGCGACATAAACCCCCAGGCGCCGACGCACGTGCTGGTGATCCCCAAGGTCCACTACCGCGACGCCGCGGACCTCGCCGCCGGCGACCCGCAGGCCATGGCGGACGTGCTGCGCGAGGCCGGAGAGGTCGCCGCGCAGGAGAAGGTCGACGAGCACGGCTACCGGATCGTCTTCAACACCGGCGCCGGCGCCGGCCAGACGGTCTGGCACACCCACGCCCACGTGCTGGGCGGCCGCGGCTTCAACTGGCCGCCCGGATAGGAACGGACCGGGCGGTGCGCGGCGCGGGCCGCGCACCGAGAAGGACCGGCCGCAGCAGAGGACCGGCCGCAGTAGAAGACCGGCCGCAGCAACGGACCGGCGCAGTAAAAGAATGGCCGCAGTACCGGAACCGGCGTAGGAATCAGGCATGTCCGCACGTGAATTCGTCGTCCTCGGCACCGCCAGCCAGGTGCCCACGCGTCACCGCAACCACAACGGCTACCTGCTGCGCTGGGACGGCGAGGGCATCCTCTTCGACCCCGGCGAGGGCACCCAGCGTCAGATGCTCCGGGCCGGCGTGGCCGCGCACGACATCAACCGGATCTGCGTCACGCACTTCCACGGCGACCACAGCCTCGGCCTCGCCGGGGTGATCCAGCGGATCAACCTCGACCGGGTCCCGCACCCGGTCGCGGCGCACTACCCGGCCTCCGGCCAGAAGTTCTTCGACCGGCTGCGGTACGCCACCGCGTACCGCGAGACCGTCCTGCTGGACGAGGAACCGGTGACCGGGGACGGCGTCCTCGCGACCGGGCCCTCCTACGTGCTGGAGGCCCGCAGACTGTCCCACCCGGTGGAGTCCTTCGGCTACCGGCTCACCGAGCCCGACGGCCGGCGGATGCTGCCCGAACTGCTCGCCCGGCACGGGATCACGGGCCCGGACGTCGGCCGCATCCAGCGCGAGGGCGAGCTGAACGGCGTCACCCTGGAGCAGGTCAGCGAGCACCGGCGCGGCCAGAGCTTCGCCTTCGTGATGGACACCCGGGTGTGCCCCGGCGCCGCCGAGCTCGCCCGGGACTGCGACGTGCTGGTGATCGAGTCCACCTTCCTGGACGAGGACGAGCACCTGGCCGTCGAGCACGGCCACCTGACGGCCGGCCAGGCCGCCCGGATCGCCGTCGACGCAGGCGTCCGGCACCTGGTGCTCACCCATTTCTCGCAGCGCTACGGTGACCCCTCCGAATTCGAGCGCCAGGCCCGCCGGGCCGGCTTCGAAGCGGACCTCACCGTCGCCGCCGACCTCATGCACGTCCCCTTCCCCAAACGGGGCTGACAGGCCGCGGTCCCTGCCGGCCGGCGGGCAGGCCGGACCGCGCTTCCGACGCGTCAGGGGCGGGCGGGGCGGGCATGTCCCGAGTGACGTGGGACACACTGGGTTTGCACAGCCGCCGGGCGGGCATGGCTGACAGCTTTCCACCGAGAAGGGGGAGCCGAAGTGACGGGTCGGACGAGCAGGAACGGTTCACACGCAGTCCCGCGCGCGGCCTCGCTGGACCCACTCGGTGCGCTGCGCACGCCACAGGACCCGGACTGCGACGTCTTCCTCACCGGCACCGTCTTCCTCGACATCATCTTCACCGGCCTGGACTCCGCCCCGGTGATCGGTACGGAGTCCTGGGCGCGCGGCATGGGATCCAGCCCCGGCGGCGTGGCCAACATGGCCACCGCCCTGGCCCGCCTCGGTCTGCGCACCTCGCTGGCAGCCGCGTTCGGCGACGACCACTACGGCGAGTACTGCCGGGACGCCCTCGAACAGGGCGAGGGCATCGACCTGTCGATGTCCCGGACCGTCCCCGGCTGGCACAGCCCCGTCACCGTCTCCATGGCCTACGAGGGCGAGCGCACGATGGTCTCCCACGGGCACGAGGCCCCTCCGCCGGACGGCCCCGGCGCCGTCCCCGACGGCCCGCCCCGTGCCCGCGCCGCGGTGGCCTCGCTGGTCCCCGGCCGCCGCGAGGGGTGGATCGCCGAGGCCGCCCGCGGCGGGGCCCGGGTCTTCGCCGATGTCGGCTGGGACGAGAGCGGCGTCTGGGACCTGGACGCCCTGGTGGACCTGGAGCACTGCGAGGCGTTCCTGCCGAACGCCGGGGAGGCCATGCGCTACACCCGGACCGGCTGTCCGCGCGCGGCCGCCCGGGCGCTGGCCGAGCGGGTGCCGATCGCCGTGGTCACGCTGGGCGCGGAGGGCTCGTACGCGGTGGACGGCCGTACCGGGGAGACGGCGGAGATGCCGGGCATCACCGTCGACGCCCTCGACCCGACGGGCGCCGGGGACGTGTACGTGGCCGGCTTCGTCACCGGGACCCTGGCCGGCTGGCCGCTCGCCGACCGGCTGGCCTTCGCCGGCCTGACCGCCGCCCTCTCGGTGCAGGAGTTCGGCGGCTCGCTGTCCGCCCCGGGCTGGGAGGAGGTCGCCCACTGGTGGCGGTCCTCGCCGGAGCACCCCGCCCGGTACGCCTTCCTCGAGGACCTGCTCGGCGAGGAGCTGCCCGGGCGGGCCGACGGCGTACCCGCGGTCCCGGCAGGGGCTTCGGTGCGCCGGCGGGCGGTGCCCACGATCGGCTTCCGGCACTCGGCGTAGCGGGGCGGGCACGCGGCCGGGACCGGGGCGGGCCGGGCGGGGGCCGGGCGGGGGGCCCGGGAAAACCTCTCGGGCAACGCCCGGGCGCGTCGTACCCTTGGTACTCCAGAGGTCGTCGACTGGCGAGACCCCGCAACGGGAGGTATGTGCAGGCCACAGGGCCGGCCCATGACGCAGACACCCACAGACCGGACCCCGCTCCTGCCGGGGCAGGCACGCGCCGAATTCAGCGTTCCGGCCAAGCACCCGATGGTCACGGTGCTCGGCTCGGGAGACTCGCTCCTGCGCGTGATCGAGAACGCCTTTCCGCAGGCGGACATCCACGTCCGGGGAAACGAGATCAGCGCGGTCGGCGACGCCAAGGACGTCGCTCTGATCCAGCGCGTGTTCGACCAGATGATGCTGGTGCTCCGCACCGGGCAGCCGATGACGGAGGACGCAGTGGAACGGTCGATCGCGATGCTCCAGGCCGGCGAGAACGGCGGCGGCCCGCAGGAGACGCCCGCAGAGGTGCTCACCCAGAACATCCTCTCCAACCGCGGCCGCACCATCCGCCCCAAGACCCTCAACCAGAAGCGGTACGTCGACGCGATCGACAAGCACACGATCGTCTTCGGCATCGGCCCCGCCGGTACCGGCAAGACCTACCTCGCCATGGCCAAGGCGGTCCAGGCCCTGCAGTCCAAGCAGATCAGCCGGATCATCCTGACCCGGCCCGCCGTCGAGGCGGGCGAGCGGCTCGGCTTCCTGCCCGGCACGCTCTACGAGAAGATCGACCCGTACCTGCGCCCGCTGTACGACGCGCTGCACGACATGCTCGACCCGGATTCCATTCCGCGTCTCATGGCGGCGGGCACCATCGAGGTCGCCCCGCTCGCCTACATGCGGGGCAGGACGCTCAACGACGCGTTCATCATCCTCGACGAGGCGCAGAACACGAACCCCGAGCAGATGAAGATGTTCCTCACCCGGCTCGGCTTCGACTCCAAGATCGTCGTCACGGGTGACATCACCCAGGTCGACCTTCCCGGAGGCACCAAGTCCGGCCTCCGCCAGGTCCGGGACATCCTGGAGGGCGTACCGGACGTGCACTTCTCGCTGCTCACCTCCCAGGATGTCGTCCGGCACAAGCTCGTCGGCCGTATCGTCGACGCGTACGAGCAGTACGACATCCGAAACGGGAAGTAGCCGAACAGCACATGTCGATCGACGTCAACAACGAGTCCGGAACCGAGGTCGACGAGCAGGCGATCCTCGACATCGCCCGCTACGCGCTCACCCGGATGCGGATCCACCCGCTCTCCGAGCTCTCCGTGATCGTCATTGACGCGGACGCGATGGAGCAGCTCCACATCCAGTGGATGGACCTGCCCGGACCGACGGACGTCATGTCCTTCCCGATGGACGAGCTCCGGCCGCCGGCCAAGGACGACGAGGAGCCCCCGCAGGGGCTCCTCGGCGACATCGTGCTCTGCCCCGAGGTCGCCAAGAAGCAGGGCGAGGACGCCCCGACGCGGCACTCCATGGACGAGGAGCTCCAGCTGCTCACCGTCCACGGGGTGCTGCACCTGCTGGGCTACGACCACGAGGAGCCCGACGAGAAGGCCGAGATGTTCGGCCTCCAGGCGGCCATCGTGGACGGCTGGCGGGCCGAGCACGGCCTGACCGGCCCCTCGCCGGCTCCGACCGTCTCGTGACTCCCGGCCAGCTGATCACGGGGGCGGTCCTGCTGGTCATGGTCGCCTGGCTGGCGGCCTGCGCCGAGGCGGGCATCGCCCGCGTCTCCAGCTTCCGCGCCGAACAGGCCGTACGGGAGGGCCGGCGCGGCAGCGCCAAGCTGGCACAGGTCGCCGCCGACCCCACCCGGTACGTCAACGTGGCGCTGCTGGTCCGGGTCACCTGCGAGATGGCGGCCGGTGTGCTCGTCACCTACGTCTGCCTGGACCACTTCGGCGAGAACTGGACGGCGCTGCTCGTCGCGATCGCAGTGATGGTGCTGGTGTCGTACGTGGCGGTGGGCGTCTCGCCCCGGACCATCGGCCGCCAGCACCCGCTGAACACCGCGACCGCGGCCGCCTACGTCCTGGTCCCGCTGGCCCGAATCATGGGGCCGGTCCCGCAGCTGCTGATCCTCCTCGGCAACGCGCTCACCCCCGGCAAGGGCTTCCGGAAGGGACCCTTCGCTTCGGAGGCCGAGCTGCGCGCGATGGTGGACCTGGCGGAGAAGGAGTCGCTGATCGAGGACGAGGAGCGCCGCATGGTGCACCAGGTCTTCGAACTCGGCGACACCCTGGTCCGCGAGGTGATGGTGCCGCGCACCGACCTGGTCGTCATCGAGCGCTTCAAGACGATCCGGCAGGCGACCACCCTCGCCCTGCGGTCGGGCTTCTCGCGGATCCCGGTCACCGGCGAGAACGAGGACGACATCGTCGGGATCGTGTACCTGAAGGACCTCGTCCGGAAGACCCACATCAACCGGGACGCCGAGTCCGACCCGGTGTCCACGGCGATGCGCCCGGCGACGTTCGTGCCCGACACCAAGAACGCCGGTGACCTGCTGCGGGAGATGCAGCAGATCCGCAACCACGTCGCCGTCGTCATCGACGAGTACGGCGGCACCGCGGGCATCGTCACCATCGAGGACATCCTCGAGGAGATCGTCGGGGAGATCACCGACGAGTACGACCGCGAGCTCCCGCCCGTGGAGGAGCTGGGCGGGGACCGCTACCGGGTGACGGCGCGGCTGGACATCACCGACCTCGGCGAGCTCTTCGGCATCGAGGCCTTCGACGACGAGGACGTGGAGACCGTCGGCGGCCTGCTGGCGAAGGCACTGGGCCGGGTGCCTATCGCCGGTGCGACGGCGCTGGTGGAGCTGCCCGACGGCCGCTCCCTGCGGCTGACCGCGGAGTCCCCGGCGGGCCGCCGGAACAAGATCGTCACGGTGCTGACGGAGCCGGTCCCGGCGCCGGCCGACGAGGAGGAGACGGCGGGATGACACCGGCGGAGCTGCGCGCCTTCTGCCTCGGACTCAACGCGGCGGCGGAGGAGTTCCCCTTCAACCCCGAGACCTCGGTCTTCAAGGTCCTCGGCAAGATGTTCGCGCTGTCCCAGCTGGATGGGGAGCCGCTGAAGGTCAGCCTGAAGTGCGATCCGGAGGAGGCGGTCCGGCTGCGCGCCGAGCACGAGGCCGTCGCACCCGGCTGGCACCTCAACAAGCGGCACTGGAACACGGTGACCGTGGACGGCAGCCTGCCGGACCGGATGGTCCGCGAGCTGATCGAGGACTCCTACGACCTGGTGGTCGCCGGCCTGCCGCGCGCGGAACGGCTGCGGCTGGACCGGCCGTAGGGCGCCGGGCGGAAAGCCTCGGCGGGGACGTTTCGCCACCCCGCCGGGGCGCCTATGCTGTCGCGACCCCGCACGCCACGCGACATCCCCGGAGTACCCGTGTCCGTCCGTACCGCCCGTGTGGCGACAGCCGCCCTGATGACGTCGATACTCCTCACCTCGTGCGACGGCGGCGGCTCCGGGAACGCCTCGGCGGCGCCGCTGACCCCCGCGAAGGCGGTCCTCGCCGAGGCGGACCTGCCCGAAGGCTGGAGCCCGAGCACTTCACCGGTGCAGAGCGCCTCCGACTCGGCCGACAGGCCGGACTGCCAGGTGCTGGTGGACCTGGTGGACGCGGGCCGGCCCGCGCGGGCCGAGCGGGGTTTTGCGGGAGCGAGGATGGAGAACGCCGGCGGGACGTCCTACGAGACGACCGTGTTCGAACTCGGCGAGGCGGACGCGGCCGGGTTCCTGAAGGACGTCGAGAGCGCCGTGGGCGCCTGCGCCGCGTTCTCCGTCACCGGGGAGGCAGACGGCGGCGCGGAACCGGCGTTGCCGGTGCACGCCCGCCCGCTCACGGCGGCCTCTGCGGGTGACGGCAGCTACGGATTCTCCGCGGAGACCGTCCTCGACGACATCTCGATGTACACGCACGTGGTGCTCGTCCGCCGGGGCGGTCTGATCGCCACGTCCCGCAGGGAGTCCGTCGACGTACCGCCGGACGCGAAGGAATTCCGGCAGTTCACCGGCCTGGTCGCGGAGAAGCTGACGGGGCGGGTCGAGCAGTCGCAGTGAACGGCGGAGCCGGACTCCCCCCGACGGAGTCTGGGGGAGGTCGTTGCGCGGCCCCGCCGCGGCGCTCCTTATGCTTTCGACCATGACCGACACCACAGCGCTCGACCCCGAGGACAGCAAGATCATCACGCTGGCGCGCAGCGCCCGCGCCCGCAACGGGGTGCCCGAGGGCGCGGCGGTCCGGGACGAGACGGGCCGCACCTACGTGGCGGGCACCGTGGACCTCGACTCGCTCAAGCTCAGCGCCCTCCAGACGGCCGTCGCCATGGCCGTGGCCAGTGGTGCGCAGTCGCTGGAGGCCGCGGCCGTGGTCAGCGCCGCCGACGCCCCCGCGGACGCCGACCGCGCCGCCGTCCGCGACCTGGGCGGCCCGGACACCCCGGTCCTCCTCGCCGCCCCCGACGGCACCCTGAAGTCCACGACGAAGGCGGGCTGACCGCCCCGGCGTGACCGACCGTCCCGGCCCGCCCGGTGTGGGCAGGCGTCCCACCCGGTGTGGGCAGGCGTCCCGCAGGGCGATGGGGGTGCCCCCTGCTCGAGCGAAGCCGAGAGCTTGGGGGTGGGGGTCCCCCCGGACGGAGTCTGGGGGAGGTGGGCACACCGGGACACCCCGCCCGGCATCCGCACCCCGCCCCGCCGGAGCCCGCTCACCGCGCCGACCCACCCGTGATCCCCGGTCGGGCCGGAGCCCCGCTCCCACGCGGGCCGGAGCCCTGCCCGGACACGGGCCGGGGCCCGCTCCCGGCGTGGCCGGAGCCAAGAGCTACATCGCCGAGCCCGGCGCAGCCGCAGGCCGGCGCCGGATGACCATCGCCATCAGCGCAGCCATCGCGCACAGCGCGCCCGACGCGTACCAGACCACGTCGTACGAGCCGAACACGTCCCGGGCCACCCCGCCCAGGAAGGCCACCAGGGCCGCGCCCACCTGGTGCGAGGCCAGTACCCAGCCGAACACGATCGCGCTGTCCTCCCCGTACTGCTCGCGGCACAGCGCGATCGTCGGCGGCACGGTGGCCACCCAGTCCAGGCCGTAGAAGACGATGAAGAAGACCATCGGCGGGTGCACGGCCGGCGCCAGCAGCATCGGCAGGAAGAGCAGCGAGATCCCGCGCAGCGCGTAGTACACCGCCAGCAGACGGCGCGCGTCGAACCGGTCGGTGAACCAGCCGGAGGCCACCGTGCCGACCACGTCGAAGACCCCGATCACCGCGAGCAGCCCGGCGGCCGCCGTCACCGGCATCCCGTGGTCGTGGGCGGCGGGCACGAAGTGGGTCTTGACCAGGCCGTTCGTGGAGGCCCCGCAGATCGCGAAGGTGCCCGCCAGCAACCAGAACGGTCCGGTCCGGGCCGCCTTGAGGAGCACCGTCACCGCCCGCCGCGCCGCCCCCGGCACCGGATCGGGCCTCGCCGCGTACTCCCCGCCGTACGGTGCCAGCCCCAGGTCCGCCGGGTGGTCGCGCAGCAGCAGCCAGACGAAGGGCACCACGGCGAGCGCGGTCAGCGCCACCGTCACCGCGGCGGGCCGCCAGCCGTGCTCGGTCACCAGCCAGGACAGCAGCGGCAGGAACACCAGCTGGCCGGAGGCGCCGGCCGCGGTCAGGATGCCGGTGACCAGTCCGCGCCGGGCGGTGAACCAGCGGTTGGTGACGGTCGCCGCGAACGCCAGCGCCATCGAGCCGCTGCCCAGCCCCACGAGCACGCCCCAGAACAGCACCAGCTGCCAGGCCGCCGTCATCCACACCGTGGCCAGCGAACCGGCCGCGATCACGATCAGCGCGCAGGCCACCACCCGGCGGATGCCGAAGCGGTCCATCAGGGCGGCGGCGAACGGCGCGGTCAGCCCGTACAGCGCCAGATTCACCGAGATGGCGAAGCCGATGGTGCCCCGCGACCAGTCGAATTCCGTGTGCAGCGGCTCGATCAGCAGACCGGGGAGCGAGGCGAAACCCGCCGCGCCGATGATCGTCACGAAGGCCACGGCGGCGACGGACCAGGCACGGTGCCATCTGCCTGCCGGCGCGGAGGGGGGAGCGGATGTCGGGGCTGTCTGAGTCACGTGCCCCAGCTTCGGGGCGGCCGACTCACCGCTCCAGTGGCCTGAATGCCAGCGTTCGGTACGATCGGGCCATGCCGAAAACGACCGGCGCTGCCGCGCCGAGGCCCGGAAGAAGGGCTGACGCCCCGGCGCAGGAGTCGGCCGGCCCCGCGTCGGCGGAGTCGGGCCACACCGGCAATCCGACGCCCGCCGGGCAGGTCGGTATGCGGCTCGGCCCCGCCGGGCAGCCGCAACCGCACCGGGTGGTGGTCTTCGCGCTGGCCGGACTGCTGCCCTTCGAGCTGGGGATCCCGCACCGGATCTTCGGGCGGGCCAAGGACGCCGCCGGTCGGCCCCTCTACGAGATCCTCACCTGCGGACTGGCTCCGGGCCCGGTGCAGACCGACGCCGACTTCGCCGTCGCCGTCGAGCACGGCCCGGAGCTGCTGGCCACCGCCGACACCGTGGTGGTGCCCGCCTCGTACGAGCTCGGGCCGGTCCACAGCGAGGGCCGGCTCACCCCCGAACTGGCCGCCGCGCTGGCGCACGTCCGCCCCGGCACCCGGCTCGTGTCCATCTGCACGGGCGGCTACGTCCTGGCCGCCGCCGGCTTCCTCGACGGCCGCCGCGCCACCACCCACTGGGCCTCGGCCGAGCACTTCCAGCGGCTCTTCCCCGGGGTCCGGGTGGACCCCGGCGTGCTCTACACCGACGACGGCGACGTACTCACCTCCGCCGGGGTGGCCGCCGGCATCGACCTCTGCCTGCACATCGTGCGCCGGGACCACGGCGCCGCCGTCGCCAACGAGGTGGCCCGGCGGACCGTCGTACCGCCCCACCGGGACGGCGGCCAGGCGCAGTTCATCGAGCGGCCGGTGCCCCGGCCGGAGGTGGCCGGCACCACCGCGGCCCGCGCCTGGGCCCTGGACCGGCTGCACGAACCGCTGCGGCTGGTGGACATGGCCCGCCAGGAGTCGATGTCCGTACGGACCTTCACCCGCCGGTTCCGCGAGGAGGCCGGGGTCAGTCCCGGGCAGTGGATCGTTCATCAGCGCGTCGACCGGGCCCGGCACCTGCTGGAGACGACCGGGCTGTCGATGGACCAGGTGGCCCGGGAGACCGGCTTCGGCACCGCCCAGTCGCTCCGCAAGCACCTGCAGGCGGTGCTCGGGGTGAGCCCGACCGCCTACCGGCGCACCTTCCGCGCCGCGGCGGCCCCCAACATCCCATCAGCTGATGGGCCATCAGTTGATGGGGGAGCCGCGCATTGACTTCTGCGGCCGCCCGCCCGTGAATGGCGCCCACAGGCGCACGGGCGGGACCGGGGGGTGGGGCAATGCGCAGACGGACCTGGGCGGGAGCGGCCACGGGGATGGCCGTCCTCGCCGCCGCGAGCGGGGCCATGGGTGCGGCCGCGGCCGACGGCCCCGCCGGACCGCCGCCCGGCCAGGTCGCGTTCCCCACCCAGTGCCTGCCTCCGCAGGAGGCCGGACAGCCGCCCGCCGACGGCCCCACCACCGCCGTGGTCGCCGTGGACAACCCCGCGCCGCGGGTCGGCGACACCGTCACCGTCACCTACCGGGTCACCCGCACCCCGGCCGTGAACCCGCTGCCCACCGGCCTGCCCGCCGACGTGCTCACCCCCGCCGGAACGCTCGACCTGGGCGGCGCGCAGACCGGCCGGGTCACGGTCACCGGCATCCGGCGCAACGACCCGGTCCAGCCCGGCGGGACACTCGGCACCTTCCTGATGACCGGCACCTTCACCGTCACCGTGCCCGGCGAGACCACCCTCACACCGGCCGGCTACTCCCTCGGCGACACCACCTGCACCCCCGCCGGCCCCGTCCCCGTCCCCGCCCGCCTGACCGCGGCCCCGGCACCCACCGCCAACCTGCGGTACGTCGCCCTCGACGCGCCCCGCGGCGGACCGGGCGACCGGGTGAAGGCGACCGCGGGCGGCTTCACCCCCGGCGCCGCCGTCACCGTCGCCGGCCGGGCCGGCACCGCACGGACCGCCGACCGGGCCACCGCCACCGCCGACGACCGCGGCTTCCTCGCCGTCGAGCTGGCGGTGAAGGACAAGGCGACCACCGCCGTGGTCGCGTACGAGGGCCCCGCCTGGACGGCGGCCAAGGGCTCGGGGCCGGCCGCCTACTCCGTCCTCGAACCCGTTCCGGTGCCGTCGGCGAACCGGCGGATCACCGCCACCGTCGAACCGGGCGCCCTGTCGATGACCCAGTCGGGCGAGGACATCGCGCTGGGTGCCGTCCCGTACGGCGAGGGCGGCGGCGCGGCCGGGAAGATCGGCACCGTCACCGTCAAGGACGCCCGCGGCGGCCCGGCTGGCTGGTCCCTGGTCGGCAAGGTCACCGACTTCTCCGGACCCGGCGGGCACCGCATCCCCGGCGCCTCCCTCAGCTGGACCCCGTCCTGCGCCACCGCTCCCGGCAGCACCGTCAGCTGTGCCCCGGGCAGCCCCGGCACGGTCGGACCGGACGGGGCCGTCCTCGCCTCCGCCCCCGACGCCGAGGCGGTCGGCGGCACCTTCACGGTGGACGCCGGGGTCACCCTCCAGGTGCCGCCGTACGCGGCGCCCGGCGCGTACACGGCCACCCTGACCCTGACCCTGTCGTGACCCGGCGGCCGACCGGGCGGCCGAGCCCGTGGCCGAGGCGGCAGCCGAGCCGGTGGCCGGCCCGGCGGTCGGCCCGAGGGCGTCCGCCGCGGCGGACGCGCCGGGCGGCAGCCGTCCACAGGGCCGCCCGGGCAGGGCTCGCGGTGCTGGCAGCGCTGGCCGCCCTGCTCCTCGGCCCCGCCGGTCGGGCACTCGCCGCGGACAACGGCCAGTGGGCCGTACTGCCCGCCGCCGGCCGGGCCGGACTGCGCTCCTACTTCTACCTCGCGACCGCCCCCGGCGGGACCGTCACCGACACCGTCACCCTCACCAACCGGACCGACCGGCCGCTGACCCTCCACCTCTACGCCGCCGACGCCCACAACACCGCGCGCGACGGGGGCTTCGCCGTACGCGGCCCGGAGGAGCCGCGCCGGGCCACCGGGGCCTGGACCCGGCTCGGCCGGGACCGGGTCACACTGCCGCCCCGCAGCACCCTCGACGTCCCCTTCACCGTGGAGGTCCCCGACCGGGCCGAACCCGGCGACCACCCCGGTGCGGTCGTGGCCCGGGAGGAGACCGCGCGCGGCACGGCGCAGGGCATCGGCGTGCTGCAGGCCGTCGCCGCCCGCGTGTACCTCCGGGTCACCGGGCCCACCGCACCCGCCCTGGCCGTGGAGGACCTCGCCGTACGGGACCGGGCCGGCCGGGCGGAGATCACGTACACCCTCCACAACCTCGGCAACGTCACCCTCCGCCCGCGGATCACGGTCACCGCCAGCGGCCTCCTGGGCCGGCCGCTGCTGCGACGCCCGGCCGGCGGCCCGTCCACCGAACTGCTGCCCGGGCAGCGGGTCCGGATGAGCGAACCGTGGACCGGCCCGCCGGCCCTGGACCGGACCGAGGTGACGGTCCGGGCCGAAGCCGCAGGCACGGAGGGGACGGCGACCGCCGCCCACGCCGTCCACCCCCACCTGGTGTCCGGCCTCGCCGGGCTGCTCCTGCTGCTCGCTCTCGGGCCCGCGCTCGGCCCTGCTCTCGGCCCGGGCACCGGCCTGGCGGGCCGGGTGGCCGCCGTCTGGTCGGCGCGGGCGGCGGCATCGGGGAGAATGGCCCGTATGAGCGATCGTTCCCCCGAGCCCACCGCCCCGCACCGTGCGGGTTTCGCCTGCTTCGTCGGCCGCCCCAACGCGGGCAAGTCGACCCTGACCAACGCACTGGTGGGCACGAAGGTAGCGATCACCTCCAACCGGCCGCAGACCACCCGGCACACCGTCCGCGGCATCGTGCACCGCCCCGACGCCCAGCTCGTCCTCGTCGACACGCCCGGCCTGCACAAGCCGCGCACGCTGCTGGGCGAGCGGCTCAACGACGTCGTGCGGACCACCTGGGCCGAGGTCGACGTCATCGGCTTCTGCCTGCCCGCCGACCAGAAGCTCGGCCCGGGCGACAAGTTCATCGCGAAGGAGCTCGCGGGGATCAAGAAGACCCCCAAGATCGCCATCGTGACCAAGACCGACCTGGTCGACTCCAAGGCGCTGGCCGAACAGCTGATCGCCATCCAGAAGCTGGGCGCCGAGCTCGGCATCGAGTGGGCCGAGATCGTGCCCGTCTCGGCCGTCGGCGACAAGCAGGTGCAGCTGCTCGCGGACCTGATCGCCCCCATGCTGCCGGAGAGCCCGCCGCTCTACCCGGAGGGCGACCTCACCGACGAGCCCGAGATGGTGATGGTCGCGGAGCTGATCCGGGAGGCCGCGCTGGAGGGCGTACGGGACGAGCTGCCGCACTCCATCGCGGTGGTGGTCGAGGAGATGCTGCCGCGCGAGAACCGGCCGAAGGACCGCCCGCTGCTGGACATCCACGCGAACGTCTACATCGAGCGGCCCAGCCAGAAGGGCATCATCATCGGCCCCAAGGGCTCGCGCCTGAAGGAGGTCGGCATGAAGTCGCGCAAGCACATCGAGGCGCTGCTCGGCACGCCGGTCTTCCTGGACCTCCACGTGAAGGTCGCCAAGGACTGGCAGCGCGACCCCAAGCAGCTGCGCAAGCTCGGCTTCTGACCTCCGCCGGGCCCTGCTGACCTCTGCCGGGCCCTGCTGACCTCAGCCGGGCCCCGCTGACTCCAGCTGGGCCCGGCTGATCTTCCCCGGGCCCGGCCGGCCCCGGTCAGGCCAGGCGGCGGACCTTGAGCGTGTTGTCGTAGCCGTGCCCCGGCCGGTCGGCCTCGGCGCCCACCCGCTCGTGCTCCGCGCAGACCAGCACCTCCCAGCCCCCGTCCGGCAGCTCCAGATCCGCCAGCACCTCCTGGGGGGTGGGGAAGTGCAGGTCAGGGTGCGGGTTCTCGGTCCCGGGCGCCGCGCCGCCGTGACCGGCCACCAGCAGGACGCCGCCCGGGGCGACGGCTGCCGCGGCGGTCCGCAGGATCCGCTCGCGGGGCATGTCGCCCGGACTGTGCAGGAAGCAGGCGGACACCAGGTCGAACTCGCCCCCGGGGAAGGACTCCCCGAGGTCGTGGCGTTCAAAGACGATCCGGTCGGCCACCGCCGCGCCGGCCGCGTGCTCGGCCGCGCGCTCCAGGGCCACCGCCGAGATGTCGGTGCCGGTGACCCGCCAGCCCTGCCGGGCCAGCCACACGGCGTCGCCGCCCTCGCCGCAGCCGAGGTCCAGGGCCCGGCCGGGGGACAGCCCCTCGGCCTCCCGGACCAGAACGGAATTGGGATTGCCGCTCCAGATCCGGTCGCTCTCGCGGTAGCGGGAGTCCCAGAACTCCTCCTCCGAGGCGTGCGCCCCGTGCGTGCCGTGCTCGTGGGTGTGCGGCTGGGTGTGCGGGTGTCCGGCCATCGGCTGCCTCCGGTTCGCTGGGCGGGTACGCATCCGATGCTCCGCCCGCCCTCCGGACCAGGCCAAACATCCTTGCCGTTTCGGCAAACGCGGCGCCAAAAGGACGTGCCGTGGCGGGGCCCGCTTGCTTGGATGACCCGGTGACGATTCTCAATGATCTTGAGCGCTACTACGACACCGTTCCCCGCACGGGCGGCGCCCGCACCGAGGACCTCGGCCCGCTGACGCTGTTCGTGCAGGAGGGGAGCGGCTGGCCGTACTACGCCCGGCCCGCCCTCGGCGGCGACACCGTGACCGCGGACGACGTCCTGCGGGCGCGGGAACGCCAGCGGGAGCTGGACGTGCCGGAGGCGTTCGAGTGGGTGGCGGAGACCACCCCCTCGCTGGAGGCGGCGGCGCGGGCCGCCGGACTGCACGTGCACGCGCACCCGCTGATGGTGCTCGACCCGGGCGCCGAGGCCCTGCCCCCGCACCCGGAAGTACGGCTGCTGGACGCCACCGACCCGCTGCTGCGGGCGGCCGTGACGGTGCCGGCGCTGGCCTTCGCCGCCCCCGGCACGGCGCTGGGCGAGGCCGGCCCGGCCGAGCTCGCGACGGCACTGGCGGACCCGTCGACGGCCGGCCGGGCCGCGATGGTTTCCACCAAGATCAGCTCGGGCCGGTCCGCCATGGCGGCGGCCGTACGGGACGGGATCGTGCTCTGCTCCGGCATGTACAACCCGGTCGACGGGGTGGCCGAGATCGTGGGCGTCGGCACGCTGCCCGCCGCACGGCGCCAGGGCCTCGCGCTGGCCGTGACCGCGGCCCTGGTCACCGACGCCCGGGAGCGCGGCGCGGGCCTGGTCTTCCTGTCAGCGGGCGACGAGGACGTGGCGCGGATCTACGGCCGCGCCGGGTTCCGCCGCGTCGGCACAGCCATGATCGCGGAGCCGGCCGCCGAATGACCGGCCCGGGGTCCGCTCAGGCGCCTTCCTTCAGCACCCGGGTGATCAGCTCGCGCTGCGCGTCCGTCAGGTGCGGGTCGGCGCACCGGACCGTACGGCCGTCGACCGTGATGACGTAGCTGAACCCGTCAGGCACGCCCCGGTGCCCGGTGGACGGCACCGGGGCCGCCGGATGCAGCGGGGCGAGCGCACGCTCGGCGAGCGCCTGCCACACGTCCGCGTCCGGCCGCCCCTCCGTGTCCACCTCGGCCCGCCGCTCGATCCCCGCGAAACCGCCTGTCCGGTGCACCTCGATCCGCATGGATCCTGTCTACCGTGTCCGGTCGGTCTCCACACCCACTTGGGACCACGCCTTGAGCACCGCCTCGTGCTCCTCGCCGCCGTCCCCGAACCGGGCCCCCGCCGCCGCCACCGTCAGCGACGCGAAGTCGGTGAACTTCGCGTCGACCGCCAGCTCGCCGCCGGTCAGCGTGTCGTACCAGATCCGGCCGGCCCGCTCCCAGGCCTTGCCGCCGAGCGCGGTCGCCAGCAGGTAGAAGGCGTGGTTGGGGATGCCCGAGTTGATGTGCACCCCGCCGTTGTCCCGGCTGGTCTGCACGTAGTCGTCCATGGTGGCCGGCTGCGGGTCCTTGCCCAGCTCGTCGTCGTCGTACGCGGTGCCCGGCGCCTTCATCGAACGCAGCGCGACGCCGCTGACGTCCGGCCCGAGCAGCCCGGCGCCGATCAGCCAGTCCGCCTGGTCCGCCGACTGGTCCAGGGTGTACTGCTTGATCAGTGAGCCGAACACGTCCGACATCGACTCGTTCAGCGCGCCGGCCTGCTTGTAGTACTCCAGATTGGCCGTGTACTGGGTGACCCCGTGCGCGAGCTCGTGCCCGATGATGTCGACCGAAACGGTGAAGTCGAGGAACAGGTCGCCGTCCCCGTCGCCGAAGACCATCTGCCGGCCGTCCCAGAACGCGTTGTTGTACTCCTGCCCGTAGTGGACGGTGGCGTCCAGGGGCAGCCCCGCGTCATCGATGGAGTGCCGCCCGAACGCCTGCAGGAACAGCTCGAAGGTGGCGCCCAGCCCCGCGTACGCGCGGTTCACGGTCGCGTCCTGCCCGGGCTCGGACCCCTCGGCGCGCACCTTGGTCCCGGGCAGCCGGGTCCGGTGCTGGGCGTCGTAGATCGTGCGCTCCGGCCGGTCGGGGGCCGCGGCGGCCAGCGTGGGGACGACCCCGCGCGCGGTGGTGATCCGGCGCCGGGCGCGCTGCAGGGAGTCGTGTTCGAGGGTGCGCTGCGCGATGTCGGCGCGCCGGACGTTCTCGGACAGCACGATCCGGTCGAGCAGGTGCGGCGGCACGATCGTGCAGAAGACGGGGTGACGGTTGGCATCCATGCCCGGCAATGTGGCAGTGGGTCATGCCGGTGTCACTACCCGTGACCATGATTCATTCGGTTGTCTGAAAGCGATCGCGTCCCGTTGACGGATTGAACGGACTTCTCGCCCGGAGTGGAGTCAGGCGTCACAAAGGGGTGCAAATCGGACCATGGGGTCTTGCATACTGAAACGGCAACGCGCCCCCGTCGCGGTCTCCGTTAGGCTGCGGATCATCATGCGTTTCGGGCTGCTTCTTCTTAGCTGCCGCGGCGAGGGCCTGTAGTCGTAGGCCGACCCCCTCCCCGCGGAGTTCGGTGTTGCGCCGTCCTCAGCACCTTGAGGCACGACCTGTCGGCCGTTCCAGCGAACTACACGCGGACACGCGAGGAGCCCTACGCCATGAGCCAGCAGCACAGCTACGCCGGTCGCCCCACGCCCATCACCAACGCGACCCACACCCAGAAGTCCTCCGGGATGCCGATCCACAAGTACGGCGCGTACGAGCAGGTGGACATCCCCGACCGGACCTGGCCGAACGCCCGCATCACCAAGGCTCCCCGCTGGCTGTCCACCGACCTGCGCGACGGCAACCAGTCGCTGATCGACCCGATGACCCCCGCCCGCAAGCGCGAGATGTTCGACCTGCTGGTACGCATGGGCTACAAGGAGATCGAGGTCGGCTTCCCGTCCTCCGGCGAGACCGACTTCGCCTTCGTGCGCGCCATCATCGAAGAGGGCGCGATCCCGGACGACGTCACCATCAGCGTGCTGACCCAGGCCCGCGAGGACCTGATCGAGCGGACCGTCGAGTCGCTGCGCGGCGCCAAGCGCGCCACCGTGCACATGTACAACGCGACCGCCCCGACCTTCCGCCGGGTCGTCTTCCGCGGCTCCAAGGAGCAGATCAAGCAGATCGCCGTCGACGGCACCCGCCTGGTCATGGAGTACGCCGAGAAGATCCTGGGCGACGACACGGTCTTCGGCTACCAGTACAGCCCCGAGATCTTCACCGACACCGAGCTGGACTTCGCCCTGGAGGTCTGCGAGGCGGTCTGTGACGTCTGGCAGCCCGGCCCCGGCCGCGAGATCATCCTGAACCTGCCGGCCACCGTCGAGCGCTCCACCCCGTCCACGCACGCGGACCGCTTCGAGTGGATGGCCCGCAACCTGACCCGTCGCGAGCACGTCTGCATCTCCGTGCACCCGCACAACGACCGCGGCACCGCCGTCGCCGCCGCCGAGCTGGCCCTGATGGCCGGCGCCGACCGGATCGAGGGCTGCCTGTTCGGGCAGGGGGAGCGCACCGGCAACGTCGACCTGATCACCCTGGGCATGAACCTGTTCTCGCAGGGCGTGGACCCGCAGATCGACTTCTCGCAGATCGACGAGATCCGCCGGACCTCCGAGTACTGCAACCAGATGGAGGTCCACCCGCGCCACCCCTACGCGGGCGACCTGGTCTACACGGCCTTCTCCGGATCGCACCAGGACGCGATCAAGAAGGGCTTCGACGCCATGGAGGCGGACGCGGCCGCCGCCGGCAAGACCGTCGACGACATCGAGTGGGCGGTGCCGTACCTGCCCATCGACCCCAAGGACGTCGGCCGCTCCTACGAGGCGGTCATCCGGGTCAACTCGCAGTCCGGCAAGGGCGGCATCGCGTACGTCCTGAAGAACGACCACAAGCTGGACCTGCCGCGCCGCATGCAGATCGAGTTCTCCCGGATCATCCAGGCCAAGACCGACACCGAGGGCGGCGAGGTCACGCCGAAGGCGATCTGGGACGTCTTCCAGGACGAGTACCTGCCCAACCCGGAAAACCCGTGGGGCCGCATCCAGCTGCGCTCGGGCTCGACGGCCACCGACAAGGACGGCACCGACACGCTGACCGTCGAGGCGGTCGTGGACGGCGCCGAGACCGTGCTGAGCGGCACCGGCAACGGTCCGATCTCGGCCTTCTTCGACGCGCTGGCGAGCATCGGCGTGGACGCCCGCCTGCTGGACTACACCGAGCACACCATGAGCGAGGGCGCGTCCGCGCAGGCCGCCTCGTACATCGAGTGCGCGATCGACGGCCGCGTGCTGTGGGGCATCGGCATCGACGCCAACACCACCCGGGCCTCGCTGAAGGCGGTCATCTCGGCCGTCAACCGCGCGGGCCGCTGACCCCCGCGCCGGCCCACCGGACCGGCCACGACGGCCCCCGCCGCTCCCTTCCCGGAGCGGCGGGGGCCGTCGCCGTTCACGCGGTCCGCCGCCGGGTCCCGTCTACCTCTGATCTTGCGCAGTGCTCCGTCCCTTAGGGCGGAGGTGAAGCGCACCCCTGGCCCGGAGGCGCGGAGCGCCGAAGCTCGCTGGGTCTCCTTCGGTGACGGTCAGACGGGCCGTTTCTGGTTCTCGATGTACTGGCGGACGACGGTCAGGGGTGCGCCGCCGCAGGAGCCTGCGAAGTAGGAGCCGGACCAGAAGTGGCCGCCCCACAGGTACCGGCGGACATGGCTGTCGTATTCCTTGCGCAGCAGCCGGGCTGAGACGCCCTTGAGGGAGTTGACCAGCTTGGAGAGCTGGACCTTCGGCGGGTAGTGCACCAGGAGGTGCACGTGGTCGTCCTCCCCGTTGAACTGCTCCAGCTCGGCCTCGAAGTCGGCGCACACCTCCCGCATGATCTCCTCGCACCGCGTCAGCATGGCGTCCGTCATGGCCTTTCGCCGGTACTTCGTGATGAAAACCAAGTGGACGTGCAGGTTGTAGACGACGTGACGTCCTGTGCGTACGTCGGGATTGGGATTCCACCTCGGTGACATGAACCAAACGATAGAGTGATCGCGTGAACTCGGAACTCGGTCTGGTCAAGCGACAGTTCGGGCATCGCGCCCGTCTGGCGCTGTCGCCTGCCGAGGCCGACCTCCCCGCCTCCCCGACGGCACCTCCGACCGGGGCCCGGCTGCCGGGAGGGCAGTCGTCAGGCGCACTCGCGGCGTCAAGCCCGCCACCGCAAGGTAGTCGGGAATCTCCTTCCTGAGCTTGCGAAGGGAGGAGAGCACTTCAACGGGCGAGGTAGCCGCCGTCGACGGGCAGCACCACACCGGTGACGAAGGAGGCCGCGTCCGAGGCCAGGAAGGCGATGACCCGGGCCACTTCCTCCGGCTCGCCGATGCGGCCCATGGGGTGGGCACGGGTGATCTGCTCCAGGTACTCCGGTCCGCCCGGCTCGTCCGGCAGGGCCCGGACCCGCTCCGTACGGATGGTCCCCGGGGCCACCGCGTTGACCCGGATGCCGTGCGGCGCCCATTCCACCGCCAGGTGCCTGGTCAGGCCCGTGGCGACGAACTTGGCCGGCCCGTACGCCGCCTGCCGGGCCTGGCCGGCCAGCCCCGAGATGGAGGACACGCAGACCAGCGCGCCCCCGGCCGGCTGCTGGGCGGTCATCGCCTCGATGGCGTACTTGCAGGTCAGGAACATGCCGCGGCCATCGACGGCCATCACGTGGTCCCAGATCTCCGGGGTGGTCTCCCGGACGTCCGAAAGGGGGATCACGCCCGCGTTCGCGACGGCCACGTCGAGCCGGCCGTAGGCCGCGACCGCGGCCGCGATCATGGCCCGGTTCTCCTCGGGGTCGGACACGTCGCCGGTGACGGTCTCGACCGCGAGACCTTCCCCGGCCAGTTCCGTACGCAGGGAGGCGAGGCCGGGGGTATGGATGTCGGCCGCGGTGACGCGGGCGCCGGAGCGGGCCAGGAGCAGGGCGGTGGCCCGGCCGATGCCGCTCGCGGCACCGGTCACCAGACAGGACTTCTCGTGCACGGCGGTGAGGATAGGGGGCGCGGGGTGGTGAACGGGGGCGCGGATCGGCCAACTCCGCGCGCCGTGGGATGTTGTCCTGTCACACGACTGACGGATCCTCACCGATGTGGCTAACATCACGCCAACGCGGCGACGTCGTCGCTGGTTTACGGAGGTGGGACGTGCTGCCAGTGCGGGGTGGGACCAGCCGGAAGCTGATGCTCTGGGGCATCCGAACCACCTGGACCACCGTGGGCGACGGGGAGTTCTTCTGCCCCGGCTGCGGCGGGGACCGGAACTACCGCCGCCGCACCGGCCGGCGCCGTTTCACCGTGCTGGGCGTGCCGCTGCTGCCGCGCGGCCAGGTCGGGCCCGCGGTCGAGTGCGCCGCCTGCCGCGAGCGCTTCGCCACGGACGTGCTCGACCACCCGACCACCGCCCGGTTCTCCGCGATGCTCCGGGACGCGGTGCACACGGTCACCCTGGCCGTCCTCGCGGCCGGCGGAGCCGGCTCCCGCTCCGCGCTGGAGGCCGCCGCGGGCGTCGTACGTTCGGCGGGCTTCCAGGACTGTGCGGAGGACCAGCTGGCGGCCCTGGTGGAGACGCTGACCTCGGACACCGGGCGCCTGCCCGGCCTCTACGACGGGCCCGAGTGCTGCGGCGCGGCCCTGTCGATCGAACTGCACGAGGCGCTGGAACCGCTCTCCCCGCACCTGGCCGCGCCGGGCCGGGAGTCGCTGCTCCTGCAGGGGGCCCGGATCGCCCTCGCCGACGGCCCGTACACGCCGGCGGAGCGCGAGGTGCTGTCGACGGTCGGGGCCGCGCTGAGGCTGGACTCCGACGAGATCTCCCGCCTTCTGGCGGCCGTACGCGCGGCCGGCTGAGCCCCGCGCACTCCTTCGCGCCCCCTCCGCGCCCTTCCCTTTTCTCCGAGCGCCCTGTCCGCCGGCCCGCAGGCCGGTTCGGCCGACAGGGCGCTACGCGCGTTTCACCCCTGACGGGTCCGGCGAACCTGCACGTCGCGCTGTACGGAACCGGGGCAAAAGCCGCTCCACCCGCATAACGATCCGGCCTCGGGGTGGCCATTACTCGCCCGTACGATCCACGGAAGGATGTCGTCCACAGTCGGGTGATCAACCAAGCGAACCTCCGGAAGTATGAGCTCCCGTTTGCGGACTCGAACTGATGTCTGGAGCGTTTCCGCAGCTCAGACGGCATCTGATTCGCGACAGTGCGGCCGGAAAGCGATCGTCCGCCAACCCCTCCGCATAGTCCTCCGGCTCCTCGGCCACCAGTGGAGAAACCTACAGATTCGACATCTCCATACGTCAACACTTTGTGTAAGTCGACGATAGGTGTGGCGCCCCCCACAGGCTTTCAATTCCGGTCACACGACGAGACGCCTGCTGTAACACAGCGCGGCTTCGATCCACGTGAATGCACTGACAACCCTGGCGGAACCACGCACCACGATCCGCGCCTTGCCAGGGATAACCAGATCTCCTCTCATTTACCTCCCCGAAGGGCAAGGCAGAGATGGCACGTGTCGCCGCCCGGCTTTCCGACGGAAAGCAGAGCTCGCACCCGGTCGACGAGGTGCTCCCCGTCCCCAAGCTGGCGCTCTATGGCTTCCAGCACGTACTCGCTTTCTACGCCGGCGCGGTGATCGTCCCGATCATCGTGGGCAGCGCGCTGGGCCTGAATGCCGAGCAACTGGTCTATCTGATCAATGCGGACCTGTTCACCTGCGGTATCGCATCGATCATCCAGGCATGGGGCATCGGCCGGATCGGTGCGCGCCTGCCGCTGATCCAGGGCGTGACCTTCACGGCCGTCTCTCCGATGATCGCCATCGGCCTCGGCGCCGGCGGCGGAACCGCAGCCCTCCTGGTGATCTACGGAGCGGTCATCACGGCCGGTCTCGCCACCTTCGCCTTCGCCTGGCTGCCGCCCAAGGCCTTCCGCACCGTCATGCGGCTGTTCCCGCCGGTGGTCACGGGCACCGTGATCACGGTGCTCGGCCTGGTCCTGATCCCGGTGGGCCTCAGGGACGCCGTCGGCGGCGCCCCCATCGTCGGGAAGGGCGGCGACCCGACCCACCTCGCCTATGCGGCCGGCACGATGGCCTTCATCCTGATCCTGATGAAGTTCGGCGGGCCCTTCCTGCGCAGCATCAGCATCCTGCTCGGCCTGGTCGGCGGCACCGCCGCGGCCTTCGTCCTCGGCGACGCGAAGTTCGGAGGTGTGAGCGACGCGGACTGGGTCGGCATCACCACCCCGTTCCACTTCGGTGCCCCGAAGTTCGAGTGGTTCCCGATCGTCCTCATGCTGATCGTCATGCTGATCACCATGGTGGAGACCACCGGTGACACCTACGCCGTCGGCGACATCGTCGGCAAGGAGGTCGACAGCGAGACCGTGGCCCGCGCCCTGCGTGCCGACGGCGCCGCCACCGCCCTCGGCGGTGTGCTGAACTCCTTCCCGTACGTCGCCTTCGCCGAGAACGTCGGCCTGGTCCGGATGACCAAGGTCAAGAGCCGCTTCGTGGTCGTCGCCGCCGGCGTGTTCATGATCATCCTGGGTATGCTGCCCAAGGCCGGCGCGATCGTCGCCGCCGTCCCGCACGGAGTCCTCGGCGGCGCCGCCACCGTCATGTTCGGCATGGTCGCCCTGGCCGGTATCCAGACGCTGGCCAAGGTGGACCTGAAGGAAGAGAAGAACGCCCTGATCGTCGGCGTCTCCCTGGCCTTCGCGCTCTTCCCGGCCACGGTCCCGCTGTACTTCAAGGAGCACATGAGCGCCGACCTGGCCTCGCTGCTCGACAGCGGCGTGACGCTCGGTGCCACGGCCGCCATCCTCCTGAACCTGGTCTTCAACGGTCTGGGCAAGGAGGATGCCCACGGCGCGGTGGCCGAGATCCCGGCCCCGGCCGCCGCCCCGGACGCGGCCGGAGCCGAGGCCGAGGCGAAGGTCGAGGCCACGGTCGGCGCCAAGTCCGACGCTCCCGCAGCCGCCCCGGAGGCCGCCTCCGGCGAGGCCGGCGAGGCCGGTGAGGCGGGCGAGACCGCCAAGACCCCGGCGGGCTGATCCCCCGAATCCTCCCAAGGGGTGATGGCCCCCGACCGGACCCACGTCCGGCCGGGGGCCATCGCTGTCCGACCCACCGGGGACAATGGGCGCATGAGTCTGTTCCGCGACGACGGCATCGTGCTGCGCACCCAGAAGCTGGGTGAGGCGGACCGCATCATCACGCTGCTGACGCGCGGACACGGACGGGTCCGGGCCGTGGCCCGCGGCGTGCGCCGCACCAAGTCCAAGTTCGGGGCCCGGCTGGAGCCCTTCTCCCACGCCGACGTGCAGTTCTTCGCCCGCGGCAGCGAACTGATCGGCCGCGGCCTCCCGCTCTGCACCCAGACCGAGATCATCGCCCCGTACGGCAACGGCATCGTCACCGACTACGCCCGCTACACCGCCGGCACGGCCATGCTGGAGACCGCCGAGCGGTTCACCGAGAACGAGGGCGAGCCCGCCGTCCAGCAGTACCTGCTGCTCGTGGGCGCCCTGCGCACGCTCTCCCGCGGCGAGCACGCCCCACACCTCATCCTGGACGCCTTCCTGCTCCGCTCCCTCGCCGTCAACGGCTACGCCCCCTCCTTCGAGGACTGTGCGAAATGCGGCATCCACGGCCCCAACCGGCACTTCTCCGTCGCCGCCGGCGGGGTCATATGCGGCGACTGCCGGGTGCCCGGAAGCGTCGTACCATCTGCTGAGGCCATCGGGCTGCTCAGCGCCCTGCTGACGGGAGACTGGGCGACCGCCGACGCGGCGGAGCCCCGGCACGTGCGCGAGGGGAGCGGACTCGTCTCCGCCTATCTGCACTGGCATCTGGAGCGTGGGCTGCGTTCCTTGCGTTACGTAGAGAAGTGACCGAGATCGGAGACCAAAGCGCCATGGCAGTACGCGGATTCCTGGGACGCTCCCGCCGCGAGTACAGGCTTCCCGAGCCGCACCCCTCCGGGGCCGTGCCGCCGAAGATCCCGGGCGAGCTGGTGCCGCAGCACGTTGCGATCGTGATGGACGGCAACGGCCGCTGGGCCAAGGAGCGGGGCCTGCCGCGCACCGAGGGCCACAAGGTGGGCGCCGAGCGGGTCCTGGACGTCCTCCAGGGCGCGATCGAGATGGGCGTCCGCAACATTTCCCTCTACGCCTTCTCCACCGAGAACTGGAAGCGCTCGCCCGACGAGGTGCGCTTCCTGATGAACTTCAACCGCGACTTCATCCGCAAGACCCGCGACCAGCTCGACGAGCTCGGCATCCGGGTGCGCTGGGTGGGCCGGATGCCCAAGCTGTGGAAGTCGGTCGCCAAGGAGCTCCAGATCGCCCAGGAGCAGACCAAGGGCAACGACAAGCTGACGCTGTACTTCTGCATGAACTACGGCGGCCGCGCCGAGATCGCCGACGCCGCGCAGGCGCTGGCCGAGGACGTGAAGGCCGGCCGGCTCGACCCGTCGAAGGTCAGCGAGAAGACCCTCGCGAAGTACCTGTACTACCCGGACATGCCGGACGTGGACCTGTTCCTGCGCCCCAGCGGCGAGCAGCGCACCTCCAATTACCTGATCTGGCAGAGCGCGTACGCCGAGATGGTCTTCCAGAGCGTGCTGTGGCCGGACTTCGACCGCCGGCACCTGTGGGACGCCTGCCTGGAGTACGCCAAGCGCGACCGCCGCTTCGGCGGAGCCATCCCCAACCAGGTGGACGCACCCGGCTCCGCCGGCTGATCAGAGCACGCGTACGATCCCCGCTCATGGACAACACGGGCGGGGATCAGCTGTTTCACATGCAGCAGCCGGCGTCGGCGGACACGGTCGAGCTGCCGGGTGTTCCGACGGCGGGGGAGCTGACGGAGGCCCTGCGGGCCCGTCGGCGCACCCCGGGCGGCGGAAAGCAGGCGCGCGGGTTCATCGTCGCGGGGCTGCTCGGTCTGGTGCTCGGTGCCGCGCTGATCGTGCTGGAGGGGGGCTTGCCCCCGGCCGCGATCGCGCTGGTGGCCGTCACCGCCGGCTGCTGGTACGTGGCGTTCTCCCTGCCGCGCATGCAGGCCCGCCTCTTCTCCGTGTACCTGGAGACCATGCAGGGGTACCGGGCGGTGGTCGACGCCACCGGGGTGACCGTCGACAGCGCCGACGTCACCACCCTCCGCCGGTGGAGCGGCATCCTCGGGTACGTCGAGACCCCGGCGACCTTCGCGCTGTTCTCCCGGGACAAGCAGTCCCTGGATGTCGCGGTGCTGCCGAAGCGCTGTGCTCAGGACCCCGCGGACGTGGACCGGATCCGCGCGCTGCTGGACCGGAACCTCAAGCGGCTCTAGACAGGCCCTAGCCGGCCGAAGCCGCGCAGTCCGCGCAGGTGCCGAAGATCTCCACGGTGTGGGCGACGTTCACGAAGCCGTGCTCCGCCGCGATGGAGTCGGCCCACTTCTCCACCGCCGGGCCCTCCACCTCCACGGCCTTGCCGCACGAACGGCAGACCAGGTGGTGGTGGTGCTCGCCGGTGGAGCAGCGCCGGTAGACGGACTCGCCGTCACTCGTGCGCAGCACGTCGACCTCGCCGGCGTCGGCCAGGGACTGCAGGGTGCGGTAGACGGTGGTCAGGCCCACCGAGGCGCCGCGGTGCTTGAGCATGTCGTGCAGCTCCTGGGCGCTGCGGAACTCGTCCACCTCGTCCAGAGCGGCCGCGACGGCTGCGCGCTGCCGGGTGGAGCGTCCTCGTACTGGCGCGGTATTCGTCTCGCCAGGAGCAGTCGCCACCGGTTCCTCCTCGTATCGGCCTGGGCCCATTGTGCCAGGCGCGCCCGGCGCCCTAGACCCTTACGTCGTCCTGGACGTCCTGGACGCCGTCCCGCGTGCACAGCTCCCCGTCCGGCGCGCCACCGGACGCCGCCCGGGCCCGGCGGCGGGCCAGTGGGGTGGACAGGGCCGTCATGACCATGAACACGGCGATGGCCAGCAGCACGATGGTGGCGCCGGAGGGGGCGTCGATCCAGTACGTGGCGGCCGTGCCGGTGAGCGACACGGTCACGCTGATCGCGATGGCCAGGCCCAGGGTGGCGGCGAAGCCCCGGGTCATCCGCTGCGCCGCGGCGACCGGGATCACCATCATGGCGCTGACCAGCAGCAGGCCGACGATCCGCATGGCGACGGTGACGGTGACCGCGGCGGTGACCGCGATCAGCAGGTTCAGTGCCCGCACCGGCAGGCCCGTGACGCGGGCGAACTCCTCGTCCTGGCAGACCGCGAACAGCTGCCTGCGCAGGCCGATGGTGACCGCGATGACGAACGCGGCGAGGACCACCATGGCGGTGACGTCCTCGGGCGCGACGGTGGTGATCGAGCCGAACATGGCGCTGACCAGGTTGGTGGTGGAGCCGCCCGGGGCCATGTTGATGATCAGGACGCCGCCGGCCAGGCCGCCGTAGAAGAGCATGGCGAGCGCGACGTCGCCGCTGGTCTTGCCGCGCGAGCGGATCAGCTCCATGCCGACCGCGCCGAGGACGGCGACCAGGGTGGCCATCCACACGGGGCTGGCCTGGAAGAAGAAGCCGAGGGCGACGCCGGTCATGGCCACGTGGCCGAGGCCGTCGCCCATGACGGCCTGGCGCCGCTGTACCAGGTAGGTGCCGATGGCGGGGGCCGTGATGCCGACCAGCGCGGCCGCGATCAGGGCCCGCTGCATGAAGGCGTAGTCGAGGATTTCCATCAGCTCAGCAGTCCCGTCCGGAGCGGCTCGGCGTCGTGCGCCGCGTGGGGGTGTACGTGGTCGTGGCCGGGCAGTGCGTGCTGTCCCACGGCCTCCGGCGGGGCTCCGTCGTGGACGACGCATCCGTCGCGGAGGACGACGGCCCGGTCGATCAGGGGCTCCAGCGGGCCGAGCTCGTGCAGGACGAGGAGGACGGTGGAGCCGGCGGCGACCTGCTGCCGGACCGCGCCGGCCAGGACCTCCTGGTTGTCCAGGTCCACGCCGGCCATCGGCTCGTCCATGATCAGGAGTTCGGGTTCCACGGCGAGGGCGCGGGCGATCAGCACCCGCTGGTGCTGGCCGCCGGAGAGGGCGTTCACCGAGGCCGAGGCGTACCCGTCCATGTCGACCAGGGCGAGTGCGCGGTCCACGGCGGCCTTGTCGGCGGCGCGCGGGAAGCCGAACCGGCGGCGGGCCAGCCGGCCGGAGGAGACCACCTCGCGGACGGTGGCGGGGACCCCGCTGGCCGCGGTGGTGCGCTGCGGTACGTAGCCGACCCGGGACCAGTCGCGGAAGTTCTTGAACGGGGTGCCGAACAGGGAGAGTTCGCCGGAGGTCAGCGGGACCTGGCCGACGACGGCGCGCACGGCGGTGGACTTGCCGGAGCCGTTGGCGCCGAGCAGGGCGACGACCTCACCGCGTCGTACGGTGAGGTCGACTCCGCGCAGTACGGGGCGGGAGCCGAGCGAGGCGGTGGCACCGCGCAGGGATATGACGGGGGTGTCCGCTTCCGCGGCTGCCTGCGTGGGATCCATGGCTCGCGCCTCCGTAACTGCCATCACTTGCTTCCGAGCGCCTTCTGGAGGTTCTTCAGGTTGGACCGCATGATCTCGAAGTAGTCAGCGCCCTGGGACTTGTCGGTGATTCCCTCGAGGGGGTCGAGGACATCGGTCTTCAGGCCGGTGTCCTCGGCGAGGGTCTTGGCCGTCTTGTCGCTGGCCAGGGTCTCGAAGAACACGGTGGAGACATTGTCCTTCCTCGCGATCTCCTGCAGCTCCTTCATCCGGGCCGGGCTGGGCTCGGACTCGGGGTCGACGCCGGAGATGCCCTCCTGCTCCAGTCCGTAGCGCTCGGCGAGGTGGCCGAAAGCGGAGTGGGTGGTGATGAAGGTCTTGCCGGCGGTGTTCGCCAGACCGTTCTTGAACTCCGTGTCGAGCGCGGCCAGTTTGCCGGTCAGCTCCTCGGTGTTCTTCTTGTAGTCGGCGGCGTGGGCCGGGTCGGCCTTCTCCAGGGCCGCGCCGACGCCCTTGGCGACCTCGGCGTACTTGACCGGGTCGAGCCAGATGTGGGGGTCCGTGCCGGCCTCGCCGTGGTCGTGGCCGTCGCCCTCCGCATGGCCTTCGTGCTCGTCATGGCCTTCGGCGCCGTGCGCCTTGAGGTCGGTGAGGGTGCCGGCGTCGACGATGTTCTTCACGCCGGACTGCCCGACCGCCTTGTCGACGGCGGGCTGGAGGCTCCTGAGGTAGAGCACCACGTCGGACTCGCCGAGCTGCGCGGTCTGCTTCGGGGTGATCTCCAGGTCGTGGGGTTCGACGCCCGGCTTGGTCAGGGAGGTGACCTTCACGTGGTCCTTGCCGATCTGCTCGGCGAGGAACTGCATGGGGTAGAACGACGCCGTCACGGCGAGCTTGCCGTCCTTGCCGCCGCCCGCGGCTTCGGCTCCTGAGCAGGCGGTCAGTGCCGTTGCCCCGAGGGCGACGGCTCCGGCGAGGACGGCGGTGGGTATGAGGCGTCGTACGTTCATGACATCCATTTTCATCAAAGATGGAAACCGTTGTCAAAAACCCAGGTGAGGGGCCGGAAAAGCGGAACCGATTTGATGGGGGAGGGGCGTACGCCGGTAACCTGAGGCATTCGCGTTCGTCCTCGTAATGAAGAGAGCATCGTGGCCGCCGACAAGATCGACACCATCGTCAGCCTCAGCAAGCGCCGTGGCTTCGTCTACCCCTGCAGCGAGATCTACGGCGGTCAGCGTGCCGCCTGGGACTACGGACCGCTGGGTGTCGAGCTCAAGGAGAACATCAAGCGCCAGTGGTGGAAGGCCATGGTCACCGGGCGTGAGGACATCGTCGGCATCGACTCGTCCGTGATCCTCGCCCCCGAGGTCTGGGTGGCCTCCGGTCACGTGGCGACCTTCTCGGACCCGCTGACCGAGTGCACCTCCTGCCACAAGCGCCACCGCGCCGACCACCTGGAGGAGGCGTACGAGGCCAAGCACGGCCGCGTCCCCGCCAACGGCCTGGCCGACGTCAACTGCCCCAACTGCGGCACCAAGGGCCAGTTCACCGAGCCCAAGCAGTTCTCCGGCATGCTGGAGACGCACCTCGGCCCGACCCAGGACACCGGCTCCAAGGCGTACCTGCGCCCCGAGACCGCCCAGGGCATCTTCACCAACTTCGCCCAGGTGCAGCAGACTTCCCGCAAGAAGCCGCCGTTCGGCATCGCGCAGATGGGCAAGTCCTTCCGCAACGAGATCACCCCGGGCAACTTCATCTTCCGGACCCGCGAGTTCGAGCAGATGGAGATGGAGTTCTTCGTCAAGCCGGGCGAGGACGAGCAGTGGCAGGAGTACTGGATGCAGGAGCGGTGGAACTGGTACCGCGACCTCGGCATCCGCGAGGAGAACATCCGCTGGTACGAGCACCCGAAGGAGAAGCTGTCCCACTACTCGAAGCGCACCGCCGACATCGAGTACCGCTTCAACTTCGGCGGCAGTGAGTTCTCCGAGCTCGAGGGCGTGGCCAACCGCACCGACTTCGACCTCAAGGCCCACTCCGAGGCGTCCGGCCAGGACCTGTCGTTCTTCGACCAGGAGGCCGGCGAGCGCTACGTCCCGTACGTCATCGAGCCGGCGGCCGGTGTCAACCGCGCCATGCTCGCCTTCATGCTCGACGCGTACAACGAGGACGAGGCCCCGAACGCCAAGGGCGTCATGGAGAAGCGCACCGTGATGCGCCTCGACCCGCGCCTGGCCCCGGTCAAGGTCGCCGTGCTGCCGCTGTCCCGCAACGAGAAGCTGTCGCCGAAGGCCAAGGGCCTCGCGGCCGACCTGCGCAAGTTCTGGAACATCGAGTTCGACGACGCCGGCGCCATCGGCCGCCGCTACCGCCGCCAGGACGAGATCGGTACGCCGTTCTGCGTCACCGTCGACTTCGACACCCTGGACGACAACGCGGTGACCGTGCGCGAGCGCGACACCATGAAGCAGGAGCGCGTCTCCCTGGACCAGATCCAGGGCTACCTGGGCGCCCGCCTGCTGGGCTGCTAGGTCCGGACACCCGAAGGGCCCGGTGCGCGCGAGCGCACCGGGCCCTTCGTCGTACGCGGATCGCGGGTCAGGACGCGGAGCCCCCGGCCCCGGCCGCCGCGGCGGCCCGCGCCTCGCCCTGCGCCCGGGACCGCTTGCCGTACCGCATGGTCCACAGGGCCAGCGCGCCCAGCACGCCGTAGATCATGAACGGGCTGAGCGTCACCATGGTGTCGGTGTCGAGTGTGTACGCCAGGGCGATGCGCACGCCGGCCTCGGCCACATAGGCCACGCCCCACACCGTGGTCATCACGATCATGGTCCGGCGGAAGCCCTCGAACTGCCACAGGCCGTTCCACCAGGCGGTGCTCGCCGGCGTGCCGTCGGTGGCGAACTTCCGCCCGAAGTAGAACATCAGCGGGCGCGGCGCCAGCAGGGTGGCCAGGCACAGCAGCCCGAACAGCCCGGTGACCCCGGAGTCCTTGATCAGCAACGCCCGGGCCGAGTGGGCGCCGACCAGCGAGACCACGGCCGTGATGACGATGAACACCAGCGTGACGATGGCGAACTCGTCGAGCTTGCGCCGCCAGGCCGCCATGACGGCGGTGTCGAGCACCGGCCACACGCTGCCGGCCAGCAGCGCGGCGAACTCGCTCCAGCCGTGGTCGTCCCTGAGCGTGTTGTAGGTGAGGATCGGCGCGACGACGTTGAGCAGGATGGTGAGGACCCAGCCGATCGCGGCGGCGGATCCGGAACGGGCGGGTGGTTCCGGGCGGGTGCCCGGAACGGACGCCGTGGACATGCTTCCCCCTGAGAAAGAGCAAATGAGTGCGGTCGGGGGGAAGCTAGGTCACGGCATGGCGTGAAAACACCACGTCAGGGCCAAATGATCGCCAAAATCTTCGGAATCAGGCATTCCGGAAGGCGTCGGCGTGGTCAGGCCCGAAGCCCCCGGATCACCAGGGACGAGACCGCCTCGAACTCCGCGGCGATGGTGGGGCTCTGCCACTCGGGCGCGTACTGCGGGTCGTGGAACCGGGCGGTGGCGTCGAAGACGGCGCGCGCCGAGGCCGGGGCGTCGGCGGCGGACAGGGTGCCCGCGGCCACCCCCTCCTCGATGATCCCGGTGAGCTGGTCGACCAGCTCGGCGAGGTGGGCGTCGACCACACCGCTGTTCTCGGACAGCAGCACCGTGTACGTGGCGAACAGCTCCGGATCGTCTCCCGCCTTGTGCCGCTTGGCCTCGAACAGCGCCTCCAGCCAGGACTCCAGCTTGGAGGGAGCCGGTTCGGCGGGAGCGGCGGCGATCTCCGCCAGCCGCCCGACCGTCCTGCCCAGCCATCGGCCGGTCACCGCCTCGCGCAGCGCCGCCTTCGAGGGGAAGTGCCGGTACACGCTGCCGTGACTGACCCCCAGCGCCCGTGCCACGTCGACCACGGTGGCCTTGGCCGGGCCGTAGCGGCGCAGCACGTCCTCGGTGACTTCGAGGATGCGGTCGGGGGTCAGGGCTTCGGGCGGCATGTCTCGACCGTACCGGGCGCTCAGTGCTCGCTGTCGAGGTGGGCCATCTGGGCGGCCGGATAGCGCTCCCCGGCGGCCGATCCGGCGGGCACGGCCGCCTCGACGGCGGCCAGGTCCTCCGGGCCGAGCTCCACCTGCAGCGCGCCGAGCGCCTCGGCCAGCCGGTCCCGCCGGCGGGCGCCGACCAGCGGGACGATGTCCACCCCGTGCCGCGGGCCCTGGGCGAGCACCCAGGCGATGGCCGTCTGGGCCACGCTGACGCCCTTGTCCTCGGCGACCTTGCGCAGCGACTCCACCAGGGCGAGGTTGTGGTCCAGGTTCTCGCCCTGGAAGCGGGGGCTCATGCCGCGGAAGTCGCCGGGGCCGAGCAGCCGGTCCCGGGTGAAGTGCCCGCTGATCAGGCCGCGGGAGAGGACGCCGTACGCCGTGACGCCGATGCCCAGCTCGCGGGCGGTGGGCAGGATCTCCGCCTCGATGCCGCGGGAGATCAGCGAGTACTCGATCTGCAGGTCGGCGATGGGGGCCACGGTGGCCGCCCGGCGCATGGTGTCGGCGCCGACCTCGGAGAGCCCGATGTGCCGGACGTGTCCGGCCTCCACGGCCTCGGCGATCGCGCCGATCGTCTCCTCGATCGGCACGTCGGGGTCGACCCGGGCGATCCGGTAGATGTCGATGTGGTCCCGGCCGAGCCGCTGCAGCGAGTAGGCCAGGAAGTTCTTCACGGCCTCCGGGCGGCCGTCGTATCCGGTGAAGCCGCCCTCCACCGTGCGCAGGGCTCCGAACTTGACGCTGGTGAGGGCCTGCTCGCGGGCGGTTCGCGGCGCCGTGCGGAGGGCCTCGGCGATCAGCAGCTCGTTGTGCCCCATGCCGTAGAAGTCGCCCGTGTCGAGCAGGGTGACCCCGGCCTCCAGGGCGGCGTGGATGGTGGCGATCGACTCGGCGCGGTCCGCCTCGCCGTAGAGGGCGGACATGCCCATGCAGCCGAGTCCGAGGGGGAAGACGGACGGGCCGGTGGAGCCGAGCGTGCGGTGCTGAGGGGTGCTCGCATGAGTGGTCATGGAACGAGAATGGCATGACTGCTGACAGATTTCAACATCTGTCAGCAGTCATTCCTCCGATCGGGTCAGGTGGTGAGGATGCCGAGGGTGAGCGAGGCGCCGGCCAGCAGGCCCAGCACCACCGCCGGAGCCACCTCCCTGTCCGCCGCCCGCAGGTGGGTGATCACCGCACCGGCGAAGAACAGGACCACCCCGATCGCGGCGGCGATCCCCAGCGGGGCCACCCAGAGTCCCGCGACCAGCCCGATCGCGCCCGCCGCCTTCACCGCGGCCAGCCGGGGCAGCCAGGAAGCGGGGACGTTCAGCCGGCGCATGTTGTCGGCGATCTGCGGGTGCCGCCGGAACGTCAGGGTGGCGGAGGCGGCCAGGGCGAGGGCGAGGAGCGCCGAGACGACGGCGAAGGCGATGAACATGAGCAACTCCAATGGTCTTGAGCGGTGAACCATTGAATAGCATCAATGATTGTCAGAGTGCAATCATTCCTGCGCTGATACGGTGCTCACATGACGACGGATCCGGATCCCATGCGCCGCCTCGGCCTGCAGCTGGCCTGGCACGGCTCGGTCACCGAGACGCGGATCCGCAAGGCGCTCGGCGCGGCGGGCCTCACCCCCCGGCACGCCATGACACTCATGCACCTGGACGCCGGACCGGTCGGTCAGCGCGCGCTCGCCGAACGGCTGGAGGTCGACCCGAGCGTGCTCGTCGGCATCCTCAACGACCTGGAGACCGAGGGCCTGGTGGAGCGCCGCCGGGATCCGGCCGACCGGCGCCGCCACATCGTGGCGATCACCGGCAGCGGCTCGGCCGCCCTCGGACAGACGAACGCCGCGCTCGACGAGGTCGAACGCGGCATCTTCGGGAACCTCTCCGACGAGGAGTGCGAGCAGCTGCGCACCCTCCTCGGCCGGGTGAACTCCTCCGCGGAGGACTTCACCTGCGGCGAGTAGCCGCGCCGCACGCACGCCGAACGCCCGGCGTACGTGCGGTCACTCGGACCGGGGCGGGCCGGAGGCCATCGCGGCCGGACCCGGACCGGCCGGCGGCTCCTCCAGGGCCGCCGCCGTCCGGGCGGCCGTCGCGCGTGCCCAGGCGCCGCTGCTCAGCACGCCCAGCACCAGGGTGAGCGCCCCGCAGATCGTGATGATCCACCAGGCGGGCCGGGCGGCCTCCGCGAAGTCACCGCCCCGCGCCAGACCGGCCGCCAGCACCGAACCGACCACCGCCACGCCCAGCGTGCCGCCGGTCTGCCGGCTGGTCGCGGCGACCGCCGCCGCCACCCCCGCCTGGGAACGCGGCATGCCCGAGACCGCCGTGTTGGTGATCGGTGAGTTGACCATGCCGAAGCCGAGGCCGAACAGCAGGTAGGCGGTCAGCATCAGCCAGGACTGCTCCCCGGCCGAGAACGCGGCGAACAGCAGCGCGCTCGACCCCATCCCCAGGCCCGCCACCACCAGCGGCAGCCGCGGGCCCCGGCTGCCCACCAGCCGCCCCGACAACGGGGCGATCAGGCAGGTCATCAGCGCCAGAGGAAGCATCCACAGGCCGGCGTGCAGGGCGTCCAGGCCCTGGACGTCCTGCAGGTAGAGGGTGGTCAGGAAGAGGTAGCCGGAGAGTCCCGCGAAGGCGCAGATCGCGATCAGCACCGCACCGCTGAACGGGGCGCTCCGGAAGAACCGCGGGTCGATCAGCGGGTCCGCCCGCCGGGGCTCGTACACCAGCAGCCCGACGAAGGAGGCCAGGGCGACCACCGCGCAGCCCAGCACCAGACCGGAGCGGATCCCGGCCGCCGGCGCCTCGATGATCCCGTACGTCACCGAGCCCAGCAGGGCCATGATCAGGACCTGTCCCACCGGGTCGGGCCGGCGGGGCCGCGGGGCCCGAGACTCGGGGATGAACCGCAGGGTCAGCACCAGCGCGACCAGACCGATCGGCAGGTTCAGCCAGAAGATGGACCGCCATCCCACGGTGTCCACGAGGACACCGCCCACCAGCGGGCCGGCCGCCATCGCGATGCCCGCCACCCCGCCCCAGACGCCGATCGCGCGGGCCCGCGCGGCCGGCTCGGTGAAGGTGTTGGCGATGATCGACATGGCGACCGGGTTGAGCATGGCCGCACCCACGGCCTGGACCACCCGGAAGGCGATCAGCCACTCCAGACCGGGCGCCAGCGAACACAGCAGCGACCCCAGCAGGAACATGACCAGGCCGGCCACGAAGACCTTGCGGCGGCCGATCCGGTCGGCCGTGGACCCGGCCAGCATCAGCAGCGCGGCCATCGTCAGCGTGTAGGCGTCGATGGTCCACTGCAGGCCCGACACGGGGGCGTCGAGGTCCCGCCGCATCTGTGGCAGGGCGACGTTCAGGACGGTGTTGTCGAGGCTGACGATCAGCAGGCTCAGGCAGCAGATCGCCAGGATCACCATGCGGTGCCGGTGGCCGGTCTCGCTCATGCCGCCGATCGTACGGACACCTGATCAACACGGCATGCGCGACAATGGGGGGATGACCACGCTCCCCCCCGCCCTCGCGATCGGCCCGCACACCGTGCAGCCGCCGGTGGTGCTCGCTCCCATGGCCGGCATCACCAACGCCCCGTTCCGCACGCTCTGCCGCGAGTTCTCGGGCGGCAAGGGGTTGTTCGTCAGCGAGATGATCACGACGCGCGCGCTGGTCGAGCGCAACGAGAAGACCATGCAGCTGATCCACTTCGACGCCGCGGAAAAACCCCGGTCGATTCAGCTGTACGGGGTGGACCCCGCCACCGTGGGCAAGGCCGTCCGGATGATCGTCGAGGAGGACCGGGCCGACCACATCGACCTGAACTTCGGCTGCCCGGTGCCCAAGGTCACCCGGAAGGGGGGCGGCTCCGCGCTCCCGTACAAGCGGAACCTGCTCCGCGCGATCCTCCGCGAGGCGGTCACCGGGGCCGGCGACCTGCCGGTGACGATGAAGATGCGCAAGGGCATCGACGACGACCACCTGACCTACCTGGACGCGGGCCGGATCGCCGTCGAGGAGGGCGTCACCGCGATAGCCCTGCACGGGCGGACCACCGCCCAGCACTACGGCGGCACCGCCGACTGGGAGGCCATCGCACGGCTCAAGGAGCACGTGCCGGAGATCCCGGTGCTGGGCAACGGGGACATCTGGTGTGCCGAGGACGCGCTGCGGATGGTCCGGGAGACCGGCTGCGACGGTGTGGTGGTCGGCCGCGGCTGCCTGGGCCGGCCCTGGCTGTTCAACGACCTGGTGGCGGCCTTCGAGGGTCGTACGCAGGACTACTACGCCCCCTCGCTCCGGGAGGTCGCCGCGGTCATGATCCGCCACGCGACCCTGCTGGGGGAGTGGATCGGCGACGAGGCCCGCGGTGTGATCGACTTCCGTAAGCACGTGGCCTGGTACCTCAAGGGATTCTCGGTCGGATCCGAGATGCGGAAGAAGCTGGCGGTCACGTCCTCCCTGTCCGAACTGGACGCTCATCTGAGCGAGCTTGATCTGGACCAGCCCTGGCCCGAGGGTGCCGACGGTCCGCGCGGCCGGACGTCCGGAAACAACCGGGTTGTCCTGCCTGAAGGCTGGCTCAAGGATCCCTATGACTGCGCTGGAGTGAGTGAAGACGCAGAGCTGGATACGTCCGGAGGCTGAGAATCCCCTCAGCGCGCGGCGTGAGATACGCCACGCATGGGGTGGGTTGCGCTCAGATGAGCGCTCAAATCACGGCTATGACTTCCAAAGGGTGGCACTGGGTGCCACCCTTTGTTCGTTCAACTCTTGAAGGCAAATGTATCGATGATCGCTCATCCGAGCGGGATCACGCCTCAGATGGCACTTTCCCGTTCGGGAGGTGAAAGCTCTTAGGAGGATTTGGCTACTCGCCAGTTACTTTCGATCTGGTGGCAGTGGGCCGGTTACGGGCACATGACGACCAAGTGGACGTACCCAGAAGCCTTCGATCTGGGTATGTTCCTCGCCGTCAGGGCAGCCACCGAGTCCTCGAGGAGTCGAGACCCGTGTCGGAAAACAAAGATCAGAAGTTCGTCTACGACTTCACCGAAGGCAACCGCGACCTCAAGGACCTTCTCGGCGGCAAGGGTGCCAACCTCGCCGAGATGACCAACCTGGGTCTCCCGGTGCCTCCCGGCTTCACCATCACCACCGACGCCTGCAAGGTGTACCTGGACAGCGGTGAGGCCCCGGCCGCGCTGCGCGACGAGGTCACCGCCCACCTGCAGGCCCTCGAGGCGAAGATGGGCAAGAAGCTCGGCCAGTCCGACGACCCGCTGCTGGTCTCCGTCCGGTCCGGCGCCAAGTTCTCCATGCCCGGCATGATGGACACGGTCCTCAACATCGGCCTGTCCGACGAGTCGGTCGTGGGCCTCGCCAAGCAGGCCGACAACGAGCGCTTCGCCTGGGACTCGTACCGCCGCCTCATCCAGATGTTCGGCAAGACCGTCCTCGGCGTCGAGGGCGAGCTCTTCGAGGACGCCCTCGACGAGGCCAAGGCCGCCAAGAAGGTCACCGTCGACACCGACCTCGACGCCGCCGACCTCAAGAAGCTGGTCAAGGCCTTCAAGAAGATCGTGGCCAAGGAGGCCGGCCGCGAGTTCCCGCAGAACGCCCGCGAGCAGCTGGACCTCGCCGTCGAGGCGGTCTTCAACTCCTGGAACACCGACCGCGCCAAGCTCTACCGCCGCCAGGAGCGCATCCCCGGCGACCTGGGCACCGCCGTCAACGTCTGCTCGATGGTCTTCGGCAACCTCGGCCCGGACTCCGGCACCGGCGTCGCCTTCACCCGCGACCCCGCCAGCGGCCACCAGGGCGTCTACGGCGACTACCTGCAGAACGCGCAGGGCGAGGACGTCGTCGCCGGCATCCGCAACACGGTGCCCCTCTCCGACCTGGAGCAGCTGGACAAGAAGTCCTACGACCAGCTGATGCAGATCATGGAGACGCTGGAGACCCACTACAAGGACCTCTGCGACATCGAGTTCACGATCGAGCGCGGCCAGCTGTGGATGCTCCAGACCCGGGTCGGCAAGCGCACCGCCGGCGCCGCCTTCCGCATCGCCACCCAGCTGGTGGACCAGGGCCTGATCGACGAGGCCGAGGCGCTCCGCCGGGTCAACGGCGCCCAGCTCGCCCAGCTGATGTTCCCGCGCTTCGACGACCAGGCGAAGACGGAGCTGCTCGGCCGCGGCATCGCCGCCTCCCCGGGCGCCGCCGTCGGCAAGGCCGTGTTCGACTCCTACACGGCCGTGAAGTGGTCCCGCTCCGGCGAGAAGGTCATCCTGATCCGCCGCGAGACCAACCCGGACGACCTGGACGGCATGATCGCCTCCGAGGGCATCCTGACCTCCCGCGGCGGCAAGACCTCGCACGCCGCCGTCGTCGCCCGCGGCATGGGCAAGACCTGCGTCTGCGGCGCCGAGGACCTCGACGTCGACACCAAGCGCCGCCGCCTGACCACCTCCGCCGGCCAGGTCATCGAGGAGGGTGACGTCGTCTCCATCGACGGCTCCACCGGCAAGGTCTACCTCGGCGAGGTACCCGTCGTACCCTCCCCGGTCGTCGAGTACTTCGAGGGCCGCATGCACGCCGGCGCCGACGAGGCCGACGAGCTCATCGGCGCGGTGCACCGGATCATGTCCTACGCCGACGGGGTCCGCCGGCTGCGCGTCCGCGCCAACGCCGACAACGCCGAGGACGCGCTGCGCGCCCGCCGGTTCGGCGCCCAGGGCATCGGCCTGTGCCGCACCGAGCACATGTTCCTCGGCGAGCGCCGCGAGATGGTCGAGCGCCTGATCCTGGCCGACACCGAGTCCGAGCGCGAGGAGGCACTCAGTGCCCTCCTGCCGCTGCAGAAGAAGGACTTCGTCGAGCTGTTCGAGGCGATGGACGGCCTGCCCGTCACCGTCCGCCTGCTCGACCCGCCGCTCCACGAGTTCCTGCCCGACATCACCGAGCTGTCGGTCCGGGTCGCCCTCGCCGAGGCCCGCAAGGACCCCAACGAGAACGACCTGCGCCTGCTCCAGGCCGTGCACAAGCTGCACGAGCAGAACCCGATGCTGGGTCTGCGCGGCGTCCGCCTCGGCCTGGTCATCCCCGGCCTGTTCGCCATGCAGGTCCGGGCGATCGCCGAGGCCGCGGCCATCCGCAAGGACGCCAAGGGCGACCCGCGCGCCGAGATCATGATCCCGCTCGTCGGCACCGTCCAGGAGCTGGAGATCGTCCGCGAGGAGGCCGACGCGATCATCGCCGAGGTCGAGGCCGCCACCGGCACCAGCCTCAAGCTGACCATCGGCACCATGATCGAGCTGCCGCGCGCCGCGCTGACCGCCGACCAGATCGCCGAGGCCGCCCAGTTCTTCTCCTTCGGCACGAACGACCTGACCCAGACGGTGTGGGGCTTCTCCCGCGACGACGTCGAGGCCAGCTTCTTCACCGCCTACCTGGAGAAGGGCATCTTCGGGGTCTCGCCGTTCGAGACCATCGACAGGGACGGCGTCGGCTCCCTGGTCCGGCACGCCGCCAAGCTGGGCCGGGCCACCCGCCCCGACCTCAAGCTCGGCGTCTGCGGCGAGCACGGCGGCGACCCCGAGTCGGTGCACTTCTTCCACGAGGTCGGCCTCGACTACGTCTCCTGCTCGCCGTTCCGCATCCCGGTGGCGCGCCTGGAGGCCGGCCGGGCCGCGGCGGAGGGCGACAAGGGCTCCGACAGCCGCTGACCCCCCACCCCCACGACTCCGGCCGTCCCGTCGGACATGACGGACCACCAGGTCCACGACGGGTCATCAGGTCCAAGACGGACCCTGACGGGACGGCCGGCCCACCGACCGCGCGCCTGCCCCCGGGTTCCCTGACCCCCGAGGGCAGGCGCGCAACATTTTTGTTGTTCAACCACTATTCAACGCAGCAGGCGGCGGACGGATCCCCACCCGTCCACCGCCTGCTGTCAATCTGCCGGTCACGTCGGCGCTTCCCGGTGCGACCGACCGCCAGGCCCCGCAAAGCCCCCCACGGCCTTCGCGGAGCGTTTCGGTCGCGCCGGAGTGTGCCCGGCGGAGTACAGCATTTCGGTTGTCACACCCCTGCCGAAAGGGGTTTCAACTGTGGCCGAAAGGGCGTGGTGACGTGGTGTGACTGCGTGCATACTCATGGGGCGGGGGGATTGCGGTTGCACAGGTGGGGGTTCGGTGCTGCGTATCCATTTCACTGGAGTGGACCTGGCACGCGTACGGATGGCAGGGCGTCCCGATGCGTTGTGGGAAACGATTCTTAGTTTTCACCGCCTAAGAGACAGGCGGGACGCCCGGTTGTTCGGTGAATGGCGTACTGAAGCGCGGAGCCGGTTGAATAGTGAAATACGACTCCTCGGTGCGCTCATACCGAGTCGCGGCTATTTCCCCGATTTCCTGACCCCGGCCGAGGGCCGCTACGGGTGGGACGTCGGGCTCGACGCGCTCCGCGGCATCCGGGACGAACGGCTCCGCAAGGAGCTGTCCCTGGTGGCCGCCGGAGCTCCGCTGCCACCCCGGCTGCGCGAGTTCGCCGACGGCGGTACCCAGCTGCTGCCCCGGCTGCTGCGGGAGCTCCGCGGCTATCACCGGGCCGCCGTGGAGCCGTACTGGACCCATATCCAGGCCCAGATCGAGGCGGAGCGGGCCGCCCGCGGGCGGGCCCTGCTCGACGGCGGCGCGGACGAGCTGCTGGCCTCCCTGCCGCCGATGCTGCGCTGGCGGGCGCCGGTGCTGGAGTGCGACTACCCGGTGGACCGGGACGTCAGGCTGGCCGGGCGCGGGCTGCTGCTCCAGCCGTCGTTCTTCTGCCGGCGCACCGCCGTCACCCTGCAGGACCCCGAGCTGCCCCCGGTGCTGGTGTACCCGGCGGCGGCCGAGCTGGCCTCGGCCTCGGCCGGGGTGGACGCGGTCCGCCCGGCCTGCCCCGACGAGCAGCGCGTGCGCACCCTGGGCAAGCTGGTCGGGCACACCCGCTCGGTGGTGCTGCGGGCCATCGGCGACGGCGCCACCACCAGCGAGCTGGCCCGCCGGGCCGGGGTCTCCCTGGCCTCCGCCAGCCAGCACGCCTGCGTGATGCGCGAGGCCGGCCTGGTCACCACCCTGCGCCGGGGCAACGCGGTGCTGCACACCGTGACCCCGCTGGGCGCGGCCCTGCTGAAGGGTGGGGCGGTGGCCTCCTGAACGCGGCCGCACCCCGGCCGGGAGGACCCGGGCGGGGTGCGGCCGTCAGGCGGGGTGCCCGGGTGCCGCTCGGCCGCCCGGGCGGGGGCTCAGGTCCGGAACGGGCCCGTCACCTCGTAGGTGATGCCGCCCGAGGAGCTGCCGCTCGTACCGCGCTGGCTGGAGAAGTACAGACGGTTGCCGGCGGGGGAGAAGGCCGGGCCGGTGATCTCTGAGGAGGACTGGCCGGTGATCCGCAGGAACGGCGCGACCACGTCGTCCGGGGTGATCACGCAGATCTCCATGTTGCCGCCGTCCTCGGCCACGTACAGGTCGCCGAAGGAGGAGCCGGTGACGTTGTCGACGCCGGTCAGCGGGGCGCCGCCGCCCACCACCAGGGAGTCGTCGTAGGCCAGCTCGTAGGTGCTGTTCGCCAGGTTCAGCTGCCAGACCCGGTTGTCGCCCTTGGTGGTGAACCAGACGGTGTCGTTGGCGTAGTGGCAGCCCTCGCCGCCGTTGAACCGCTTGACCCCGGAGACCTGGTTGCGGGTCACCGTCGGGGAGCCGTCCGGGTCCGGCACGGTCTGCCAGGTGAAGGAGCCGGAGGTGCCGCTGCCGGCCTTGAGGACCTGGAGGGTGCCGGAGGAGAGGCTGCCCCAGGTGGTGGGGATGAAGCGGTAGAAGCAGCCGTCCGTCTCGTCCTCGGTCAGGTAGACGACCTGGCGGACCGGGTCGGCGGCCGCGGCCTCGTGCTTGAAGCGGCCCATCGCGGCCCGCCGCACGGCCGCGTTCACCCCGTACGGGTCGGTCTCGTACACGTAGCCCAGGCTGACCTCCTCGCAGGACAGCCAGGTGTTCCACGGGGTCTTGCCGCCCGCGCAGTTCTGCCGGGTGTTGGAAAGGATCCGGTACGCGCCGGTGACCGTGCCGGAGGAGTCGAAGCGGACGGCGCTCGCGCCGCCGGAGGGGTTGATCTCGGAGTTGGAGACGTAGATCCAGCCCGGGCCGTCGGTGAAACATGCACCGCCGTCGGGAGCGTTGTGCCAGGTGTACGAGGTGCCGCTCACGGTCTGGCCGGACCGGGCGATCACCCGGCTGGTGAAGCCGCTGGGGAGCATGATGCCGTTCGCGTCCGCCGCACCCAGCGCCCCGTAGGGGCCGGGGCCGGGCTGAGCGGGGGCCGCGTAGGCCGCGCCGCGCATCAGGGTGCCGCCGAAGGCGGCGGCCGACGTGCCGATCACGGCACCGCGCAGGAAGGTACGACGTTCCACGGTCACTCCTGTGGGGAGGAAGGCCCCGCGGGGCCGGACGGCCGCTCGGGGTCATGCGCGCCTCGGAACCTAGGAGTCCAGAATTGACTGCACGTCAATTCCTCATGACGCAGGGGCGACCGGCCGGAGTTCAATCGCCGTGTCACCGGATGACCGCCGCCCCGCCCCGCAGCGGCGTTTTCCGGACGTCGCGCCATTCTGCGACTTCGTGCCCTGGAAGGACCGCGGATGCGCGAGGATGGTGGAGAGATGAACGGAACACGCTCCGATATCGCCGGGCGGTCGGACCTCGACGTCCTGCTTCGCCGCTTCTACACGGCGGCCTTCGCCGACCCCTTGATCGGTCCGTTCTTCACCCGGATCGCGGGCACCGACCTGGAGGCCCACCTGCCCCGGATCACCGACTTCTGGGAGCGCGCGCTGTTCCGCACGGCCGGCTACCGGGGGGATGCCCTGGCCCCGCACGAGGCCCTGCACTCGGTGCACCCGATGACGGCGGAGGACTTCGGACGCTGGGTGCAGCTGTGGCGGGCCGCCGTCGACGGGCTGTTCGGGGGGCCGCTCGCCGAGCGGGCCAAGGACCAGGGCGAGCGGATCGCGCTCACCCTGCACAGGCGGCTGGCGGGAGAGGACGCTCCTCTCACCGGGGACGGGCCGGGCTTCGTGCCGCTGGCCGTCCTGGCGCTGCGCTCCTCCCTCGTCTGACCTGCGCTTTCGCGGATCCTCGGGGAATCTTTGAAAAAACCTCGCCGGGAGCGATGAGTTTCCCCGCCGCCTCCGGTCTACCTCTCGACAGCACCACACGGCAGCACCACACGGCAGCCCGAGAGAGAAGAGACCGAGATGTCCCAGCCGCAGATGATCTTCGTGAACCTCCCCGTCAAGGACCTGGACGCGGCCAAGGCCTTCTGGGAGAAGCTCGGCTACTCCTTCAATCCGCAGTTCACCGACGACACCGCGGCCTGTCTGGTCTTCAGCGACACGATCTTCGCGATGCTGCTGACCGAGGCCAAGTTCAGGGAGTTCACCACCAAGGAGATCGCGGACACTGCCCGCACCGCCCAGGGCATCTTCGCGCTGAGCGCGGACAGCCGCGAGCGGGTCGACGAGCTGGTGGACGGCGCCCTCGCCGGCGGCGCCACCGAGCCGCGGCCGGCCATGGAGTACGGCTTCATGTACGGCCGCACCTTCGAGGACCTCGACCACCACCTGTGGGAGGTCGTCTGGATGGACGCGGCCGCCGCGCAGGGCTGACGGCGGCCGGCCGCGGCGGTGCCGCCGGAGCGGGGCTACGAGGTCGCGGCGGTGCGCACCGGATAGGTGGGGACCGCCACCTCCCCGTCGTCCAGGCAGCGCCCCGTCTCCAGGTCGAAACGCTGCTTGAGCAGCGGCGAGGCCACGAACGGCCGGCCCGCCGCCGCCCCCAGCAGGCCGCGCGAGAGCACCTGCGCCCCGGTGAACGGATCCCGGTTGCCGATCGCGTACGGGCGGCCGGCCCGGTCCACGAAGACCGCGGCCTGGCTCCCGTCGGGCAGCAGCGCCGCCACCCCCCGCCCGGGCAGCAGCTGCGCGAGCTCGCAGACGGTCAGCCATCCCTCGGCCACCCGCAGTTCCACGGTCATCGGTTCCCTCCCAGGGGTTCCAGGGTGAGGACGGTCAGGTCGGGCTTGACCTGGTCCCGCTCGGGCACGAACTGCACCGCCGGGTCGGGGGCGCCCGGGGCGTTGACGAAGGACACGAACCGCCGCAGCCGGTCCGGGTCGTCCAGGGTGGCCGCCCACTCGTCCCGGTAGTGGGCGACGTGATCGGCCATCAGGGCCTCCAGTTCCGCGCACAGCCCCAGCGAGTCGTGCACGACCACGTCCCGGAGGTGGTCCAGGCCGCCCTCCAGCCGCTCCAGCCAGGTGGAGGTCCGCTCCAGGCGGTCGGCGGTGCGGATGTAGAACATCAGGAAGCGGTCGATCAGCCGGACCAGTTCGGCGTCGGACAGGTCCTGGGCGAGCAGGTCCGCGTGACGGGGGGTGGCCCCGCCGTTCCCGCCGACGTACAGGTTCCAGCCGTTCGCCGTGGCTATCACGCCGAAGTCCTTGCTCTGCGCCTCCGCGCACTCCCGGGCGCAGCCGGACACCGCCGACTTCAGCTTGTGCGGGGCGCGCAGGCCCCGGTAGCGGAGCTCCAGGTCGATGGCCATGCGCACGCTGTCCTGGACGCCGTACCGGCACCAGGTCTGCCCCACGCAGGACTTCACCGTGCGCAGGGCCTTCCCGTAGGCGTGCCCGGACTCGAAACCGGCGTCCACCAGCCGGGCCCAGATCTTCGGCAGCTGGTCGACCCGGGCGCCGAACAGGTCGATCCGCTGCCCGCCGGTGATCTTCGTGTAGAGGCCGAAGTCGCGGGCCACCTCGCCGATCACGATCAGTTTCTCCGGGGTGATCTCGCCGCCGGGGATCCGCGGGACCACCGAGTACGAGCCGTTGCGCTGCAGGTTCGCCAGGAAGTGGTCGTTGGTGTCCTGCAGGGCCGCCTGCCCGTCGGCGAGGACGTAGCCGCTGGCGCCGATGCTCGGCGCGAGGGAGGCGATGATCGAGCCGACGGCCGGCTTGCAGGTCTCGCAGCCGTCGCCGCCCCTGGCCTCCTCCCGGCCGTGCCCGTCGAGGACTTCCTCGTACGAGGTCAGGCGGCGGGTGCGGACGATCTCGTAGAGCTCGGCGCGGGTGAAGGGGAAGCAGCCGCAGAGCCCCTTCTCGGTGCTCGCCGGGAGCAGTTGGCCGATCACCTTCACGCAGGAGCCGCAGCCGGTGCCCGCCCGGGTGCACTTCTTCACCTCGGCGAGGGTGGCGCAGGCGGCGATCTCCTTCTTGGTCACGTTGTGGCAGGAGCAGATCACCGCGGTGTCCGGCAGTGCGGCCGGGCCGAGGGCGGCGGGCGCGCCGGCTCCGGCGGGCAGCACCAGCTGCTCGGGCGACACCGGCGGGACGCTGCCGGTCAGCGGGCGCAGCAGGCCGTACGCCTCGGCGTCGCCGACCAGCACGCCGCCGAGCAGGGCCCCGTCCGGGGAGACGACCAGCTTCTTGTAGACGCCGGAGCGGGAGTCGGAGTAGACCACGTCGAGGCTGCCCTCGGTGGTCCCGTGGGCGTCGCCGAAGGAGGCCACGTCCACGCCGAGCAGCTTGAGCTTGGTGGACAGGTCGGCGCCGGTGAACTCCCGGTCCCGGCCGAGCAGGTCGTCGGCGGCGGTCTCGGCCATCTCGTAGCCGGGGGCGACCAGCCCGTAGACCCGGCCGTCGGCGGCCAGCGCGCACTCGCCGATGGCGTAGACGTGCGGGTCGGAGGTGCGGCAGCGGGCGTCCACGGTGATGCCGCCGCGTTCGCCGACGTCGAGGCCGCAGTCCCGGGCCAGCTGGTCGCGGGGGCGGACGCCGGCGGAGAAGACCACCAGCTCGGTGCCGACCGTCGTCCCGTCCGAGAGCAGCATGCCGCTGACCGATCCGTCCGGTCCGGTGACCACCTCCTGGGTGCCGACCCCGGTGTGCACGGTCAGGCCCATGCCCTCGATGGTCCGCAGCAGGGCGGCGCCGCCGCCCTCGTCGACCTGCACGGGCATCAGCCGGGGCGCGAACTCGACGATCCGGGTGGCCAGTCCGAGGCCCTGCAGGGCCCCGGCCGCCTCCAGCCCGAGCAGGCCGCCGCCGACCACCGCGCCCCGGGTGCGGCCCTTGGCGTACTCCTCGATGGCGAGCAGGTCCTCGATGGTCCGGTAGACGAAGCAGCCCGGGGCCTCCTTGCCGGGGACGGGCGGCACGAACGGGTACGAGCCGGTGGCGAGGACCAGGACGTCGTACGCGAAGGCCCGCCCGGATCCGGTGGTCACGGTGCGCGCGGCCCGGTCCACGGCGGTGGCGGGGTCGCCGAGGTGCAGCTCGATGCCGTGCTCCGCCAGGAACCCGGGCGGGGTGAGGGACAGTTCCTCGGGGGTGCTGCCGGAGAAGTACGAGGTGAGGTGGACCCGGTCGTAGGCGGGCCGGGGCTCCTCGGCGAGCACGACGACGCGGTGGGTGCGGGTCGTCCCGCGCTCGGCGAGTGCTTCGAGGTAGCGCTGGCCGACCATGCCGTGCCCGATGAGCAGGATCGTGGGCTTGGTCATCGTGAGGAGCCTCCGTCGTCGGTGAGCAGGTGGATCAGCCCGTCCGTGGCGGACAGGGTTTCGTCGCCCTCCCAGGCGCGGGCGAGGGTTCCCACGGCGGAGAGCTCGCCGAGGAGCACCCCGCCGACGAGCCGGTCGCCGCGGACCACGACCTGCCGGTGGGTCCGCCGGGTCGCGTCGGTCAGCCGGACGACGTGGTCGCCGGGGAGCGGGGTGGTCTCGCCGAAGGCGGCGAGGTCCAGCGGGGCGGGCCCGGCGGGCCCGTGGTCGAGGGTGAGCCGGGTCAGGGCGCGGGTGCCGGTGTACCGGCGGCTTCCGGTTTCCGGGCCGTGCCCGGCCCCGGCCCCCTGACCGGGGCCGGGCACGGTGGCTCCGGCTTCGGCGCCGCTTCCGGCGCCGCCCGCGCCGCCCAGCAGGATCGAGGCCAGGACGTCGGCCTGTTCCAGGGCCGGACCGGCCAGGCCGTAGACCTGCCCGTCGTGCTCGGCGCAGTCGCCGATCGCGTGGATCCGGGGGTCGCTGGTGCGCAGCTCGTCGTCGACGAGCACGCCCTGCCGTACGTCGAGCCCGGCCGCCCGGGCCAGGCCCACGCGGGGCCGCACGCCGCAGGCGAGGACGACCAGGTCGGCGTCCAGCCGGTAGCCGTCGGCGAGTTCCACCCCGGTGACCCGGCGGGCTCCGGTCCGGATTCCGGGCGAGGGGCCGGAGCCCGGTGGGTCCGTGAGCAGCGCGCGGACGCGGCACTCCGTGTGGACTTCCACGCCGAGCCCGGTCAGGTGGGACCGCAGCAGTGCGGAGGCGTCCTCGTCCAGCTGGCGTTCCATCAGCCGCTCGCCCTGCTGGGCCAGGACCACCTGTGCACCCCGCGCGGCCAGTGCCCGGGCCGCCGAGACGCCCAGCAGCCCGCCGCCGATCACCACCGCGCGGACGCCCGGCCGGACCGCGTCCGACAGGGCCGTGCAGTCGTCCATGGTGCGGAAGGGGTGCACGCCGTCGGGCAGTTCGCGCTCGCCGGGTTCGAACAGCCCGCGAAGTGGCGGCAGCACCGGGTTGGACCCGGTGGCCAGCACCAGGACGTCGTAGGGCTCGACGGAGCCGTCGTCGCCGTGCACCAGCCGCTCGTCCCGGTCGATCAGGACCACCCGGACCCCGCGCCGCAGCCCCGGTCCGGCCGAGGGCAGGGCCGCGACCTCGGGCGCGTACCGTCCCGCGAGGATCTCCGCGAGCAGCACCCGGTTGTACGGGGCGTGCGTCTCCTCGCCGAGCACGGTCACCGCCATCGGGGCGGGGCCGAGCCGCTGGGCGAGGCGGAGTCCCGCGAGGCCGCCGCCGACCACCACCACACGCTGCTGTCGCCAGGTCATGCCATGAGCGTGCGGGCCCGCTGTTTCCCGTCGGGATCGCCGTTGTTACCCGGACGGAACGCCCGTCTCCCAGGCCGGGTTAAGCGCCCGTGAGGGCTCGCTCAAGCCAGGCTTAAGGATCTTCTGATGCCGCCGGACGGCGCCTAGCGTGCCCGTATGCGCGATGCGGTGGTGCGGGTCAAGGGCGGAATCCTGGGCGGGGCGGGGGTGGTCTGCCTGCTGTGGGCGGCACAGGTACGGCCCTCCGCGCGGCTCGACGCGCTGTTCGCCACCGCCGCCCACCTCACCGGTCTGCTCGCCGGGTACGGGGTGCTCGTCCTGCTCCTCCTGATGGCCCGGGTGCCCGCCGTCGAGCACGGCGTCGGCGCCGACCGGCTGGCCCGGTGGCACGCGGCCGGCGGCCGGCACGTCCTGCTGCTCTGTTTCGGGCACGCCCTCTTCGCCCTCCTCGGCTACGCCGTGCACGGCGGGCGCGACCTGGTCACCGCCGCCCGCGAACTGCTCGGCTACCCGGCCCTGGCCGCCGCCGGGGCCGGCACCGCGCTGTTCGCCGTCGTGGGGTTCACCTCCGCCCGTGCGGTACGCCGCCGCCTCACCCACGAAACCTGGCGCGGGACGCACCTGCTGGTGTACGCGGCGGCCGCCCTCGCCTTCGTCCACCAGCTCGCCGGGCCCGACCTCGGCGCCCTCGGCTGGTTCTGGGCGCTCGCCCACACCGTGGTCGCCGCCCTGCTCGTCTGGTATCGCGCGGTGGTCCCCGTACGGCAGGCCCTGCGGCACTCGCTGCGGGTCGCCGAGGTCCGGGCCGAGGGGCCGGGCGTGGTCTCCGTCGTCGTATACGGGGACCACCTCGCCGAGCTGCGGGCCGAGCCGGGGCAGTTCCTGCGCTGGCGGTTCCTGGAACGGCGGCTCTGGTACACCGCGCTGCCGTTCTCCCTCTCCGCCCCCGTCCGGGACCACACCCTCCGCATCACCGTGAAGGGTCTGGGCGGGCACTCCCGCCGGATCCGCCGGCTGCGCCCCGGCACGCGGGTGATCGCCACCGGTCCGTTCGGCGCGCTCACAGCGGCCCGCCGTACGCGCCCCAAGGTGCTGCTCATCGCGGGCGGGGTGGGCATCACCCCGTTGCGCGCGCTGTTCGAGACGCTGCCCGGCGGCCCCGGGGACCTCACCTTGCTGTACCGGGCCGGGGCCGCGGAGCAGCTGGTGCTGCGGTCCGAGCTGGAGGCCATCGCCGCCGGGCGGCAGGCCGGGCTGCACTACCTGCTGGGGCCGTCCGACGGGGCGTACGACCCCCTCGCCGCGGGTGCGCTGCGCACACTGCTGCCGGACCTGGCCGAGCACGACGTCTACCTGTGCGGGCCGCCGGGGATGGCGGCGGCGACGCACGCCTCGCTGCTGCGGGCCGGGGTGCCGGCCGGGCAGATCCACGCCGAATGCTTCACCTTCTGATCCACGTTCCTAGTCAGGGAGACCGACCCGCCGTGCGCCCGCCCCTCCGACCGTCCCGCCGCCCGACCCGACCGATGCGCCATCCGCTGCACGTTCCCGTGGACGTGGCGACGCCCGTGCCCCTGCCCGGGTGGGCCGGGCGGGTGCCCGATTCGGGCTGGGGCTACGGCTCGGGCCCGGACGGGGGACCGGATTCCCGCCCGAGCGCAGGTCCGGATCCGGGCCCGGGCGGGAGGCACCGGCGCCGGCGGGAGATCCGGCCGTTCGCCCCGCTGCTCGCCGTGCCGCCCGGGTGGCGCCTCGCGGCCGGTATCGGGCTGGCCGGGGCGCTGGCCGCGACCGTACTGACCGCCTTTCTGGAGCCCGCCGCTCCGGTCGCTCCGGACCGGGTCCCGCCCGCGGTCACTGCGGGGGAAACCTCAAACCTTGCGCAAGAAACCGGTGATTGATGCCCCCTGCATCCAAGTGATCCATAGGGTCGGGACGTGCCTGACATATCCACGACCATGATCATCGTGCTCTGCGTGGCCGCCGCGGCGGCCGGCTGGATCGACGCGGTGGTGGGCGGCGGCGGACTCCTGCTGCTGCCCGCCCTGCTGCTCGGCCTGCCGGCGAACGTGCCGCACACGCACGCGCTCGGCACCAACAAGGCGGTCGCCATCGTCGGCACCACCGGCGCGGCGATCACCTTTGCCCGCAAGGCTCCCGTCGACGTGCGGATCGCGCTCCGGATCGGCCTCGCGGCGATGGCGGGTGCGGCGGGCGGTGCCGTGCTCGCGGGGTTCTTCAGCAAGGAGGCCATGATCCCGGTGGTCATGGTGGTGCTGCTGCTGGTCGCGGCGTTCGTGATCTTCAAGCCCTCGTTCGGCGCGGCTCCGGCCACGGGACCGGTCACCCGGCAGCGGATCGTCGCCGCGATCCTCCTCGCGGGCGTCGGCATCGGCTTCTACGACGGCCTGATCGGGCCGGGTACCGGCACCTTCCTGGTGCTCTCCCTGACCGGTCTGCTCCGCCTGGACCTGCTGACCGCCTCCGCCACCGCCAAGATCGTCAACGCCGGGACGAACGCCGGTGCCCTCGCCGTCTTCGCGTACCAGGGGGCGGTGATGTGGCGGCTGGCCGCGCTGATGGCGGTGTTCAACCTCGCCGGGGGCATGGCGGGCGCGCGGCTCGCGCTCAAGAAGGGCAGCGGCTTCGTCCGGATGGTGCTGCTGACGGTGGTGTGCGCGCTGGTGCTGAAGCTCGGCTGGGAGCAGTGGGCCTGAACCGGTTGCGCGAACGCCCCGCGAACCGGGCCGGCGGGTGCCGGCCGACGGGCGCCGGTCAGCGGGTGCCGGTCAGGTGGGCGAAGACCACCACGTTCCCCCGGTAGCCCGAGCCGGGGGAGAAGCGTCCCCCGCAGGTGATCACGCGGAGTTCGGCGCGCCGGGCGGGCCCGTAGACCCGCTCGTCGGGGAAGGCGTCGGCGTCGTAGACCTCGACCGCGTGCACGGTGAACACGGCGGTACGGCCGTCCGCGCGCGGCACCTCGACGGTCGCGCCGCGCCGGACCGCGCCGAGCCGGTAGAACACGGCGGGGCCGGCGGCGCGGTCGACGTGCCCGACCACGATCGCCGTGCCGGCCGCGCCCGGGGTGGTGCCGTCCCGGTACCAGCCGGCCAGGTTGCGGTCGTCCGTGGGCGGCACCTGGAGGCTGCCGTCGCGCTCCAGCCCGAGTCCGGTCAGCGGGGCGTCCACGCCGATGGACGGGATGCGGATGCGGGTGGGCGGGGAACCGGTCAGCGGCGCGATGCCGGCCCCGCCGGCCGCGATGTCCGCCGCCTCGGCGGGTGAGGGCTGCGGCGGCCGCACCTCCTCGGCGGAGCCGCTGCCGACCAGCCAGACGCCGACACAGCCGGCGACCAGGAGTACCCCGACCCGCCACAGCCGCCCGACCAGGCCTATCCGCCCGGGGGCGGCACGGCCGGGGAGACCATGACCGGCCCGCGAAGCGCTCCCTTCTCCCGGCCCGCTCCCCGAGCCGGAGCCGCCGTCGTCGCCGACGCCGTCGTGGGAGCCGGAGCGGGAACCGGCACCGGCCAAGGGGGCGGGGGCGCAATCGGGACGCGGGCCGGACTGCCGAGCGGGGCCGTGGACGGAGCGGGGGTCGCCGTGAGGGCCAAAGCGGGAGTCGGTGCCGGGGGGAGAGCCGTGGCCGGGCCCGGCATCGGAGCCGGAGCCGGCGTGGGAGCCGGAGTGGGCGGCGGCACCGGCACCGGAGGCGGTGCCGCAGTCGGGACGCGGGCCCTGCCGGGCGCGGCCGTGGCCGGAACCGGGGTGGTCGTGGGAGCGGGAATCGGCACCGGGGCTGGAGTCGGAGCCGGGGGCGTGGGTGTGGGTGCGGGCTGGGCCGGTGTCCGGGCCGGTGCCGCGGATGTCGCCTCGCATGTCCCTTTCCCTCGGTGGGGTCCGGGCGGGCCTGCGCAGGTCGGGCCGTGCGGTGGATGGCCGTCGCCCGTCCCCGCGAACGGGGGGACCTCGCGGGGCGGGCGACGGGGGGCGGTACCGGTCGGACCGCGGCCGGAGCCGCGGTGGGCGCCCGTTCAGCTCCGCGTGCCGCTCGCCCGGCGACGCAGGAGCCAGGTACCGCCGACGGCGGCCGCGGCCAGCACTGCCGCTCCCGCCGTGACCTTGGCGGGGTCGGCGGTGGTGGTCGTGCCACCGCCCACTCCCGTGCGGACGTGGCCCTGCGGGCCGTGTCCTTCGGTGACGACCAGATCGCCGGTGGCGAACTTGCCGTCGGCGCAGGTCGCGCCGATCTCGTAGGTGCCGGGTGCGGTGTCGCGGGCGACCTGGAACTGCCCCACGACGACCTCCTTGTGCGTGCCCGGCACCAGCCGGAACCGGCCGCCGCCGACCGTGGTGGCATCGCCGTCGGCGTGGCCGTCCGGCCCGCAGGCGGTGGTGTTCACGGTGACCGTGGTGCCGGGGGCGGCCGACTTCGGCCAGACCTCCAGCACGGCGAAGTCCCCGGCGGCGAACGGTCCGGAATGGGTGACCGCCCCCGCGACCGCTCCGGCGACCGGGCCGGTGAAGGCGGCGGCGGTCAGCGCGGTGGCAGTGAGCAGATGGGCGGTGCGGCGGCGCATGGGTTCCACGCTCCTCGTGACGCGGCGTCGTGCCTTGAGCTAAGCCCGACGCGGGCCGCCCCGCCTCCTGATGTCCCGTCACATCGGCCCCGCAGGAGCCCGGGCGAACCCCGTCGCAGCAGGTCAGCGGGGTCGTACCGGGCTCGCCGGCGCCGACCACCGTCCGGGTGAGCCAGGCCGTGGAACACGTCGGGAGCAGTGGCGCGGGCGCGCCGTTCCGGCTCCGCGGGCCGGTAGTGAGGGGGCGGGGTGGGCCGGCCGGGGCGCCGGCGCGAGAATCGCCGTAGCGGTCCGCCGGGTCCGCCAGGTCCGCCGCGCCGGTTCCGCCGGTTCCGCCGCGCCGCGTCCACGCGTACCAACGCCAGGGAGGTCCCCGTGACATCGGTCGAACGGCCCGTACCGGAGCCGGCCGGGGTGGCGGTCGTCACCGTGCTGACCACCGTGGACTCGGCGGAGGGCGCCGCGGCGCTCGCCCGCGGCGCGGTGGAGGCGCGGCTGGCCGCCTGCGCCCAGATCTCCGGCCCGGTCACCTCGGTGTACCGGTGGCAGGGCGCGGTCGAGACCGCCCAGGAGTGGCAGGTGCTCTTCAAGACCACCGCCGAGCGGTATCCGGCCCTGGAGGCCGCCCTGGCGGCGGGCCACCCGTACGACACCCCGGAGATCATCGCCACCCCGGTGGCCGGGGGCGGCGCCGGCTACCTGGCCTGGGTCGCCGCGGAGGTCGCCCCTGCGCCGGACCCCGAGGACGCCCCGTGACCGCCGAGCTCCCGTTCTTCGTCTACGGCACCCTGCGCCCCGGCGAGGTCAACCACGACCTGTTCCTGCGCGGCCGGACGGCCGCCGAGGAACCCGCCCGGCTCCCCGGCGCACGGCTCTACGAGGGCCCCGGCTACCCCTACGCCGTGGACCACCCCGGCAGCTCCGTCTCCGGCGAGCTGGTCACCGCCGCGCCCGGCGCGTACGAGGAACTGCTCGCGGCCCTGGACCGGCTGGAGGAGTACCACGGCCCCGGCCGCCCCCGGAACGTCTACGACCGGGTCCCCCGCGAAGCCCTGCGCCCGGACGGTACGCCGGTCCGGGCCTGGGTGTACCTGGCGGCGCCGCCGGTGGCCCGCCGGCTCACCGAGTCCGGCACCCCGATACCCGGCGGAGACTGGCTGAACCGCTGATCCCGCCGGGCGGGCACACGCACACCCGGACGAGACCTCGCGGACACGGCCTTAGGCCCTCTCTTTCGGATCTTGCCGGACGACGTGGGCCCGGCAAGATCCGGAAGAGAGGGCCTAAAGCCCGGCCGCGCCCTGTTCGCGCAGCCGGCGGCCGTACTGCTGGAGCACCCACAGCTCCTGGTTGATCGCCTGGTGCTGCTCGGCCTGGGCGTGCGGGTTCAGCCGGACGATCGCGCTGTTCAGCTCGTTGACCCGGCGGTCCACCGCGCGGAGCCGGACCGCGACCAGCTGCTCGCCCGCGTAGGCCTCGTCCACCGTCTTCGAGAACACGGCCTCGACCGCGAGCTCCGTCACCAGCGCCCGGACGGTGTCGTTCGGTGCGGCGTCGCGCACCCGCGCCAGGAAGTCATCGCCGCCGGAGGACGCGCCGCCCGCGTCCAGCACCGCCTGCCGCACCGCCGCGTACGGCGGGGCGGTGAACTCGTCCACGCCGTACGCGTCGAACGCCGGGGAGACCAGCTCCGGCCGTTGCAGGGCCAGCTTCAGCAGCTCCCGCTCCGTGCGGTGGGCCGGGCTGCGCAGGTTCAGCGCCGGACCGGACAGCCCCGCCGGGGCGGGTGCCGCCGTCGCCTCGTACGCCTGCCCGCGGGCCTGCCCGCGCCCGGGCTGCTGCGATCGGCCGCCGGGCCCGCCGGGCCCGCCGCCCGGACCGCCCGGGCCACCAGGACCGCCGGCACCCCGCTCCCGTGCCCAACGGGCCAGCTGTGCCACCCGCTTGACCACGAACTGCTCGTCCCGCACGCCCAGCATTCCGGCCAGCTGTACCGCCGACTCGTGCTGGATCGCGATGTTCTTGATGTTGGCCACCACCGGCGCGGCCTCGTCCAGCGCCGCGGCCCGGCCCGCCGGGTTGTCCAGGTTGTGCCGGGCCACGATGTGCCGCAGCGCGAACTCGAACAGCGGGGTCCGGCTCTCCACCAGCCCCTGCACCGCCTCGTCGCCCTCGGCCAGCCGCAGCTCGCACGGGTCCATCCCGCCCGGCGTGATCGCGATGGAGGTCTCCGCGGCGAACTTCTGGTCGTCCTCGAAGGCCCGCAGGGCGGCTTTCTGCCCGGCCGCGTCACCGTCGAAGGTGAAGATCACCTCGGCGGTGGCGTTGTCCATCAGCAGCCGCCGCAGGATCTTGATGTGGTCCCCGCCGAAGGCCGTTCCACAGGTCGCGATGGCCGTGGTCACCCCGGCCAGGTGGCAGGCCATCACGTCGGTGTAGCCCTCGACCACCACCGCCCGGGAGGTCTTCGCGATCTCCTTCTTGGCGTGGTCGATGCCGTACAGCACCTGGGACTTCTTGTAGATCGCCGTCTCGGGCGTGTTCAGGTACTTCGGGCCGTTGTCGTCGTCCCGCAGCTTGCGCGCGCCGAAGCCGACCACCTCGCCGGTGATGTCCCGGATCGGCCACATCAGCCGGCCCCGGAACCGGTCGATCGGCTTGCCGCTGCGGCTGTCCTGGGCCAGCCCGGAGAGGATCAGCTCCTTGTCGGTGAAGCCCCGCCCGCGCAGGAACCGGGTCAGGTGGTCCCACCCGGCCGGGCTGTAGCCCACCCCGAACTGCGCGGCCGCCGCCTGGTCGAAGCCGCGCTCCGCCAGGAACCGGCGGCCGATCTCGGCCTCGGGGGACTCCAGCTGGTCGACGTAGAACTGCGCGGCCGCCTTGTGCGCCTCGACCAGCCGGATCCGCTCACCGCGGCCGCTGGTGCCCGCGGTGTACCCGCCCTCCTCGTAGCGGAGGGTGATCCCGGCCTGCCCGGCCAGCCGCTCGACCGCCTCGGAGAACGACAGGTGGTCGATCTTCATGATGAAGTCGAGGGTGTCCCCGCCCGCCTGGCAGCCGAAGCAGTGGTACAGCCCCTTGCTCGGGCTGACCTGGAAGGACGGGGACTTCTCGTCGTGGAACGGGCAGAGGCCCTTGAGGTTGCCGCCACCGGCGTTGCGAAGCTGGAGGTACTCGGAGACGACGGCGTCGATCGGGACCGCGTCCCGTACCGCCTTCACGTCGTCGTCATTGATCCTGCCTGCCACGCGTGAATTCTACGGCCGGCGTCCGACAGTCCCGTCAGGAGCCCTCCGCCGCCGGCAGCAGCGATTCCAGCGGCACCTGCGGGTCGGCCAGGGCCTCCCGGTCCACGGCCGCACCCGACCGGATCAGCCCCTGGACCGTCTCCGTGACGTCCCACACGTTCACGTTCATCCCCGCCAGCACCCGGCCTTCCGACAGCCAGAAGGCGATGAACTCGCGCCGCCCGACATCGCCCCGGACCACGACCTGGTCGTAGGCGCCGGGCGGTGCGTACCCGGAGTACTCCATGCCCACGTCGTACTGGTCGGAGAAGAAGTACGGCACCCGGTCGTAGCGGACCTCCTGGCCGAGCATCGCGCGGGCGGCGGCCGGACCCCCGTTGAGCGCGTTCGCCCAGTGCTCGACCCGCAGCCGGGTCCCGAACAGCGGATGGTGCGCGGCGGCCACGTCACCGACCGCGTACACGTCGGGGTCGGAGGTGCGCAGCGATTCGTCCACCGCGATGCCGCCGCCGTGCGCCCGGTCCACCAGGGCCAGACCGGAGGTCTCGGCGAGCGCGGTCCGCGGGACCGCCCCGACCGCGGCGAGCACCGCGTGGGCCGGGTGCTCCTCGCCGTCGTCGGTGCGGGCGGCCAGCACCATGCCGTCCTGGCCGGTGATCTCGGTCAGCTTCGCCCCGAAGCGGAAGACGACCCCGTGCTCGCGGTGCAGGTCGGCGAAGACACTGCCGAGCTCCGGGCCGAGCACCGCGTGCAGCGGGGTGGGCTCCGGCTCGATCACCGTCACCTCGGCGCCATAGCTGCGGGCCGCGGCCGCGACCTCCAGGCCGATCCAGCCGGCGCCCGCGATCAGCAGCTGCCCGTTGTCCCGGCCGAGGGCGGCGAGCTCCCCGCGCAGCCGCTCGGCGTGCGCGAGCCGGCGCAGGTGGTGCACCCCGGCCAGGCCCGTGCCGGGGATGTCCAGACGGCGGGGTTCGGCGCCGGTGGCCAGCAGCAGCTTGTCGTAGTGGAGGGCGGTGCCGTCGCCCAGGACCACCCGCTTGTTCTCCCGGTCCAGCTGGACGGCGGGCTGGCCCAGGTGCAGTTCGACGTCGGCCCGCGCGTACCAGCCGGGCTCGTGGACGAAGACGCTGTCGCGTCCCTCCTTGCCCAGCAGGTACCCCTTGGACAGGGGAGGCCGCTCATAGGGGTGGTCGCGCTCGTCGCCGATCAGGATGACCCGGCCGGTGAACCCTTCCGACCTCAGTGTTTCCGCCGCCTTTGCCCCGGCCAGACCCCCGCCGATGATGACGAATGTCCGGTGTGCGTCGACCACCTGATGCCTCCTCATAACCTCTCCGCCACTTGCGGCCACTTGCGAGCGTCCCGCATCGAGTGTGCTGCGTGAAGGGGCCGTGGCCCGATCGGCTCAGGTCCCGGCGCGCCGTGACCGGACGGTGAGCCTGGTGTGCAAGGAGAGCGCCGAGGCGTCCGTGAGCGAGGCGATCTGGTCGATGACCGCGCGTTTTCTCGCCCGGTCGTCGGGCGCGGCGTCGAACAGGGCGCGGAACTGGGGGTCCAGTCCCTCGGGCGCGCGGGCGCTGAGCGCCTCCGCGAGTTCGGCCAGGACGATGCGCTGGTCCGCCCGCACCCGCTCCTGCGCCTCGCGCTGCATCACGTACAGGTCGGCGACCGCCTTCAGCACGGCGCACTCGGTACGGGCCTCCCGGGGGACGACCAGCTCCGCCTCGTACCGGGTGAGCCGGCCCGTGCCGTACGCCTCCCGGGTCGCGCTCTCCGCGGCCAGGCAGAACCGGCCGATCAGCTGGCTGGTGGCGTCCTTCAGGCGGGACTGGGCGACGGCCGAGCCGTCGTACCCGTGCGGCCACCAGTCCTGCTCCATCAGCCGGTCCAGGGCCTCGCGCAGCTCCTCCGGGTCGGTGCCGGCCGGCACGTAACGGCCGATCGCCACCTGCCAGATGGCGCTCCGCTCGGGCTCGGAGAAGAGCAGGTTGGGGTCGAGGTGTCCGGCGTGCAGGCCGTCCTCGAAGTCGTGGACGGAGTACGCCACGTCGTCCGACCAGTCCATCACCTGGGCCTCGAAGCACTTGCGGTCGGCGGGCGCGCCGCGCCGCAGCCAGGCGAAGACCGGCAGGTCGTCGTCGTACGCCCCGAACTTGACCGAGTCCGGATCGGTGGGGTGGCCGCCGCGCGGCCACGGGTACTTGGTGGCCGCGTCGAGCGAGGCGCGGGTGAGGTTCAGTCCCACGCCGACCGGTTCGCCGGTGGCCGGGTCGGGCACGAACCTCTTCGGCTCCAGCCGGGTCAGCAGGCGCAGCGACTGCGCGTTGCCCTCGAAGCCGCCGCAGTCCTTCGCGAATTCGTTGAGGACCTCCTCGCCGTTGTGCCCGAACGGCGGGTGACCCAGGTCGTGGGAGAGGCAGGCGGTCTCCACGAGATCCGGGTCGCAGCCGAGGGCGGCCCCCAGCTCCCTTCCCACCTGGGCGCATTCCAGGGAGTGGGTGAGCCGGGTGCGGGGGCTGGCGTCCCAGTCGAAGGAGCGGCTGCCCGGGGTGACGACCTGGGTCTTCCCGGCGAGCCGGCGCAGTGCCGCGGAGTGCAGCACGCGCGCGCGGTCGCGCTGGAAGGCGGTCCGGCCGGGCCGCTTGTCCGGCTCGGCGGCCCAGCGCTCGGTGGCGGACGGATCGTAGGGTTCGTGCGCGGTGCCTTCCATGCAACGACGTTAACCGGAAGGACCGGCAAACCGGGATCAGGCGGTGGCGAGTTCCCGTCCGGCGGGCGCGCAGGCGAGGGCCGCGGCCCGGTCGTGGCGGTGCAGCACCAGCCGGGCCAGGGCGGGGTGGTCGCCGAGCGGGGCGGCGGCCGGGCCGGGCGCGGCGGCGGCGCTCTGGGCGGCGAAGGTGCCGGGTGCGGTGAAGTACGAGGCGACGGCGACCCGGTGGCCGCGCGCGGTGAGGGCGCGGACCGCCTCGGGCACGGTGGGCGAGGCGGCGGAGGCGTAGGCGGGGACGACCGGGACGCCGCCGAGGCGCTCGGCCAGCAGCGCCGCGGTGCGGCGGGTGTCGAAGGCCGACTCGGGGTCGCGGGAGCCGGCGGCTGCGAGCACCACGGCGCTGCCGGGCTGCATGCCGGCGTCGAGCAGCCGCTCGTGCAGGGCCTCGACGAGCAGGGGGTGCGGGCCGAGCGGGGCGGCCTGGCGTATCCGCAGGTGGGGGGCGCGGCGGGCGGCCCGGGGGAGGTCGTGCTTGACGTGGTGGCCGCGGCCGAGGAGGAGCGGGACGAGGACGGCCTCGGTGCCTTCGGGCAGGGCGCGCAGGGTGTCGTCGAGCAGCGGTTCGTTCAGCTCGATGTGGCCGAGCCGGACGTCGAGCCGGGGGCGGAGCTCACGGACGCGGTCGAGGAGGGCGGAGACGGTGTCGAGGGCGCGGGGGTCACGGCTGCCGTGGGCGACGGCGACGAGGGTGGCGGGCATGCACACCAATCCTGGCGCCCGCGGATTGCGTGGTCGTTGCGCGGGCGTGACGGGTCTTTTCCGCTCCCTCACTCGATCGTCCGTACGAGTGAAAGCGGGTGGGGGTGGAACCCCGGGCGGGGGCCCGTACGTCCGATCATGCGAGCGAGGGGGAGCGTCATGCGGATCGGAATGGGCGACGGGCTGCGGAGTGGCCTGCGGAGCGGCCTGCGAAAGGGGCTGCGGAACGGCCTGCGAAAGGGGCTGCGGAACGGGTTGGGGAAGGGCCTGCGACGGGGCCCGGCGGGCCGGGCGGCGGGCGACGGGCCCGGCAGGGGACCGGAGGGCCTGCCGCGGGGCCGGCGGCGCCGGCGGCAGCGGCGCTGGCTGCAGGCGCTGATGGCCGCCTGCGTGCTGGCGCTGCTCCCGTCGGCCTGGACGCACGCGGTGGCCGAGGACCGGCTGCGCACCACGGCGGACGTGCCCGTCCGGGACGTCGCGGTGGTCTTCGGGGCGGGCCTGCTGGGCGAGCGGCCGACCCCGTACCTGGCGCGCCGGCTGGACGCGGCGGCCGAGCTGTACCGGTCGGGCCGGGTCAAGGTGGTGCTGGTGACCGGGGACAACAGCCGCGTGGAGTACGACGAGCCGGACGCGATGCGGCGGTACCTCACGCAGCACGGCGTGCCCGACGACCGGATCGTCAGTGACTACGCCGGCTTCGACACCTGGGACTCCTGCGTGCGGGCCAGGAAGGTCTTCGGGGTGGAGCGGGCGGTCCTGATCAGCCAGGGCTTCCACATACGCCGGGTGCTCGCGCTGTGCGGGGCGGCGGGCATCGACGCGTACGGGATCGGGGTGACGGACACCCACGACGCGACCTGGTACTACGGCGGCGCCCGCGAGGTGTTCGCGGCGGGGAAGGCTGCCCTGGACGCCGCGCTGAAGCCGGATCCGAAATTCCTGGGACGGGAGGAGACGGGGGTGTCGGACGCGCTGGCTGCCGTGGCAGACTGACAGCCTCCGGTTATTCCTATTAGTCATATGCCTGTCTCGTGGGCCGAAGGTTGGGAATCCATGGCTGTTGTTGATCTCAGTGGCAAGGTCGTCGTCGTCACCGGTGGGGCCCGTGGCCTGGGCGCGGCCGCCGCGCGGGCCGTCGTGGACGGCGGCGGCAAGGTCGTGATCACCGATGTGCTGGAGAAGGAGGGCGCCGAGACGGCGGCCGAACTCGGTGGATCCGCCCGCTTCCTGCGGCACGACGTCACCAGCGAGAGCGACTGGCAGGCCGCCCTCGACCACGCGGTGGCCGAGTTCGGCAGGCTCGACGGGCTGGTCAACAACGCGGGGATCGCCACCGGGCAGTTCCTGGAGCACGAGAGCGTCGAGCACTTCCGCCGCTGCCTCGAGATCAACCTGGTCGGCGTATTCATCGGCATCAAGACCGCGATCCCGCTGCTGCGGGCGAACGGCGGCGGCTCCATCGTCAACATCTCCTCGGCGGCCGGCCTCACCGGCCTCGCCCTGACCGCCGGCTACGGCGCCTCCAAGTGGGGCGTGCGCGGCCTGTCGAAGATCGGCGCGGTCGAGCTCGCCGAGGCGGGGATCCGGGTCAACTCCGTGCACCCCGGGATGACGCTGACCCCGATGACCGCACCCGTGGGCATCCAGGCCGGCGAGGGCAACTACCCCGGCACCCCGATGGGCCGGGTCGGCGTCCCGGAGGAGATAGCCGCAGCCGTCGCCTTCCTGCTCTCCGACGCCGCCGGATACACGACCGGCGCGGAGCTCGCCGTCGACGGCGGCTGGACGGCCGGCCTCACGGTCCGCTACCTCACCGGCCAGTAGCGGCGGCCACGCCGGCGCCGGGCCCCGCCCGCGGGAGCCCGGCCCGCCCGGCCCGCCCGGCCCGCCCGGCCCGCCCGGCCCGCCCGGTGCGGCCCGAGCTCCGTCCTGCCCCGGCCGATAACCCCGCGCCCGCGGGCGAGCCCGCGCACTACGGTCCCGCTGTGGCAGAACACACCGCACACCACGTCCCGGAGCCGCCGCTCATCCGTGAGCTCTTCCCCGAGCTGACCACCGAGCTCGTCGCCCTTCTCGAAGAGGAGGGCGAACGAGACCTGGCCGTCGCCGCCCACGACCTCCGCCTCGTCGCGCCGTGCGGCTGCGGGGACGGCTTCTGCCAGAGCGTGTACACGCATCCGCACCCGCCCGGCACGCCATTCGGTCCGGGGCACCGAATGGTCGCCCTCCTCCCCCGGAGGGGGTACCTGAACCTCGATGTCGTGCACGGCCGCATCGTGTACGTCGAGATCATCGAGCGGCCACCGCTGCGCCCGTCCTCACCGCAGGCCGGGCGCAGCGCTGAGGAAGCGGTGCGGGAGGCGTAACCGGCGGCGGCGGTCCGCGTAACAGCGGCGTTCCACGCTGGGGCGCATGCACACCACCGCGACCCACTGCCCGTACTGCGCGCTCCAGTGCGGAATGAACCTGCGGCCCACCGGGGACGGGTCGGTCGCGGTCGAGGAACGCACGGCCTTCCCCGTCAACCGGGGGGCCCTGTGCGGCAAGGGCCGCACCGCCCCGGCCGTGCTCTCCTCCCGGGTGCGCCTGACCGAGCCGCTCGTCCGTTCCCATGCCACGGGGCGGCTCGAACCCGCCACCTGGGAGGAGGCCCTCGACACCGTCGCCGAGGGCCTCGCCCGGACCCGTGGCGCGCACGGGCCGGACGCGGTCGGCGTGTTCGGCGGCGGCGGACTCACCAACGAGAAGGCGTACTCCCTGGGGAAGTTCGCCCGGATCGCGCTGGGCACCTCCCAGATCGACTACAACGGGCGCTTCTGCATGTCCTCCGCGGCCGCCGCCCACCAGCGGGCCTTCGGCCTGGACCGGGGCCTGCCCTTCCCGCTGGAGGACATCCCGAAGACCGGCTGCGTGATCCTGGTCGGCTCCAACCCCGCCGAGACCATGCCGCCCGCCCTGCGCTACTTCACCGAACTGCGCGAGAACGGCGGCACCCTGATCGTCGTCGACCCGCGCCGCACCCGCACCGCGGCCCAGGCGGACCTGCACCTCGCCCCCCGCCCCGGCACCGACCTGGCCCTCGCCCTCGGCCTGCTCCACCTGGTGGTCGCCGAAGGTCGCACCGACGACGCGTTCATCGCCGAACGCACCACCGGCTGGGCGGAGACCCGGGCCGCCGCCATGGCCCACTGGCCCGAACACGTCGAACGCGTCACCGGCGTCCCGCTCCCCAGGCTCCGCGAGGCGGTCGACCTCTTCTGCACCCCGGCCACCGGCATGGTCCTCACCGCCCGCGGCCCGGAGCAGCAGTCCAAGGGCACCGACACCGTCTCCGCGTGGATCAACCTGTGCCTGGCCACCGGCCGGGCCGGCCGCCCGTACTCCGGCTACGGCTGCCTCACCGGCCAGGGCAACGGCCAGGGCGGCCGGGAACACGGCCAGAAGGCCGACCAGCTGCCCGGATACCGCAAGCTCACCGACCCCGCCGCCCGCGCGCACGTCGCCTCCGTCTGGGGCGTCGACCCCGACTCCCTCCCCGGGCCGGGCCGCAGCGCGTACGAACTCCTCGACGCGCTCGGCACGGACGTCCGCGCACTCCTCCTCATGGGCTCCAACCCGGTGGTCTCCGCACCCCGCGCCGCCCACGTCGAGTCCCGCATCCGCGCCCTGGACTTCCTCGCCGTCGCCGACGTGGTGCTCTCCGAGACGGCACAACTGGCCGACGTGGTCCTCCCCGTCACCCAGTGGGCGGAGGAGACCGGCACCACCACCAACCTGGAGGGCCGCGTCCTGCTCCGCCGCCGGGCCCTGACCCCGCCGCCCGGCGTCCGCAGCGACCTGGACGTGATGAACGGCCTGGCCTCCCGCCTCGGCGGCCCCGTCCTGGAGAAGTCCTTCCCGACCTCCCCCGAGGAGGTCTTCGAGGAACTCCGCCGCGCCACCGCCGGTGCCCCGGCCGACTACTCGGGCATCTCCTACCGCGCCATCGAGGAGCAGGACGGCGTCTTCTGGCCCTGCCCCGACGGCGGTCCGGCGGCCGGCACCCCCCGTCTCTTCCTCGACCGCTTCGCCACCGACGACGGCCGGGCCCGCTTCACCCCGGTCTCCCACCGCGACGCGGCCGAACTCCCCGATGCCGAATACCCGCTGCTCCTCACCACGGGCCGGGTGGTCGCCCAGTACCAGTCCGGGGCCCAGACCCGCCGCGTCGGCGAACTCAACGCCGCCGCCCCGGGCCCCTTCGTCGAACTCCACCCGCGCCTCGCCGCCCGCCTCGGCGCGGCCGAGGGCCGCCCGCTGGCCGTCGTCTCCCGCCGCGGCCGGGTCGTCGCCCCGGCCCGCATCACCGACACCATCCGCCCCGACACCGTCTTCATGCCCTTCCACTGGCCCGGCGAAGGCCGCGCCAACACCCTCACCAACCCCGCCCTCGACCCGGTCTCCCGCATGCCGGAGTTCAAGACCTGCGCGGTCCGCCTGGAACCCGTCGCCGAAGGCTCGGACGCGGCACCGGCACGCTGAAGCGCGCGGCACCGGACCGGGGCGCGGGCACCGGCCCGATGTCATCGGACGTGCGTGCGAGGCGCATCGGAGTTCCGGTCAGTGGGTAACCATCCGGTCACGCACCGGACTCAGAAAGTCCCCGCACGCCCCTCGTGGCGGCCATGTGCCGTACGCCACACTGAGTCGCGGTGCTTGAGTCCTCGGAGCCCTGGAGGTCGCCCCCGTGCAGACCCAGACCCTGACCGAAACCGCAGAGCACGCACCGTCCGTGGACGACGCCCACCCCGACGCCGAGCCGGACGCCGACGCCGAGGCGGATGCCGAGCCCAGTGCCGAGGCCGAGGCCGAGTCCGACGCCGAGTCCGACGCCGTGTCCATGGACGCGGACGAGGAGCCGGATCCGCCGGAGCCGGTCCGGCGCATGCGCGAGCAGGGCCGGCGGACGGAGGGCAGCGGAGGCGGGGGGCCCTCCGCGGACCTGTTCCGGCAGTACCTGCGCGAGATAGGCCGCATACCGCTGCTCACCGCGGCGGAGGAGGTGGAGCTCGCCCGGCGCGTGGAAGCCGGGCTGTTCGCCGAGGAGAAGCTCGGCAACACCCCCGACCCGGACTCGCAGCTCGCCGTGGACCTCGACAAGCTCGTCGTCATGGGGCGGATGGCGAAACGGCGGCTCATCGAGGCCAACCTGAGGCTGGTCGTCTCCGTGGCGAAGCGGTACGTCGGCCGCGGGCTCACCATGCTCGACCTCGTACAGGAGGGCAACCTCGGCCTCATCCGCGCCGTCGAGAAGTTCGACTACGCGCGCGGCTACAAGTTCTCCACCTACGCCACCTGGTGGATCCGCCAGGCCATGTCCCGCGCCCTGGCCGACCAGGCGCGCACCATACGGGTCCCGGTCCACGTGGTCGAACTGATCAACCGGGTGGTCCGGGTGCAGCGCCGCATGCTGCAGGAACGCGGCTACGAGCCCACCCCGGAAGAGGTCGCCCTGCACCTGGAACTGACCCCGGAACGGGTCAGCGAGGTCCTCCGGCTCGCCCAGGAACCGGTTTCGCTGCACGCGCCCGTCGGCGAGGAGGAGGACGTCGCCCTCGGCGACCTGATCGAGGACGGCGACGCCGCCTCCCCGGTCGAGTCCGCCGCCTTCTTCCTGCTCCGCGAACACCTGGAGGCCGTGCTCTCCACCCTGGGGGAGCGGGAGCGCAAGGTGGTCCAGCTCCGCTACGGGCTCGCCGACGGCCGCCCGCGCACCCTGGAGGAGATCGGCCGGATCTTCGGGGTCACCCGCGAACGCATCCGCCAGATCGAGTCCAAGACCCTCAACAAGCTCCGCGATCACGCCTTCGCCGACCAGCTCCGGGGCTACCTCGACTAGCGGCCGTCCGCCGGACAGACGCTAGGGCCGCTCCCCGCGCTGTTCGCGCCAGCGCGCGGCCAGCTGGGTCCTGTTGGCGCAGCCCAGCTTGTCGAGGATGCTGCGGACGTGGCTCTCCACCGTCCGTTCGGAGATGAACAGGTCACCGGCGATCTCACGGTTCGTGCGGGCCCCGGCCACGAGCTCGGCGATCTGGCGCTGACGCGGGGTGAGCGGGTCGCGGTCCGCCTGCCCGTCGGTGATCTCACCGAGGAGGCGTACGGCCGCGGCGGCCGGACCGGGCTGGTCCAGCTGCCCGGCGATCGCCAGCGCCTCCCGGGCCAGCGCCGACGCCTCCGTGAAGGCCCCCGCGTCACGCCGTACCGCCGCCAGGTCCAGGCAGGTCAGCGCCACGTACGGGCGTGCGCCGAGGGCCCGGTTGCGGACCAGCGCCTCGCGCAGCAGCTCCTCGGCCTGCTCCGGGCGGCCGGCGGTCAGGGCGAGACGGCCGAGCTCGCGGCTGACCGAACCCGAGAAGTAGACCGTGGGCGTGCCGATCGCGCCCGGATACGGCCGGAACAGCGCGAGCTGGTCGTACACGAGCCCCGCGGCCTCGGCGTCACCGACCAGTGTGATCAGGTCGACCAGGTGCAGCAGCACCGCCGGCCACGGCGGGTTCGTCATCGGGACCGGAAGCAGCGGGCGCAGCTGCGCGTAGGCCTCCCGCGCCTCGTCCGGCCGCCCGCCGAGGAGGAACCCCCGCGCCCGCAGGGACAGGATCAGCGACTGCCTCGGCGCCCGCTCGAGGTCCCGCCACATGTTCTCGGGCAGCTCCGAGGCGTCGCCGCGCACCACGGCCAGTTGCTGGCACAGCACGTGGCTCACCGCGTTCGCGGACTGGTCCCCGCCGGCGCGCGCGAGTCCGGTCGCCTCCTCGTTGCAGCGCCGCGCCTCGGCGAACCGCCCTTCCTGCACGGCCCGGGCCGCGCGCACGCGCAGCAGGTGCCAGCGGGCCAGTGGGAGCGGGGAACGGGCAACGACGGCCTCGATGCCGCGGACCGCGTTGTCCACCAGGGCCTGCCTGCCCAGCAGGTATCCCGCCTGGACGCGCCACTGGTGGCCCAGGACGGCCGCGAGCGGATCGCCGAGCTGTTCCCCGCGGGACACGGCCAGTTCGCCCAGGCGCAGGCGTTCGGCGGTGTCGTCGGGGTGCGCCAGGGTCATCTGCACCGCTCGGGCGGCCTCGAGTTCGGCCCGTGGGTCACCGGTGGCCTCGGCCAGCGCGAGGGCCGCGCGGGCCTGCTCGGCGGCCTCCGCGAGCGAGTCGAGTTCCGCCGACGCGGTGGCCGCTTGCGCGAGCAGCCGGGCGCGCATCGCGTCCGGCAGGCCGTCCACGGCCAGCGCCGCCCGGCACATCCGGGTGATGGCCGCCGACGCGTGCGGGAAGGTGACGCCCTGGAGCACCAGGGCCACCTCGGCGAGCAGGTCCGGCCGCCCGCTCGTGACCGCGGCGCCGGACGCCTCGTCGCAGTGGCGCAGGCTGGCGTCGTAGCGCCCGGCGAGGTACTCGGCACGGGCCAGTTCGATGAGTGCCGGAGCGCGTTCCGGGTCCTCGGCGTCGAGTACGGCGGCGGCGTCCGCCAGGTGCCGGGCGGCATCCGCGTAGGCGTGCCGTTCGCGGGCGAGCTCCGCCGCCGTCCGTGACCAGAGCGCGGCGGCGGCCCGGTGCACGGCCTCTGGGCCGGCCTGCCGCCAGTGCGCCGCGATCCGGGCCGCGTCGGCGGGGTTCCCGGCCGCCTCCAGCACCCGCGCGGCGGCCCGGTGCAGGGCACGGGCGGTGGCGGGCTCGGTCCGCCCGAGCACCTCCTCGCGCACCAGGTCGTGGGTGAAGCGGTAGCCGCGTCCGCTGCCGGTGGTCGGCGCCGCGGTGAGCACCCCGGCGTGCCAGGCCGCTTCCAGCGCCCCCGCGACCGCGGTCCCGCCCGGTTCCGGCAGCACCGCGGCGAGCCGGTCGGTGTCGAGCGGCTCGCCGAGCACGGCCGCGGCCCGCACGACGTCGCGCTGCCCGTCGGTGAGCCCGGACAGCAGGCCGCTGACCACGGTGCCGATGGAGCTCGCATGCGTGCCCAGCGCGGTCACGAGCAGGGGCAGCCCACCCGTCCGCCGGTAGGACTCCGCCGCGTCCGCCTCGCCGACGCACCGCGCGACCTCCTCCGGGGTGAACGGCACCAGACGGAGCGTGCCGGCCCCGTATCGCCCCAGGTCCGCGAGTGCTCCGGCGGCTTCCTCGGGCACCGGCTCCCGGAAGGTGCCCAGCACGAACAGCCCGCACCCGTCGATCTCGCCGGTCAGGTGCCGCATCAGGTCGAGGCTGGCCATGTCGGCCCAGTGCAGGTCCTCCAGCAGGACGGCCAGGGGGCGTTCGGCGGTGGCCGCGGCCAGTGCCTCGCTCATCCGGGCCAGTTCCAGGAACCGCGCCGCCGCCGCATCCGCCGGATCCGCCGGCACCACGGCACTCCACGCCCGTGCCCCCGCCGACGCCCCGGAGCTGTCCCCCGGCGGCCCGTCGCCCCGCTGTCCGGGCGCTCTCCGCGCCCCGGGCCCGGCCCCCGCCAGGCGCAGCGCCCGCTGCCAGGGCCACAGCGGCGGCGCCACCGCGCCCCGCGGGCAGTGCCCCCGTACGACGGTGAACCCCGCCGGACCGGCATGGCGGCGCAGTGCCTCGGCGGCGAGGGTGCTCTTGCCCACGCCCGCCGGCCCGGCGAGCAGCACCACGGCCCCGGAGCCCTCCGCCGCGGCCCTCATCCGGTGGGCGAGGACCGCCAACTCGTCTTCCCTGCCGACGAATTCGCTCTTCACTCCGGCAGTATCCCGTAGCCGCGCACCCCGTCGGCCCGCTGCGGATCCGTACCGCGGTTCAGTGGCAGTACGGATGCCGCGGGCGGTCTGCGGGGGCCACCGTGGTCGCCATGCACCCCACGGAACGGAACCCGAAGGAGACCGACATGGCGAGGAACACCGTGCGGCGGACGGCTCGTGCCGCGGCAGTCTTCGGCACCGCACTGGCCGGCGCCCTCTGGGGGTTGACGGGCCCGGCCCGGGCAGCCGAGGTACTCGACGGCGCCCACTACATGATCAAGCCCGACCACGCCCGGGGCGCCATGTGCCTCGATGTCGCGAACATGAGCACCGCCCATGGCGCCGACGTCCTCCAGGGCAGCTGCTGGAACGGCTGGAACCAGCAGTGGCGGATCGAGCGGCTGTCCGGCGACTGGTTCCTGATCCGGGCCCGGCACAGCAACAAGTGCCTCGACGTCGCCGACGCGAGCTACTCCCACGGCGCGGACGTGGTCCAGGCCGACTGCTGGGGCGGCACCAACCAGCAGTGGCGCTTCGTGGTCGAGACGAACGGATACCCGCAGGTGGTGCCGGGCGGCAAACCCCAGGTGGGACAGCCGGTCCAGATCCGGGCCCGGCACAGCAACAAGTGCCTCGACGTCGCGAACCTCAGCATCGCGCACGGGGCGAACGTCCTCCAGGGCACGTGCTGGAACGGCCCCAACCAGCTGTGGCGCTTCGACGGCCCGCGGTGAAGGGGAGAGTCACGATGCGAGCGCGAGCACAGCTGAACGCCGTCGTCACGGCAGCCGTCACGGCAGCCGTCACGGTCGCCGTCCTCTCCGTGGCCGGCTGCCGGATCACCGTCGAGGACGACCCCGCCACGGGAAACCCCGGTCCGGGGACCGGCGGGCAGAAGAGCCCGAGCCCCAAGAACCCGAGCCCCAAGGGCACCGTCACGCCCAAGCCGGTCAAGCCGCCGAAGCCATGGGTCCCGAAGGGGCCGGCCACCCTCGTCGGGTGCGGCACCCACGCCTCGGGCTACCAGTGCACCTTCCACGGGTACCACTTCAAGCCCGGCGAGAAGGTCCGCTTCACCCGGGGCTTCGAAGGCGCCGGAGAGCACGTCTTCACCGCCGACGAGGACGGCGAGATCAGCACCAACCTGACCTCCAACACCCGCTCGGGCACGTACACCTACGTCGCCCGAGGCCTGCAATCCGACCGGCACGCCACCACCACGGTGCGGATCACCCCGGGGCTCTGGGGCTGAGCGGGAAGGGCCCCGCACACAGCGGGGGCGGAAGCCGGCCGTGCCGCCGTTCTCCCGCCCCCGCCCCGCCCGGGCCCGTGCCCACGGGCTCAGTCGACCTCGGCCACCGCCTGCGCGAACTGGGCCGCGTACAGCCGGGCGTAGGCGCCGCCGGAGGACAACAGCTCCTCGTGCGTGCCCTGTTCCACGATCGAGCCGTTCTCCATCACCAGGATCACGTCCGCGTCGCGGATCGTGGACAGGCGGTGCGCGATCACGAAGGACGTCCGGCCGTCCGACAGGCGGGCCATCGCCTTCTGGATCAGCACCTCGGTACGGGTGTCCACCGAGCTCGTCGCCTCGTCCAGCACCAGGATCACCGGCTCGGACAGGAACGCCCGCGCGATCGTGATCAGCTGCTTCTCGCCCGCGCTGACGCCCGCGCCCTCGTCGTCCAGCACGGTGTCGTAGCCGTCCGGCAGGGTGCGGATGAACCGGTCCGCGTGCGCGGCCCTGGCCGCCGCCTCGATCTCCGCCCGGCTCACCTCGCCCGCCCGTCGCCCGCCACCACCCTGACCGAGTGCGCTGCGCGCACCCCCTTCGACTCCGGCCCCGTACGCGATGTTCTCCGCGATCGTCCCGCCGAACAGCCAGGTGTCCTGCAGCACCATGCCGATGCCGGCGCGCAGTTCCTCGCGCGTCATCCGCGCGATGTCCACCCCGTCCAGCGAGATCCGGCCGCCCGTCACCTCGTAGAACCGCATCAGGAGGTTCACCAGGGTGGTCTTGCCGGCACCGGTCGGGCCGACGATGGCCACGGTCTGGCCGGGCTCCACCGCCAGCGACAGGTCCTCGATCAGCGGCTTGTCCGGCTCGTAGCGGAACGCCACCTTCTCCAGGGTCACCCGGCCGCGCACCCGCTCCGGGCGCTCCGGAACCTCCGGCTCCGGCTCCTGCTCCGCCGCGTCCAGCAGCTCGTACACCCGCTCCGCCGACGCCACCCCGGACTGCACCAGGTTCGCCATCGACGCCACCTGCGACAGCGGCATCGAGAACTGCCGCGAGTACTGGATGAACGCCTGCACGTCACCGATCGACAGGGTGCCCGAGGCCACCCGCAGACCGCCGACGACCGCCACCAGCACGTAGTTGATGTTCGACACGAAGAACATCACCGGCTGCATGATGCCGCTGACGAACTGCGCCTTGAAACTCGCCCTGTACAGCGCGTCGTTCTGCTCGGCGAAGGTGTCCGCGGACTCCTGCTGCCGTCCGAAGACCTTGACCAGGGTGTGGCCCGAGTACATCTCCTCGATGTGCGCGTTCAGCGCGCCCGTGGCCTTCCACTGCGCGACGAACTCCGGCTGCGACCGCTTGCCGATCTTCGCCGCGATGACCACGGACACCGGTACGGTCACCAGCGCGACCAGCGCCAGCAGCGGGGATATCCAGAACATCATCGCCAGCACGCCGACGATGGTGAGCAGCGAGTTCAGCAGCTGCCCCATCGTCTGCTGGAGCGTCTGCCCGATGTTGTCGATGTCGTTCGTCGCCCGGCTCAGCACCTCGCCGCGCTTCTGCTGGTCGAAGTACGACAGCGGCAGCCGCGACAGCTTCGCCTGCAGCTCCTCGCGCATCCGGTACACGGTGCCGTTCATCACGTGGTTCGACAGCCGGGTCGCCACCAGCATCAGCAGGCCGGCCAGCGCGAACACCACCAGCGCCCAGACCGCCACCGCGCCGACCGCACCAAAGTCGATGCCCTCGCCCGGCGTGAAGTCGGTGCCGGAGAGCATGTCCGCCGCGCCGTCCTCGCCGCGGGCGCGCATCCCCTCCAGCGCCTGCTCCTTGGTGATCCCGGCCGGCATCTCCCGGCCCACGATCCCCGCGAACACCAGGTCCGTGGCATGGCCGAGGATCTTCGGTCCGATCACCGTCAGCGCGACGCTGCCGACCGTGGCCGCGACCATGCCCCACAGCTTCGCCCGGTCCACCGCGATCTGCCGCAGCAGCCGCTTGCCCGAGTTCTTGAAGTCGAGGGCTCCCTGGCCCGACCCCATCATCATCCGTCCGCCGGGCCCGCTCATGCGGCTTCCGCCTCCGTCAGCTGGGAGAGCACGATCTCCCGGTAGGTCTCGTTGCCTGCCATCAGCTCGTGGTGCCGTCCCACGCCCACGACCTGGCCCTCGTCCAGGACCACGATCCGGTCGGCGTCCCGGATGGTCGACACCCGCTGGGCCACGATCACCACGGTCGCCTCCTCCGTCTCACGGGCCAGGGCCGCGCGCAGCGCCGCGTCCGTCGCGTAGTCGAGCGCCGAGAAGGAGTCGTCGAACAGGTAGATCTCCGGCTGCTGCACCAGCGTGCGGGCGATCGCCAGCCGCTGCCGCTGCCCGCCGGAGACGTTCGTCCCGCCCTGGGTGATCGGCGCGTCCAGGCCGCCCTCCAGCGCCTCCACGAAGTCGCGGGCCTGGGCCACCTCCAGCGCCCGCCACAGCTGCTCGTCGGTGGCGTCGGGCCGGCCGTAGCGCAGGTTCGAGGCGACCGTCCCGGAGAACAGGTACGGCTTCTGCGGGACCATGCCCACCGTCCGCGCCAGCAGCTCCGGATCGATGCGCCGTACGTCCTCGCCGTCGACCAGCACCTCGCCGCCGGTCGCGTCGAACAGCCGGGGGACCAGCCCCAGCAGGGTCGACTTGCCGCTGCCGGTGGAGCCGATCACCGCGGTGGTCTCGCCGGGGCGGGCCACCAGGTCCACCCCGCGCAGCACCGGCGCCTCGGCGCCCGGGTAGCGGAAGTCGGTGCCGCGCAGCTCCAGCAGCCCGCGGCGGTCCAGCGCGCGCACCGGGTCGGCCGGCGGGACCACGCTGGAGCGGGTGTCGAGGACCTCCTGGATGCGCTCCGCGCACACCTCGGCCCGCGGCACCATCATGAACATGAAGGTGGCCATCATCACGGCCATGACGATCTGCATCAGATAGGCCAGGAAGGCGGTCAGCTGGCCGATCTCCATCGCCCCGCTGTCGATGCGCATCGCGCCGAACCACACCACGGCCACGCTGGAGAAGTTGATCACCACGATGACCGTGGGGAACATCAGCGCCAGCCACCGGCCGGACGCCAGGGAAACCTCGGTCAGCCCGGTGTTGGCCTCCTTGAACCGTTCCTTCTCGTAGTCGTCGCGCACGAAGGCGCGGATCACCCGGTTGCCGGTGATCTGCTCGCGCAGCACCCGGTTCACCGTGTCCAGCCGGTCCTGCATCTGCCGGAACAGCGGGCGGGTCTTCATCACGATCGCGCCGACCGAGACGCCCAGCACCGGCACCACCGCGACCAGCACGGTCGACAGGGGGACGTCCAGGGACAGCGCCATCGCGATGCCGCCGACGCACATGATCGGTGCCGACACCATCAGCGTGAACGCCATCAGCACCAGCATCTGGACCTGCTGGACGTCATTGGTGGTGCGGGTGATCAGGGAAGGTGCGCCGAACTGGCCGAGCTCGCGGGCCGAGAAGCTCTGCACCCGGTCGAAGACGGCCGCCCGGACGTCCCGGCCGACGGACGCCGCGGTCCGGGCGCCGTAGTAGACGGCGCCGGTGTTGCAGATCAGCTGGATCAGCGACACCCCGAGCATCAGGGCACCGAAGCCCAGGATGTAGCCGGTGTCGCCGTTCACGACACCGGTGTCGATGATGTCGGCGTTCAGAGTGGGGAGGTACAGGCTCGCGCTGGTCTGGAGCAGTTGCAGCAGCACCAGCAGGCCGATGGGTTTCCGGTACGGACCGAGATGGGTCCGCAGAAGTCGTATGAGCACGCGCCAGGCTCCGGGTCGGCAAGATCGGGGGTCACCCCATCTTCGGGCACCCCCGGTCCCGATCCCCACTCTTTTTCGCAAAGCCGGTCCAAAAGGAGGACCGGCTCCGGGACCGGTCCCCGGCCGTCGGACCTACGTCATGCCAGGGGCTGCACCGTGAACGCGCCCGGGTGGATCGACTCCCGGGTGGCCACGTACTGCTGCCGGACCGCCTGCCAGGCCGGCAGCTCCTCGTCCGGATCAAAGACCTGAGCCGCCGCCGCGGGCCACACCGGCGGCGTGTGCGGGGCCAGCGTGCCCTGCGCCGCGCCCAGCGCCCACGCGGCCTGCCGGGCCGCGCCCAGCGCCGCGTAGTCCGCCGGCTGCGGGACCACCACCTGCGTGCCGAAGAGACCCGGTGCCGCGGCCTGCACGGCGGGCAGCTCGGCCGCCGCGCCCAGCAGGAACACCCGCCGGATCCCGACCCCACGGCTCCGCAGCACGTCCAGGGCGTCCGCCAGCCCGCACAGCATGCCCTCGAAGGCCGCCCGCGCCAGGTGCTCCGGCTTCATCGAGTCCCGGCGCAGCCCCGTCAGGGTTCCGGCGGTGTGCGGCAGATACGGGGTCCGCTCGCCCTCCAGGTAGGGGAGCAGCACCAGACCGTGGGCGCCCGGCGTGGACTTCAGCGCGAGCTCGCTCAGCCCCTCCAGGTCGGTGCCCAGCATGTCGGCGGTGCCGCGCAGGGCCCGTACCGCGTTGGAGGTGTTCACCACCGGCAGGTGCATGCCCGAGGCGTCGGCGAGCGAGGTGATCAGTCCGCCCGGCTCGGCCAGTGCCTCGTGGTGCACCGCCATCACCGAACCGGAGGCCCCCAGGGAGACCACGGCGTCGCCCGGCCCCACGCCCAGGCCCAGCGCGGCGGCCATGGTCTCGCCGGTCCCCGCGGAGATCAGCAGCCCCTCGGGGGTGGTGCCGGCGGCGTCGGCCGGGCCGAGCACCTCCGGCAGCACCGCCCGGTGGCCGAGCGCGAGCTCGACCAGGTCGGGACGGTAGGAGCCGGTGGCCGCCGACCACCAGCCGGTGCCGGAGGCCCCGCCCCGGTCGGTGGTGCGCCGGGCCGGGCGGCCCAGCAGCTGCCAGACCAGCCAGTCGTGCGGCTGCATGAGCATGGCGATCCGGCGGGCCGCGTCCGGCTCGTTCCGGGCCAGCCAGGCCAGCTTCGCGAGGGGCTGGGAGTGCTGCGGGACGGACCCGACGGCCTCCACCCAGGCGGCCCGGCCGCCCAGCCGCTCCACCAGGTCGGCGGCGGCGACCTGCGCCCGCTTGTCGTTGCCGACCAGGGCCGGGCGGACCAGCGCCCCCTGCGCGTCCAGCGGCAGCAGCGCGCGCTGCTGCGCGGAGACGCCTATGGCCTGGACGCCTTCGAGGATCCCGCCGCCGGCGGCCTCGCCGAGCGAGAGCAGCCAGCTCTGGGGATCGGTCTCGTACGGGTCGGCCTCGGCGTCGGCGGCCGGCGGCGGATGGGGTGCGTACCCCTGGCGCAGCACCGCGCCCGTTTCCGAGTCGCAGACGACGATGCGAGTGAAGGCGGAAGAGCTGTCCAGCCCGGCGACTATCCCCATGCGGAGAATTCTGCCGCACCCGCCGCACCTGCCGGGTGCCCCGGCCGCCTCGGATTCCCGGCCGCCCCCCGGCCGGCACGCACCGCGCGGCCGTGGTGCCGACCGCGCGGTGCGCGCCGGGGCCCGGGGCCGGGCCCGGCTCAGGTGTTGCTGGTGCCCCAGTCGTCGTCGACCCCCTGCTGCCGGCCGCGCAGCGACCGGACCCGCCGTGCCACCGGGTCGGGCAGGGAGTCCCCGAAGTGGTCACCCACCGCCGCGACCGCCTTGCCCGCGTACTGCCGCGAGGTCTGCCCGGCCTGCTCGGCGGCGTTCCGCACCACCGGGTTCTGCGCCAGCTCCCGTGCGGACTTCTTCAGCTGCTCGTAACGCTCCCGCCCCGCACGTGTCCCGAGGACGTACCCGAGGGCGAGTCCGACGGCGAACGTGACCTTGTAGCGCATGCCTGCCACCCTTCGTCGATTCGGTGCCCGGCCTGCTCTCGATACCGATTGGCGGAGCACCCCCCTGCTTGCGCTAATCTATGTCTCGCAGCGGGCAACCGCCCCCCGGCAAGGCCGGAGGTGGGTCTGTTCGGTGCAACGCAGCAATCCCCTGTAGCTCAATTGGCAGAGCAGCCGGCTGTTAACCGGCAGGTTACTGGTTCGAGTCCAGTCGGGGGAGCGCGATCCCCTGTAGCTCAATTGGCAGAGCATTCGGCTGTTAACCGGAGGGTTGCTGGTTCGAGTCCAGCCGGGGGAGCGATCAGGAAGAGGACCCCCGAGTGGGTCCTCTTCCTTTTTCCGATCGTTTTTTCCGCCCGGTCCTGGAACCAGGCAGCCCTGACGGCGGTCTCACTGGGCAGGCGCAGCCGATCATGCGAGGCACGCGAAGCAGGAGATCGTATGAGCGGCTATGCTGCGGCAGACGGCGCGCACACATGTACGCGCCACGCCGTGGAGGGGCGGTAGCTCAGCCGGTTAGAGCAGCGGACTCATAATCCGTCGGCCGTGGGTTCGAGTCCCACCCGCCCCACCGCAGAGCTGGTCAGCAGAATCGTTTTGACCAGCGGACTTGGTGCCCCGCCTGGGCTTCCCGGGTTGGGGCACCTCGTCGTTTCGGGCCTGGTGCGTGAGCGGTGGTTCCGGAAGCGGCCCGCCGCAGGGTCTCCTTGATCGTGTGGATGTCCCCGCCGCCTGCGTACGTCAGCGTCGCGGCTACATGACGTAGATCACGCAGACTGGCCGGCGGCAGATCCGTAGCCGCGCAGATCCGCCGGAAGACGTTTGAGACGGTCTCGGGATGCAGCCAGGACACCGGGAAGGTCTTCCTGCGTGAAGACCTTCCCGGTGTCCTGCCACGTCCGGCCAAGCATCATTGCGGCCGGCTTCGCCTTCTCCGCGTCCAGCCGCGTTCGCCCGGCCACCAAGCAGCCTGCTGCCCCTGCCCCACTCGCAGCGGCCATCTGCTCCCGCCGGGCCCGGCTCTCGGCGGCGATCACTCGTTCTCGTCCGCGATGGCCTCGGACATCTCCTGCAGGTTCCCGACGTTGAGCCGGTCGAGGCGGACGTGCCCGATGCGGGTTTTGAGGTGCACGCGGATGTGGGAGCTGTGGCCGGCATCGGGCGGCAGGGCCGACGCCTACCGTGTGCACTTCCTTCCCACGCCAATGGAGTTCACGTCGGCGGGTTGCCCAGTGGCTGCTCCTCGCAGTGCCGCGGCGGCTCACTCTCCTCATGCACGGCCTTGTCCTCCGGCGCGGACTTCTTCGAGTCGTCCACCGACCACACGCCCAGGACGGTCGACAGCACGGCGAAGCAGGCCATGACCGGCCACACGGAATGGCCGATCCTCCCGAGCAGGATTCCGCCGATCACCGGTCCGACCGCCGCGCCCAGCGCCCACATGAACTGGAAGCTGCCGATGTACTGGCCGCGCAGGCGCGGCGGGCTCGCCACCGCGGGGTACGAGAACACCGCGGGGCCGCCGATGATCTCTCCCATGGTCCAGACGACAGTGCCACAGATGATCACTGCCGGCCCCAGCGGCAGACCGTACAGCGCGATGCCCATCGCGATCAGGCCGTAGGACAGCCCCACCGTGATCCGGTAGCGCCAGTGCTGGGAGAACTTCGTCAGCGGCAGTTCGCAGACGATCACGATGAGGCCGTTGACCGACACGGCGAGCGTGTACCAGAAGATGTTGATGCCCTCGGCACTGACCTCGAGCGGCAGAGTGGACTGCGTCTGGGCGTACACGATCGACCCGAACAGCGCGGCGAACAGGTACACCACGAACCTGTAGTCCCGCCACAGGGTGCTCTGCTGGGATGCGGACTCGCCGGACCGTGTCTCCCCGGACTTCGTGTCGGACGCCCGTGTCTCCCCGGCCGGCAGCGCCAGTCGGGCGAAAGCGGCGTAGCCGACCGCGATCACGGCCTCGCCCCAGAAGAGCAGGGTGTAGCTGCCCCCGTTGGCGTGGTACAGCCCGAAGCCGACCAAGGGTGCGGCAATGGCGCCCACGTTGAGAGCGAAGCGGTACATGGCGAAGACCATGATCTGCCGGTCGTCGGGCGTCAGGTTCGCCATCAGAGCGGCCGAGGCCGGCCGGTAGATCTGGCTCGCCAGCCCGCACAGCGCGACGGCGGCCAACACCGTCTGGTACGTGGGAAGGTAGAGCACTGAGGCCACCATGACCGCAGTGCTGGTCATGCTCAGCACCGTCGCGTTCCGCGCACCGAGGCGGTCGGCGAGCAGTCCGCCGATCAGCACGCCGACCACCGACCCCGCGCCGTACACGCCGAGGGCCAGTGCGGCGTCCTTGGACGAGTACCCCTCCGCCGTCAGATACAGCACGAGGAAGATCTGGAGAAAGCCGCCGACCCGGTTGATGAACACCCCGGCCAGCACCGCCTTGACCGCCAGCGAGGACTCGCGGAAGGCCATCCAGACGCCTGGCGATTCCCGCCGGTCGAGTCCGGTCTCCTCAGTCGCACCGGTCTTCTCAGTCACTGCGATTCCTCTTTCCTACCCCTGGCCGGGGCAGCTCACGGTCAGGACGAGGACCGTGAGGTCAGCTCAACGGCTCGGACTGGATGGTGTCGGCCACCTCGGCCTCCAGCCGGTCGAGAAGAGCACGGCAGGACTTGGGGTCGGCGGCTTCCGCGATGAGGAACCCGTAGCGGGCCGTGTATTGCGCGGGCGGCGTGCGCAGCGAGTCACCCGGCTTCACCACGACCTTGGCTTCGACCAGTCCGGGATGATCGGCCGGGTCCGGGACGGGGAACTCGACGAGCCGGGAATCCCGCTCCGGCCGCAGGAAGCGGAGGCCGACCGTGCCGGGACGCCGGACGGGGGTCTCCGGAGCCAGCCCTGCGGCCATGCCCGCTGCGATCCAGCCCAGGTCCGTGCCCGTACTGAGCAGAGCGAGCCGAGGAATGTTGTCGCCGCCGGGACGGCCGTTGATCTCAATGACGACCGGTCCGATCCGGGTGAACCTGACCTCGCTGTGCGTCAGTCCGTGGTCGAACCCCAGGGCCTTGTGGGCGCGCTCCAGGATGTTGTGCAGTTCCGGGTCCTCGAGCAGCGGGTCGTCACCGGTCACCACATGGCCGGTCTCCACGAAGTAGGGCGGCTCGCCCAGCTCCTTGTGGGCGATCGTGTAGGCCTGGTAGTTGCCCTCGAACACAGAGCCGTCGATGCTGATCTCGGGACCGTCCAGGTACTGCTCCACCACGATGTTCGCCGAATGCTCGATCCCGGGGTAGCTCGCCGCGGTGGCCACCGCGTAGGCGTTCGCCACCTCGTCCGGCTTCGACACCTTGATGACTCCGGCGCTGCCGCCGAGTGCACGCGGCTTGAGCACCACGGGATAGCCCAAGTCCGCTGCCACCTCAGCCAGTTCCTCGGCCGAAGACGCCGTGGAATGGCGGGGCTGGGGCAGCCCCGCCGCGGTGAGCCGCTCGCGGGACAATTTCTTGTCGCGGCACGCCGCCACGGCCTCTCCGCCCGCGCCCGGCAGCCCCATGGCCTCGATGGCGATGGCGGCCGGCAACAGCAGCCCCTCGTCAGGGCAGAAGGCGCCGATCACGTTGCACTGCGCCGTGGCCTCACGTACCGCCCGGTGCATGTGCTCGGTGCCCCGGCCCGTCAGCAGCGTCGAGCCCATCGCGTATGGCAGCTGCCACGTGGGTTCCTCCGTGTCGATCAGCCACAGCGGGTACCTGCGGGCCATCCCCGCGAGCAGGGTCTCCCGGTAGGGGCTGCTGTCGCGATCTCCCAGGCTGCCCATGCCGATGACGAGCAGGGCCCCCGACGGTGAGGGATCGCCGGTCGGCTGGTCGACGTTCTCCAAGGTTCGTTCTCCTTCGTTGAGGGCGCTTCGGGAGCGACGCGTGCCGCGGTGATCTCACCTTGACTCGCAGGCATGTGGGGGGAGTCGACTCCGGCAGAGCTCAGCAGGCGTCGACCAGTACGGACTCCATGTCGTGCGTTGCCCGCAGACGAAGCGGCTCTCCCGACCGGCACGCCCATGGCTCCCGGAAGGTCTGAACGGCCTGCTTCCAGTGCAGGCCGGAGGTCGCCGGGTTGTTCGACAGCGTGATGCCGGGCACGAGCTCGAGCTCGAACCACATCACCACGGCATGAACCTTGCCGCTCTCCTGCGGCACTACCTCGACGATCTGCTGCTCGGGCTGGATGTCGGCCCCGAAGTCGAACCGGAACAGCTCCACCGGCGGGGTGAGCACACGGTGCCGGTAGTTGCCCAGGTTCGTCGAGAAGTACTCGAGCGAGGCCAGCGACGTGAAGGGGCTGAAGTCGAAGCCCTCGATCTCACCGATGTGGTTCATCGAGCGCAGTTCAGGGCTCTCCACCAGCTGGGCGAAGAGCCTGCCCGAACGGGGCAGGACCACCGCGTCCTGGCTGAGCAGCTCCTGGCGCGCATGGCGCAGAGCCGGCAGCGCGAACTCGCCGAGCAGCGCACAATCGAAGATCTCGGTGACCAGGACATCCGCCTTGCGCGGCAGCTCGGATCCCACGCGCAGGCCGGTGGACGGGCTGGAGACGACCGTGATCCGGTCGCTGTATCCGTTCGCCTTCACGACTTCCCGAGCCCCCGAGGCGACCATGCCCACCGCCTCACAGGCGACGACCTGGTCGGCCCCGGCCCGCGCCGCGAGCATGGAGAGCAGCCCCGCCCCGCTCCCGATGTCGAGTACCAGCTGGCCGGGCCCCACGACCTGACCGATCGCCTGGGCGTAAGCCTGGCTCCGCTCGGTGTCGTGCATCATCTTGAAGTGCCACCGGGGCACCACGGCCCGCATCGCCCGGTTGATCTTCCTGGTGAAGCGGCCGCTACCGACGTCGGCGCGCGCGGCGGCGCTGAACAGTTCGTAAGCGCGCTCGTACTGCCGCTGCCCCATGGCTTCTTCGCCGAGCCTGACCAGCTTGTAGCAGGGGTGTGAGGGTTCCAGCGGGTCGTGGTGGTTCGCGCCGGCTACCGGATCATGCACCGGCAGCGACTCCGCGACGTCCTCGACTGCAGTCATCATGTTCACGCGGCTGTCACTCCTGCTCGGACGATCGTCTTGACCGGGACCGGTTCGCTCTTACCCGTCGGCAGATACACCGTGACGGTGTCTCCGACCCGTACGGCCGGATGCGACCGGTCGCACAACCGCGCCATCGGGAACATGCCGCCGTGCCAGGGGCAGCGCAGTTTCCCCCCCTCCACGTCACCGAGGTGCAGTGGGCCACCGCGGTGCGGGCACCGGCTGCTCAGGACGTGGATCGCGTCGTCGCGCTCCACGGCGAAGTAGACCTCGCCGTCGACGACGACCGCGTTGTGCTCGGCCCGGTGGAACTCCGCCCGTGTGCGTGGAAGGGGTTCGGCCTTGCCCCGTTTCATGCGACTGGCTCCTTCGTGATCTGCGTGCGACGGTCGGCACGGATTCCGTAGAGCCGGCCGGCCGGTACGATCACGGCCTTGCCCTGGGGTACGCGCAAGGGGTCTCCGGTGGCCGAGTTGTAGAGCAGCGCTTCCCCGCCGAGCACCTGCAGCCGGGTGTCGGCCGATGCAACCTCGGTGTCGAAGGCGGTGTCGCTGTCGATTTCCGTGACAGGAGCGGTCCGTTCGGTTGCCGCCGCCTGATCGGTGAGTGCCGGGTCCCAGGTGAGCTGGGCCAGTAGATCCTCATCGGCGAGGCGGGCGAGCAACTGGATCTCTTCGACGCCCTGCAACAGCCCCTTCGCTGCGACGGGACCGTGCTTGCGCGCCAGGGGGATCAGCAGGTCCTCGATCGCCATCCGGCCGTGGTGCTGGTCGATATGCGCGTGCTCGTCGCAGTACCGCGTATCGACGACGCCGCCGTACGCCTCGCTGAAGAGCTTCTCGAGCTCCACGAAGAAGGAGGCGAAACTGGCCTCGAGGAAGGCCATGGCCCCGATGTAGCGGAAGAATCCACTCCGGTTCCTGGTGGCCCAGTAGAAGTAGTTGTTGATCGCGATGGAACTCGGCAGGTAGAAGAACCAGTAATGGTGCGGCGTCGTGGACATCCCCACGCTGCGGCACATGTCCATGAAAAGGGTGCTGTGCTTCGCGGGGAACACCCCGTAGCCGAACTCGTCCACGAATATCTTGAACAGTTCGCTCTGCTCGGGGCCGAACGCGCCGCCGAGGTTCTGCGCCATGGCGGTCGCCTCGGTCAGGCCGTCGAGCGCCATCTGCACGATCTGGGTACTCGCGGCGACCTTGGGGTCGCGGGACGACAGGATCGCGTCGAACACCGGCCGCCCGCCGTGGTTGTTGGCCTGGTCGACCGCGTGCCGCAGATGGGCGCGGAGGCTGTCCTCGTCCCATTTCCCGGAGACCCCGACGGAGTCGTCGAGGAACCCGAAGGCGAAGTTCTCGGTGGTGGGGCGTATGCGTTCGCCCAGCACCTTGCTGTCCTGGTGGTAGAAGTCGACGAATTCGCTCTCGAACTTGCTCAGCCCGGCTTCCGGCAGGAACAGCGCATCACTCTCGTAGACGTTCATCAGGAGGCGGTTCGCAAGGAGGCTGTCGTTCGACGCAAAGGTTTCCTGGGTGAGCGGGCGGCCCCAGTCCAGAGCCTGCAGAGCATCAGGATTCATGGGCCGGTGATAGGGGTTGTCCAAAATGAACGGCTTGTTGGTCGAGCGGAACTGCGGCAGCCTGCTGAACTGCTGACTCAGCCCGGCGATATCACTCGGGGAATTGTCCAAAGGTGTCCGGTTTGTCATCTCAGCCCAAGTCCTCCGTTGCGATGCACCGGTTCGAGGGGTGCGGTTCGCAAGTGTGACCTGGGCCGTCTATAGAAACTCTGGATGACATCTAAAGCCTGCTGTAGAGGGCTGTGGACTGGGCATCTCTGGCGTATGGCCGGGGCGTTGAGGGCAACCCGCGTGTCGACACCGGCAGGCGGCCGGCCGTGGCCACCGCCCGGCCGGCCCGGCGGCAGTCCACCCCGCCCCGGACGTGTCAAAGATCAGGACAAATCATGATCTTGATGCCTATTTACGCAAGCGCAAGTTCCGGGAAACGAATCAGTGTCGACATATCGCTTCCTTTCCTCAGACTCCTTGACGACGGCATTGCCCCCATGTTGAGATCGCAACCGTAAAGAGGGCTCTCGCCCCATGCATGCGTTCTGCTGCAGACCCGGGGCTGACAGGGTTCTGCCAAGTTTCTTTCGTCTGCAGGGAGACTCGGAACCCTGCTGCTCGAAATATCGGCCTCGCATGAGCCGGACTTGGGTCGATCATTCGAGTCGGTGGAGTGCGCCAGGCGGTTCCGGCCGAGCCGGTACAACTCCCCAAGGAAGTGCGCCTCCGGGGGTGGAGGAGTTGCGGCACCCCCTGCTGATGGCATCCATCTCGAATTCAGTCTCATCTGAATTCAAACGAATCCACCCGGTTCCTGACTGCCCTGGAGTAGCCTTGCACATCGCATTCATCCACACCCCGATTCCGCTTCGAGAGGTCAAGAATCGGGGCGAGTACTGGCGGAGCTTCGACACGCGATATATCGCCGTGCATCCCAACGTTCAGCCCATGCGTAAAATCCTCTGGGAGCTACCCCATTGGGTTCCCTGGCTGGCCGGCGTTCTCGAGCAGGCCGGATTCGACTCGATGGAAGCCTTGGACTTCTACGGAGACTGTGCGGTCATCGACGGCATGGACGAGGTGAAGATCACCGAGCGTCTGACGAGCCACCCCGCTGACGTGTACCTCTTCTCTCCGATGACCATCAATCTGCCGCAAGCACTGCGCATCGCCGAGATAGTGAAGGAGCTGTACCCGCGCGCGAAAACCATCTTCGGCGGCGTGGTGGTGACGCCTCTGTACGAGGAAGTGGCCAGGAATCGCAGCGTCGACTACGTCATCCGTGATCGTGGCGAGTTCGCCCTGCCTGAGTTACTGCTCGCTCTGCGCGACGGTAAAGACCTCTCCGAGATCCGCAATCTCGTCTTCGAGCGGCCCGGCGGTGAGCTGGCCGTCGCGAAGCTCAACCCGTACATGCCGGTGGAGCAGATCCCTTTCCCCAAGGTCGACATATTCCCCAAAGACACCGGGCTCGACCTCAGGTACATCCGACAGAACTACGCGCTGGGGTGCCCGTTCACCTGCGACTTCTGCACGATTCAGACCATCGGCAGGAAGCCGGAATATTTCTCGCCAGAGCGGGTCGTCTCGGAAGTCGCCGCCTATCGCGCACAGTTCGGTGAACATCACCATGTCTACTTCGGTGATGAGACTTTCACTGCGAACACGCAGCGTACCCTGGACATCTGCAGCGTACTGGAGGAGCAGGGAAACATCACCTATGACTGCCAGACGCGCCTCAATTGCCTCCGGGACGAACGCCTTCCGGGTGCTTTGCAGCGGAGCGGATGCCGTTGGCTGGAGATCGGCCTGGAGTCGTCAAATCCCGACACCCAGCACGCCTTCAAGCAACACACGAAGCTCGATCCACTCGAGGAAACCCTCGCACGGCTCCGGGATGCCGGCCTGCCCACCTGCTCCTATCTCATAGTGGGCCTGCCCAACGAAAAGCCCGACGCCATGAGGCACACCGTCGAGTGGGCGGCATCCCTCATCGACCGCGGACTGCTTCATGCGTCATATCTTTCGCTGTTCGTCCCTTATCCGGGTACGCCCATGTTCAGCCACCCGGAACGCTACGGGATGAAGTTGCTGCATCGTCAGTACGACCTGTACAACGAGGAACTCCCCCCCGTGGTGGACACGCAGTACGCGACGAGCGACGAGGTGTACGAAATCTTCGTTGAGGGTGTCGGGATCCTTGCCGAGGCGATGGGTCGAGCGCCGGCCCTCACCTTCGGGCAGACGGATCAGGTTCCCGAACACCGCGCCTACGGAGAGTTCTGGCGAGCCGGCTGACCTCACGGTCGATGCGTTCGACCGGGGCGCCAGGCGGGCGGGCACACGTACGAGGGGGCCGGCCGCATCCCGCACATCACGCACCCGACGGAGTACGTGGACACCGCGGTCGCCTTCCTCGAGGAGGCGTCCCGTCATCAACGTGTGATGGCGGGACGCCGCAGGGTCAGAGGGCTTCCGTTTCGTCCGCCAGGTGGCGCAGTACGTCCGTCAGGTCGTGGCGGCGGGCGAAGGCGGCGCGCTGGCGGTGGGCGCCCGAGCCGTCGCGGAGCAGGGCGGTCAGGGTGGCGGCCGCGTGATCGAGGTCACCTGTCGCGGCGAGTTCCGGGCCCACGTGGTCGAGCAGGGCCTCCGCCAGGTCGGCGGCCGGGAGTTCGGCGCCCGTGTACGGGTCCAGGCCGAAGCCCTCCAGGCCGTCGTGCGCCGCCCGCCAGCGGGCCAGGCGCAGCACGTCGTCCCGGGCCTCCTTGGCGGGGTGCTGCTCGGCGATCTCGCGCAGGGCGGTGGCGACCAGCGCGCGGGCGAGTTCCGCCTGGAGCACGGCGGTCTCGATGCCGGGGGACATGTCGGGCGCCCGGATCTCGAGCGTCGGCCAGTTCCCGGAAGGGCGGAGGTCCCAGTAGACCATCTTGGTGTCGAGCGCCGCCCCGGAGCCGAGCAGCGCCTGCACCGACCGCCGGTAGTGGGCGGTGGAGGTGAAGTGCGGCGGCAGGCCCGCCGAGGGCCAGGCGGACCAGGCCATCGCCCGCCAGCTGGCGTGACCGGTGTCACGGCCCTGCCAGAACGGCGAGTTGGCCGCCAGCGCGATCAGCGTGGGCAGCCACGGCCGGACCCGGTTGGCCACGGCCACCGCGGAATCCACGTCGAGGGTGCCGATGTGGATGTGCCGGCCGCAGCCGACGAGGGTGTCGGTGAGGGCGCCGAACCGCCGGTGCTGTTCGCGCTGGCGCGGCTCGTCGTCGGTCAGGTGCAGCGGCCCGTCCAGGGCCACCACCGGGGACGGGCTGGCCAGCAGCCGGCAGCCGTGCGCCCGGGCCGCGTCGGCGAGGCCGCGCCGCAGCGCGGCGAGCTGCGCGCGCAGGGTGCCGGCCGAGTCGGCGACCGGGGTGGAGATCTCCACCTGGTAGCGGGTGCCCTCGGCGTGCAGCCGGGGCGTCGACCCGCCGGCCGTGTCGAGGACGAGCGGCGCGGCCGGGACCACCTTGAACGTACGGGCGTCGACGAGCAGGAACTCCTCCTCGACTCCGACCGTGAGCGGGACCGCGCCGGCCCGCCCCCATGGATGAAGCGTGTTGCTCGCTGTTCCTTTGCCAGGTTCGATCACTACGCCTCCCTGGACATACACGTCTTTTCATCATGGGCCGAGGTGAGGCGGGTAACGCGCGTCGATTCAGTCAAATGTCCTGAGAAGGTGGCGCGTTACCGGTCCGGCGGGGTAAAGGGAGGGGTCCCCGGGTCCGGTGTGCGGGAGGTGCGGCCGAGTGCCCCGTGGGATCCGGCCGGGAGGCGGTCCGGAGCCGGACGCGATCCGGCCGGGAGTCGGGATTCGGCCGGGACTCGGCCGGGATTCGGCCGGGGGCCTGCCCGGGTCCGGCCGGGGGCCTGCCCGGGTCCGGCCGGGGGCCTGCCCGGGTCCGGCCGGGGGCCGGCCCGGTGTCCCGAGGGGTGGAAATTCGAGTCGGCCTCGAAAGGGTGCCGGTTACCATCCCGTGTGACTGGTACGACCTCCTCCTCCACCGAGCCGGACGATCCGGCCGCCCCCGCGCGGCGGCGCATATTCGCCGATCTGACGCCCCTGCGGGTGTCGCCCGACTACCGGCGGCTGTGGGTCGGCAACACGGTCTCCTGGATGGGCTCGGCGATGACCAGCTTCGCGGTCGCGCTCCAGGTCTACGACATCACCCGGTCCAGCTTCTCGGTCGGCCTCGTCGGCCTCTGCTCACTCGTCCCGCTGGTCCTCTTCGGCCTCTACGGCGGTGCCGTCGCCGACTCCGTCGACCGGCGCAAGCTCGGCCTGTACAGCGCGGGCGGCCTGGCCGCACTCTCGGTGGTGCTGGCCGCGGCCGCCCTGTCCGGCTACCACCAGGTGTGGCTGCTCTACACGGTCGTCGCGCTCCAGTCGATCTGCGGGGCGCTCAACGCGCCCGCCCGCTCGGCCATGGTCCCCAGGCTGCTGCCGCCCGAGCAGCTGCCCGCCGCCAACGCCCTGCAGTCGGTGACCACCACCTCCGGGTTCGTGGTCGGCCCTGCGCTGGGCGGCGTGGTCGTCGGCCTCTTCGGCTTCCAGGCGGCCTACCTGATCGACGCCGTCGCCTTCTCCGGGGCCCTCTACGCCATGTGGCGCCTGCCCTCGATGCTGCCGGACCGCGGCGAGGACAAGCGGGGCCGGGCCTCCGTGCTGGACGGGCTGCGCTTTCTGGCTGGCCGCCCCAATATCCGGATGACCTTCTTCTCCGATATGTGCGCCATGGTGCTGGCCCAGCCGAAGGCGCTGTTCCCGGCCATCGCCGTGGTCTGGTACGGCGGCGACGCCAAGGTCGCCGGCCTGCTCGGCGGTGCGACGGCGGCGGGTGCCCTGCTCGGCGGGCTGTTCTCCGGCTGGCAGGGCCGGATCCGCCGGCACGGTCTGGCGATCCTGCTGTCGGTGGCCGGCTGGGGGCTGGCCATCGCCGTGTTCGGACTGACCCGGAACCTGTGGCTCGGGGTGTTCTTCCTGGCCCTGGCCGGCTGGATGGACACCGTCTCGATGGTGTTCCGCACCACCATGCTGCAGGCCGCCACCCCCGACGACATGCGCGGCCGGCTGCAGGGCGTGTTCATCGTGGTCGTCGTGGGCGGGCCGCGCCTCGGCGACTTCCTGGCCGGGTCGGTCGCCGATCTGACCACCCCCACCCTCGCGATCACCGGCGGCGGCCTCGCCTGCGCCCTCGCGGTCGGACTCCTCGCCCTCCGCTGGCGCGGCTTCGCCCGCTACGACGCCCGGTCCCCGGAGGCGTAACGCCCCGGGGCCCCGGGCTTCAGGGCTCGCCACCGGGGTCCCCCCGGTCGTCGCCGCGGGCCTCCTCGCGGTCCCTGCGCCGGGCCTCGTCGAGCTCCCGCATGCGGCGATGGACCTGCTCCCTCAGGCTCTTCCCCTCCGCAGGGAGCGGAGCGGGCGGCGGGGTGGCCGCCGGGCACGGTCGGGGCGGCCCGTGTCCGCGGAACCCGGCCGCATCGCCGGACCCGCCGCCCTCGCCGGGTCCGCTCCGGCCGCTGCCCTGTTCGGGTTGCCGCCCGTCTCGGGCTCGGGCCCGAAGATCCGTCGGCGCAGGTCCTCCGCGCGGGGTGCCCGCGCCGCCCGGGCCGTCCCGGCTCGGACAGTCCCGCTCGGGCCGTCCCCGCCGGGCCGGGCTCGAGGGCCTGCTGCGCAGAGAAGTTGGCGAGTTCGTTTCCATCGCGTTGCGGGGACTTCCCCATTGTTTCGAATCGTCATATGACAGTTCGGCAGTTCTCGTTGTTCCCCGTCCCGTGCTCGTCCCCGACCCCAGGAGGAAGGCCGTCATGCGCCTCCGTACGATCGCCGCCACCGCCGTGGCCACCGCCGCCCTTTCGGGCGCGCTCGTCCAGCCCGCCGGAGCGTCCCACGCCGCCGGCGGCGGGGACTCCCGCGCCTGCTCCCCGTACCTCTCCGTGGCGGGCTACTCCGACGCGCTCGACAAGACCACCCTCGACGGCCGCCTGGTCGGCGGGCTCTCCGGAATCGCGGTCGACGAGGACGGCAGCGTCGCCGCCGTCTCCGACCGCTCGGTGCTGTTCAGGCTGAAGACCGCCCGCGGGAACACCCCCGAGGCCACCGCCACCGCGCAGCTCCCGCTCGCCGACGGCGCCGGCAGGCCCGTGGACTCCGAGGGCATCGTGGTCGACCGGGACGGGTCGTACCTGATCACCGACGAGTTCGCCCCGGCGATCAACCGGTACAGCCGTACGGGCCGGCTGACCGGCACGCTGCCCGTGCCCGACGACTTCAGGCTCCCCGCCCAGGGCGGCCGGGCCACCGCCAACCAGACCTTCGAGTCGCTGACCCTGCTGCCCGGTGGCAACACCCTGGTGGCGGGCGTAGAGGGCCCGCTCTCCGGGGACGGGACGGACGCGCAGGGCCGTACCCTGCAGCGCATCCAGACCTGGGAGCGGCGCGGCAACGGGGAGTTCGTCCTCGGCCGCCAGTACGCCTATGCCGTCGATCCCGGCCACGGCCTGGTCGAACTGGCCCCCACCCGCGACGGCCGGCTGATCGTCCTGGAGCGCGGCTTCACCCGGGACTTCGCCATCACCGTGCGGCTGTACGTCGCCGACCCGCTGCTCGCCACCGACACCCGTCGGGTCGCGCGGCTGGCGGAGGGCCCGGGTCTGCGGACCGCCCGCAAGACCCTGATCGGCGACTTCAACACCTGCCCCACCCTCGGCGCGCCGTCGAAGCTGCCGCAGAACCACCCGCTGGTCGACAACGTCGAGGCGATGGCGGTGACCGGGTACGACGGCGGCCGGCGCCTCCGGCTGCTGCTCGCCAGCGACGACAACGAGCGTCCGGAGCAGATCACCCGCCTCTACACGATGGACGTGACGCTGCCCGCCCGCGGCTTCGGCGACCCGTCCGCACGCTGATCGCGGCGGGGCTCAGCCCTTCCCGGGACCGACGCCGACGATGCCGCGCGCGACCCCCAGGTCCACCAGGTCCTGGGGGCGCAGCCGCAGCTGGTCGGCGGTGGCAGGGGCCTGGTCGGCGGGCCGCTTGAGGATGGCGGCGGCCAGTTCCGGCGCGATGACGGAGAAGTAGCTGTCCGGGGTGACCCAGGTGTTGCCGGGGGCGGCGAGGGCCAGTGCCCCGCCCGAGCCGCCCTCCCCGATGAGCAGGGTGGTGACCGGGACGGTCGCTGCGGCCACGGCCGTGAAGGTGTCGGCGATGGCGGCGCCCGCCCCGGCGTGCTCGGCGGCCGCGTCGTTGGCGGCGCCGGGGGTGTCGACGAGGGTGAGCACCGGGATGCCGAGCCGGTCCGCGAGCCGGATCAGCCGGGCCGCCGCGCGGTAGCCGGCCGGGCGGGTGGCGGTGCCGCACTGGGCGGCGTACGCGATGCTCCGGCCCGCCCGGAGGCCGAAGCCGCACAGCATGCCGGGGTCGGTGCCGCCGGCCCGGTCGCCGGAGAGCGGCAGCCGGAAGCCGGAGTCGAAGTACGCGTCCAGGTACGCCGCGGCGCGCGGGCGGCCGGGGCGCCGGGCCAGGCGTACGGCGTCCCAGCCGGTCTCCGGCGGGGTGACGTCGGCCAGCGCGGTGGGCGGATCGGCCGGGCCGGGGTGTTCGGGGCGCGGACCGGCGAGCAGGCGCAGCCAGCCGGCCAGGGTCTCGCGGAGCTCCGGCGCGGGCACGACGGCGTCCACGTGGCCGGCGGCGTACTGCCCCTCGGCGGTGTACGCGGCCGGGTCGGCGTCGGCCGGCCGCACCCGGGAGCCGGCGAAGCCGACCTGGGCGCCGGGGAGGGCGAGGACGATGTCGGCGCCCGCGCCGAGGGTGGCCCAGCCGCCGCCGGTGGTGGGGTCGCGCAGCACCGCGATCTGCGGCAGTCCGGCGGCCCGGGTGAGCACCGACTGGCGGGCCACCCGCTGGAGCTGGGTGAGCGCGAGCATGCCCTCCTGCATGCGGGAGCCGCCGGTGGCGATCAGGGAGACCAGGGGGAGGCGGTGCGCGCGGGCATGCGCGTACGCGGTCTCCAGGCGGTCGCCGGTGTGCCGGCCGAGGGATCCGCCGAGGAAGCCGAACTCGAAGGAGACGAGCACGGCTTCGCGGCCGCCGATGCGGGCGGTGCCGACGACCACGGACTCCCGCTCGCCGGTTCTGGCCGCGGCACGGGCCCTCGAACCGTCGTAGCCGGCCCAGCCGATGGGGGCGTCGGGGGCGTCGTGCTCTGCGTCCTGCCGTGTGGACTGCTCTGCGGACGGCTGGAGTTCGGCGAAGGTGTCCTGGTCGGTGACGGTGGCGATGGCCGCGCGGGCGGAGAGTCGGGTGGTCACGCAGTCACCCTAGGGCGTGCGGGTCCGGCGAGCCCGGGCCCCGCCTCGACTGTGCCCCACACCACCCCCTCCGGCTCCGCCGGCCGTTGCCTCGGCCGTGGTGGGCGGCACGCCTGCCCACACCTTCCGCAGAGCCGCCGCCCACACCTCGGCGGAGCCGTGCCGGCTTCGGGCCAAGCGTGTCGTACGGGGAGGGAGGGGCAGCGCCCGGGTCAGGGGAGGGGGAGGGCGATTTTGATCGCGTAGGCGGCGACCAGGCCGTGGCCGAGGCGGAAGCTCCAGGTGCGGACCGTGGGGGAGATCCGGCTGCCCGCGAAGGTGCCGATCGCGGCCAGCAGCTGCTGCCAGACCATGGACGCGAGCAGGACGCCGACGACGAAGGCCGTGGCCCGGCCGGTGCCGTGCAGTTCGGCGCCCTGGGCGGTGGTGAGCGCCGCGAAGTAGAGGGCGGTGGTCGGGTTGACCGCGGTCAGGCCGACGTAACGGGCGAACGTGCGGGCCGTGTCCGCGCTCGCGCGGGCGCCCGCCGCCGGCCCGGCTTCGGCCCGGGGCCCGGCGGGGGCCGCGCTCGCCGCCGCCGGGGGCCGGCGGCGCAGGGTGGACCACAGGCCGTGGCCGGACAGGGTCAGCAGGATCACGGCCGCGGCCAGGCGGACCCAGGCCTCCACCGGGGTCACGTGGGATGCCACCCAGGGGCCCACGACCACGGCCACCACCGCATAGCCGAAGTCCACCACCGCGATGCCCGCGGCTCCCGCGACCGCCGCCCTGCGGGACCGCAGCGCTTCCTGCAGCAACAGCACGCTCATCGCGCCCATCGGTACGGCCACGCCCAGCCCGGCGACCGCCCCGGCGGCGCCGGAACTCATCCATGGATTCATGCGGGGAGCTTCCCGGCCCCGGCAGGGGCGGGGCTCGCGGATATCGGGTGCCACTGCGAGAATCGCGGCATGGACCGCCTGGACAGTGAGATCCTCGGCATCCTGCAGCAGGATGCGCGGATCTCGTACCGCGACCTCGGCGTCCGCGTCGGGCTCAGTGCCAACGCGGCCGCCGACCGGGTGCGCCGGCTGCGCCGCGACGGGGTGATCCGCGGGTTCACGACCCTGGTCGATCCGGCCGCCGACAGCCGCGGCGGGCTGCTCGTGTTCATCGACGTCACCCTGCGGCTGGACACCGGTAACGACGAGTTCGAACGCGCGATCGCCAAGCTGCCCGGCATCACCGAGGCCGTGCACGTCACCGGCGCCCACGACTACCTCGTCCGGGCCCGGGCCGCCGATCCCGCCGCCCTGGACACGCTGCTGCGCCGGCTCAAGACCGAGGCCGGGGTCGCCCAGTCGAACACCCGGATCGCGCTGCGCGCAGCGAGCCGCGAGGGGCCGGCCGCCGCCGGGGGCTCCCCGTAGCCCTTCCGCCTTCCCTGCCCTTCCGCCTTCCCTGCCCTTCCGCGCTGCCCTGCCCGCCCGGCCTGCCGTCACCCCGCCTTGAGCTGCCGGTCCGGGGACAGGTGGTTCGCGATGGCCACCAGTACGTTCGTGCTCGCGTTCTGCACGGTGCTTCCCGGTCCCTGCGTCGCCGCGGTCGAGATGGCGAGCTTCTTCGACGGCAGGTACGCCACCGTGCCCGCGTAGCCGGCGAAGGAGGGGTTCTGCAGGATCCAGCCGTTCGCCACGGCCAGCCCCAGCGCGTACGACAGGTTCCCGTCGATCTTCGAGACCGGTGCGAGCTGGGTCCGGTGCGACTCGGGGGTGAGCAGGGTGCCCTCGCCGATCGAGGTGAAGGACTTCGCCATGTCGGTGAGGGTCCCGGTCATCACCGCGCCCGGCGCCAGCGTCCACGACGGGTTCCAGTAGGTGGAGTCCTCGAACACGCCCCGTTCGTTGTCGAAGCCGTGCAGCACCGGCGGGTCGATCACGGCGGTGTCCGGGTTGGCGGTCGCGGTCAGCCCCATCGGCTCCAGGATCCGCTCGCGCATCACCTCGGCCAGCGGCTTCCCCTCGACCCTGGAGATGATGTCGCCGAGGATCACGAAGTTCGCGTGCGAGTACGCGAATCCCGAGCCGGGCTGCCGCACCAGCGGCTTGGACACCGAGATCTTCACCAGCTCGTCGGCCGTCCACTGCCGGAAGGGGTTCTTGTAGAGGGCGGCGATGAACGCGTCGTCCCGGACGTAGTCGGCGTAGCCGGAGGTGGTGGCGGCCAGCATCCGCAGGGTGATCCGGTCCGCGTGCGGCAGGTCCGGGCGCCACCGGGAGATCTTGTCGTCGAGTCCGACCCGGCCCTCGTCGACGAGCCGGAGCAGTGCGGTGGAGAGGTAGGGGATGGCGACCGCGCCGATCCGGAGGCGCATGTCCGGTGTGGCGGGGATGCCGGTCATGGTCTGCCCGGCCGCGGTGGCGGTCACCTTCTCGCCGTTCACCCACACCTCGGCCATGGAGGCGGTGAGCTTGTACTTCGCCAGGGACTCCGAGACCTGCCGGCGGGTGAACTCCTCCGTGTCGGCCGGGAGACAGGTGCCGCTTCGGGCGGTCTGCCCCGACGGGCACTGCCGTTCCGCGCTCTCGGCCGTGCCGAGTCCGTGGCCGGCCGCCAGGGAGACGCCCAGGAGCAGGTTCAGGCCGAGCAGCACGACCGTCCGGGGACCGCGCACCGCGGACGCCTTCGGAACGGCCGGCGCGGACGTCTTCGGAACGTTCACCGCGAAACCTCCAGTCGGCTCGGGTGCCCGCCCATCAGAGGGCGGACTCCCAGGTCAGAGTCGTCCCCCGGGTCCCCGCCCCGGTGCGGCCGTCGTCCGTCACGGTCAGCCGTACGGCCGCCCGGGTCGCGTCCACCTCCACGTCCACCGAGGTCACCCCGGTCCGCCGGTGCACCGCCGCCAGCGCGCTCCGCAGCGCCGCCAGCAGCCCGGCCGCCACCGGCTCCGGCACCAGCGTGTCCACCGCCCCAGCGAACCGCACGGACGGCTGGAACCCGAACAGCACCCCCGCTCCGCCGGTCTCCCTCAGCACCCGGCCGCGGAAGGTGGCCGGTGCGTCCGCCGGGGGCTGCTGGAGAGCGAAGATGGCGGTACGGACCTCCTGGATCGTGGAGTCCAGTTCGTCCACCGCCCGGCCCAGGTCCTCGCCCACGCCCTCGTCGGCGGAGGAGGCGGAGGACCGCCGGCGGGTGCTCTCCAGCATCATCTCCGTGGCGAACAGCCGCTGCACCACCAGGTCGTGGAGGTCGCGGGCGATCCGGTCGCGGTCCTCGTACACGGCCAGCTGCTCGCGGTCGTACTGGGCGTGCGCCAGGACCAGGGCGAGTGCGGCCTGTGAGGCGAACTGCGAGGCCAGCAGCCGGTCCACCGCGTCGTACGGGGTGTCGCCGCGGGCCCGGGGCAGTGCCAGGGTGCCGATCAGCCGGCCGCCGCTCTGCAGCGGGAGCAGCATGCTCGGGCCGAACCGCTCCCGCACGTGCGTCGTCATCCGCGGGTCGGTGGCCGAGTCCTCCACGAACACCGGTTCGCCGCCCAGCAGCTGTTCCAGCACCGGGCTGCCGGGGGCGATGGTGGTGCCGACCAGGTCGCCCGGGTCGCCGTGGGTGGAGGCGGCCACGATCTCCATGCCGCCCGCGGGGGTGGGCTGGAGCACCACCCCGGCCGCGGCGTCAGCCAGCAGCCTGGCCCGTTCGGCGACGCACATCAGGGCGTCCGCCGCGGGGCGGCCGGTCAGCAGGGCGGTGGTGACGGCCGCCGCGCCCTCGATCCAGCGCTCCCGGCGGCGCGCGGTGTCGTACAGGCGGGCGTTGCCGATCGCGATGCCCGCCTGGGAGGCCAGCACCCGCAGCAGGGCGAGGTCCTCGTCGGTGAACGGGCCGTCGTCCTGCCGGTCGGCGAGGTAGAGGCTGCCGAACACGTCGGTGTGCACCCGGATCGGGACGCCCAGGAGGGAGCGCATCGGCGGGTGGCCGGGCGGGAAGCCCGCCGCGCGCGGGTCGGCGCGGACGTCCGGCACGACCAGCGGCCGGGGATCGCGGATCAGGGTGCCCAGCAGCCCGGACCGGCCGTCGGGGAGGTGTGGGATCCGGGCCCGTTCCTCGTCGGTCAGGCCGGCGGTGTACAGGTCGGTGAGGCGGCGGCGCTCGGGGTCGTAGACCCCGAGCGCGGCGTAGCGGGCGTGGCTCAGTTCGGCCGCCGAGTCCACGATGTGCTGGAGGGTGGAGTGCAGTTCCAGCCGGGAGCCGACACTGAGGACGGCTTCCAGCAGCACCGGCAGCCGGGGCTGCCCGGGCCCGTCGGCCGGCGTGGGCCCGTCTGCCGGCGTGAGCCCGTCTGCCGACGCGGGCCCTCCGGCCGACGCGGGCTCCGCGTTCATTCGGACGTGGGGTCGAGGACCATCGGCGAGATCTTTCCTTCCAGCATGGCGCCGAGCCCGAGGATGGCGCAGAGGTCGGGCCGTTCGGCGATGGCCACGGGCATGCCGGTGGCGTCCCGCAGCATCTGGTCCAGCCCGGGCAGTACGGCACTGCCGCCCACCATCACGATCCCGCGGTCCGTCAGGTCGGCGACCAGGTCCGGCGGGCAGTCCCGCAGCACCTTGCCGATGACGTCCGGTACGGCGATCAGCGGGGCGTGGACGGCGTTGCGCACCGCCGCCGTGTCCACCTGTACCGAGCGGGCCAGGCCGGTGGCCACGTCCAGGCCGTGGATGAGGGTGGAGCTGGGGCCCTCGGGGGTGAGGCCGCTGTCGTGCAGGGCGATCTGGAGCGGCCGTACGGCCTGGCTCGGCAGCATCAGCTTGTGGGCGAGCCGCAGGTGCTGGACCACGGCGTGGTCGACGGCCTCGCCGCCCACCGGCACCCGTTCGGCCGTCACCACGGAGCCGAGGGAGAGGACCGCCACCTGGGTGGCCGCCGCCCCGCACACCATGATCATGGTCGCGGTGGGCTGTTCCACCGGCAGGCCGCAGCCCACAGCGGCGGCGATCAGGGTGTCGACGAGCTCCACCCGCCGGGCGCCGAGTCCGACCAGGGTCTCCACGGTGGCCCGCTGGGCCAGCGGGTCGGCGTCGTGCGGGGTGCACGCGGCGGCCCGCAGCCGGGGCTTGCGGCGGAGGGCGCGGCGGAGCTTCTCGCCGAGGAGGTGACGCAGCATCCGCTGCGCCATCTCGATGTCGACGACCGTGCCGCCGGAGACGGGGCGGACCACCCGGATGTAGTGGGGGGTGCGGCCGGTCATCCGTTCCGCGAAGCTGCCCACGGCGATCAGCGCGCCGGTGCGCGTGTTGATGGCGGCACAGCTGGGCTCGTCGACCACCAGGCCGGCGCCCTTCACGTAGACGCGGGTCCGGGCCGCCCCCAGGTCGACGGCGACGTGGCAGCGGCGCAGCTGCTCAAGACTGACGGTCACGGATCCTCCCGAGAGCGCTGACGCAGGCAGTCCGGCGGCTTGCCGGGTGCATTTCATAACTTTCCCGGCAAAACAGATGATCGGCCTGTTGAGCTGCTCCGGTCGAGTGCCGGCGGCCGTGCTGCACAGGGGTGGATTTCTGTACCGACAGGCCGGACCATGCCCTGACCGCCTGCGCTACTCGTGCGTAACAAGGTAAAGGGGCCATGTTGCTGACGACCCGCCAGACATCACGCGCTCTTCTGACTCCCCGCCTGACCCCACTCCCGGCGCTCTGCCTCGCCCTTGCCCTCGCGCTCGGTGCGGCGCTGCTCGCGCCGCCGTCCGCCCGGGCGGCCGTGCCCGCCCCCGACCGGACGGCCGCCCGCAATCCCGTGGTCCTCGTGCACGGTTACAACGCCGACCCCGGGGTCTGGGGCGCACTGCGCGAGGACCTCCGAGCCGCGGGCTATGCGGACTCGGAGCTGTTCTCGTGGGGTTACGACACCCACCAGTCGGTCAACGAGGTGCTGTCCGGGCGGCTCGCCGCGTATGTGGAGGACGTACGGAGGCGGACGGGCGCGGCCAGGGTCGACGTGGTCGCGCACTCGTTCGGGTCGCTGGTCACCCGCTGGTACGTGAAGTTCGGCGGCGGCGACCGGACGGTGGACCGCTGGGTCTCGCTTGCCGGCCCCAACCACGGCACCTCGACGGCGTGGGCCTGCGCGCTGTGGGACCAGGCGTGCCGGGACATGACCCCGAACTCCTATGTGCAGAAGAACCTCGCCGCCGGTGACGAGACCCCGGGCGCGGTCCGGTACGCCACCTTCTGGTCGGACTGCGACGAGGTGATCAACCCGGACGGCAGCGTCCCGCTGGCCGGGGCGCTGAACACCGGCGTCGGCTGTCTGAAGCACAACGACCTGCTCGGCGACGAGCCGACCTCGGCCGGCGTCCGAGCCTTCCTGGCCTCCCCGTAGGCATTTCGTGCCGGGCGGCTCGTGGCCATGCCGTGTCTTCTGGGTCAGGCCCCGCCGGGCAGTTCCTCACCCGCCACCTGCACCCGCTGGAGCAGCCCGTACGTGAACTCCGCCACGCAGGGCCGGCCCTCCCGCTCGAAGGCCAGCCGCCACCGGGTGGGGGCGGTGCCCTCCATCGGCCGGACCGGGGCGAAAGCGCGGGCCACCTCGTCCACCGTCGCGGACCAGGGCCGCAGGTCCGTCAGGCGGTCCAGTACGGGTCCCCGCGCGCCCGGCGCGCGCACCAGCCACTCGTTCCACACTGCCCCGCCCGGCCCGGCCAGCACCTCGAACCGGAGGTCCGGCCAGAGGTGCAGCGGCCACTGCAGGGCCGTGCACTCCAGGTCCCCGATGGTGCGCGCGGACTCGGACGCGGGCGGTCCGAGCACCGACCGGTAACGGGCGAGCGCCCCGCGGGAGCGCGGCGACCGGACCATCGCCTGCCAGTGCCGGTTGGCCTCGCGCTGCTCGGCGGCCGAGGCCCCCAGGCGCAGCCGGGCCTGCTCGGCGAGACCGGGCTGGAAGTCGGCCATCCGGCGGAGGAGCACCAGCTGGAAGGCGCGCGGTCCGAATTCCACACAGGATCCTTACGTCGTCGCGATGCGGATGTTGCGGTCCAGCGCATAGCCTGCCTGCCCCATGGACTACTGCCACGCGTGCCACAGGTACCTCAACGGCGCACTCGCGTGTGCCGGATGCGGGACCCCCGCCGAATATCTCGCCGCCGCGCCGGCCGCGGCCGTGCCCGTTTCCGTGCCGGAGGGTGGTGCCGGTGCCGGTGCCGGTGCCGGTGCCGGCGACCGGGCGGGCCGGGCGGCGGGGGACCCGTACGCGCCCGAGGGTCCGGCCGACGAGCTGTCGGTGGTCCTCGGCGGGGCGTACCAGGGGCGTGGGCAGGCGCGCGGAGCGGCGCGGCGGAAGGCGGTGCAGCGCCGCCGCCGGCGGACGGCGCTGACCGCCGGGCTCGGTCTGCTGGTCGCGGCGGGCGGCGCGGTGCTGCTGGGGCAGATGACGGCCGGGCCGGACGTCCAGGACCGGGCCTCGACCGTGCTGCTGCAGGAGGACTCCGGGCCGCAGGAGCCGGAGCCCGAGCCGACCGGGACCTCGGGCGTGGAGACCGTCGCGCCCTCGCTGGGGCAGGCGCCGAAGGCTTCGGCCAGACCGGGCCGCGCGGCCCGTACGACCACCGGTTCGGGCGCACCGGACCCGGGCGTCTCCGAGGCGCCGGAGCCGGACGGGACGGAGGCCTCCGCGGAGCCCACCGCCTCGGCCACCGGGCCCTCGCCGGGTGGGTCGGCGTCGCCGCGCCCCTCCTCGAAGAAGTCGGGCAAGCCGAAGAGCACGTCCTCGGGCGGCGCTTCCCCCACGTCGTCCACGTCGCAGTCGCCGCGGCCCGTTCCCACTCCCTCGCCGTCGCCGACGAAGGAGTGCCAGTGGTGGCAGTTCTTCGGCTGCTGAGCCGCGTCTCCTGAGGGGGACGCCCCGCGGCCGGACCGGAGCGGGCGGTGTCAGTCCAGCATGCGCTTGAGCAGGTCCCGCAGCAGGACCCGCTCGGCGGTGGAGAGCCCGGCCAGGGGCTCCCGCGCGAAGCCGAGCGACTCGCGCAGTTCCTCCGCGGTCCGCAGGCCCTCCTCGGTGGGGGCGGCCATCTTCACCCGGCGGTCGGCCGGGTCCGGGCGGCGTTCGACCAGGCCGCGGCCTTCCAGGCGGTCCACGATGCCCGTCACGTTCGACGGCTCGCACTTCAGCCGCTCGGCGATCTTGCGCATCGGCAGCGGTTCCAGGGACAGCAGGCCGAGCAGCTTCGCCTGGGCGCCGGTGAGCTGGTGGCCGGCGGCCGCGTGCTCGTATTCCTCGTGGTAGCGCGCCACGACGGCGCCGATCAGGTCGACGACTTCGAGGGTGACGGGGTCCATCCGGCTCGTGCTCATGGCACCAGCCTACCCGTTTGCTTGACAACATGAAATATCCAGGGGCATGGTTGTTTCACGACCTGAAGTAATTCACGGATCTGGAGACACCTCATGTCCGAGCTTTCCCCCGCGCTTCCCGCCGTCAGCCGCGAATGGCACCTCGTCTCCCGCCCGCAGGGGTGGCCGACCGCCGCCGACTTCGCCCTGCGCGAGGCCCCGGTCACCGCACCCGCCCCGGGCCGGATCCTGGTGCGCAACCTGCACATGTCGGTGGATCCCTACATGCGCGGCCGGATGAACGACGTGAAGTCCTACATCCCGCCGTTCCAGCTGGACCGCCCCATGGACGGCGGCGCGGTCGGCGAGGTCGTGGCCTCCGCCGCCGAGGGCTTCGAGGTCGGCGACCACGTACTGCACCAGCTCGGCTGGCGCGAGTACGCCGAGGTGGACGCGCGGCACGCGGTCAAGGTCGACGGTTCGGTCGCCCCGCTCTCCGCCTACCTGGGCGTCCTGGGCATGCCGGGCCTGACGGCCTACGCCGGCCTCTTCGAGACCGCCTCCTTCAAGGAGGGCGACGCCGTCTTCGTGTCCGGCGCGGCCGGCGCGGTCGGCAGCCTGGTCGGCCAGTTCGCGAAGATCAAGGGCGCCTCGCGGGTCATCGGCTCCGCCGGCTCCGACGAGAAGGTCGAGCTGCTCACCGGCACGTACGGCTTCGACGCCGCCTTCAACTACAAGGCGGGCCCCGTTGCCGAGCAGCTCGCCGCCGCCGCCCCCGAGGGCATCGACGTCTACTTCGACAACGTCGGCGGGGACCACCTCGAAGCGGCCATCGGCGCCCTCAAGCCGCACGGCCGCGCCACCCTCTGCGGCGCGATCGCCCAGTACAACGACACCGAGCCGGCCCCCGGCCCGCGCAACCTGCTCGCGGTGATCGGCAAGCGCCTCCGCCTCCAGGGAATCCTGGTCTCCGACCACTACGGACTGCAGGAGCGCTTCGTCAAGGACGTGGCCGGCTGGCTGCGCTCCGGCGCCCTGCGCTACGACGAGACGGTCGTCGAGGGCATCGAGAACGGCGCGGACGCGTTCCTCGGCATGCTGCGCGGTGAGAACACCGGAAAGATGATCGTTTCTTTCACCGGTTAATCTCTCTGTACACCGTCACGACCCGTGGGCGCGAGTCGGGGCGACTACCAGGAGGATCTTCTTACATGTCCATCCAGCAGTCCGACGTGCTGTACACCGCTGTCGCCACCGCCGAGAACGGCCGCGACGGCCGCGTCGCCTCCAACGACGGCCAGCTCGACGTCGTCGTGAACCCGCCGAAGGAGATGGGCGGCAGCGGCGCCGGCACCAACCCGGAGCAGCTGTTCGCCGCCGGCTACAGCGCTTGCTTCCAGGGCGCCCTCGGTGTCGTCGCCCGCAACGAGAGCGCCGACATCACCGGCGCCACCGTGACCGCCGAGGTCGGCATCGGCAAGAACGACGAGGGCTTCGGCATCATCGTCAAGATCGTCGCCTCCATCCCCACCGTGGACCAGGAGCGCGCGAAGGACCTCGTGGAGAAGGCCCACCAGGTGTGCCCGTACTCCAAGGCCACCCGCGGCAACATCACCGTCGAGCTCTCCGTCGCCTGATCCGGCGCCCGGCTGCCTGACGTAGCAAGACCGCTACAAGGCCGCACCCTCCGCAAGGAGGGTGCGGCCTTCGCCGTAAGCTGCGGACATGCGTGATTTCGGTGGGGGGTTCGGCTATCTGCTGGCCGGGCAGAAGTGGGTGTTCCGGCACGGCCGGTGGTTCGGATTCGGGCTGCTGCCCGGCCTGGTGGCCCTGGTCCTGTACGCCGGGGCCCTCGTCGGACTCGGAACGTCCGCCGACGACCTGGTCTCCTGGGCCACGCCCTTCGCCGACGACTGGTCCTCGCCCTGGCTCGGCCTGTTCCGCGGCTCGCTGACCGCCCTGGTCTTCGGCCTCGGCCTGTTCCTCGCGGTGATCACCTTCACCGCGGTGACGCTGCTGATCGGCGAACCGTTCTACGAATCCCTCTCCGAGCAGGTCGAGCGCAGCGAGGGCGGCGAGGTCCCCGAGTCCGGCCGCTCGCTGCTCCAGGAGCTGTGGACCTCGCTCAAGGACAGCCTGCGGGTGCTCCTGCGGGTGCTGCTCTACGGCATCCTGCTCTTCGCCGCCGGTTTCATCCCGGTGGTCGGCCAGACCGTGGTCCCCGTCATCGGGTTCTGCGTCTCCGGCTTCTTCCTCGCCCTGGAGCTCACCGCCGTCGCCCTGCAGCGTCGGAACGTCGACCTGGACCGGCGGATGGCCCTGCTGCGTGCCCGGCGCGGCCTGGCGCTCGGCTTCGGCGTCCCCCTGGTGCTGGCCTTCCTGGTGCCCCTGGTCGCGGTCTTCCTGATGCCGGGCGCGGTGGCGGGCGCCACCCTGCTCGTCCGGGACCTGCTCCCGGCCGAGCCGGCCGCGGACGACTCCGACCGCTCCGACCGCTCCGACGGGGCCGGCGAGGCCGGCGACTCCGCCCCCTCCTCCTACACCGCCGCCGGACCCACCGGGACCCCTGCCCGGTCTCAGCCCCCGGCATCGGGCTTCCGCCCCCCGCCGCCGTCCTTCTAGACGGTCACCAGGCGGTCACCGGGCAGCCGCCCCGGCCCGGGCTCCGTCCGCCCCGGCCGCGCCGTCCGCGTCCCGGACGGCGCGTAGCTCCTGGCCCCTCAGACCTGCACGGTGCCGGCCACCGACCGCAGCAGGTCCAGGAACGCCGCCACCGCCGGCGGATGCGACAGGCCGCGCGGCGTGGCCGCGTACACCGCGCGGCGCGGCGAGTCCTCCGGGTGCAGGGCCACGAGCACGATGTCGGCGCGGGCCGAGGAGGCGGCCAGTGCCGGGACCAGGGTGACGCCCAGACCGGCCGCGACGAAGCCCTGCTTGGCGATCCAGTCGGCGGCCAGGAACGTCGACCGGGGCCGGAAGCCCTGCGCGAGCGCGGTGCTCATCAGGGTCTCCTCGGGCCGGGTGTCGGCCGCGATCCACTCCTCGTCGGCGAGCTCGGCCAGGCGCAGCAGGTCCCGGCCCGCCAGCCGGTGGCCCCGCGGCAGGGCCACGTACATCCGCTCGTCCAGCAGGTGGTGGAGGGTGCAGCCGTCCAGCGGGTGCCCGGAGGTGTTGCCCACCACCGCGAGGTCCAGCTCCCCGGCCGCCAGCAGCGCCAGCTGTTTGGGCGTGCCGCCCTCGGTCCGGCTCACCGTGACGGCCGGGTGCCGCTTCCGGAAGGCCGCCAGCGCGCGGGGCAGCAGGTAGGCGTCGGCCGTGGAGAAGGCACCGATCCGCAGCCGGCCGCCCTCCAGGGTGCGGAGCGCGTCCAGTTCGGCCCGCGCGGTGCGCAGCCGCTCGGCGACGGCCTCGGCGTGCGGCAGCAGAACCCGCCCGGCCTCGGTCAGCCGCACCCCGCGCGGCAGCCGGTCGAAGAGCCGCGCGCCCCACTCGTCCTCCAGGGACTGGATCTGCCGGGACACCGCGGACTGGGTGTAGCCCAGGGCCTGCGCGGCGGCGGTGAGCGAGCCGTGCCGCGCCACGCACCGGAAGACGTCGTAGAGGTCATGCGGAGCAGGCATGGCAGCCATGCTAGACATTCGCTTGTCGCATGGGAGCGCCGGACCTAGCGTCGGGGCCATGGAGAAGATGGACAAGATCGAGAAGATCGAGAAGATCGCCTTCCTCGGCCTGGGCGGAATGGGCGCCCCGATGGCCCGTCACCTGCTCGCCTCCGGCCTCCCGTTGACCGTCTGGAACCGTACGGCCGCCAAGGCGCGGCCCCTCGCGGAGGCGGGCGCGGTGCTCGCCGCGACCCCCGCCGAGGCCGTCCGCGACGCGGACCTCGTCCTCACCATGCTCGCCGACCCGGAGGCCCTGCTGGCCGTCGCCGCCGACGTGCTCCCGGCCCTGCGCCCCGGGGCCCACTGGGTCGACACCTCCACCGTCGGCCCGGACGCCGTCCGGGCCCTGGCCGCGCGGCTGCCGGACGGGGTGACGCTGACCGACGCGCCGGTCATGGGCAGCGTGGACCGGGCCGCCTCGGGGGACCTGTGGGTGCTGGTCGGCGGGCCGCTGCCCGGACCGGTGGCCGGGGTGCTGGAGCTGCTCGGCAAGGTCACCGGGTGCGGGCCGGTGGGGTCGGGGTCCGCCCTGAAGCTGGTGCTGATCAATGCCGTGATCGGGGGAGTGGCCGTGGTGGCCGAGACCCTGAGGCTGGGTCAGGCCCTCGGTCTGCCCGCCGGCCTGGTCCGCGCCGAGCTGGCCAAGGGGCCGCTCGCCGGTGCGGTCGGCCGGGTGTTCGCGGAGGGTTCGCACTTCCCGGTGGCGCTGGCGGCCAAGGACGTGTCCCTGGCAACCGACCGGGCCCCGCTGCCGGTCCTTGAGTCGGTCCGTGCCGTGCTGACCGCCCGTCCCGAGCTCGCGGAGAGCGACCTGTCGTCCCTCCGGCCCGCCGGGTGACCGCCCCGGCAGGGAGGTGAGAGCGCGTCAGGCGATGCCGACGGTGTAGGCGGCGCGGTAGCCGCTGCCGTCCGGGGCGAGGGTGAGGGTCATCCCGGCGCCCGCGGAACGGTAGCGGTCGTCCCGGCCGTTGGGGTCCTTCGGGGCCTTCCGGCGCGCGTACGGCTGGCGCGCGTAGACCTGCCGCAGGACCTCCTCGGGCAGGTAGAACACCGAGGTGGTCTCATTGCGGCTGTCCGGCCGCACCTTGAAGTGGATGTGCGGGGCCAGGCCCGCGTACCAGCCGGGCACGATCGTCCTGATCACGCACCGGCCGTCCGCGTCCGTGACCTGGGTGCCGCGCAGGTGGGTGGCCCGGCCTGTGGAGTACTCGCCCTGGGCGTCCGCCTGCCAGACGTCGACGGTGGCGCCGGAGAGCGGGCGGCAGCCCGACTTCACCCCGACCACCGTCAGGTCCAGCCGGAGCGGCACACCGGCCTGGCCCTCGGTGATGTCGGACCGGAGCTTGCCCGGTCCGGAGTAGTACGGCCCCGGGCTCGCCGAGGTGACCAGCACGCAGGACGGGGTCGGGCCGGCGGGCCCGGTGGCGGCGGCCCGGTTCTCCTCGGGGCGGGCGCACGCGGAGGCCAGCGCGGCGATCCCGGCCGACCCGGCGGCGGCCAGCAGCACCGTCCGGCGGCGGGGCCGGGGGTAGCCGTTCTCGGTCATGCGCCCCACCGTGCCGCAGCCGTGCGGCGGGGGCGCAGACCGACACGGCGCTCCGCACCCGGATCACCCGGATCACCCGGATCGCCCGGATCGCCCGGGCCGACGCGGATCACCCGGACTCCCCGGGCCGCCCGGATTCCCCGGCCCCGATCAGGGAGTGCCCGTGCTCCCGGCGTCCCCCGTGCCCGCCGTTCCTCCCGCGTCCTCCGGCCCCCGCAGCAGGTCCAGGAACGCCCGGAAGGCCGCGGGCATGTCCACCGCCTCCGGGTCCAGCAGCCACTGGTACTGCAGGCCGTCCATCACCGCCGTCAGCAGCGGGGCCGCCGCCTCCGGGGTGAGCCCGGACGGCAGCCGGTCGCCGAACTCGGCGCGCAGGACCGCGGCCATCTCCGCGCGGACCTGGGCGTAACGGTCGGTGAAGAACTCCCGCGCCGGATGGCCCTCCGTCACGCTCTCGCCCAGCAGCGCCGAAAAGGACTGCACGATCCCCGGCCGCATCGCGTTGTAGTCCACCAGCGAGGCCAGCAGATCCAGCCGCCACCGGCCGGCCGAGGCTCGCGAGCCGCCCCCGGTGTCCCACCGGTCGCGTTCCTCCAGCACCGCGACCAGCAGCGTCTCCTTGGTCGGGAAGTAGTGCAGCAGGCCCTGCTGGGTCAGGCCCACCCGCTCGGCGACCGTGTTCAGGGACGCGCCCCGGTAGCCGCGCTCCGCGATCACCTCCAGGGTGGCCCGGACGATCTCGTCCCGACGCTCCTCGCTCCTCGCCCTGGCCATCGCCCCGACGCCCCTTCCGTTCGCCCTCTCGTCCTCGTCAGGAGGACCGTACGGCATGGAAAAATCGCGAATGGGTTACGAACCCTACCGCTCTACAGGTAAATGGGGCCACGATGGGCGCGCTCCCGCGCCACCCGCACCCACCAGGAGGTCCGGCCGTGACCGACGCCGACCAGATCCGTGAAGACCGAGTGGAAGCCGCACTCGGCAAGCTCGACCTCGACACCAAGGCCCGGCTGCTGGCCGGCCAGGACATGTGGACGCTGCCCGCGGTCCCGGAGATCGGGCTGGGCTCCCTGGTCATGTCCGACGGTCCGGTCGGCGTCCGCGGTGTCCGCTGGACCGCCGACGACCCGTCGGTCGCCCTGCCCTCCCCGACCGCCCTCGCCGCCTCCTGGGACCCGGAGACCGCCCGCCGGGCAGGCCGGCTGCTCGCCCAGGAAGCCCGCCGCAAGGGCGTCCACGTCCTGCTCGCCCCCACCGTCAACCTGCACCGCTCGCCGCTGGGCGGCCGCCACTTCGAGTGCTACTCCGAGGACCCGCTCCTCACCGGCGCGATCGGCACCGGATACGTCACCGGCGTCCAGGAAGGCGGCGTGGGCACCACCGTCAAGCACTTCGCCGGCAACGACGCCGAGACCGAACGCTTCACCGTCGACAACCGCATCGCCGGACGCCCGCTACGCGAGCTCTACCTGGCCCCCTTCGAGGCCATCGTCAAGGACGCCCGCCCCTGGGGCGTGATGACCGCCTACAACCGGGTCAACGGCACGACCATGACCGAGCACCGGCACCTGGTCGAGGAGGTGCTGCGCGGCGAATGGGGCTTCGACGGGGTCAACGTCTCCGACTGGATGGCCGCCCGCTCCACCGCCGGCTGCGTCCTCGGCGGACTGGACGTCGCCATGCCCGGCCCGCAGACCGTGTACGGCCCGGCCCTCGCCGAGGCCGTCCGCTCCGGGGAGGTCCCCGAGGCCGCCGTGGACGCCGCCGTGCGCAACGTGCTGCGCCTCGCCGCCCGGGTGGGCCTGCTCGACGGCGCCCCCGCCGTGGTCACCGCGCTCCCCGAGCCGGTCGACGGGCAGGCCCTGGCCCGGGAGACCGCCACCCGCGGCTTCGTGCTGCTCCGCAACGAGGGCGGCGTCCTCCCGCTGACCTCCGGCGCGGGCCGTACGGTCGCCCTGCTCGGCGCCGCCGCCCGCGACGCCCGCGTGCTCGGCGGCGGTTCCGCCACCGTCTTCCCCGAACGGATCGTCTCCCCGCTCGACGGCCTCACCGCCGCCCTCCCCTCCGGCTCCCTCCACTACGCCGTCGGCGCCGACCCCAGCGACGAACTCGCGCCCGCCGACCAGGGCTTCACGCTGCGCGCCGTCTGCCGCGACGCCGCGGGCGCCGTCCTCGGCGAGGGCAGCCTGCCCACCGGCCAGGTCCAGTGGATCGGCGACGACCTGCCCGCCGGAGCCACCTACGAGACCATGGCGTCCATCGAGGTCACCGGTACGTTCACCCCGCGCGAGGACGGCGAGCACGCCTTCGGCACCCGCGGGCTGGGCGCCTTCGCCCTCACCGTGGACGGCACGGCCGTCTGGGAGGGTGTCCAGCAGATGGGCGAGGAGGCCGACCCCTTCGAGGCGTTCTTCGGCGCGCCCAGCGAACGCGGCCGCGTCACCCTGGAGGCGGGCCGGCCGGTGCGGGTCTCCCTCCTCTTCCACGTCCCCGACATGAGCACCCTGCCGCTGCGGGCCGTGATGTTCTCGCTGCTGCACCTCGGCCCGCGCCGGGACCCCGACGAGCTGATCGCCGAGGCCGTGGCGGCCGCCCGCGCCGCCGACACCGCCGTCGTGGTGGTCGCCACCACCGAGCGGGTCGAGTCCGAGGGCTTCGACCGCAAGGACCTGCGGCTGCCGGGCCGTCAGGACGACCTGGTCCGGGCCGTCGCCGCGGTCAACCCCCGCACCGTGGTCGTCGTCAACGCGGGCTCCCCGGTGGAGCTGCCCTGGCGCGAGGAGGTCGCCGCCGTGCTGCTCACCTGGTTCCCGGGGCAGGAGGGCGGGGCCGCGCTGGCCGACGTACTGCTCGGTGCCGCGGAACCGGGCGGACGGCTGCCCACCACCTGGCCCGCCGTGCTCGCCGACGCGCCCGTCACCGAGGTGGTCCCCGAGGACGGCCGGCTGGAGTACCGCGAGGGGATCTTCATCGGCTACCGCGCGTACGAGCGGGCCGGCGTCGAGCCCGCGTACGCCTTCGGACACGGCCTGGGCTACACGGACTGGCGGTACGAGTCGCTGGAGGTGACCGCCGGGACCGGAGGCCCCGGCGCCACGGTCCGGGTCCGGCTCGCCAACACCGGCACCCGGCACGGCCGCGAGGTGGTCCAGATCTACCTCGCGCCCGCGGGGGGCGGGGGGACGGCGGAGGAGGGCCCGGACCGTGCGCCGGGCGGGCTGGCCGGGTTCGCGGCCGTCGAGGCCGGGCCCGGCGAGAGCGTCGAGACCGAGATCGTCCTGCCCCGCCGCGCCTTCGAGACCTGGGACGAGGAGGCCGGCGCCTGGCACCGGACCGGCGGGACGTACCGGGTCCGCGCGGGCCACTCGTACGCGGACACCCGTCTGACGGCCACGCTGCACCTCTGAGCCGGGCCGGACTCCCTGCGGACCGGACCGGGGCGGCCCCTGACAGCCGCCCCGGTCCCCGCTTCCGCGCCGGTCAGATCGGCGGCTCGGGCGCCGTCACCTGGCGGTGCGCCAGCTCGGCGAGCCGCGCCTGCCCGTTCTTCCCCGGGTGGAACCAGTCCCACCTGCTCAACTGTGCGACCGAGAACGGGTACTGGAACACCGCGCCCCCGTCGTAGCGGCACAGCTCGTCCTTGGCGCACACCTCGCGCAGCGCCTGGTTGTACGCGACCACGCGGGCGCGCACCTGTTCCCGCCGGGCCACCGCAGCCGGGGCCGTCGACTCGGCCTTCGCCAGCATCGACGGGCAGATGCCCAGCTTCCAGATCTGCCGGCCCATCGGACTGTCCTTGCCCGTCTCCCACAGGCGCAGCAGGTCCGGCACGCTGGAGACGTACACCTGCGACTTCGGCGAGGTCCGGCGCAGCTCCGCCATTCCCTTCTCGAATCCGGCCCGGAACTCCGCCACGGGGGTCATCGCCGAAGCCGTCGGACGGCAGGCGTCGTTCGACCCGACCATCACCGTGACCAGGTCCGGGCGGTGTGCGGCCGCCTCCGTCAGCTGGGCCGGCAGGTCCGCCATCCGGGAGCCGGTGGCCGCGTAGTTCCAGCTCCGGGCGGGCGCCTCGGCGGTGCCCAGCAGCCGGCTCGCCAGCGACTGGACCTCGGGGTCGTTGCCGGTGGCCCAGGACGCCTCCGGGCAGTCCGCGAGGACCGAACAGGCATCGAATCCACGGGTGATGGAGTCACCCACAGCGGCGATGGACGCCGGGGAGGTGTTCCAGCGCGGGGTCGGCTTGGGAGAGGGCCGGGCCGAGTGCCCCGCGCCCCGTTCCTCCGGCCCGCCGTCCCCCGCCGTACACCCGCTCAGCGTCCCCACCAGGACAACTGCCGCAGCCGACGCGGCCGCCAGAGCGCTCCGCGTGCGCCGGCGCCCGTGCGTGGTGCGCATCGCGTGCCTCCCTCCCTCGTCGTCCCCGGTCCGTCCGGGACGTCCCGCCGAGTGAAAGCTCCGTGTTTCCCCGGCCCAGGACCGACCGTACGTCACCGCGGGACCCCCGCCGCACGGTAGCTTTTTCCCGTGGCGTTCCGGCCGCGGGGCCCGTAACGCAATATCTGATCGTTTCCGGTAAATTACATCACGTCACAAACTGTCCGTTTTCAGGAGATTCTTCCCGACCTCGTCCCACACTGGAGGTCCCGGTGACGACGCGTGGAGTTCTGTACGTGCATTCCGCACCGCGTGCGCTCTGTCCGCATGTGGAATGGGCGGTGGCGGGCGTGCTCGGGGTGCGGGTGAACCTCGACTGGATCAGGCAGCCCGCCTCCCCCGGTACCTGGAGAGCGGAGTTCTCCTGGCAGGCCGAAGCCGGAACCGCCTCGAAGCTCGCCTCCGCCCTCCGCGGCTGGCACCTGCTGCGCTTCGAGGTCACCGCCGAGCCCTGCGCCACCGCCGAGGGCGAGCGCTACAGCTCCACCCCCGAGCTGGGCATCTTCCATGCCGTCACCGGAATGCACGGGGACATCCTGATCCCGGAGGACCGGCTGCGCGCCGCCCTCGCCCGCGCCGCGCACGGCGAGACCGAGCTGGAGGCGGAGATCGCCAGGCTGCTCGGCAAACCCTGGGACGACGAGCTGGAGCCCTTCCGCTACGCCGGCGAGGGCGCCCCGGTCCGCTGGCTCCACCAGGTGGTCTAGCCCCTTTTTGCGCCTAAACCGGCGCCGCTCTCGCGGACCTGGTTGCTCGCCGCTTGGGCTCCTCAATTGATGGTTGCGGTCTTCGTCGCTTCGAACACCGCAACCGGTACGCGGAAGGCCCACCCGGATTGACCGGATGGGCCTTCTCGCTGTGCCTTCAGGGCACTCACACAGTCCGGAACGCCAGTGTCACGTTGTGGCCGCCGAAGCCGAAGGAGTTGTTGATCGCGGCGATGGGGCCGTCGGCCGGCAGCTTGCGCGGCTCGCCGACCACGATGTCCGCGTCGATGTCCTCGTCCAGCTCGTCGATGTTGATCGTCGGCGGGGCGATCCGGTGGTACAGCGCCAGCACGGTCGCGACGGTCTCGATACCGCCCGCGCCGCCCAGCAGGTGACCGGTCATCGACTTGGTGGCGGAGACCGCCACGTGGTCGAGGTCCTCGCCGAGCACCTTGCGCAGCGCCTTGATCTCCGCGGTGTCGCCCTGCGGGGTGGAGGTCGCGTGCGCGTTGAGGTGCACCAGCTCGGCCGGCTTCAGGCCGGTGTTGTCCAGCAGGTTCTGCACGGCGGCCGCGACTCCGCGACCGGTCGGCTCGGGCTGCGCGATGTGGTGCGAGTCGGCCGACAGGCCCTGGCCCAGGACCTCGCAGTAGACGCGGGCACCGCGGGCGGCGGCGTGCTCCGCCGACTCCAGCACCACGACACCGGCGCCCTCGCCGAGGACGAAGCCGTCACGGCCCTTGTCGTAGGGGCGGGAGGCCTTGGTGGGCTCCTCGTTGTTCTTGGACATCGCCATCATGTTGGCGAACGCGGCGATCGGCAGCGGGTGGATCGCCGCCTCGGTGCCGCCGGCGACGACCACGTCGGCGCGGCCGGTACGGATCATCTCGACGGCGTAACCGATGGCCTCGGCACCCGACGCGCACGCGCTGACCGGGGTGTGCACGCCCGCCTGGGCGTTCACCTCCAGGCCGACGTTGGCGGAGGGGCCGTTCGGCATGAGCATGGGGACGGTGTGCGGGGAGACCCGGCGCACACCCTTTTCCTTCAGTACGTCGTACTGGTCGAGCAGAGTGGTGACGCCGCCGATACCGGAGGCGATCACGGTGCCCAGGCGCTCGGGGGCGATGGTCGAGTCCTCGCCCGCGGGGGCGGTGTAGCCGGCGTCGGCCCACGCCTCCCGGGCGGCGATCAGCGCGAACTGCGCCGAGCGGTCAAGCTTGCGGGCCAGCGGCCGGGGCAGAACCTCGCCCGGGTCGACGGCGGCCGGCGCGGCGATCTTCACCGGGAGTTCGGCGAAGCGCTCGCCCTCCAGGGGCTTCACGCCGGAACGGCCGGCGAGCAGACCTTCCCAGGTCGATGCGCTGTCGCCACCCAGCGGAGTGGTTGCGCCGATACCGGTGACGACCACGGTGCGATTGGTCGGGCTCACAGGAATTCTTTCTCCACGAGTTGAGGGTGCTGAATTGTCACGGCCACCGCCAGGTGGCGACAAACGCTCGTCAGGCTCAGGCCTGGTGGTCGAGGATGTACTTCGCGGCGTCGCCGACCGTCTTCAGGTTCTTGACGTCCTCGTCGGGGATCTTGACGTCGAAGCGCTCTTCGGCGGCGACGACGACCTCGACCATGGACAGCGAGTCGACGTCCAGGTCGTCGGTGAAGGACTTGTCGATCTGAACGTCCTCGACCGGGATGCCGGCGATCTCGTTGACGATGTCGGCGAGGCCCGCGACGATCTCGTCCTGGGTGGCAGCCATGTGGCGCTCCTTCTGGTAGCTGAATGAGTGGGTGTGGGCGGGGAGTGATCCCCGGCCCTAGGGGAGGGTAACGACCGTGGCGGCGTAGACGAGCCCCGCCCCGAAGCCGATGACGAGTGCGGTGTCGCCGCTCTTCGCCGCCCCGGTCGCCAGGAGCCGCTCCATGGCGAGCGGAATCGAGGCGGCCGAGGTGTTGCCGGTGGTTTCCACGTCACGGGCGACCGTGACGTGCTCCGGCAGCTTCAGAGTCTTCACCATCGAGTCGATGATCCGCATGTTCGCCTGGTGCGGAATGAAGACGTCCAGGTCATCCGCGGTGATCCCGGCCGCGTCGAGCGCCTGCTGGGCCACCTTGGCCATCTCGAAGACGGCCCAGCGGAACACCGCCTGGCCCTCCTGCGTGATGGCCGGGAACTTCTCACCGGCCGAGTCACCGCGGTACTGGTCCCACGGCACGGTCTGCTTGATGGTCTCGGACTTGTCGCCCTCCGAACCCCACACGGTGGGGCCGATGGCCGGCTCGGCCGAGGGGCCGACGACCACGGCGCCGGCGCCGTCGCCGAACAGGAAGGCCGTCGCCCGGTCCTCCAGGTCGGTCAGGTCCGACAGCCGCTCCACGCCGATGACGAGGACGTACTCCGCCGAGCCCTCGACGACGAGGCCCTTCGCCAGCGTGAGGCCGTAGCCGAAGCCGGCGCAGCCAGCGGAGATGTCGAACGCGGCGGGCTTGCCCGCGCCGATCCGGTCGGCGATCTCGGTCGCCACGGCCGGGGTCTGCTTGAAGTGCGAGACCGTCGAGACGATCACGGCACCGATCTGCTCGGGGGACACGCCGGCGTCGGCGAGGGCCTTGCCCGACGCCTCCACCGACATCGCGGCCACCGTCTCCTGCGGCGAGGCCCAGTGACGGGTCTGGATGCCGCTGCGGGAACGGATCCACTCGTCGGACGAGTCGATCTTCTCCAGGATCACGTCGTTGGGCACCACCCGGGTCGGGCGGTAGCCGCCGACCCCGAGGATGCGTGCGTAAGGGGAGCCCTTGGCAGGCTTGATCTTCGACATGCTGTGTGGGGCTCCTTCTCTCAGGCCGAGATCTCGGCGACGAGCTCCTTGGCCTTCGCGAGGTCGTCCGGGGTCTTCAGAGCCACCGAGGGGACGCCCTTGAGGGCGCGCTTGGCCAGACCCGTCAGGGTGCCGCCGGGGCACAGTTCGATGATCCCGGTGACGCCGAGCTCGGCGAACCGCTCCATGCACAGGTCCCAGCGGACCGGGTTGGCGACCTGGCCGACCAGGCGGGCGACGACGTCGGCGCCCGTGGCGACGGCGGCGCCGTCCTTGTTGGAGACGTAACGGACGGTCGGGTCGGCCGGGGTGAGCGCCGCAGCGGCCTCCTCCAGCCGGGCCACCGCCGGAGCCATGTGGTGCGTGTGGAAGGCGCCCGCGACCTTGAGGGCGACGACCTTCATGGCGCCCTCGGGCTTGTCCGCCTCCAGGGCGGCCAGCTGCTCCAGGGTGCCGGCGGCCACGATCTGGCCCGCGCCGTTGATGTTGGCCGGGGTCAGACCCAGCTTCTCCAGGTGCGCGACCACGACGTCCCGGTCACCGCCGAGGACCGCGGACATCCCGGTGGGAGTGGCCGCGGCGGCCTCCGCCATGCCCAGCCCTCGGGTGCGCACGAAGGACAGCGCCTCGGACTCGCTCAGCACGCCCGCGATCGCGGCGGCCGTGATCTCGCCGACGCTGTGGCCGGCGACCGCGCCGGGCACGATGCCGTCGAGCCGGGCCGCGGACAGCAGACCGGCGGCCACCAGCAGCGGCTGCGCCACCGCGGTGTCGCGGATCTCGTCCGCGTCGGCCTTGGTGCCGTAGTGGGCGAGGTCGAGACCGATGGCCTCGGACCAGGCGGCGACGCGCTCGGCGGCGCCGGGCAGGTCGAGCCAGGGGGTCAGGAAGCCGGGCGTCTGAGCGCCTTGGCCGGGAGCGACGAGTACGAGCACCCTCACACTCTCTCTTGTGTTCGGCCCGCCCCGCCCGTGAGGACAGGGACGAAGAACCATCGGGGTAATTGTTGATGTCCGACAAAAGTCTAGAGTTGCTGATCTCCATCAGCCAGACGCCCGAGAATCAGGGCGATCCGCAGCGTGAACGCCGAGCGGACATCGGAGGGTGACCAGCCGGTGACGTCGGTCACACGACGGAGCCGGTAGCGCACGGTGTTCGGGTGCACGAACAGCATCCGGGCCGCGCCTTCCAGGCTGCTGGCCTGCTCCAGGTACACGCTCAGCGTCTCCAGCAGCGCGGAGCCGGCTTCCTCCAGCGGTCTGTAGATCTCCTCCACCAGCTGCTCGCGGGCCGAAGGGTCCGAGGCGATGGCGCGCTCCGGCAGAAGATCGTCCGCGAGTACCGGACGCGGCGCGTCCTGCCAGGCCGCGCAGGCCTTCAGGCCGGCCGCCGCGGCCTGCGCGGACCGGGTCGCCGCCAACAGGTCCGGCACCACCGGACCGGCCACCACCGGACCCGCCGCGAACGGGCCGATCAGCGACTTCGCCACCCGCAGCGGATCGTCGCTGCCACCGGCGATCACCACCAGCCGGTCCCCGAGCACCCCGGTGAGCACCTGCACCTTCGCGTGCCGGGAAGCCCGCCGGATCGCCTCCACGGTCAGCTCGCTGTCGCCGTCCGGAGCGGTGCCCAGCACCACGCAGACGTGCTCCGGCGAGTTCCAGCCGAGCGCGGCGGCCCGGGACAGCGCGCCCTCGTCGGCCTCCCCGGACAGCACCGCGTTGACCACCAGCGACTCCAGCCGGGCGTCCCAGGCGCCGCGCGCCTCGGCCGCCTGTGCGTACACCTGTGCGGTGGCGAAGGCGATCTCCCGGGCGTAGACGAGCAGGGCCTCGCGCAGGATCGACTCGTCGCCCGGCGCGGCCACCTCCTCGATGGCCGCCTCCATGACCTCGATGGTGGTCCGCACCATCTCGACGGTCTGGCGCAGGGTGATCGCCCGGGTCAGCTCGCGGGGCGCGGTGCCGAACACGTCGGTGGAGATCGCCTGCGGGGTCTCCGGGTGCCGGAACCACTCGGTGAACGCGGCGATGCCGGCCTGGGCGACCAGACCGATCCAGGACCGGTTCTCCGGCGGCATCGCCCGGTACCACGGCAGCGACTCGTCCATGCGGGCGATCGCGTTCGCGGCCAGCCGCCCGGAGGACTTCTCCAGCCGGCGCAGCGTCGCGGCATGCGGATGGACGGGCTGCGCGGGCAGATGCGCGGGCGCGTGCTCGATGGAATGCTCACGTTCGGGTTGGGGCACGGGACAAGACTGCCTTATCCGGGCGGCCCGGCGGACTCCCGGGGGCCCCGCTACCGTGGCCGTCATGATCGACGTACGCCGTGGCACCGACCGCTACCGGGGCGGGAACGAGGCCGCCGGGATCGACACCCGGCACGCATTCTCCTTCGGGAGCTTCTACGATCCGGACAACCTCCGCTTCGGTCCGGTCCTCGCCGTCAACGAGGAGTCCCTCGCCCCGGGCGCCGGATTCGACGAGCACCCGCACCACCACACCGAAATCGTCACCTGGGTGGTGGAGGGCGAACTGACGCACCGCGACGACGCCGGGCACGCCGCCACCGTGCACCCCGGGGACCTCCAGCACCTGAGCTCCGCCGGCGGGGTCCGGCACGTGGAACGCAACGACGGGACGCGGCCGCTGTGCTTCGTGCAGATGTGGCTGGCGCCCGCGGACCCCGGCGGCGAGCCGGCGTACGGGATCGTCCGCTCGGTGGCGGACGGCGACCGCTACCCGCTGCCGGCCGCCTCGGCGGTGCTGCACGTACGGCGGCCCGCGGCGGGGGAGAAGACGCCCGTGCCGGACGCGCCCCGGGTGTACGTGCACGTGGTGCGCGGGGACGTCCGGCTGGACGGGGTGGAGCTGGAGCCCGGTGACTCGGCGCGGATCACCGGCGAGGAGGGCCTGGAGATCACGGCCGGGTCCCCGGCGGAGCTGCTGCTCTGGGAGTTCGCCTCCTGAGGTCCGGTCAGTTCCCGCGGTCGTGGCGGGCGATGGCTCAGCGGGAGCCGGCGAGCTCCGCGAGCACCGCGTCGGTGAAGGGGGGCCAGGCCTCGACCGCCCACGGCCCGAAGGCGCGGTCGGTCAGCGCCACGCACGCGGCGCGCGCGTCCGGGTCAACCCACAGGAAGGTGCCCGACTGGCCGAAGTGCCCGAAGGTGCGCGGGGAGGAGGAGGCCCCGGTCCAGTGCGGGGACTTGCCGTCACGGATCTCCATGCCCAGGCCCCAGTCGTTGGGGGACTGGTGGCCGTAGCCGGGCAGCACGCCTTTGAGGCCCGGGTGCACCACGGTGATCGCCTCGGCGACCGTCCGCGGGTCCAGCAGCCGTGGCGCCTGCAGTTCGGCGGCGAACCGGACCAGGTCGGCGACCGTGGACACGCCGTCCTTGGCCGGCGAGCCGTCCAGGCTGGACGAGGTCATGCCGAGCGGCTCGAACACGGCCTGGTGCAGGTACTCGGCGAAGGGGATGCCGGTGGCCTTGGCGATGTGGTCGCCGAGCACCTCGAAACCGGCGTTGGAGTACAGCCTGCGGGTCCCGGCGGGAGCCATGGAACGGTGCTCGTCGAAGGCCAGCCCGCTGGTGTGGGCGAGCAGGTGGCGGACGGTGGAGCCCTCGGGGCCGGCCGGCTCGTCCAGCTCGACCGCGCCCTCCTCGCAGGCGACGAGCGCGGCGTACGCGGCGAGCGGCTTGGTCACGGAGGCCAGCGGGAAGCGGTGGTGGACCGGCCCGTGCGTCCCGGCGACGGTGCCGTCCGCCCGGACGACGGCCGCGGCGGCGGTCGGCACCGGCCAGCTCTCGATGGTGCGCAGGCTCTGCAGGTTTCCCGGGTTCTCCATGCCGCCGAGCCTACTTGCTTGGAGTGCACTCCAGGGATCTAGCGTGGTCGCCATGAGCCTGACGGAGACCCGGTACACGATCAGCGAGGTCGAGGCCCGGACCGGCCTGACCCAGCACACCCTGCGCTGGTACGAGCGGATCGGCCTGATGCCGCACATCGACCGCTCGCACTCGGGGCAGCGCCGGTTCACCGACCGGGACCTGGGCTGGCTGGCCTTCGTCGGCAAGCTGCGGGCCACCGGCATGTCGGTGGCGGACATGGTCCGGTACGCCGAACTCGTGCGGGCCGGTGAGGACACCGCGGGGGAGCGCCGGGAACTGCTGGAGCGGACCCGGGACGACGTGCGGGCGCGGATCGCGGAACTGACCGACGCGCTCGCCGTACTGGACCACAAGATCGGAACGTATGCGGGGAGGAGCTGCAATGGCTGACATGGGCAGGATCGGAAGGGTCGGACTCGGTACGGGGGGTCCGCAGGTCGGGGTGCAGGGCCTCGGCTGCATGGGCATGAGCGAGTTCTACGGGGAGACGGACGAGGCGGCGGCCCGGGACACGCTGGACGCCGCGCTGGAGGCCGGGGTCACCCTCCTGGACACGGCGGACATCTACGGGCGCGGGGCGAACGAGGAGTTCCTGGCACCGTTCCTGGCCGCGCACCGGGACGAGGTGGTGCTCGCGACCAAGTTCGGCATCGAGCGCACCGACGACCCCCACTACCGGGGGATCAGGAACGACCGGCCCTACGTCCGGGCGGCCGTGGAGGCCAGCCTGAAGCGGCTCGGGGTGGAGGTGATCGACCTCTACTACATGCACCGGCGGGACCCGGCCGTGCCGCTGGCCGAGACGGTGGGCGCGATGGCGGAACTGGTGGCCGAGGGCAAGGTCCTGCACCTGGGACTGAGCGAGGTGACCGGGGCGGAGCTGCGGGAGGCCCACGCGGTGCACCCGATCGCCGCGCTCCAGTCGGAGTGGTCGCTGTTCAGCCGGGACGTGGAGCGCAGCGCGGTCGGCGCGGCGGCGGAGCTGGGGGTGGCGTTCGTGCCGTACTCCCCGCTCGGGCGGGGCTTCCTGACCGGTGCGTTCGCCGACGCGGGCGCGGACCTGCCGGCGGGCGACTTCCGGCGCTTCCAGCCGCGGTTCACCGGGGACAACGCGAAGACGAACGCGCTGCTGCTCACCCCGGTGCGGGAGATCGCGGAGGCGCGGGGCGCGACGCCGGCGCAGATCGCCCTGGCCTGGGTCCAGCAGCGGTCGAGCGTGCACGGCCTGACGGTGGTGCCCATCCCGGGCACCCGCAAGCGGAGCCGCCTCGCGGAGAACGTGGCCGCGGCGGGGCTGGTCCTGACGGACGCGGAGCTCACCGCTCTCGAACCGCTGGCGGATCGGGTCGCCGGCACCCGCTACCCGGACATGACCTTCACCTCGGCGTCCCGCGAGTAGCCCGGCGGGTGGTGAGGAGGGCGCGGGGGGCCGGCCGGGAGCCGGTTCAGGGCTGCTGCTCCGGTTCGTTGGCGAAACGATCCCGCAGGGCGGCGTACTCGGCGTCCGTCAGCAGCCCGGCCCCGTGCAGCTCGCCGAGGTGCCGCATCCGGTCCGCCCCCGGGGCGTCGGCATCGGCACCGGCCCCGCCCCCGGCCGCGGAACGCGGCGAGGGCACCGCCGCGACCGGCGTCCGCGCCCGCACCGAGGCCAGCACCGCCGCCGCGAACGGCAGCGACTCGTGCACCGCCCCGTAGCCCAGCGCGAACACCACCGCCGCCGGATCGTGGTCGGGCAGCGCGGGCGCCGCCTCCGGCGCGTCACGCAGCTTCAGCCTCAGATGGCCGCCCGGTCCCTCCGGCGAGCACCACTCCACCCCCGACAGCGCGGACACCGGGTACTCCTGGTCGCCGGACTTCCACTTCGCGCTGCTGGCGCCCGTACGGGACCAGCGCAGCGCGACCGTGGACCCGTCGAAGGAAGCCCGCGCGTCGTACGCCTTGAGCACCAGCGGCGGTTCGGGCACGTCCACCAGGAAGGCGTGCGCCTCCTCGTCCGGACCCAGAAGCGGACGCACCGCTTCCGTCAGTGAGGCGGCCTGGGCCGCCCCGTCGCCCGGCAGCACCAGCCGGTACGGGTCGCAGACCTCTTTCAGCTGCCCCTCCGCCGCCTCCATCAGCGGGTCCGCGCCCGGTCTCGGCACGGCCCGCAGGACGATGGAGTCCCGCTTGCCCGAGGTCAGTGTCAGCCCGGACAACGCCTCGTACGGGATGCGCCGCTGTCCGAGCGCGCTGAACAGCCGCCGCGTCCTGATCCCCCGTGTGAAGCGGATGAGCACCGAGTCCGAGTCGAACTCCCAGACGGCATGATTTCCGGCCAGTACGTCACCCATGCGGGCCATCGTAAGGTGCACCGGGCCCGGCCGTCCCCCTCGCTGCGGAGACCGCTTTCCCGTCGATTCTCCGGCCGCCGCCCGGGTCAGCCCTCATCTGTCCCGGAAATGCCCTCGCGGCACGAGTCGTCCCCGGGGAGGCACACCACGGAACCGTACGAACCGGTTCCGATCCTGGCGAGGTTCTCCAAGGCTTCCGTCCCTGGCGCGAAATAGCCGGTGTGGCTGCCCGCCCCGGCCGCAGACAGCCGCCGCGCGCCGAAGTCGCCGGACATCGGGTCGGCCCCGTGGCCCACCCCGCCGACCTCCACGTGCGGCACGTCCGCGATCCAGTCGCCGGGGTCCCGCATCGCCCACACCCGGGCGGCGCTGTGCAGCCCGGCGACGTTCTCCGCCCGGGTGCCCGGGCTGCCCGCCACCACGAGGTCCGTCACCCGGGCCGGCAGTCCGGCCGCCGCCACCCCGCACACCACCGAGCCGTAGCTGTGGCAGAGCAGCGCCGTGGTGGCGCGGGCCGGCAGTGCCGAGGTGAACGCCTCCAGCCGCGCGGCGCCCTCCACGGCCAGCCGTCCGGTGGCCGCGTCCATCCCCATGCCCGCCGGGGTGGTGTAGTCGGCCCAGGCGACCACCGCGGTCGGCACGGCCGGAGCCGCCGCGCGCTCGGCGGCGTACAGGGACTGGGCCATGCCCACCGGGGCGGACCAGCGGCGCGCGGTCCGCTCGAAGGTGAGCAGGTCGGTGTCGACGCCGGGCACGATCACCGAGATCCGGCGGGCCTGGTCCAGGTCGCCGAAGACCTCGGCGGCCCGGCCGCCGGCGGTCGGGTCGAAGGCGAGGATCTGCCGGTCGCCGGCCAGCATCGAGGCGAAGCGGTGGGCCCGGCGGCCGGCGTCCGTCCGGGCCGCCGGCGTGAGCCGGACGTCCCGGGCGCGGTGCTCCTCCACGTCCTGGGCCTGCGCCAGCGAGACCCGGTTGGCCCGGTAGCGCAGCGCCGCGGGGACGCCGTTGAGGTTGCCGACCATCAGCGGATGCGCGTCGGCGAGCCGGGCCCGCTCGTCGGCGTCGAGGTTCGCGAAGAAGCGGGCGACCGTCCGTACGGGTGCGTCGGCGGGCGGCACCGGATGCCCGCCGGCGTGTGCTCCGGCCCAGGCGGTGAGCGCGGCGGTGCGGGGCGCGACGCCCGCGTCGGGCCGGTGCACCGTGGTCCAGCCGGTGATGGCCAGCATGACGAACACCACCGTGAGCGCCAGCAGGGCGCGCGGGGTGGTGGGGGACGCGGGGAGCGGGGATGCGGGGCCGGACACGTTCACTGGACAACAGGTTAGGAGACGTTTTCCGGCCGCGGTGCCTCAGGTGGCGGGCGTCACGTTTGCGGGGCGGACCCGGCGGGCGGGTTGACGGCGGCGGACGGGGGAGCGGGTGTGCCGCGCCAATCGGCGGCCAGGGCCAGGCTGATCTGGTCCAGGTACTCCTCGGTCATCCGCCGGATCGCGGCCACGCTCGCGTCCTCGCCCCGCCCCCACAGCCGGCCCGTGACCCGGGTCACACCGGAGAACGCGGCCACCGCCACCCGGGGCCGCGGGTCCGCGTCCACGTCCAGGCCCTCGCGGCGGGCCACCATGAGGGCGACCCGCTCCTCCAGTTCGGTGGACCGGCGCAGGTGCACCGCGAGCAGGGCGGGGGTGGATTCGATCAGCCGGTACGCGCGCATGTACAGGTCCACCGGGACCACCTCGGACAGGGCCTCCTCGATGGTGTCCCAGGTGCGGAGCACCGCGTTCCGCATCGCTTCCAGCGGGCCCTCGCCCGGCGGCCGGGCCGCCAGGGCCGCGATGAAGTGGGACTCGGCCAGGTCCTGGACGGCGAACGCGGCCTCTTCCTTGTTGGCGAAGTACCGGAAGAAGGTCCGCTGCGACACGTCGACCGCGTCGGTGATCTCGTCGACGGTGGTCTGCTCGTAGCCCTGCGAGGTGAAGAGTACGAGCGCGGCGCGGAGGAGGGCGTCACGGGTGCGCCGCTTCTTGCGTTCGCGCAGTCCGGCCGGCGCCGCCGGCACCGGCCGCTGGTCGGTCATCACCGCATGGTCCTCTCCGCCGCCCGTCCGAGGCCGGGACACCTGACGCCGAGTGAGCGGTCAGGGTACCGGTGCCGGACCGCGGGACGGCGGTCCCGCTGCGCCGTTCGAGGCGCCGCCGCGGAGGTGCCGTCCCCGGGGTCGTCCTGGCGGGCATGACACTTTCGGGTGGGTCCCCCTACGGGCGAACAGGGCGGACTGACGGGCCCCGCACCCCGCCGGAGGGGTCAATTCCGTGGCTGCGGAGGGTATCTGCCGGGCCGTCCGGTGCGGCGTCCCCTATCCGGGTGGTCCGGTCCGAGCCCCCTTCCGCGACCGCGTCGCCGCAGGTCAGCGTGAGGGTGCGGTGATCCGTACGGGCTCCGCGGCCGACCCGGCCACCCGTACGGGCGGTTCGCCGCGCAAGGAGTTGATCGCCATGCGTACGTCTTTCCTCGCGGCTCGGGGTCGTGGTCCTGCTCGTGGTCCTGCGCGGGGTACGGCTGCGGCCGCCGTCGCGGTGGCCGCCGTGCTCCTGGGCGGTACGGCGCTGCTGCCGGCGGCGGCCACGCCCCGGGCCGCCGGGGCGGGTGTGGGGCAGGCGCCCCGGGCCGCGGAGCCCCGGGCCTCGGCTCCGCCGCCGCTCGGGCCCTGCGGGCCGGGCCAGCTCTGCCTGTGGCCCAAGCCGGAGTTCCAGGGCAAGCGGCAGGTCCACGAACTGCACCAGCTCGACGTGGACTCCTGCGTCCCGCTGCCACCCGGTGTTCCGCCGGCCCAGGCGCTGGTCAACCGCACCGGGCGGCCGGTGACCACGTACCAGTCGGCCGAGTGCGCCGAGACGGGCGAGTTCCAGACCTACCCCGGGGACGGGGTGTGGCTGCCCAGGTCGCCGTACCAGGTCCGCGCGTTCAAGGTCTGGGAGAACTGACCCACCTGGGGGCGGGGCGGGGCCCCATTGCCCCACCCCGCCCCGCCCCTTCCCGGAACCGTGGCCTGCGGCCCCGGACCCCGCCCACCCCCGGCCCTGGGGCGCCCCCGTTTTCTCCGACCCGCGGGCCGACGGTGGCCGTTCGCGCAGTTCCCCGCGCCCCTGACGGGGCACCGACGCCCCGACCCCGCGCAACGGGGTCGGCCCCCGCTCGGGGCGGAGCTCCGTTCCTGGGCGGTGCCGGGCACCGGCGGCGGTCAGGCGCGGGCGACGCCCGCAGCAGACACGCCCGGCCCGGGCACACCCGGCTCAGGGGTGCCCGCTCCGGGGGAGGAAGGTGGGTCAGGCAAGCCCGCCGGAGGCGAAAGGCGGGCGACCTCCGCGCGGAGGGCCCGTACTTCCGACTGGAGCTCTGTGAGGAGGGCCAGCTGGGCCCGTTCCACCGCGTCGTCCCGGTCGAAGCGGGAGATGAACCAGGCCGCGATGTTGGCGGTCACCACACCCAGCAGGGCGATCCCGGACAGCATCAGCCCCACCGCGAGCACCCGGCCCAGGCCCGTGGTCGGGGAGTGGTCGCCGTATCCGACCGTGGTCATGGTGGTGAAGGACCACCACACCGCGTCGCCCAGGGTCCTGATGTTGCCGTCCGGCGCGTCCCGCTCCACGCTCAGCACGGCCAGCGAGCCGAACATCATCAGCCCGACCACGGCGCCCGCCACATACGTGGTGAGTCTGACCTGCGGGGCCATCCTGGCCCGCCGCCCGACCAGCAGCAGGGTGGCGACCAGCCGCAGCAGCCGCAGCGGCTGCACCAGCGGCAGCAGCACCGCCGCCAGGTCCAGCCAGTGGGTGCGGACGAACAGCCGCCGGTCCTGCGCCAGCCCCAGCCGCATCAGGTAGTCCGCGGCGAAGGCGGCCCAGACCGCCCATTCGGCGTACATGCAGCCCCGCAGCACCGCCGGATCCGCGTCGGGGATCACGATCGGCACCGCGTACGCGACGGCGAAGAGCACCGCCAGGGCCAGCAAGGGGTTCTGCGTGCGCCGCTCCCAGCGGACCTGCGCGGGCTGTTCCTTCATGCCCGGCATCGTAAAGAACGCGACAGGACGGAGCAGCCCCGGCCGGAGCCGGGGCCGCGTCACCGGATGGTCCGCCCCGCGCACGCGGACGCACGCTCCGGTGCGCCCGCGCACGCGGCGGGTCCCGCCATGAAGCGGCGGCTAGGCGTCGCCGCCCGCCGCCCCCGGGTCCGCCGCCGAGACGTCCAGCAGCTGGTAGCGGTCGATCGCCTGCTTCAGCACCGAGCGGTCGATCTGCCCGGTCTTGGCCAGCTCGGTGAGCACCGCCAGCACCACCGACTGCGCGTCGATGTGGAAGAAGCGCCGCGCCGCGCCGCGGGTGTCCGCGAAGCCGAAGCCGTCCGCACCCAGCGAGGTGTACGCGCCCGGAACCCAGCGGGAGATCTGGTCCGGGACGCTGCGCATCCAGTCCGACACCGCCACGAACGGCCCGTCCGAGCCGGACAGCTTGCGCGTCACGTACGGCACGCGCTGCTCCTCTTCCGGGTGGAGCAGGTTGTGCTCCTCCACCTCCACGGCCTCCCGCCGCAGCTCGTTCCACGAGGTCGCCGACCACACGTCCGCCCGGACGTTCCACTCGGCCGCCAGCAGCCGCTGCGCCTCCAGCGCCCACGGCACGGCCACGCCCGAGGCGAGGATCTGTGCCGGGACGGCGCCCGAGGTGCCGGCCGAGATCCGGTGGATGCCCCTGAGGATGCCCTCCACGTCCACGTCGGCCGGCTCGGCCGGGTGCTGGATCGGCTCGTTGTAGACCGTCAGGTAGTAGAAGACGTCCTCCGCCTCCGGCCCGTACATCCGCCGCAGCCCGTCCTGGACGATGTGCGCGATCTCGTAGCCGTAGGCTGGGTCGTACGCGACGCAGCCCGGGTTGGTCGACGCCAGCAGCTGGGAGTGGCCGTCGGCGTGCTGCAGGCCCTCACCCGTCAGGGTGGTCCGGCCGGCCGTCGCACCGAGCACGAAGCCGCGCGCCAGCTGGTCGGCCATCTGCCAGAACTGGTCACCCGTCCGCTGGAAACCGAACATCGAGTAGAAGACGTAGACCGGGATCAGCGGCTCGCCGTGCGTGGCGTACGCCGAGCCCGCCGCGATCAGCGAGGCCGTGCAGCCCGCCTCCGAGATGCCGTCGTGCAGCATCTGGCCGGTCGGCGACTCCTTGTAGGCGAGCAGCAGGTCGCGGTCGACCGCCTCGTACTGCTGGCCCAGCGGGTTGTAGATCTTGGCGCTCGGGAAGAAAGCGTCCATGCCGAAGGTGCGGTACTCGTCCGGCGCGATCAGCACGAACCGCTTGCCGATCTCCTTGTCCCGCATCAGGTCCTTCAGGATGCGGACGAAGGCCATGGTCGTGGCGATCGACTGGTGGCCGGAGCCCTTCTTGGCCGCCGCGTACGTCTTGTCCTCGGGCAGCGGCAGCGGCTTCGCGCGCACCACCCGGGTCGGCACGTAGCCGCCCAGCGCGCTGCGCCGGTCGTGCATGTACTGGATCTCCTCGGACTCCGGGCCCGGGTGGTAGTACGGCGGCAGGCCGGTCTCCAGCTGCGTGTCCGTGATCGGGATGTGCAGCCGGTCGCGGAAGCCCTTGAGGTCGTCGACCGTCAGCTTCTTCATCTGGTGGGTCGCGTTGCGGCCCTCGAAGTTCGGGCCGAGAGTCCAGCCCTTGATGGTCTTGGCCAGGATGACGGTGGGCTGGCCCTTGTGCGCCTTGGCCGCCGCGTACGCCGCGTAGATCTTCTTGTGGTCGTGGCCGCCGCGCCCCAGGTGCAGGATCTGGTCGTCGGTCATGTTCGCGACCATGGCGCGCAGCCGCTGGTCGTCGCCGAAGAAGTGGTCCCGGATGTAGGCGCCGGTCTCCGTCGCGTACGTCTGGAACTGGCCGTCCGGCGTGGTGTTCATCTTGTTGACCAGGATGCCGTCGCGGTCCTGGGCCAGCAGCGGGTCCCAGGAGCGGTCCCAGATCAGCTTGATCACGTTCCAGCCGGCACCCCGGAAGACCGACTCCAGCTCCTGGATGACCTTGCCGTTGCCGCGCACCGGGCCGTCGAGCCGCTGCAGGTTGCAGTTGACCACGAAGGTCAGGTTGTCCAGGCCCTCGCGGGCGGCCAGGGTCAGCTGGCCCAGCGACTCCGGCTCGTCCATCTCGCCGTCGCCGAGGTACGCCCAAACGTGTGACTTGGAGGTGTCCGCGATGCCGCGCGCCTCCATGTACCGGTTCATCCGGGCCTGGTAGATCGCGCCGATCGGGCCGAGGCCCATCGAGACGGTCGGGAACTCCCAGAAGTCCGGCATCAGCCGCGGGTGCGGGTAGCTGGACAGGCCGTACGGGGCCCGGGACTTCTCCTGCCGGAACGCGTCGAGCTGCTGCTCGGAGAGCCGGTCCAGCAGGTACGCGCGGGCGTAGACGCCGGGCGAGGCGTGGCCCTGGAAGAAGATCTGGTCGCCGCCGTCGCCCTCGTCCTTGCCCCGGAAGAAGTGGTTGAAGCCCACGTCGTAGAGCGAGGCGGAGGAGGCGAAGGTGGCGATGTGGCCGCCGACGCCGATGCCGGGGCGCTGTGCCCGCGAGACCATCACGGCGGCGTTCCACCGGGTGGCGTTCAGGACCTTGCGCTCGATCTCCTCGTTGCCGGGGAAGAACGGCTCGTCCCTGGTCGCGATCGTGTTGACGTAGTCCGTGCTGCGCATCTCGGGGACGGCCACGCGCTTCTCGCGGGCCCGCTCGATCAGCCGCAGCATCAGGTAGCGGGCCCGCTCACGCCCGCGCTCGTCGACGGCTGCGTCCAGGGAGTCGAGCCACTCCCGCGTCTCCTCCGGATCAAAGTCCGGGACCTGGCTCGGCAGGCCGCCAATGATGATCGGGTTGCGATCCGATGCGGAAGCCACGCTGTTCCTTCGCTGTCGGGGGAGGATCGTGTCATGGGTCACACCGCCTCCCATCGTGTACCGCGGGACCTCAATCGTCACCTTTACCGCTCGGTAACCCGTGGAACTTCCGGTGATTGGCTGTCGGCCCGGCCCGCGAGCGGGGCCGGGGACGGTGTGGTGACGCTCCGGAGCCGCCCGGGGACGGATCCGTCGAACCGCCCCATTGTGCCCACTCCATTCGGCACATCCGAAAGGCCGTTCGTCCCTCAAACAGGTAGGAAAGTCCCCATCCGATGCCGAATGAGCTGCAATGGTGTGGGATGAGTAAGCCGGGAGCGTCGAGACGGCCGCAATCGTCACCGTTTCGGCGGTCTCGCCCACCGGGTACTTGCGCGATCCGCCGCGCCCGTGTGGACTACGCCCAATGCTGCGCGTACGCGCGCAGCCGAAGACATCACCGAACATGAGCAGGAGGCACCCCGTGAGCGCGACCGCGGACCACGCGGAGACCAACCTGGCCGCCCGGCTGGGTTTCCAGTCCGACCAGGTGGTCCAGGAGATCGGCTTCGACGACGACGCCGATCAGGAATTCCGCGAGGCCATTGAGGAACAGATCGGCAGCGAGCTCGTCGACGAGGAGTACGACGACGTTGCCGACGCCGTGCTCCTCTGGTTCCGGGACGAAGACGGCGATCTGACGGACGCGCTGGTCGACGCCACCGAGTTCGTCGAAGACAACGCGGTGATCCTGCTCATGACGCCGAAGACCGGCCGTCCCGGTCACGTGATCCCCAGCGACGTCAACGAGGCCGCCACCACCGCGGGCCTCTCGACGAGCAAGCCGGTCAGCGTGGGCAAGGACTGGACGGCCAACAAGCTGGTGACCCCCAAGGCCGCCAAGACCGGCAAGCGCTGAGCCGCGTTTCCGCAGCCGAGCGGAATGAACCCCGCCGACCCCCGGTCGGCGGGGTTTCTGCCTCCGGCGCGCCCCCTCGATAGGCTGGGGCCATCCGAACAGCCCAATGGAGGGATGCGACAGATGGCGATCGAGGTCGGCAACAAGGCCCCGGACTTCGAGCTCAAGGACAACCACGGCGCGACCGTCCGGCTCTCCGACTTCCGCGGTGAGAAGAACGTGGTCCTGCTCTTCTACCCGTTCGCCTTCACCGGCGTGTGCACCGGCGAGCTGTGCGAGCTCCGCGACCAGCTGCCCCGGTTCCAGAACGAGGACGTCCAGCTGCTCGCCGTCTCCAACGACTCGGTGCCCACCCTGCGCGTCTTCGGCGAGCAGGAGGGCCTGGAGTACCCGCTGCTGTCGGACTTCTGGCCGCACGGCGAGACCTCCCGCGCCTACGGCGTCTTCGACGAGGACAAGGGCTGCGCGGTGCGCGGCACCTTCATCATCGACAAGGAGGGCATCGTGCGCTGGACCGTCGTCAACGGCCTGCCGGACGCCCGCGACCTGAACGAGTACGTCAAGGCGCTCGACAGCCTCTGACCGGTCCCGTGTGACCGGTTCCGTGTGAACGGTCCCGTGAGATCGGTTCCTCCTGTGGCCGCACCGGCCTAAAGGTGCCGCAGGGCGGGAACCCGTCACTAGGATCGGACCGTTGACCAGGTAGCAACGCACGACGGGGCACCGCCCCACACAAGAACCCAATGGAGGACCCGTGGGAGTCAGCCTCAGCAAGGGCGGCAACGTCTCGCTGACCAAGGCCGCCCCCAACCTGACGGCGGTCATCGTCGGTCTGGGCTGGGATGCTCGCACCACCACCGGCACCGAGTTCGACCTCGACGCCAGTGCCCTGCTCACCAACGACCAGGGCAAGGTCGCGCTCGACGGCAACTTCGTCTTCTTCAACAACCTCAAGAGCCCCGACGGCTCGGTGGAGCACACCGGTGACAACCTCACCGGTGAGGGCGAGGGTGACGACGAGCAGATCAAGGTGAACCTCGTCGGCGTGCCGGCCGACGTGCACCGCATCGTCTTCCCGGTCTCGATCTACGACGCCGAGACCCGTCAGCAGAGCTTCGGCCAGGTCCGCAACGCGTTCATCCGCGTCGTGAACCAGGCCGACAACACGGAGCTTGCCCGCTACGACCTGAGCGAGGACGCCTCGACCGAGACCGCCATGGTCTTCGGCGAGCTCTACCGCAACGGTGCCGAGTGGAAGTTCCGCGCCATCGGCCAGGGGTACGCCTCGGGCCTGCGCGGCATCGCGCAGGACTTCGGCGTCAACGTCTGAGTCTCCGTCTGCCGGTCCGCCGGCAGTACCGCCGTCCGGCGCCGCGCACTCGTCCGTGTGCGGCGCCGGACGGCTTTGCCACCACCACGTGTTCCGGGGAGGACCACACATGGGCGTCACGCTCGCCAAGGGAGGCAATGTCTCCCTCTCCAAGGCCGCACCGAATCTGACCCGGATCCTGGTCGGCCTCGGCTGGGACGCGCGCTCCACCACGGGGGCCGACTTCGACCTCGACGCCAGCGCGCTGCTGTGCAACGGCGGCCGGGTGCTCGGGGACCAGTACTTCGTCTTCTACAACAACCTCAAGAGCCCCGAGGGCTCCGTCGAGCACACCGGCGACAACCTCACCGGTGAGGGTGACGGCGACGACGAGTCGATCATCATCGACCTGACGCAGGTGCCGGCCGAGGTGGACAAGATCGTCTTTCCGGTCTCGATCCATGACGCGGACGCCCGCCGGCAGACCTTCGGCCAGGTCACGAACGCCTTCATCCGTGTGGTGAACCAGGCCGACGGCCAGGAACTGGCCCGCTACGACCTTTCCGAGGACGCCTCCAGCGAGACCGCGATGATCTTCGGCGAGGTGTACCGCTACGGCGGCGAATGGAAGTTCCGGGCCGTGGGGCAGGGGTACGCGTCGGGCCTGCGAGGCATCGCCCTAGACTTCGGGGTCAACGTTTCGTAAAGCCGTACAAGATCATGGGGTGCCAGTGGTTCTGAAAACCTTCGGCTGGTCGTTCGCCATCACGGCGCTCGGCCTTGCCTTCGCCGCTTGGCAGTGGGGGTGGGAGGCGTTCGGGGTCGTACTGATCCTGTCGATCCTCGAGATCTCGCTGTCCTTCGACAATGCCGTCGTGAACGCCGGAATCCTGAAGAAGATGAATGCCTTCTGGCAAAAGATCTTCCTCACCATCGGCATTCTCATCGCGGTCTTCGGCATGCGACTGGTCTTCCCCGTTGCCATTGTCGCGATCAGCGCCAAGGTCGGACCGATCGAGGCCATCAACCTGGCCCTGGACGAGCCCGAGCAGTACGAGGCGCTGGTCACCGACGCCCACCCCGCGATCGCCGCGTTCGGTGGCATGTTCCTCCTGATGATCTTCCTCGACTTCATCTTCGAGGACCGGGACATCAAGTGGCTCCAGTGGCTGGAGCGGCCGCTGGCCAAGCTCGGCAAGGTCGACATGCTGTCGGTCTGCATCGCGCTGATCGCCCTGCTGGTCTCCGCGATGACCTTCGCGACCGAGGCCCACACCAGCACCGGCCACGCGGACAAGTCCGCCACCGTGCTGCTCGCCGGCGTCGCCGGCCTGATCACCTACCTGGTCGTGGGCGGCCTGTCCTCCTACTTCGAGAACAAGCTCGAAGAGGAAGAGGAGCGCGAGCACGAGGAGGAGGAGAAGGCCAAGGCCGAGGGCAAGCAGGTCTCGGCGGTCGGCCTGGCCGGCAAGGCCGCGTTCTTCCTCTTCCTCTACCTCGAGGTGCTGGACGCGTCCTTCTCCTTCGACGGGGTCATCGGCGCGTTCGCGATCACCAACCACATCTTCTGGATGGCGCTCGGCCTCGGCATCGGCGCCATGTACGTCCGGTCGCTCACGGTCTACCTGGTCCGCCAGGGCACCCTGGACGACTACGTCTACCTGGAGCACGGCGCGCACTACGCGATCGGCGCGCTCGCCGTGATCCTGCTGGTCACCATCCAGCACGAGATCAACGAGGTCATCACCGGCCTCATCGGCGTGGTGCTCATCGCCGCGTCCTTCTGGTCCTCGGTCCGCCGCAACAAGCGGCTGGAGCTGGAGGAGGCCGGCGCCAAGGCGTGAGCCACGGCGCGGAGCCGAGCCGTGACGCCCCGCAGGGTGCGGCCACGGCGTGCGGCCGGGACGTGACGCAAAGACGTCACACCGAGGCATGAGCCGGCCGCGTATGCGGAACCATTGACAGGGGGTGGCCGACCGGCCACCCCCTGTCGGCGTTCCCGACGCCGGGTGACCGGCGGCGGCGGTCTCGATGTGGGGGGAAGGACATGGGGTTCTTCGACGGGCTCAGGGGAGGCCGGGCGGCGCAGTTCCAGTCGGGCAGTGCCTCGTCGAACGCGATCGAGCTGACCCGGCGGCACCCGTCGGTCTCGCTGACCAAGCAGGGCGCCGTCACGGGGAACCTGCGGGTCAACCTGTCCTGGCGGATGCGGAGCTCGGACTTCGGCGGCCGGTCGGGGCAGAGCGGTCAGCTGTTCCGCCATCCGTTCAAGCTGTTCAAGCCCGAGGTGGTGCAGGCGCACACCCAGGGCATGGTCAACGTCGACCTCGACATGGGCTGCCTCTACGAGCTGGCGGACGGCAGCCGGGGCGTCGTCCAGCCGCTGGGCAACCTCCTCGGCGACCTCAACGACCCGCCGTACGTGAAGCTCAGCGGCGACGACCGCTTCGGGTCCCCCTCGGGGGAGACCCTCTACGTCAACCTGGACCACGCCGAGGAGATCAAGCGGCTGCTGGTCTTCGTCTACATCTACGACCAGACCCCGGCCTTCGACCGGACCCACGCCGTGGTCACCCTCTACCCGATCAGCGGGCCGCGCATCGAGATCGCCCTCGACGAGCGGCACCCCGAGGCCCGGTCCTGCGCGGTGGTCTCCCTGGAGAACACGGGCGGCGAGCTGGTCGTCCGCCGCGAGGTGCGCTTCGTGTACGGCTTCCAGGCCGAGCTGGACCGGCTGTACGGCTGGGGGCTCCAGTGGGGCCGGGGCTACAAGTCGGGCGCCCGCTAGGCTGTGTCTTTCGGATCAGGCCGGATCAGCCCGCGGCGTCCGGCGCCGCACCTCGCCGCGTTGTCGTCGGTCGCCGACGCTCCGCGTCGACTCCCTCCTCCGCCTTGCGATGCACGACGCCGGACGCCGCGGGCTGATCCGGCCTGATCCGAAAGACACGGCCTAGCGCCGGACGAACTGCGGCCCCTGCAGGGGCAGCCGGAAGGACGGGTCCCCGCCCGGTCCCGGCACCGGAGCCGGGGACACCGGCTGCGGGTACCCGTAGGCGGGCTGCGCGGCCGGCGGGGCCTGGGTGGGCGGCGCCGAGGGAATCGGCGGGATCGGGTGGGCCGGAGTCGGCGGCCGCATGGCGGTGGTGGCCTCGGGGTCGCCGGCGGGGGCCTCGGTCTCGGCGTTCTCGTCCACCGAGATGCCGTGGTCGGTGGCCAGCCCCACCAGTCCGTTGGAGTAGCCCTCGCCGAGCGCCCGGAACTTCCAGCCCTCGCCCCGGCGGTACAGCTCCCCGCAGATCAGTGCCGTCTCGGCGCCGGTCTCCGGCCGTACGTCGAAGTGCGCCAGGGGTTCCGTGCCGCCCGCGCCCGTGGCGTCGTACAGCAGGATCCGCAGGTCGCGGACCCGCTCGAACGGCACGTCCTCGGCGGAGGCGACCACCAGGATCCGGTCCACCGCCGCGGTGACCGAGCCGAGGTCGGCCTGCACCGCGTCGGTGACGCTCTCCCCGATCAGCTTCTTGCCGAGCCGCCAGACCGCGCCCGAGGGGTGCCGCGGCTGGTTGTAGAAGACGAAGTCCTCGTCCGAACGCACCCGCCCGTCCGGGCCCACCAGCAGCGCCGAAGCGTCCACGTCCGGAACCTCGGGGCCAGTGGTCCAGCGCAGCACCGCCCGGACCGCCGCGGCGGTGACCGGAATGTTGGAGCCCTTCTGCATCGCGTGCGTCATGTCGGTCATCCTGCCCTCCCGGGCCGGAGCGGGACAATGCGGCCCCCCGGTGCGGGGCGTACCGATCGCCGCCCGATCGCCGCCCGATCCCTCTCCGCCCCCTGACCGCTGCCCCACTCTGGTCCCTCCCCGGCCCTTGTCGGGAGCCCGGGGGCCCGTGCATGGTGCAAGGGGATCGCGATCGGGCCTCGGTGCCCACTACCGCCCAGTCTTCAGGACGGTTACCTGGATTTCATGTGCGCGAGGAACTCGGCATCTCATTCGTACGTACTATTACCGGCCATGCCAGTTGGGCCGCCGAGGCAAGTACGGGGGAAGCACATGCGTCATTTCGGGCACATATCGCCCGCGGCCCGTGAGGGTCTCTTCCACCGGGAACCGGCCGAATTCACCGCCGGATCTCCGGCCCGCATTCTCGCCGCGGCCCTGGGCGCCACCCTCTACAGCCCCGCCGTCCGGCCGCAGCTGGCCTCCGACATCCGCAAGCAGGCAGCCCGCGGTGTCGTGTCCATGGTGCTGTGCCTGGAGGACTCCATCAGCGATGCCGAGGTCACGGCCGGTGAGGAGAACCTGGTCCGGCAGTTCGCCGAGCTCGACGCGCAGGCCCGTGAGGACGGCGCCGCCGAGCTGCCGCTGCTGTTCGTCCGGGTCCGCACGCCGGAGCAGATACCGGACCTGGTGGCCCGGCTCGGCGCCTCCGTCCGCTGGTTGGCCGGTTTCGTACTTCCGAAATTCACCGAGGAACGTGGCATCGCCTTCCTGGACGCCGTCGCCGCCGCCGAGGCGGCGAGCGGACAGCGCCTCTACGCCATGCCCGTCCTCGAATCCCCCGAGCTGCTGCACCTGGAGACCCGGGTCGAGGCCCTGGCCGGGATCTCCCGCACGGTCAACCGCCACCGCGACCGGGTCCTCGCCCTCCGCCTCGGAGTCACCGACTTCTGCTCCGCCTACGGCCTGCGCCGTTCCCCCGACATGACCGCCTACGACGTCCAGATCGTCGCGAACGTCATCGCCGACGTGGTGAACGTGCTGAGCCGGGCGGACGGCACCGGCTTCACCGTCACCGGTCCGGTCTGGGAGTACTTCCGCCACCAGGAGCGGATGTTCAAGCCCCAGCTGCGCCGCAGCCCGTTCCTGGACGGCCAGGCCGAGGACCTCCGCACCACCCTCATCGAGCACGACCTGGACGGGCTGCTGCGCGAGATCGAGCTCGACCGCGCCAACGGACTCCTCGGCAAGACCTGCATCCACCCGGCGCACACCACCCCGGTGCACGCCCTGTCGGTCGTCTCGCTCGAGGAGTTCAGCGATGCCCAGGACATCCTGCGGCCGGAGCGCGGCGGCGGCGGAGTGATGAGGTCCGCGTACACGAACAAGATGAACGAGGTGAAGCCCCACCGGGCCTGGGCCGAGCGCACGATGCTGCGCGCCGAGGTGTTCGGGGTGGCGAAGGAGGACGTCGGCTTCGTCGACCTCCTGACGGCGGGACTGCAGGTCTGATGTCCGGCCACGACAGCACGCAACCGAGGGAAGGCAAGACGATCGACACGGCGGTCTGGTCAGGAACGTGGGTCGCGGACCGGCTCGGAGTGCGCCTGGACGGCGCCGGTGAGCTGCCGGGCCTGCTCGGGCTCGCCCTGCGCCGCAACCCCAAGCGGGCCCACCTGCTCGTCTCCCGGGTGCTCGGCAAGCACGTGCCGCAGCTCCCGTCCGTGGTGTACGGCGCCGGGTACGGGCTCGGCGAGCGGGTCCGGGAGCTGCTCGGCGCGGACGCCGGCTCCGCCGTGGTCCTCGGCTACGCGGAGACCGCCACCGGGCTCGGCCACTGCGTGGCCGACGGCCTCGGTGCCGCCCCCTACCTGCACTCCACCCGCCGTCCGGTGGCCGGGCTGACCCCGGCCGGCGGCTTCGAGGAGTCCCACTCGCACGCCACCTCCCACCTGCTGCTGCCCGAGGACCCGGCACAGCTGGCGGGCACCGGTCCGCTGGTGCTGGTCGACGACGAGTTCTCCACCGGCAACACGGTCCTCAACACCATCCGCGATCTGCACGCCCGCCATCCGCGCCGGCACTACGTGGTGGTCGCCCTGGTCGACATGCGCTCCCCGGCCGACCGCGACCGGCTGACCGCCTTCGCGGCGGAGCTGGGTGCCCGCATCGACCTGGTCGCGCTGGCCTCCGGGACGGTCGCCCTGCCGCCGGACGTGCTGGCGAAGGGGCAGGCGCTGGTGGCCGAGCACGAGGCGGGCGCCGGGCGGCCGGAGGCGGGCGCCGGGCGCGCGGCACGGGGTGCGGCGGGACCGGAGCCGGCCGCCGGGGTCGAGCGCGTCGTCCTGGACTGGCCCGGCGGAGTCCCCGACGGCGGGCGCCACGGTTTCACGCCCGGGCACCGGACGCGGCTGGAACGAGCGGTCCCCCGCCTCGGCGCGCAGCTCGCCGCGGCGCTCGGGACGCGGCCCGGCAGGGTTCTCGTACTCGGCAACGAAGAGCTGATGTACACCCCGCTGCGGCTCGCCAAGGCCCTGGAGGACAGCGGCGCGGCCGCCGAGGTCCGGTTCTCGACCACGACCCGCTCGCCCGTGCTCGCCGTCGACGACCCCGGCTACGCCATACGCACCCGCCTGGTGTTCCCCGCCCACGACGACCCGGCGGACGGTCCCGGCGACCGGTACGCGTACAACGTGGCGGGTGCCGGCTTCGACACCGTCGTCGCCGTCGTCGACTCGGCCGGGGACACCCCCGCGCTGCACGCGCCGGGCGGGCTGCTGGACCGGCTGCGCCGGCACGCGGGCCGGGTGCTGCTCGCGGTGGTCCCGGCGTACGTGCCCGCGGCCGCCGGCGCGGCCGACCCCGCTGCATCCGCACCCGCACGCGAACCCGAACGCGTCCCCGTCCCGGTCCTCGTCCCCGATCCCGATACCGACCGGCAGGAGCCGATCATGCTGCCCGAGCCCCTCCGCGGGCCCGCCTTCTCCTCCTACGCCGCCGAGGACGTCGGCTGGCTCCTCCAGGACCTCTCGGAGGTCGAGCTGGAGGCCCCGACCGAGGAACGCGAGGAGGCCATCCAGGCGGGCGGCGCCCACTACGCCGAGTCCCTGCCGGTGGAGTACCAGCCGAGCCCGCAGTACCAGGAGCTCTACCGGTCGGCGCTCGACGCGTCCGCGTCCCGGATCGCCCGCGCCGTCGGCACCGTCACCGAGACCGTGCTGGCCGAGCGGTCCCCGTCCCCGGTGCTGGTCTCGCTGGCCCGCGCCGGCACCCCCGTCGGCGTGCTGATGCGCCGCTGGGCCCGCCACCGGCACGGCCTGGACCTGCCGCACTACGCCGTCTCGATCGTGCGGGGCCGCGGCATCGACGCCAACGCGCTGCGCTGGCTGGCCGACCGCCACGACCCGGCCGACGTCGTCTTCGTCGACGGCTGGACCGGGAAGGGCGCGATCACCCGGGAGCTGCGGGCCGCGCTGGAGGCCCACCGGGCAACGGAAGAGGGCCCCGGCTTCAACCCGGAGATCGTGGTGCTCGCCGACCCGGGCGGCTGCGTCTCCACCTACGGCACCCGCGAGGACTTCCTCATCCCCTCCGCCTGCCTGAACTCCACCGTCTCCGGCCTGGTCTCGCGGACCGTGCTCCGCGCCGACCTGGTCGGGCCGGGTGACTTCCACGGCGCCAAGTTCTACCGGGAACTGGCCGGGGCGGACGTCTCGGCCGCCTTCGTCGACACCGTCGCGGCCCGCTTCGACGAGGTCGCCGACGCCGTCGCCGACGAGGTCAAGGAGCTCCTCGCCGCCGACCGCACCCCGACCTGGGAGGGCTGGGCGGCGGTGGAGCGGATCAGCGAGGAGTACGGCATCCACGACGTGAACCTGGTCAAGCCGGGCGTGGGGGAGACCACGCGGGTGCTGCTGCGCCGGGTGCCGTGGAAGATCCTGGCCCGCCGTGGCGCCGGGCCCGACCTGGACCACGTACGCCTGCTGGCCGGGCAGCGCGGGGTGCCGGTCGAGGAGGTCGACGGCCTGCCGTACACCTGTGTCGGACTCATCCATCCCCGCTTCACGAGAGGCGCCACGGGCGCCGACGGAAAGGCTGTGGTCAACCGGTGACCGTCCTGATAGCGAGCGATCTCGACCGGACGCTGATCTACTCCTCGGCGGCCCTGGCGCTGACCGCGCCGGACCCGGAGGCGCCCCGGCTGCTGTGCGTGGAGATCCACGAGGGCAAGCCGCTGTCCTTCATGACGGAGACGGCGGCGGCCCTGCTGGCGGAGCTGGCCGGCCGGGAGGACGTCGTGTTCGTCCCGACCACCACCCGGACGCGCAAGCAGTACCAGCGCATCCGCTTCCCCGGACCGCCCGCGCCGTACGCGATCTGCGCGAACGGCGGCCAGCTGCTGGTCGACGGCGTCCCGGACCGGGACTGGCGGCGGACGGTCGCCGCGCGCCTGGCGCGGGAGTGCGCCCCGCTGGAGGAGGTGCACGACCGCCTGACCGGCACGGCCGACCCGGCTTGGCTGCGCAAGGCCCGGGTGGCGGAGGACCTCTTCGTCTACCTGGTGGTGGAGCGGGCGCTGGTGCCGGAGGAGTGGCTGAAGGCGCTCACGGAATGGGCGGAGGAGCGCGGCTGGACGGTCTCCCTGCAGGGCCGCAAGATCTACGCCGTCCCGCGCCCGCTGACCAAGAGCGCGGCGATGCGGGAGGTGGCCCGGCGCACGGGGGCCACGCACACCCTGGCCGCGGGGGACTCGCTGCTCGACGCGGACCTGCTGCTGGCGGCGGACCGGGCCTGGCGGCCGGGACACGGCGAGCTGGCCGAGTCGCGGTGGCAGGCTCCGGGAGTGGTCGCGCTGGCGACGGCGGGCGTGCTGGCGGGCGAGGAGATCGTCAGGGCGTTCGGGGAGGCGGCGGACGCCGCGAACCGGGCGCTGTAGGTGGCGACGGACGCTGCGAACCGGGAGGCGGCGGGGGCGGAGCCCGAGTAGGCTCCTCGATCATGACAAAGGGCAACACCACCAAAATCACGGATGAGTTGTACGCCTACATGCTCGCGCAGAACCCGCCGCTGACCGCGGCGCAGCACGGGCTGATCGAGAAGACCTGGGAGAAGTTCCCGGACGCCGCGGGCATGCAGTCGGCGGAGGAGCAGGGACCGCTGCTGGCGTTCCTGGTCGGGCTGACCGGCGCCCGTCTCGTCGTCGAGGTCGGCACCTTCACCGGCTTCTCCACCCTCTCCATGGCGCAGGCGCTGCCCGCCGACGGGCGGATCATCGCCTGCGACGTCTCCGAGGAGTGGACGGCGTACGGGCGCGAGGCATGGGCGGAGGCCGGCGTCGCGGACCGCATCGACCTGCGGATCGCCCCGGCGCTGGACACCCTCCGGTCGCTCCCGGCCGAGCCGCACATCGACATGGCCTACATCGACGCGGACAAGACGAGCCAGATCGCCTACTGGGAGGAACTCGTCCCGCGGATGCGCCAGGGCGGCCTGATCGTCACCGACAACACCCTCTTCCACGGCAAGGTCGTGGACGAGTCGGCGCCCGGCACCCCGGCCGCGGTGCGCGCCTTCAACGAGCACGTCCGCGAGGACAAGCGGATGGAGAGCGTCCTGCTCGCCATCTCGGACGGCCTGACGCTCTCCCGCAAGCGCTAGCAGCAGGCAGGGGACACGGGGGCAGGGCTAGCAGCAGCCCCCGCCACCGCAGCAGCCCCCGCCCCCGGCCGCCGGGGCGGGGGCGCTGCTGGTGCCGCCGACGGCGACGGCGGAGAGCAGCTTCACGGTGTCGGGGTGCCCGGCGGGGCAGTCGGCGGGATCACCGGACTCGGCCATCGGGCGGCTGAGCTCGAAGGTGTCGTCGCAGGTCCGGCAGCGGTATTCGTAGCGAGGCATGCAGGCATGCTAAACGCTCAGGACTGGTGGGGGAGCTGCCGCCGCAGGTACTCCTCGTGCCCGCTCGACCGGGCCTGGAGCCGGGCCCGGGCACGGTCCTCCCGGGCGGCCTGCTCGGGATGGCGGGCCCGCCAGTACGGGTTGTCGTGCGGGAGCGCGCTGCCCACCCGCCCGTACATCCCGAACCACATCAGCATCACACCCACCACGAAGCTGAACAGCACGTTCTGGATCTGGAACGCCAGGAAATTGAGCTCCGTGTCCAGCAGGGCGAGGTTCACGAACCCGCTGGCGATGAAGGCCAGGCCGAGCACGATGTTGAGGGTGGAGGCGAAGTTCCCGCCGATCACCATTCCCGTGAACAGCAGCAGCCCCACACAGATCGACAGCACGCTCAGCGAACCGTTGGTGTTCAGCCCCAGCACCCGGTCCCCGCCGGTGTCGAAGAACCCGATGTTGTCGGTGAGCCCCAGGATCCCGAAGGCGACCAGCAGGAGGCCGGTCAGCCCCGCCCCGACCCGGTAGACCTTGCTCAGCTTGTGGTCGACCGGCAGATGCTCGTCGAGCCGCGCGGTCACCGGGATCCGCAGGTGCGGCTCGACATGACTGGTGACGGGCATCCGCAGATGCCCTTCGGCATGACTGGCCATACCCCCAGCCTGCGCCGCCCGCGGCCCGGGGACAACCGGGTGCCGGGCCGGGCACCCGCCCGTCGGCCCCGGGCGGTGATCAGCCCAGCCCGCGCTGGGCGCGGATCTCGCCGACGACCCGTCCCACGCCGCTCCGCACGTCCTCCAGCTCCTTCAGGAACTGCCAGTAGTCGGGGTGCCGGCCGGTCAGCCCCGCCACCGCCCGGTCCACCCGCGCCACCGCTTCGTCCAGCGGCCGGGCGTGCCGCGGATCCGGCACCGTACGGCCGTCCATCGCGAGCCGCTGCGCGTCCCGGATCGCGAACCGGGTCCGCGAGACCTCGACCTCCGGGTCCCGGGCCACCGCCTCCAGCTGCTCCAGCCGGTCCTGCGCCTCCGACACCGCTCCGTCCACCGCGTCGAGCAGCGCCCGTACCGTCGCGAACAGCGCGGTGGCGTCCGCCCATCGCTGCTCCTCGCGTGCCTTGCCGGCCTCGCGTAGCCGTTCCTCCGCCTGCGCGACGTCCCGTGCCGCCTGCTCCGGCACCGGCTGCAGGTCCTGCCAGCACGCCGCCGAGAACCGGCGCCGCAGCTCGCTCAGCACGGGATCCACCCGCTCCGCCCGGTTCCGCAGCGCCTGTGCGCGCGTCCGCAGGCTGACCATGCGCCGGTCCATCTCCGCGGCCCGCCCCGGCAGCCGCTCGGCTTCGGCCCGGATGCCCTCGGCGTCCCGCAGGATCCGGTCGGCCCGCTGCAGGGTCTCCGGCACGCCGTGCTGCCCGGCCCCCTGCGTCAGCTTGGTCAGCTCCGGCCCGAGCGCCGCCAGCCGCGCCGCGAGCTCGTCGGCCCGCAGCCCCTGCGCCCGTACGGCGTCCAGCGCGTTGCTCGCCCCCAGCAGTGCCGCCCGCGCCCGCTCCCGGGCCGGCGCCACCTGCGCGAGCTGACTCTCGGCCCGGTCCAGCAGCGGCCGCAGCCCCTCCGCGAACCGGTCCAGCTCGCCCTTGACCCGCACCAGCTCGTCCCGTGCCCGGTCCAGCTGCTGCTTGGCCCGCCCGGCGGACGCGCCGTCGAGGTCGACCCGGTCCAGGTCGTACGCGTCGACCGCCTCGATGTAGGTGTGGCTGACCTCGTCGATCCGCCGCCCCAGCGCCCCGAACCCCTCCGCGGCCTGCCGCCCGGCCGGACTCCCGTCCACCGCCGCGATGGTCTCCATGGAGATCCGCAGGTCCCGCTGGGCGGTGTCCAGCTCGTAGAACGCTGCCGCGGCGGCATCCTTCGCGGCCTGCGCGTCCGCCCGCCGGCTCTCGTCCCGCCCACCGAACCACCGCCGGGATGCCGTCGCCACAATCCCTCTCCCGTACGCGTCCGCCCTGCCCCGCCTGCCTCGCTCCATTCTCACCCACCCCTACTCGTTTGCGTCCGGGGTGCGCCGTGCATGTAGGCTGTCCACTCATCCACGGGTGCGTAGCTCAGGGGTAGAGCGCTGCTCTTACAAAGCAGATGTCGGCGGTTCGAAACCGTCCGCGCCCACCAATGTGAAAGGCCCCTCGCCGTAATCGGCGAGGGGCCTTTCACATCTGCTCCTGACATCAACGGGAGCGGATCGGGCGCGACGCCCGCCGCCTCGGGGATCGGGTCCGAACGGTTATGTGCACGGTGGTCCGGTCGGAGCCCGCTGGCCGCATACTGGGCACAATGACAAAGCCAGCTGCACCGAAGCGCCATCTGCCGAGCAGCCCCTTCAAAGCCCCGACCGCGCCACCCCCCAAGCACTTCGCGGTGGGTGACCAGGTTACGCACGACGTGTACGGACTCGGCCGAGTGATCGGCGTCGAGGACGGAATCGCGACGCTCGTCGATTTCGGCTCGGCGCGAGAGCGGATCTTGAGCCCGTACACCAAGATGATCAAACTCTAGGGCCGTTGTCCCGGACCGCGCGGTGACAGCGCCCCGATGCGAGCTTGCAAAGTAGCTTTCGCCGGCTCGAAACCATCCGCGCCCACCGGCGAAGAGGTCCCCAGCCGATCCCGGTTGGGCACCTTCGGCGTGTGCGGGCGCGGGGTGTGGCGCTCACAGCCGGTGGATGTCGTGTGCCCTTGCCGGCGGGAAGCTTCGTCGTGGTGGCGAGCAATCCTCGAAGCCGGGCTTGCCGCACGACCCCGTTCGTTATCGTGTGAGGCGGTGTTGCGGGCGGAGCGGAGGGAGAGTGCCGGTTGAGTCTGGTGCGCAGGACTGGCTGTCTCATACTTCCCGTGGAGATCGACCGGGTCCCCGCATGGACCCCCGGGCCGTTACCCGCCTCCTCCTTATGGCCGTCCAATTCCTCCCACGCGCGCGACGCCGACGAAGACGCCAGACTGCAGTACTTCGAGCCGCGCATCGCCCACACCCTGTACGGCACTTCGGGAGACCCTGTCCGGTGGCACCGCTCATCCACCGTGACGCTGGGCACCCTCACCGTGCTCGCCGTCGAGGTCCTGCGCGCTCCCCCCGGCTCAGGGGCCACCACCGGCCTCGCAGTCCTCCACATACAGCTCGGCCATGACCCCGTCGGTGAGCTCGCGGGCCTCCGTGATCTTTCGTCCCCGGGGTCGGGAGCGGCCAACCGGCAGCGCTGCCAGGACACGCTCCCGGCGGGTGTCCGCATCGCGGCCCGCGCCCGCAGAGCCACCACGATCGGCCACGTGACGTTCGGCAGCGCCGCGCCACCGGTGATGCCCTCGGCCTACGCTGCATGGCCGGCGCAGGACCAGTGGCTGTGGTCCCTCGCTTCGGCCACGTCCTCGTCCGCCTTCCCCCCCGATCGCGAAGACGTCTCACTGTTCGACGGCCGCGTCCACTTCTCCGCGGATTGGCAGGCGCTCATCCTGCGGGACGGCGTCGCGTTCGTGGGAACGAGTCCGGATCCCGGGGGTGGCGATACGTTCCACGCCGCCGCTCAGACCTACGTGCACAGCATCTACCTCGATGTGATCCTCCTCGGACGACTCCAGGCAGATGCCCTCAACGCGCTGGCCAACCGGGTCGCGGACATCTCCCTCCCACGTCTCGGGGCAGGGAGGCTCGGCTCACTGGAGGGCCAACTCATCGAACTCCGGAGGGCGTTCGGACGGGACCACATCACGGTCCACGCCAAGGGGAACGAAATCCTCGAACAATACTGCGCCCAGCACCGGATGCCCGAGCTCCGTGCCCGTCTTGCCGAGGACCTCACCGATTCGGCGCGTTACGTGGAGGTCGCACTCGCTCGGTCCACCAACGCGGTGATGGGGCTGGTGGCGGTCCTGGGCCTTCCGTTCGGTCTTTCCTACGCGGCCGGAGCACTCTGGGGATCCAAGGGCCTGCGCGGATTCCTCGTGTGGACCGCCGTGGCGGGTACGGTTTCGCTCGCCATGACGGCGTTGGGCCCGGTGCGCAGGATGCTCCGCGCCACAGGAACCGAGCTCGACTCTTGAACGAAGCCAGCCGGTAGGGGGGAAGGAAGCAGCATGGTGTCGGCCGCTCTTGATCCGAAAGACCCGCGACTGCAGCGCCTGAACGCACTGCGGCTCATGATCCGGGACTGCGTCCTGGAGGACTCCTACAGATTCCCCGTGGAACTGGACGACGCCATCGTCCTGTCCGCGACGGGACAGGAATGGTTCGAGCGAGTGACCGCGGCAGTTCCGGGCCTGTCGCCCTCGGATGCCAAGGCGGCGGTGTTCGCCGAGTTCATCATCGGGAAGGAGCTCACCTTCATACCGGAGTCCACCGATCTGGACCTGGCCGTTCGCGTCGTCGGCGAAGACGTCAAGTACCGGAGGATCAACTATCCGTGGGTGTTCGGCCGCGAGCTCGACGACGCCTACATCAGCCGCTACGGGAACGAACCGCAGTCGTTCCTCGGCAACTCGGAGTCCCTTCAGCTCCTGCAGATGCTCCCGCAGGGTGTGTTCCAGGTGGCGGACCTGACCGTGGGCCCCCTCGGGATGCTGGTGGTGCCCGAGTATCGCTGCCTGGAGCCGACGACCTGTGGTCCGGCCATCGAGTGCCTGGACCCGGGTTGTGTCGGCGTGCACCATTCACGGCTCAAGACCGGCGAGACCTTGTGCGGCAGGGCCTACCAGGCGATCCTTCCGGACGTGCCCGTGGAACTGGCGCTCGGTCGGCTGGTCCAGGATCTTTCGCTGCCCGACGACGAGTACTTCCGTACCGACAACCGCTGGGGACTTCCCTGGTTGTTGGCGAACGCCCTGTCGGAATCGGAGAGGAGAACGCTTCTCGCCTCCCTCCTCAAGGACAACGTCGATGGCATCCGGGAGTTCGTCGGCCGGCACATCGGGAACGACCTCGGTGGCCGCCCGGCGGCCCGGATCGCCGAGACGGTCGAGGGCGCCGAGCTCTTCCAACTACTGCTGGCGGTCTCGGACCGCAGTCTGGTCCTCAAACTCGAAGACGCCATCAACGAGAACCGCATCAAGGTGGCGCGCACCGAGATCCGGCGTCCGCTGAGGTCGAAACACGACAACGGCGGATACTTCCGGGCGGAGAGCCAGGTCAGTCGCCTGGGCGTGCGCTTCGTGTCCCGTCTGGGCCCGACCGCACCCGTGGCGCTCAAACATCTGATCACTTCGCTGTACGCGGGCGATGCCCTGGAAGACCTGGACTGGCGGTTGCGCACGGTTCCCGGCGGCGATGCCATGACCCGGCTGGACAACTACCTCCGGGCGACGCCGCCGCGGGACGTGGTCGCACACCTGATCCTGGACGACCGGTCTCGTTTGCTCGCTGCCTTCGAAGAGCTCCGCTACGGCAGGTTCCGGATCCCTCGCACCGCGGAAGAGGAGGCGGAACTGATCGACCGCATCCTCTGGAAGCTGGGGCACCCCTTGGACAGCCCGGAGAGTCCCGATGCCGCCGTTAGGCAGTACCGGCAACAACTGCAGGGACTCCTGCAGACACCGGGAGGCTTCGGCGACTCGGTCGGCCGGGTGGAAGAGATTCGCAGCGTCGGAATCAACCTGTTCACCGCGTTGGAGAAGCTGCTGATCAGCACTCTGCGCTTCGTCTGCTGGACGCTGCTTTCCGACCCCTACCCGAATGAACGGCACAAGCGCTTCGTCTACCGGCGCTCCTGGGCCGACCGGTTCTTCGCCGACACGATGACCGATCCGTCGAACGTCCCCAAGGGCTTCGCCTACGACGTCGAGGGCCGGAACTCACTCGGAGTGCTGATCCAGTCTTTCCGAGTTCTCGCGGATGCGTGTGAACAGGCCGTGGAGAGCCCTCAGGACTTCTTGAGGGAAGCCGGCCGTGTGCCCTTCTTCTCCGCGAGGTCCTCCTCCATCTACACCTTCCCGTTCCTCCACACCCGGCTCATCCTGGACCTGAGCGATGAGAGCAGGCAGACCCTGCTGAGCGCGCTACGGGAATTCGCCTCGAAGCTGGAAACCGGCCGGGTGGCGGACCTGCGCAACCGAATCGCCCACGCGGGGGAGGACTTCCCTGAGAGCGGCACGATCTCGGCAGCCTGCGCCATGATCGAACAGGCACTGGACGTCCTGGTGGAGAACGGCCTTCTCCCGTCGATCTACACCTGTGTGGGGCAGTCGATCGATTCCTACAGCCGTAAGATCACCCTGATGGCCGACGGGCGCGGCCGCGAGGTGCAGCTGGTGAGTCCGTCGGAACTGGATCAGTGCGGCCTGCCGGGATACGAGCGTCCGCAGATGATCCTCACCGGGGCCCGACTTGCTCTCACCGGGGAGCCGGTCCGCGTCCGGTACGAGGAGGAGACCGAGTTCACCGCGATGTGGGACGACTACCTCATCTACGCCTCCCAGGCGAGCGACATCCAGGAGCTCGGGTCGGAGTGACGGTGGTCCCCCGACCTTCGAACACTATTTGAGGTTGAGGGTCTGGGTTTCCGAGGAGGTGGCCGGGCGGGCGATGGTGAACTTGACGGTGTAGGTCAGGGGGTCGCCGTCGCTGTCCTGGCATTGGACCTTGGTCCCCTTTTGGGCTACTCGTTGTCGTTGAGTTCTCAACTGTCGGTTGCCTCGGGCGGATCGGTGTAGTCCGCCGTGCGTCACGGTTCGCCGGGGTGCGCGGGGCTTGGCCGGGGGGCGAGGGCGTGGGATGGTCGGGGGATGGCCAAGGGGATGGCGGAGTGGCTGGGGTTGTGGGGGCGGGGGTTCGACCGGAGGCGGGAGCGGGAGCGCGAGCGGTTGCTGGAGCAGTTGCGGAGCGCGACTGCGACTGCGACTGCGACGGGGACCGTGCCGGGGCCCCGGGCGGTGCCGGGGGGCGGGAAGTACGTCGACTCGTCGGCGGGTGGTACGCCGCTGCTCGGTGATCGGCGGGACGACTTCACGCCGCTGCTGGTCGAGTACTACGCGTACGGGCTGACCCAGGCGCGCAGCAGTTTCGTGGTGAGTCAGGTCTTCGCGGCGTTCGGTGCCGGGATCCTGCTGCTCGGGGTCGCGCTGGCCGTGTGGAAGGCCGAGACCACCGGGGATCTGTACGCGGGGATCGTGACCAGCTCGGTGGGGGTGGTGGTGACCCTGATCGGGCAGCTGTTCCATCGGAGGGCGGATCTCGCGCTGCGGCACATGGCCGAGCAGACAGCTGCGCTGCGTGACGATCGCAGGACGGCGGAGACCACGCAGCAGGCCGTGCAGCTGCTGGCCGACGTGGCGGACCCGGCGCTGCGGGCGCGGCTGCAGGCCGGGCTGATCATGAAGCTGTCGGGGGCGGTGCTGCCCGAGGCATAGTGGGGGTATGTGCCGGAGCATCAAGACCCTGCGCCCGCCCGCCCTCCCCGAGAAGGCCACCGAGGAGGAGATCCGGGCCGCCGCGCTGCAGTACGTGCGGAAGGTGTCCGGGTTCCACCGGCCGGCCGCGCACAACCAGGAAGTGTTCGACGCGGCCGTGGACGCGGTGGCCGAGGCGACTCGGGTGCTGCTGGACGGGCTGCAGGTCAGGGGGCGTGCGGCGGCCGTTTGAGTGGTTGCGCGGTTGCCCGGTTGTTCGGTTGGCCGGTGGTTGGCGGGCCCGCGGGCGGGGCGGCTGCTCGTGTGGCGCCGGCGGGCGTGCCGGGTCAGTGGGTGGTTGCGCGGCGGCGGAGTAGCCAGATGCCGGCTCCGAGTGCGCCCGCCGCGAGGGAGCCGCCGATGGCGATCTCCGTGGGGCTGACCCCGCTGATGCTGCCGCCCGTGCCGCCGCGTGCGGCTCCGGAGGTGACCTGGAGGGTGAGGGTGACCCGCTCGCCGCCTGCGCCGCCGCACTCGAACACCACCGCATGGGCTCCGGAGCGGGCGTCCCGGTAGACCTGGGCCGTGCCGATGAGCGTGGTGGATTCGAGGTTGCCCGGGGTGAGCTGGAGTTCGCCGAAGGCGGTTGATGTCACGCGGCCGGTTCGGGTTCCGCAGCCCTGGAGGTTGAGGCCGACACGGCCGCCGGGGGAGACGGTGGTGGCGGACATGCTGGCGGTGGGGGCGGCCGAGGCGGTCGTGGCGGAGGCGAGAGTGATGAGGGCGGCGCTCATGGCCGCGGACGCGGCCCTGGCCCTGGCCTTGGCCTTGGTTCTGGCTCTGTTCCGGGGCTGGGTCCCGGCCGTGGTGGGGGTGGGATGGGCGGGCGTGTGCGTGTGCGTGGCGGGCATGGTGGTACTCCTCGGCTCCGGGAAGCACGGCGCGGCCAGGGCACGGATGTGACGCGGGGTCGGTTGCGCACCGTGTCTCGACGCTAGGAGGGGAGGGGTGGGGTGGCGATCGGGGCCGGGTGAACGGGTGAGGGGTTGGGCCGGGTGGGGGAGCGGCGTTTGAGTGTGGGCGCGTGGTTGGGTCCGTCCGGTGGTCCGGTGGTCCGGTGGTCCGGCAGTCCGGCGGTGAGGCCGTGAGGTCGTCTGGCCGTGCGGTTTGTGTTGGCCGGGCTCGGGGGCCTGAGATCCACGGGGCGGCTGCTGGGCTGGGGCGTTGGGGCGGGGCTCCGGTTGGGCGGGGTGCAGCTGTTGGGCGGGGGTGTCCCGGTGTGCCCACCCGTCCCGCCCTGCGGGACGCCTGCCCACACCGGGGTGGGGCGCCTGCCCGCACCGGGGGGCGGGCGTCCGTAGGGGTGTGGGGTGTTACGGCGTTGCTGTCGGGGTGGGGCGGCGGATCAGGTAGGCGGCCAGGGCGCCGGCGGCGAAGAGGGCCACCAGGGAGACTGCCGTGCCGAGCCAGGTGGTGCCCAGCCACTGGGTGCCGAAGTAGCCCAGGGCCACGCTGTAGCCGGCCCAGGCCATGCCGGCCAGGGCCGACCAGGGCAGGAACTCCTTCACCTTGCGCTGCATCTTGCCCGCGCCCAGGGAGACCACCGAGCGGCCCGCGGGGGCGAAGCGCGCGATGACCACCAGGGCGCCGCCGCCGCAGGCCAGGGCGGTGCCCAGGCGTTCCTGGGCCTGCGTCAGCCGGCGTGAACGGGCGATGGCGCGGTCCAGGCGGGGGCCGCCGCGCCGGGCCAGCCGGTACGCGGCCAGGTCGCCCAGCACCGAGGCGGTGGTCGCGATGACCAGCAGCGCCATGATGTCGGGTACTTGCTCCGGGACGGGTTCGGACGAGCCGGCCGCTCCCGCGGCGGCGGCCGCGGCCGCCGCCGTGATCACCAGGACGCCGCTCGGCAGAACCGGTACGAAGACGTCGAGGATGACGGAAACGGCCACAAGGGCGTAGATCCAGGGGCTCGTGGTCAGCGACCCCATAGTCTCGAACAAAACAGGACTCCCCAGTCCGGTTGGCGTGCCTCGGCATTGAAGCGCCGCGACGTCGCTGGGGCGGCAGGGGCGGCTGACAGCCATACAGCGTACGCCGGGTTGACGGAAGGCGTCCGGCCGGGGCGGTGTGCCTGTCCCCGCAGGTGACGACAACCCGTGCGGGGACTGGGCGAACGGCCTGCGGTGCGTCAGGGGAACTCTGTCAGGTTCCTGTCGAGGACCGTCACCAGGCGTGCGCCCTTGGCGCCTCTGCGCGTCCGCCGGGCCTGTTCCAACCGCAGCCGGGCCGACCGCCCGGAGAGGGCCAGGGTCATCAACTGGTTCCCGAACCAGGGCCCTCCGGACCGCCGCCAGGTCAACGGCGGCCGTCCGGTGCGTCCGTGCTTCGCGAACATCCGGCCGAGCCGGCGTCCGGCCCGGGACCAGCCCAGCCGGAATCCGAGCCGTACCGCCAGGTGGATCGAGTTGTGGACGGGGGAGCAGGTCAGCTGGAACACCCGGGCCGTGGTGGGTATCCGGGGCTCGGCCACGTAGGCGTGGTGGACGTCTCCAGACAGGACCGCCACCGTCGCCGGGGCCCGCGGGCCCGTCCCCACCTCCTCGATCAGATCGCTGAGTGCCGCGAACGAGGCGGGGAACGCGGCCCAGTGCTCCAGATCGCTGCGCCGCCGCAGGTTCTCGCCGATCCGTGCCCAGCGCGGCCCCCGCTCGCCGCGGCACAGGGCGGCGTTCCAGGCCTCCGCGTCATGGACCAGCGGGGGCAGGAGCCACGGCAGTGAGGAGCCCACCAGCAGGTGGTCGTAACCCCCGTGTCCGGCCAGCGCGTTGTCCCGCAGCCACTGCTGCTCCGCCGGGTCGAGCATGGCCCGCCGGTCCTCGGCCAGCACCCGGGCGGCGCGGGTGTCCACCATCAGCAGCCGGGTGCGCCCGAAGTCCCGGCGGTAGCTCCAGCGGACCGAGGCCGGGTCGGCATCCGCCTCGCACGCGAAGGCCCGGAGGGTCTCCGTGCCGTCCGGGCTGTCCCGGACCGCCGCGTACAGCTTGTCCGCCGCGAGTTCCGCCGGGGAGAGGTTGCCCAGGTGCTGGTACACCCAGTACGACATCAGGCCGCTGAGCACGTGCTCCCGCCACCACGAGGTGGCCCGCATCTCCGCGACCCACGCGGCGCTGGTGTTCCAGTCGTCGATGACGTCGTGGTCGTCGAAGATCTGCAGGCTGGGCACCGTGGACAGCAGCCAGCGGATCTCCGGGTCCAGCCAGGACTCGTAGTACAGCCGGGTGTACTCCTCGTAGTCCGCGACCTGCTTCCCCGGCGGGTCGTCCAGGTCCCGCCGGGCCTGCAGCCACCGCAGGGTCTCCCGGGACAGGGCGTCCGCGTACACCTGGTCGCCGAGCAGCAGCAGGAGGTCGGGCCGCTCCGCCTGCGGGTCGGCGGCCAGCCGTGCGGCCAGGGTGTCCAGGGCGTCCGGGCCGTGCGGCCCGTGGGAGTCTGCGGGCGGGGCCGCCTGCCTGCAGGAGCCGAAGGTGATCCGCAGCCCGGGGGAGGGCCGGCCGGGCCCGGCCACGGCCGGGGTGCTGATGGTGCTCGCCGGGAAGGGGCTGTCCGGGAGCGGCCACACCCGCACGCCGTCGAGCAGTACCTCGTAGGCGGTGGTGGTGCCGGGGGTGAGGCCGGTCACCGGGACCACGGCGTAGTGGTGTCCGGCTATCGCGAAGGTGCACACCCGGCCGTGGGCGCCGTCGGCGCAGCGCACCTCGGCCGTGCACGGGCGGCTGGTCTCGACCCATACGGTCGCCGAGCCGCCGGTGTCCCAGTCGACGTGCCGCAGCAGCGGCCCCAAGCGCAGGTCGGCCATGCAACTCCCCCTCCTCCATGCCCGTTTGAACCATCCGGAGGGTCTGGCGGGACCCTTCGAACCCATGATTCAAGGTACGTGGAGGAGGGGGCGTCCGCGTCCCCCGGGCGGGGGAGTCGTCCTGCCTCGCCCGGGGGAGGTTTCTCAGCAGCCGTTCAGGGTGCTCACCAGGGCGTTCTTTTCGGCGGAGTCCATGCTCAGGCCCCAGTACTGCTTCACGTGGACCCACATCCGCGCGTACGTGCAGCGGTAGGAGGTGCGCGAGGGCATCCACTCGGCGGGGTCCAGGTCGCCCTTGGCCTGGTTGACGTTGTCGGTGACGGCGATGAGCTGCGGCCGGGTGAGGTCGTTCGCGAACTGCTGGCGCTTGGCGGTGGTCCAGGAGCCGGCCCCGGACCGCCAGGCCTCGGAGAGTGCGACGACGTGGTCGATGTCGAGGTCGGAGGCGGCGTACCAGGTGGCGCCGTCGTACTCGGAGAACCAGCTGCCGCTGACGGCGGCACAGGAGGAGTCGGTGACCACGTTCACGCCGTCGCGCTTGAGGACGGTCTCGCGGGTGTTGCAGGAGCCGGAGACGGTGCTCCAGTGCGGGAACAGGTCACGGCTGTAGCCACTGGAGGAACCTTCCGCCTTGGGCGTGACCGTGGCCAGGTAGGCGCGGGCCGCGGCGGCGCTCATCGGGGCGGGCGGGGCTGCCTGGGCGGCGGGGGCCGTGATCAGGGCGGTGACGGCCAGACCGGCTACTGACGCGAGCACGCCAAGGCGACGCGCGTAGAACTTGGGCATGACGGGCATGAGGGCTCCCTGGGTGCGGGGGGTGAGCGGCCGTGCGCCCCGGCGGGGCCCGGCCATGGTGGCGGCGCCGGGTATCGCGGGGATGGGCGCCAGGTGACAGGGTGGCGACATGGGCACGTCACATCAAGTCGGGTAACGCGCCCTACTCAAACGGAAGTTGAGCGTCCGGGCGATGGTGTGCCGGTTTCCGGTGTGCATCCCGGGACGGGCCGGGACCAAAGGCCTATTCCGGACCCGCGAAATCGTCGCGTACGCTGTACGGAGCAGAAGGGGAGTAGCTCTTCGCCGGACCGTCGACATACTGCTGGGTCATCCCAGCCGGCGCCCGGAGGCAGGCCGCGGTCAGCGGCCGGCCAGCGAGACCTTCGGCCGCAGTGTCCTTGTACGTACAGGGCGCTGTCGAGCCGAAGCGACCCCTGAAACGGCCAACGGCCAGGTCTCTCGGTTCGGCAGCGTTCTGCCCGACCGATTGAGGTTCCATCCTGTGATCACCTTCAGCGTCATGGCGATCGCGTTCGGCGTCGTCTTCCTCGCCGAGCTGCCCGACAAGACGGCCCTCGCCGGCCTCATGCTGGGCACCCGCTACCGCGCCTCCTACGTCTTCGCCGGAGTCGCGGCCGCCTTCGCCGTGCACGTGGCCCTGGCCATCGCCGCCGGAAGCGTGCTCACCCTGCTCCCGCACCGGCTGGTCCAGGCGGTGGTCGGCGTCCTCTTCCTGGCGGGGGCGGCCATGCTGCTGCTGAAGAAGGACGACGGCGACGAGGAGATCAAGGCGCCCGCGGACCAGTCGTTCTGGAAGGTCTCCGGGGCGGGCTTCATGCTGATCCTGGTCGCGGAGTTCGGCGACCTCACCCAGATCATGACCGCGAACCTCGCCGCCCGGTACGACAACCCCGTCTCCGTCGGCCTCGGCGCCGTCCTGGCCCTCTGGGCCGTCGCCGGCATCGGCATCCTGGGCGGCCGCACCCTCATGAAGTACGTGCCGCTGCGCCTGATCACCAAGGTCGCCGCGGCGGTCATGGCCGCGCTGGCCGTCTTCTCGCTCTACGAGGCCATCGCGCCCTGACGCACCCTGACGCACCCCTGACGTACGGACGCGTACGCGGGAGCGGGAGCGGGAGCGCGGGGCGCGCGCACGCGAAGGGCTTGTCCGGGCAGTCCCCGGGCGGGCCCTTCGCGTACGCGGCTCAGGCGGCCGTGCGCACCGTCAGCCGGATCGAACCCTCGCCGTCCGGCTCCACGCGGATCCCCGTGAGGTCCGGGACGTGCACCGTCGGGCCGTGCTCGCCGGCCCGCGGGCCGACGCCGACCACGCGCATGCCCGCGGCCCGCCCGGCGGCGATGCCGGCGCCCGAGTCCTCGAACACGATGCAGTCGGCCGGGTCCACGCCCAGCTCGGCGGCGCCCTTCAGGAAGCCCTCCGGGTGCGGCTTGCTCTCCGACACCCGCTCGGCCGTCACCCGGACCTCGGGCATCGGCAGCGCCGACGCGGTCATCCGGGCCGTGGCCAGTGCCTCGTCGGCGGAGGTGACCAGGGCGTGCGGGAGCGGACCGAGCGCTGCCATGAACTCGGGAGCGCCCGCGACCGGGACCACGCCCTCGGTGTCGGCGGTCTCCCGGGCGAGCATCTCGGCGTTGTCGGCGTGGTTGAGCGCCATGGGCCGGTCGGGCAGCAGGATGGCCATCGTCGCGTACCCCTGGCGGCCGTGGACCACCTTCAGGGCCTCCCGCGCGTCGAGTCCGTGCGACTCCGCCCACTCCCGCCAGCAGCGCTCGACCACCGCGTCCGAATTGACGATGGTGCCGTCCATGTCCAGGAGCAGGGCCTTGGCGGTGAGGACGACGGGGGCGGGTGCGGTGCTGGCCGGCACGACGGGACTCCAGGGGGAGGAAGAAGAGAACAAGCGGTTCCGCCCGCCGGTCAGGGAATGCGGGCGGAACCACTTTGTTTCTTCACGATACAAAATACCGGGCCGACCGCGCCACCGGCAAACCACGAGGGCGAGCGGGCCGCCCGGGGCGCCTACCAGTCCCAGTCGTCGTCGTAGTCGCCCCAGCCGTCGTCGTCGCCCCAGTCGTCCTCGTACTTCTTGAGCGCCTTCTCCAGCGCCGCGCGCGTGGCCGGGCCGTAGACGCCCTCGGGGTCGGCCGTGACCCGCTCGTCGCGCTGGAACCTCGCGACGGCGTCCTTCGTCTTGCCGGAGTAGCGCCCGTCGACGCGGCCGTGGAAGTGGCCGAGGGACGCCAGGTCCCGCTGGAGCTGCGCCACCTCAGGGCCGGAGTCGCCGGACTGCAGCGTCAGGCCGTCCGTCCTGGGCGGCGCGGCCGTCGCGCCCGGCGGGCGCGAGCCGCTCGCGCCCGGGCGCGCCCCGGGGCCCGTGCTCGTGCTCGGCGCCGAGGTGGCCGAGGGGCCGGGGGAGGAGCCGGCCGGCACGGACGCGGAAGCCGAGGAGGAACGGGACGCGGAGGGGCCGCGCGAGGGCCGGCGGGGGCCGGAGGATTCCTCGCCGGGGCCGGTCGCCGAGGCGCTGGGGCCGACCGGGGCCACGCTCTCCGCGGCCCCCGAGAGCTTCGGATCGGGCAGGGCCAGGTTGCTGTCCCGGTCGTCGTCCCCCGAGCCGCCCAGCGCCAGTACGCCGCCGCCGATCACCAGGACGGCTGCGGCTCCGGCCAGCAGGGGCAGGCCGCGGCGCCGGCCGGCCGCGGCCTTCCGGCGCCGGGCGGACGGCGGGACCGGTCGCAGCAGCACGGTCTCGTCCGTCCGGCCGGACGCGTCGTCCTCGTCCCCCCACCCCCGCGGTCCAGGCGGTCCGGGCGGCGCGGGAGGCGCGTACGGCACGTGCGGTCCGGGCGGTACGTGCGGTCCGGGCGGTCCGGGCGGTACGGAGGCCTCGTACCCGGTGGTCAGGTACGCCGGAACGCCGTAGTCGTGGCCCGCCCCCGACGTGCCGTACGCCGGACCGGCGCCCGCGCCCCACTCCGGCGCGGGCGGTACGGGCGGCAGGACCTGGGTGGCCGGGCCGTCGGCCGCATCGTCGGCCGGAGCGGCGGCTGCGGCGGAAGGGGCGGAGTCCGCCAGGGATATGTACGGGCGGATGTGCAGCGGGTGGTACCCGGCGGGGCGCGCGCACCCGCAGCCGGTTCTCGCGGCACCGCATTCAGGACAGCGCTCAGCGCTCACTCAAACCCCTCCCTGGGAACTGCCAGCGATTATGTAGCCCCTTCCCCACTGCCCCCTACTGCCCGAGAGGCCATAACCGGGCACACCGCTCACCATGGACGTGAGGAGCGGCCCGAGGAGGAGTGCATGGGTCAGGAAGCGACCACGCCCGCCATCGATCCCGATCCCGCCCAGCGGCCCGGCCCGTCCGCCGAGCACCCCGCCCGAGGGGTACTCGTCTCCATCGGAGCCCTGCTGCTCGGCCTGCTGATCGCGGCACTCGACCAGACCATCGTCTCCACCGCCCTGCCCACGATCGTCAGCGATCTCGGCGGCATGGCCCACCTGTCCTGGGTCGTCACCGCCTACCTGCTCGCCTCGACGGCCGCGACCCCGCTCTGGGGCAAGCTGGGCGACCAGTACGGACGCAAGAAGCTGTTCCAGGGCGCGATCGTGCTGTTCCTGATCGGGTCCGCGCTCTGCGGCATCGCCCAGAACATGCCGCAGCTCATCGGCTTCCGCGCGCTGCAGGGCCTGGGCGGCGGCGGCCTGATCGTGCTGTCGATGGCGATCGTCGGCGACATCGTCCCGCCCCGCGAACGAGGCAGGTACCAGGGCCTCTTCGGCGGTGTCTTCGGCGCGACCAGCGTGCTGGGCCCGCTCCTCGGCGGGCTGTTCGTGGACCACCTGTCCTGGCGCTGGGTGTTCTACATCAACATCCCGATCGGCGTGGTCGCCCTGGCCGCGATCGCCACGGCCCTGCACATCCCGGTGCGCCGCGAGAAGCACACCATCGACTACCTCGGAACCTTCCTGATCGCTAGCGTGGCCACCTGCCTGGTGCTCGTCGCCTCCCTCGGCGGCACCTGGGGCTGGGGCTCGGCCCGCGTCATCGGCCTCGCCGTCCTCGGCGCCGTGCTGCTCGTCGCCTTCGTGTTCGTGGAGCGGAAGGCGGCGGAGCCCGTCCTCCCGCTCAGGCTGTTCCGGATCCGCACCTTCACCCTGTGCTCGGTGATCAGCTTCGTCATCGGCTTCGCGATGTTCGGCGCGCTGGTCTACCTGCCGACCTTCCTCCAGGTGGTCCAGGGCGTATCGCCCACCCTGTCCGGCGTGCACATGCTGCCGATGGTCATCGGCATGCTCATCTCCTCCACCCTCTCCGGGCAGATCGTCAGCCGCACCGGCCGCTGGAAGGTCTTCCCCATCGCCGGCACCGCCGTCACCGCCCTCGGACTGCTCCTCCTCCACCAGCTCCACCGCACCACCCCCACCTGGGAGACGAGCCTCTACTTCTTCGTCTTCGGCACCGGCCTCGGTCTCGTCATGCAGGTGCTGGTCCTCGTCGTGCAGAACGCGGTCAGCTACGCCGACCTCGGCGTGGCCACCTCCGGGGCCACCTTCTTCCGCTCCATCGGCGCTTCCTTCGGTGTCGCCATCTTCGGCACGGTCTTCACCAACCGCCTCGACGACAAGCTCGCCGAGGCCCTGGCCGGGGTCACGCTGCCGGCCGGCGCGAGCACCGCCCGGCTGGAGGCGGACCCGCGGTCCATCGCCGAACTCCCCGCCTCGCTGCGCCCCACCGTCCTCGACGCCTACGCCGCCTCCATCACCGACGTGTTCCTCTACGCCGTGCCGATCGTGCTCCTCGCCTTCGCCGTGTCCTGGTTCCTCAAGGAGGACCCGCTCCGCGGCTCGGTGACCGCCCCCGACGTCACCGAGACGCTCGCCTCCAATCCCGTCGAGCGGTCCTCCCGGGACGAGGTCGCCCGCGCCCTGTCCGTCCTCGGCACCCTCCAGGGGAAGCGCCACGTCTACGAGAAGATCACCAGCAAGGCCGGCTACGACCTGATGCCCGCCGCCAGCTGGATGCTGCTGCGGATCAACAAGTACGGCTCGACCGAGCCGGCCCTGCTCGCCGACCGGACCCAGGTACCGCTGCGGGTCATCACCGAGGCCGCCCGGCAGGTCGAGGAGCGCGGCCTCGCCCGTCGCGAGGGGCTGCCGCTCGTCCTGACCGACGCGGGACGCGTGGCCGCCGCGCGCCTGTCCGAAGCCCGGGAGGAGTCGCTCGCCGAGCTGCTGGGCGACTGGTGGGGACCGGACCGGCCCAGGGACCTGACCGAGCTGGTCAAGGAGATCAACGCGGAGCTGTGCGGCTCGGACGCGGAGGAGCCGTACGACCGACTGGCCGCCCGCGACCACGCCGCCCCCTGAGCCGACGCCGCCCCTGAGCCGACGTTGCCCCCCGACCCGACGCCGTCCCCTGAGCCGATGCCGCCGACCGGCTGCCGAAGCCGGCCGGGCCGGCGCCCCCGTGTCAGGCGAGGACCTTCTCGAACCAGTGCTGGGCGTACGGGCCCGAGTTGTACGCGGGTATCTCCGCGTACCCGTGCTTCGCGTAGAGCCCGCGGGCCTCCACCAGGTCCGTGCGGGTGTCCAGCCGGATGCGCGCGGCGCCCAGTCCGCGGGCGGCCTCCTCCAGGGCCGTGAGCAGGGCCGCCCCGCCGCCGCTGCCCCGGGCGTCCGGGCTGACGTACACCCGGGTGAGCTCCGCGGTGGCCGGGTCGAGCAGGCGTATCCCGCCGCAGGACGCGGGCTCCCCGTCCAGCCGTCCCACCACGAACGCGCCGGTGGGCGGGACCAGGTCGTCGGCCGGGTCGTCCACCATGCCCTGGTCGATCTCCGCCTCGCTGACGGAGCGCTTCCAGTACCGGCCGGCCACCTCGGCGTAATAGGCGCGGCGCAGGGCCGTGGCCTCCGGGGTGGTGAAGGCCTCCGGCTCGACGGACCAGGTCCGCTCCGCACGCACGATCTCGTTCTCGTTCATGGCGTCATTCTGGGGTCCGGTCCCCCACCGCCGCGTGGAATATCCACACCCCCGGACCGATGATGGGAAAGGCGTACAAACCGATCCCCGGAAGGGTGTGAGGAGCATGTCGCAGCATCCGGACTGTGCCCTGGTCCGCCGCGGTTACGAGGCCTTCGGCAAGGGCGACATGGAGACGATGGCCACGCTGATGACAGCGGACGTCATCCACCACGTCCCGGGCACCCACCCGCTCTCGGGACACCACAAGGGCAGGGAAGCCGTCCTCGACCTCTACCGGAGGATGGGCGAGGAGACGAAGGGCACCATGCGGGTGGAACTGGAGCGCGTGATGGCGGACGGGCGCGGACACGCCATCGCCGTCCACAAGTGGCACGCCGACCGGGGGGACCGCGGCATCGAGATGCACGGCGGGCTGTTCTTCACCATCGTCGGCGGGAAGATCACCGACATCGACGAATGCAGTGAGGACATCGACGCGGAGAACGACTTCTGGCACTGAGCCTCCGCGGGGCGCCGCACCGCACCGCACCGGACCCGGGCCCAGGCCGTCCGGTCCGGTGCAGCGCCACACGTCCGGTGCAGCGCCACACGTCCGGTGCGGCGCCGCACGTCAGACCACGACGGACGTCACCCCTGCTTCGGGGCCGCCTGCTGCACCACTTCGAACGACCACAGCGTCGAAGCCGAAGCCGCCGGCTTCGGCCGCTCACCGCCGCCGCCCTGGCCGCCCTCGCCACCACCGGCGGTCCCCTGGTGCGCCGCCTTCATCGGCCCCTCCATCCACGCCTGGAAGGCCGCCTCGTCCCGCCACCGGGTGTACACGAGGTACTGGTCCGTCCCCTCCATCGGGCGCAGCAGCTCGAACCACTCGAACCCGTCCGAGTTCTCCACCGAACCGGCCCGCGACGCGAACCGCTTCTCCAGGACTTCCCGCTGCTCCGCCGGGACCGTCAGCGCGTTGATCTTCACGATGCTCATGCCGCCATCCTAGGGAAGCCTTCACGTCCGACCTTGGCGGGACAGGCAGGTTGACGTTGCGCCCCGGGATATCGTCGTCCCGGGTAATTGAGCGCGGCAGCCAGGCGAAGTCGGGGTTGCAGGCAACAGGGCGGGAGGCCGGCGGGGCGTGGCGAATGCGTCAAGGCACAGCGGGGCGAAAGGCCATGCCGGAGTCATAGGCAGAGACGGCGACGGCGCGCGGCTGGGGGCCGCGCGCATCGTGCTCTGGGGCCTGGCCGCCGTACTCGCCGTACGGCAGGCCGCGGCGGTGCTGCGGGTGCCGCCGGGCGACTGGCTGACCGGCATCTACCTGCCCGACCTGGCCTCCGGTTCGCTCTACGACAGCGGGCTGTCCACCGGCAGCCCCTTCGCGGGCATGGTCCTGCGGCCCCTGACCGGGTTCGCCGACCAGTCCCTGGAGATCGCCTGGACCCTCGTCACGCTGCTCTCCGTCGCCGCCGTCGGCCTGGTGGCGGCGCGCGGCCTGCCCGATCCAGTGCCCCGCCGCACCGCCCTGCTCGCCGCGCCCGTGCTGGTCGCCCTGATGATGGTCTCCCTCCCCGTCCGGGAGGCCGCCTTCCCCGGGCAGACCGCCGTACTCCCCGTGCTGCTGGTGCTGTTCGCCCTGTTCCGGGTGCCCGGTGACCGCCCCGCCGGCGTCCTCACAGGCCTGGCCGCCGCGCTCCAGCCCGCCCTGCTCCTCTTCACCCCGCTGCTTTGGCTCACCGGCCGCCGGTCCGCCGCCAAGGCCACGCTCGCCACCTTCGCCGCCGCGTCCCTCCTCGCCCTGGTGACGCTGCCTCGCGAGTCGTGGACGTACTGGGTGGACCACCTCGCCGGCACCCGCCTCGGCGGCAGCCCGGACAGCCTCGCCAACCAGTCCCTGCACGGCGCGCTGCTCCGCTTCGGCCTGGCCGGCTCGGGCGAGACGGCCCTGTACCTCGTCCTCGCCGGTGCCGTCGCCCTGGTCGGCATGCGGCGCGCCGTCCGCTACGCCCGCGACGGCCAGCTGCTGCTGGCCGTCGCCGTGACCGGCTGCGTGGCCGTGGCCGTGTCCCCGACCGGCTGGCGCCACCAGCTGCTCTGGGTGCTCCTCGCGGTGGCCGGCAGGGTCGGCCGGCGGGCCGCCGACCGGCCCGTGTGGCCGGTGGCGGTGGTCCTGGTGATGACCCTGCCCAGCACGGTGCTGCTGCCGAACATGGCCGCGATGGGACCCGTACGCGACAACGTGCTGCTGCTGGCCGCGCTCGCTGCGGCCTGTGCCGTGCCCTTCCTGCCGCGCAGTTCGCCGTACTGGCGGGAGCCGGTGGCCACCTCCTACGGGCACCCGGCCGCGGCCCGCTGGCGCCGGATCCCGCTGCTGCCGGTCTGGCGGCGGGTCCTCAGCCGCCCCAACCTGCTGCTGGAACTGCTGCTCATCCGGGTCGGCTACTCGATGTACTCGCACATCCGGGCCGCCGCGCCGAACAGCCGCGAGGTGGCCGAGGCCAACGCGCACACCGTCCTCGCCGCCGAACGGGCCCTCGGCATCGACATCGAGCACGCCGTCAACCAGGCGGTGGTGCGCACGGAGTGGCTGGAGGGGTTCTTCAACTTCTACTACACCTCCTTCCACTTCGTGATCCCGCTGAGCCTCCTGGCGCTGCTCTACTGGCGGCGCCCCGCCGACTACCGCTGGGCCCGCGCCTCCCTCGGCCTGGCCACGCTCATCGCCCTGTTCGGCTTCTGGCTGTTCCCGCTCGCGCCGCCGCGGCTCATGCCCGGCCTCGGATTCACCGACACCGTGCACGGCCCGCAGGACCTCGCCAACCCCTCGTACGGTGCGATGACCGCCATCTCCAACCAGTACGCGGCGATGCCCTCGCTGCACTTCGGCTGGTCACTGTGGTGCGGCATCGTGATCGTCGCGATAGCGCCGAAGGTCTGGCAGAAGCTGCTCGGGGCACTGCACCCGCTCATCACGGTCTGCGCGATCGTCGCCACCGCCAACCACTGGCTGCTCGACGCCGTGGGCGGCGCGCTGGTGGTCGGCTCCGGATTCGCCCTCGTGTACCTGCTGTCCGGACCGCGACGGCTGCGGGTACGGGTGCCGGCCCAGCGCACCACGGTGCCCGCCGACGGCGACGAAGCCCAGGTCAGGACCGCCGCGAGCAGCCACTAGCAACCGCCGGCAACCACTGGCAACCGCCGGCAACCACTGGCGGCCACGCCGGGGAGCCGCGCTGATCACCGCCCGGGTGCCCTGTCCACAGCCCCCGGGCGGGCCGGGCCCGCGGTCGTAGACTGAAGAGGACCCGCGTCGTGCTCGCCCAGAGCCCGATGGAAGGGGCTGGCCGCCATGACCGCACGGACTGTTCCCCTCGGACCCGGGGCCACGGCCTGGGAGCCCGAGACGGTCACGACCGACCCGTACAACGCGCAGACGCCCATCGCTGCGCTGGCCGAACCGGTCACCCCGGTGGGCGCCTTCTTCGTCCGCGACCACTTCGGGATCCCGGGGACCGAGCCACGCGCCTGGCGGCTCCGGTTCGACGGCGCCGTCGCCGCCCCCTTCGAGCTCTGCTACGACGACCTGTCGGCGATGGACCACCGGGAACTCGACGTGGTCCTGGAATGCGCCGGCAACGGCCGCAGCATGATGACCCCCCGCCCGCCCGGCCTCCCCTGGGACCAGCGTGCGGTCGGCTGCGCCCGGTTCGCCGGGGTGCCCTTCCGCACCCTCGCCGCGCGGGCCCTGATCCGGCCGGACGCCGTGGAGATCGTCTTCGCCGGAGCCGACGCCGGCACCGTGCACGACCGCCGGGTGCACTTCGAGCGCAGCCTCCCCCTGGCCGTCGCCCTCCACCCGGACACCCTCCTCGCCACCCGGATGAACGGCGAACCCCTCGCGGCCGGACACGGGGCCCCGGTCCGCCTGGTGGTCCCGGGACGGTACGCGGTCGCCGACGTGAAGTGGCTGGTCGGGGTGAGGGCCGTCACCGAGCCCTTCACCGGCGTGTTCCAGGCCGAGGAGTACGTCTACGAGGACTCGCGCGGCACCCCCGAAGGGCCCGTGACCGCGGTCCGGGTCAAGTCCATCGTGACCGCGCCCGAACCGGACACGGCCCTGCGGCGTGACCACGAGACCGTCGTACGCGGCCGGGCCTGGTCCGGCGGAGGGTTCCGGGTACGCCGCGTCGAGGTGAAGGCCGCCTTCCAGGACGACGGCCCCGGCCCCGGAACCGGCCCCCACGCCGGAACCGGCCCCGGAACCGGCCCCGGAACCGGACTCGGCCCCCGCCCCGGAGCGGACCCCCGGCCGGCGCCGGACGGAGACCGGGCCGCGGACTGGCAGGAAGCCGAGCTGGAACCCCCGGCCGGCCCGTACGCCTGGACCGGCTGGTCCTTCCGCTGGACCCCGCGCCGCCCCGGCCCCTACCGGCTGCTGGCCCGCGCGAGCGACACACACGGCGACACCCAGCCGGCCCGGCCGCCCTGGAACGCCCGCGGCTACGGCTGCAATCCGGTGGCATCGGTCGACGTGGTCGTCGTATGAGACACGGCCCCCGGTGACGGACCTACGGCGGTGACGACGTGCACGAGATCGAGACGGTGACCACCACCGCTCTGGGGGACACCAGCTACCTCCTGGTCAGCGGGGACGAGGCCGCCCTGGTCGACCCGCAGCGGGACAGCTGGGACCTGGTGGCGTCCTGCACCTCCCGGAAGCTCCGCATCCGGTACGTCCTGGAGACCCACGTCCACAACGACTACGTCTCCGGCGCCCTGGAGGTCCGGGCCGCGACCGGGGCCACCGTGGCCGTCCCCGCCCGCGTCCCCTACGCCTTCGACCACCTGCCGCTCGCCGAGGACGACGAGATCACCCTCGGCGACCTGACCGTCCGCGCCATGGCGACACCCGGGCACACCGTCGAGCACACCTCCTACCTGGTGCTCGACGACCCGGCCCGGCCCCCCGCGGCCGTGTTCACCGGCGGCAGCATGCTCGTCGGCAACACCGGCCGCACCGACCTGGCCGGCGACGACCTCACCGAGCCGCTCGCCCGCGCCCAGTACCGGACCGTGCGGCGGCTGGCGCTGCTCCCCGACCCCACCCGGGTGCTGCCGACCCACGGCGCCGGCAGCTCCTGCGCGGCCGGCCCGGTGTCGGCGGCCCGCACCACCACCGTCGGCGCCGAACGCCTCGCCAACCCCGCGCTGACCGCGCGCGACGAGGAGGAGTTCGTCCGCAGCCGGCTGTCCGGGCTGCCTCCGTACCCCGCCTACTACCGGCACATGGCCACCATCAACCGGAAGGGCCCGGAGGTGCTCGGCGGGGTCCCCGCCCCCTGTCCGCTCACCCCCGAGCAGGTGGAGGGACTGTCCGGGCGCGGCGCGCAGATCGTCGACGGCCGCGACCGCGGCACCTTCGCCGCGGCGCACGTACCGGGCGCGCTCTGCTTCGAACTCGACGACCGCTTCGCGAGCCTGGTCGGCGAGGTCGTGCCGTTCGGCGCCCGCCTGGTGCTCGTCCTGCCCGAGCCCGCCGCCGAGGCCGCCGTCGAGGCGGCCCGCCAGCTGCTGCGGATCGGATACGACGGCATCGCCGGGTACCTGGCGGGCGGAGTCGGCGCCTGGGCCGCCGCCGGCCACCCGGTGCGCTCCTTCCGCACCGCCGACGCCGCGGAACTGGCGGCCCGGCTCGACGGCACCCGGGTCCTCGACGTGCGGCCGGAGCGCCCCGAGGGCGGTGTCCCGGGCACGCTCGCCGTCCCCCTCGCCGAACTTCCGCGCAGACTCGGCGAGATGCCCCGCGACCGGGAGATCTGGACGGTCTGCGGCAGCGGGCGCCGGGCGACCATCGCCGCGAGCCTCCTCGACCTGGCCGGCATCCCGGTGACGGCCGTCGTCCGGGGCGGCGTGGGCGAACTGCGGAAGCACGCGGACGGCTAGGGGCACATCGGGCAGCACGCGCTTCGAAGGGGGAAGAGAGGAGAGAACACCATGGCTGCCACGGGAGGCAACGGCTACGCCCATCCGGAGACCCTGGTGGACACGGACTGGCTGGCCGCGCACCTCGACGACGCGACGGTGCGGGTCATCGACGTGGACGAGGACACCACCGCGTACGAACAAGGCCACATACCGGGGGCCGTGGGCTGGAACTGGACCACCGACCTGCACGCCCCCGTGGGCCGCGACTACCTTGACCGCGAGGCCCTCGGGCGGCTGATGTCCGAGGCGGGCGTCGACTACGACACCACCGTGATCCTCTACGGCGGCAACAACAACTGGTTCGCCGCGTACGCCTACTGGATCCTGCGGCTGCGCGGCTTCAACAGGGTGAAACTGCTCGACGGCGGCCGGAAGAAGTGGGAACTGGACGGCCGGGAGACGACCAAGGAGGTCGAGCGCTACCGGCGCACCGAGTTCACCGTGACGGGCCAGGAGAACCCGCAGTTCCGGGCGATGCGCGGCGAGGTGCTGCAGAGCGCCGGATCCGGCGCGCACCTGGTCGACGTACGCTCCCCGGAGGAGTACCGGGGCGAAAAGCTGGCACCCCCGCACCTCCCGCAGGAGCAGGCCCAGGTGCCCGGCCACATCCCCGGCGCCGCCAACATCCCCTGGGCGCAGGCGGCCAACGACGACGGCACCTTCAAGTCGGCGGACGAGCTGAAGGCCCTCTACGCCGGCAAGGGCGTCACCGCCGACCGCGAGGTCATCGCCTACTGCCGGATCGGCGAGCGCTCCTCGCACACCTGGTTCGCGCTGCACGAGCTGCTCGGCTACCCGGACGTCAAGAACTACGACGGTTCCTGGACGGAATACGGCTCGCTGGTCGGCGTACCCGTCGAGCTCGGGTGAAGCGCGCGAGAGGGGCGGAGCCCGCGCCTCAGGCCGGCGGGATGTTCTGGTTGAGGCGGAACACGTTGTCCGGGTCGCAGCGCCGTTTGAGCTCCCGCAGGCGCGCGTACTTCCGCGCGCCGTACGCCTGCTCCACCCGCTCCGCGCCCTCCTCCATCAGGAAGTTGGCGTAGACGCCCGCCTGGTGCGGGGCCAGCGCCGACCACAGGCCGCGCGCCCAGGCCCGCTCCTCCTCGAAGCCCTCGGCGTCGAGGCAGGTGGCGTTGATGTTGAAGGTGTGCCCCGACGACCGGCCGCCGAAGGCCGTCTCGTCCTCGCCGACCCGGGAGATGGCCCCGCCCAGCTGGAAGATCGGAAAGGCGGTGTACGGGGAGACGATCCGCGCCGCGTGCTCCGCGGTCGTGTCGATCACCTCGTCCGTCAGCCGCTCCACGTCCAGGGACTTGAAGTAGTACCAGCGGCCGGGCGGGAAGGACGGGTCGAACATCGCCTGGTGTGCGGTGAACGGCTTGGGCGCGCACAGGTCCAGCACCGGCGGCGGACCCCACTCCCGCAGCGGCCGCAGCACCCGCTCGCCCTCCTCGACCGGTCCGGCGTAGCAGCACACCACCATCACCACGTGCTCGCCCTGCAGCTCGGCCGGGACGTACGGCAGCGCGGGCGCCCTGCGGTGCACGACGGCCGTGGTCAGCCCGTCCGGGACGGCGGTGATCCAGTCCCGGTAGAAGCGCAGCAGCCGGGCGGACTCGGCGACCCGCCACACGATCGGGCCGGCCAGCACCACCGGGCCCACGGGATTCAGCCGGAACTCGAACTCGGTGACGATGCCGAAGTTCCCGCCGCCGCCGCGCACGCCCCAGAACAGGTCGGGGTTCTCGTCCTCGCTCGCCCGGACCAGGTTCCCGTCGGCGGTGACCAGGTCCACCGCCAGCAGCTGGTCGACGGTCAGCCCGTACCTGCGCATCAGCCAGCCGATGCCGCCGCCCAGAGCGAGCCCGGAGAGCCCGGTGTGGGTGACGATCCCGGCGGGCACGGCCAGCCCGAACGCCTGTGTCTCGTGGTCCAGCTCCCCGAGCAGGACCCCGGCCTGGGCGCGCACCGTACGGCCTTCGGGATCGACCCGGACGCCCTTCATCAGGGACAGGTCGATGACGATGCCGTCGTCGCAGACGGAATGGCCGGGGAAGCTGTGGCCGCCGGAGCGCACGGCGAGCGGACGCCCGGCACCGGCGCCGGTGGTGGCCAGCCGGACGGCCGCCATCACGTCGGCGACGCCCGTGCAGTAGGCGATGAGCTCGGGGCGGCGGCTGATCGAGGCGTTCCACACCTGGCGGGACGTTTCGTACGCCTCGTCCCCGGGCCGCACCAGCGGCCCCCGGAACGGCGACGGGTCGGGTACGGCCCTGGCCATCGGCATGGGCATGTTCCCAGTCTGGCACCGGGCGAGGGGCCGGGCGAGGTGTGGGGCGAGGGGCCGGGGTGGGGGGTCGGGGTGGGGCGTCAGCCGAGGGTGGTATGGGGGAGGGAGGACGCGGCCGGGCCGGTGTCGGCATCGGTGTCGACCAGCACCACCATCAGCGGGCTGGGCCCGGCCGGGGCGCCGTCGAGGGCGCGGAGACGGTAGCGGGCCGTGGTGACCGCCTCGCGGGCCAGGGGGGTTCCGCCGGTGAGCAGCCCGTACGGCATGACGTCGTTGGCGATGCGCAGCGGTGCCGGGCGCCAGGCGCCGGTGGCGGGGTCCCGGCGCTCCAGCCGGTGGCCGGGGAGGGTGCCTCCGGGCATGGCCTCCATCTGGAAGGCGAGCAGCAGGTGCCGGTAGGCGCGGGTGTTGCCGTTGCGCACGGTGACGGTGAACTCCTGGGCCGGGCCGCCCGGCTTCAGCGCGAGCCGGCCGCCGGGGGTGCCGACCGTCATCACGAGCCGGGTGGGTGCGGGGGCCCGGTCCGCGGCCTTCGAGGGGATGGCCGGGGTGCCGGTGCGCGGGGTCCCGGCGGTGGTGGGGACGGCCGAGCCGGTCGGCGAGCCCGCCGGGGCGGACGGAGAAGCGGGAGAGGCGGGGGAGGCCGACGAGGCAGGGGATGTCGGGATGGCGGGGGCGGCGGGGGCGGTGGGTGTGGCCGCCGGGGCCGGCGCTGTCGTCCTGGCCGCCGTACCGGCTCCGGGTGCGCAGGCGGCGAGGGCCGCGGCGAGGGCCCCGAAGAAGAGCGCACGGGTGCGGCGCATGTGGTGGCGTCCCTTGGGTGCGGGTCGGTCGGTTGCCCGTGGAAACCTAACGGGCCCAGGACACGGGGACGACGAGGTCGGGTAACGCTTTCGGCTCTGCCGGGTGCGGTCACGGGCCGAAGGGGCGCCGGGGCGCTGTCGCCCCGGCGCCCCTTCGGCTGGATCGCCGCTCCTGTCATGATCTGCCCGGTCCGCCCGTTCCGCCACTCGGGTGAGGGGCGTGGCAGAGACGGCGGGGGCGGGCGGGTGCGCCTGCGGACGGCAGGGGCCTGGCGTGGAGGATGTCGCCCCTGCCGTCCCGGACCGCCAGGTCAGCCGTGGACGACCTGGAGTTCCTTGATCCCGTTGAGCCAGGCCGCGCGCAGCCGGCGCGGGGCCCCGCCGGCCGCCCGGAGGTCGGGGAGGGCGTCCGCCAGCGCGTTGAAGATCAGGTCGATCTCCAGGACGGCGAGGGACTTGCCCAGGCAGAAGTGCGGGCCGCCGCCGCCGAATCCCAGGTGCGGGTTCGGGTCGCGGGTGATGTCGAAGACCTCGGGGTTCTCGAAGACCTCGGGGTCGTGGTTGGCGGAGGAGTAGAACATCCCCACCCGGTCGCCCTTCTTGATCTTCTGGCCGCCGAGCTCGGTGTCCTGGGTCGCCGTCCGCTGGAAGGAGACCACGGGGGTGGCCCAGCGGACGATCTCCTCCGCGGTCGTCGAGGGCCGGGTCCTCTTGTACAGCTCCCACTGCTCGGGGTGGGTCAGGAAGGCGTGCATGCCGTGGCTGATCGCGTTGCGGGTGGTCTCGTTGCCCGCGACCGCGAGCAGCAGCACGAAGAAGCCGAACTCGTCGGAGTTCAGGTTGCCCTGCCCCTCGGCGGCCACCAGCTGGGTGACGATGTCCTTGGCCGGGCACTGCTTCCGGTCGGCCGACATGCCCATCGCGTAGCCGATGAGCTCCATCGCGGCCTCGGCGCCGACCTCCTCGGTGATGGCGTACTCCGGGTCGTCGTAGGCGATCATCTTGTTCGACCAGTCGAAGATCCTGGCGCGGTCCTTCTGGGGTACGCCGATGAGTTCGGCGATGGCCTGCAGCGGCAGCTCGCACGCGATCTGCGTGACGAAGTCGAAGGAGCCGCCGCCGGCCGCCTCCTTCGCCCCGGCCACGATCTGCCGGGCCCGGTCGCGCAGGGCGTCCTCCAGGCCGCGGATGGCACGCGGGGTGAAGCCGCGCTGCACGATCTGGCGGACCCGGGTGTGTTCCGGCGGATCCATGTTCAGCATGATCAGCCGCTGGGCATCTATCTGTTCGCGCTGGATGTGCTGGTTGAAGCGGATGATCGCGGTGTTGACGTTGGAGGAGAACAGTTCCGGGTGCGTGGAGACGTACTTGACGTCCGCGTGCCGGGTGACGGCCCAGTACCCCTCGTCGTCGAAACCGGTGATGCCGCGGGGCTGCGGGCACCACCAGACCGGTGCGGTCTGCCGCAGCCGCGCGAACTCCGGGTAGGGGACGCGGGACTGGAGGAGATCGGGGTCCGTGGCGTCGAAGCCCTCGGGCAGCGCGGGACAGGTCATCGGGCTCTCCACATCTGATCTGATCCGATCCGACTGAATTCTGACGGCCCATCAGAAATTTGTCCTGAACGTAGTAACGAGTTCTAGAAGTGGCAAGGGCCGCGGCGGCAACTGTTGCGTGGTGCCTCGTGTGGATCCGGTGCGCAAGGCGTGCAAGACCCTTGCGTGACGGGGCTCCGGGCCACTAAGACTTCGGGGAGAACTAGAACGCGTACTAGTTACCTCGGGTAGCTTCGCGTCCGGTTCAATCCGGTCTGGTTCGGTTTGTTCGACCCGGGTCGGGTCAGGTCAGGTCAGGGCGGGGCGCCGGGACGGCCCGCTGTGCAGGTCGTGCAGGATGTGCAGGAGAGGACGAGCTCATGGCCGCGGAACCCGTCATCGTCGAAGCCGTACGCACCCCCATCGGCAAGCGCGGCGGCGCGCTCGCCAACCTCCACCCCGCCTACCTGCTGGGCGAGACCTACCGCGAGCTGCTCGCCCGTACGGGCATCCAGCCCGACTGCGTCGAGCAGATCGTCGGCGGCACCGTCACGCACGCCGGCGAGCAGTCCATGAACCCGGCCCGGAACGCCTGGCTCGCGATGGGCCTGCCGTACGAGACCGCCGCGACCACCGTGGACTGTCAGTGCGGCTCCAGCCAGCAGGCCAACCACATGGTCGCCAACATGATCTCCGGCGGGGTCATGGACATCGGCATCGCCTGCGGGGTCGAGGCCATGAGCCGGGTGCCGCTCGGCTCCGGGTCCAAGCACGGACCGGGCAAGCCCTTCCCCGACGAGTGGAACGTGGACCTGCCGAACCAGTTCGAGGCGGCCGAGCGGATCGCCCGCCACCGCGGCCTGACCAGGGAGGACGTGGACCGGCTCGGGCTGCTCTCGCAGGAGCGGGCGGCCGTGGCCTGGTCGGAGGAGCGCTTCAAGCGGGAGACCTTCGCCGTGCAGGTGCCGACCACCGAGGAGGAGCAGCATGCCGGTCAGGGCATGTGGCGGCTGGTCGACCGGGACGAGGGTCTGCGCGACACGTCCATGGAGGCGCTGGCCCGGCTCAAGCCGGTCATGCCGACCGCCGTGCACACGGCCGGGAACTCCTCCCAGATATCCGACGGCGCGGCCGCGGTGATGTGGGCCTCGCGCAAGATGGCCCGCGCGCTGAAGCTGAAGCCGCGCGCCCGGATCGTCGCGCAGACCCTGGTCGGCGCGGACCCGCACTACCACCTCGACGGGCCGATCGACGCGACCCGGGCGGTGCTCGGCAAGGCCGGGATGTCCCTGAAGGACATCGATCTGGTCGAGATCAACGAGGCCTTCGCCTCGGTGGTGCTGAGCTGGACCAGGGTCTTCGACCAGGACCTGGAGAAGGTGAACGTCAACGGTGGGGCGATCGCGCTGGGGCACCCGGTCGGGGCCACCGGAGCCCGCCTGATCACCACCGCCCTGCACGAGCTGGAACGTCGGGACAAGGAGTTCGCGCTGATCACGATGTGCGCCGGCGGTGCGCTCGCCACCGGCACGATCATCCAGCGGCTCTGACCCGTCCGGCGCCCGCCCCGGCGGGCGCGGCTCCGGCGGCGCCCAAGGGTGCCGCCGGTCACTGACCCTGTGGGATGGGATGCGGAAGGCCCCGGCGGGCCGGACCTGGGGAGGCCGGCCACCGGGGCCTTCGCGTGCGTGTGTGGGGGCGCTGTCGCGTTCGCTGTCGCTGTCGCGCCGGGTGCCGTCGCGCGGGGGTGCCGTCGCGTCGTGCGCGGACCGGGCGTGTGCCCTCGCGTTCGGCGGGGACGCGCGGGGCGCCGTCGACTTCGCTGTCGACGCGCCGCATGCCGTCACGTCCCGTGATGGTGCTGCTGTGCTGCAGGCGGTGCTGGGTGTTGCTGATCCTGCTGGGTGTTGCTGATCTTGCTGGTGGTGCTGGTGCTGCTCGCGCCGCGTGTGTGCTCGCGGTTCCGCGCCGTGTGCGCGGGCTGCGGCCGGCTTAGTACCAGTGGTTGTTCTGCCAGAAGTTCCAGGCGTCGACCGGGGAGCCGTAGCGGGAGTTCATGTAGTCCAGGCCCCACTTGATCTGGGTGGCCGGGTTGGTCTTCCAGTCCGCGCCGGCCGAGGCCATCTTCGAGCCGGGCAGGGCCTGGACCAGGCCGTAGGCGCCGGAGGAGGCGTTGGTGGCGGTGGGGTTCCAGCCGCTCTCGTGCTCGACGATCTTGCTGAAGGCGGCGAACTGGGCCGGGTCCTTGATCATCTGCTGGGCGATCGCCTTGGCACTCGTCGGGGCGGCCTGCGCGGGGACGGCGGCGAGCACGGAACCCGCGACACCCAGGGCGACGACAGAACCGGCGAGGGCCTTCTTGGAAGCGGCGATGCGGCGGATGACAGCGTTGGACACGGATGAGCCTTCCGAAGGGGACAAGGACGGCCGCGGCGCATGCCGAAGACATGCGTGAGCCACTCACGCGGAGGAGAGGGGTTCGTCCGGCGGGGGGCTGTGCGCCCCGGCCGCCTCGGCGACGAGAACCAGTTAGCCAGGCCGACGAGGCCCTGGCAACGACCCCGCCTACGACCGGGGGTAGTGGCCCGGGGCCTCCGGCCCCGGGTGGCGGCGGGGGTGGGAACCGCAGGTGGGAGAGCGGAGGCAGGGTCCGTGAGGAGGTCTGGCGGGACTACTGCCCCGGGTCGTATGTGACCTGGGTCCTGTGGGCCGCCTCACCGGCTCGGGGCCTGAATCTCACCTTCTGTGGTCGGTTGTACCCCTTTCGGGGGTGTGTCCTGGGCCACTTCGACCCCGGATTCGAAGGTGGCGGACGCGTCGAACGCCGCTTTCCGGGTGGCCCGGCGGAGCGCCCGCAGCACGGTGGCACCGAGCACCAGGGTCAGCACGGCGGTCAGCGAGGCCCGGCCCAGGTCCCAGCCGAGGGAGGTGGCCAGGTAATAGGCGCCGAAGCGGGCCAGGTTCTCGGGCAGCGGGTCACCGGCCTGGAAGGAGATGTTCTCGGCGTACCGGAAGAACACCCAGCCCTGCAGGTTCATCACCAGGCCGTACCCGAACGAGGCGACGAACCCGTACGCCGCGAGCAGCCACAGCTCGGCGCGTCCGCGGAGCCGGATCCGGCCGGGCAGCAGGCCCGCGCCCAGCGCGAACCAGCCGAGCGACAGCATCTGGAACGGCATCCAGGGCCCCACCCCGCCGGTCAGCAGGGCGGACGCGAACATGGTGACGGCGCCCAGGACGAAACCGAAGCCCGGGCCGAGGACCCGGCCGCTGAGCACCATCAGGAAGAACATGGGCTCCAGCCCGGCGGTGCCCGCGCCGAGCGGGCGCAGGGCGGCGCCGACCGCGGCGAGCACCCCGAGCATGGCCACGGCCTTGGCGTCCATGCCGTCGTCGGCGATGGTGGCGACCACCACGGCCACCAGGAGCGGCAGCAGCGCGGCGAACAGCCAGGGGGCGTCCTGGGAGTGCGCCAGGCCGGACTGGCCGGAGGCGAGTAGCGGCCAGCCGAAGGCGGCGATGCCGATGAGGGTGACGAGGGCGAGGGCCGCGGCGGCACGGGGGCCGACGGGGACGGGACGGGGCGTACGGGCTGTACGGGCTGTACGGGGGCCCGGGGGAGTACGGCTCATCGGTCGGCCGCTCCTGCTTCGGCCGCTCCCGCTTCGGGTGCTCCGTCTTCCCGTGCTTCTGCGCCGGGTGCTCCGGGCGGTGGACCGGGACGGTCGGCCGTGTCCTGGAGCGGTCCGCTGCGGTAGGTGCGGCCGGGGCGGGGGGCCGGCGGGGCGCCGGTGCCCTCGCCCGCGGCGGCTTCGGTGTTCTCCCTCGGCGCGGGCAGGGATGTGGAGGGCGTGCCGGCCAGGGCCCCGGCGACCTGCGACACCGTGAGCCACGGGGCCGGCGCGAGGATCTTCGCGACCTGCGGGGAGAAGGCGGGGGAGGAGACCACGACCTCGGCGGTCGGACCGTCCGCGACGATCTCGCCGCCCGCGAGGATGACCACGCGGTCCGCCACCTCGGCGGCCAGTTCCACGTCGTGCGTGGCGAGCACGATGGCGTGGCCGTCGGCCGCGAGCCCGCGCAGCAGCTCGACCAGCCGGGCCTTCGCGGCGTAGTCCAGGCCGCGGGTCGGCTCGTCGAGCAGCAGCAGTGCGGGTCGGCCGGTCAGCACCAGCGCGAGCGCGAGGGCGAGACGCTGGCCCTCGGAGAGGTCGCGGGGGTGGGTGTCGTCCGCGACGTCCGGGAGCAGCGCGGACACCAGGCCCCGGCAGGTGCCGGGGGGAGCGCCGGCATCGGCGTCGGCCGCGTCGCACTCCGCCGCGACGGTGTCGGCGTAGAGGAGGTCGCGGGGGTCCTGGGGGACGAGGCCGACCCGGCGCACCATGGCGCGGGGCGCGGTGCGGTGGGGGGTGGCGCCCCCGACGGTGACGGAACCCGAGGCGGGTTCGAGCATGCCGACCAGCGCGGACAGGAGGGTGGACTTGCCGGCGCCGTTCCGGCCCATCAGGGCGATGGTCTCGCCGGGGGTGACGGCGAGGTCGACGGCGCGGAGGGTTTCGGTGCGGCCGCGGCGGACGGTGAGCGTCTTCGCCTCGGCGAGCGGGGCGTGGCCGGCCTGCGGTGGCTGCGCGGGCCGGGCGGTGCTGCGCCGGAACCGGCCGAGAAGTCCCCCACCCCGCCCTCCCCCTGGCTCCGCCGGGGAGACCCCCATGCCGAAACTCAGGGCTCCGCCCCGAGAGCCCGCTTTCCGCGGCTCCGCCTCGGGCCCGGTGGGGGCTGCGCCCCCCGGCGTGCCCAGGGCGGTGCCGCCCGGCGGGAGCGGGGTGGCGGGGAGGCGGGTGTGGAGGGTGGGGGCCTGGCGGCGGGCGTCGCGGACGGAGAGGGGGAGGGGGTGCCAGCCGGCCAGGCGGCCCAGGGCGACCACCGGGGGGTGCACCGGGGAGATCGCCATGATCTCGGCGGGGGTGCCGAGAACGGGGGGTGTGCCCGGGGCCTCCAGCAGCAGCAGGCGGTCGGCGTACTGCACCACGCGCTCCAGGCGGTGCTCTGCCATCAGCACCGTGGTGCCCAGGTCGTGCACCAGCCGCTGGAGCACCGCCAGGACCTCTTCGGCAGCCGCCGGGTCCAGGGCGGACGTGGGCTCGTCCAGCACCAGCACCTTCGGGTGCGCGGTCAGTACGGAGCCGATCGCCACCCGCTGCTGCTGGCCGCCCGAGAGGGTGGTGAGCGGCCGGTCACGGAGTTCGTTCAGGCCGAGCAGGTCCAGGGTCTCCTCCACCCGGCGGCGCATGACGCCGGGCGGCAGCCCCAGTGACTCCATGCCGTACGCCAGCTCGTCCTCGACGGTGTCCGTCACGAAATGGGCCTGCGGGTCCTGGCCGACCGTGCCGACCACGTCCGCGAGCTCCCTCGGCCGGTGGGTGCGGGTGTCCCGCCCGGCGACCGTGACCCGGCCGCGCAGGGTGCCGCCGGTGAAGTGCGGGACCAGGCCGGAGACCGCGCCGAGGAGCGTGGACTTGCCGACCCCGGAGGGGCCGACGAGGAGGGTGAGCTCGCCCTCCGGGATCGTCAGGTCGGCGTCGTCGAGCGCGGGCGCGGGTGCGCCGTCGTAGGAGATGGAGACCTGCTCGAAGCGGATCACGGGTTACGACGCCTCCTTCGGCGGTACGGGCGCCACGAAGGCGGGGAGCAGGCCGATCAGGACGGCGGCGGCGGGCCAGAGCGGCAGGCCGGGGGCGACCAGCGGTACCACGCCCGGCTTCAGGGCGGCCGGGGCGACGGCCGAGGCGTGGATCATCAGGGCGGCGACCGCCGCGCCCGAGCCCGCGACCAGCCAGGACCGAGGGCCCCAGCGGTCGGGCCGGTAGCGGGTGCGGACGCTGCGCCGGCCGCCGAGGCGGAGTCCGGCCAGGGCCAGGACGAGGCCGCCGAGCAGCACGGGCAGGCCGTACGCGGCGCCCGCGGCGGCGAGCAGCCCGTACGTGCCGGCGCACATGCCGATCAGGCCGCCGAGGGTGAGGACGGTGGTGGTGCGGCGCACGGCGGGCGGGACCGCGGCGGTGCGGCCGTAGCCGCGGGCGTCCATGGAGGCGGCGACGGCCACGGAGCGTTCGAGCGCGCCCTCCAGGACGGGCAGGCCGATCTGGGCGATGGCGCGGATGCCGCCGGTCGGGCGTCCGCGCAGGCGGCGGGCCCGGCGGAGGCGGGCCACGTCCGCGACCATGTTCGGCGCGAAGGTCATGGCCACGACGACGGCGACGCCGGCCTCGTAGAGCGCGGCCGGGAGCGACTTGAGCAGGCGGGCCGGGTTGGCGAGGGAGTTGGCGGCGCCGATGCAGACGAGGAGGGCGGCCAGCTTGGCGCCGTCGTAGAAGGCGAAGACCAGCTGTTCGGCGGTGACCCGGCCGCCGAACCGGATGCCCTGTGCCCAGTCGGGCAGCGGCACCTCGGGGAGGGTGAAGAGGACGTGGGTGCCGGGGATCGGGGAGCCGAGGAGTACGGAGAAGGCGAGGCGGAGGGCGAGCACGACCAGGCCGAGCTTGATGAAGGCGGAGTAGGAGCGTGCCCAGGGGGCGGTGGTCTCGCGGCGGGCGGCGACGACGTAGCCGGCGACGGCGACGATCAGGCCGAGGAGGAGGGGGTTGGAGGTGCGCGAGGCGGCGGTGGCGAGGCCGAGCGCCCACAGCCACCACGCGCCCGCGTGCAGGGCGTTGGCGCGGGTCGCCTCCGGAGCGGCCCAGCTCCGCCTCCGGCTCCGCTGGTTGGAGCGCGTCCGTCGGTACGAGGCCCCGCGCGCGGGGTCTGCGGTTGCCCGTGCGGGCGTACGGGGCGCAGGTGGGGCCGGGGCTGCGGTCGCGTCGGGTGCGGCTTCGTCGGGGGTGCGCCCGGCCTGCGGCCGGGCGGTGTTCCCACCCGCAGCACCCGTGCGGGCCGTGGGACCGGCGCGGGTGGCCCCGGTGGGCGGTACCGCGCCGTCGGCGGCCGCGGGCCGGTCGGTGGCCGATGGGGCCGCGTCCGGGGCGGCCGTGTCCGGTTGGGTGGCGGCTGCGTCGGGGATGGCCGCCGCGGACTCGGCCGCCTGGGACTCAGCCGGTTCGGTGGCGGCCGTCGGGTCGTGCTCGGGGGTCATCGGGTGCGGCGGCGGGACCGCACGAGGGCGGCCGTGCCCAGGGCGAGGATCGCGGCGATGCCTGCGAGCAGGCCGAGGGAGGGGCCGGAGCCGGAGTCCTCGGCGGCCGGTTCCGCGGACGTCGGTGCCGGGGACTGCGCGCCGGTCGGTGCGACGGTCGGGGCGGTGGGCTGGTCCGTGGGCTTCGGGGGCGTGTTCGCGACCTGCTCGCCGCAGCCCTGGCGGGGGTAGCCGGAGATCGCGCACAGCAAGGCCGTACTGTCGTAACGGAGCGGCTTGGCCACCGAGGCCAGGGCCTCCGCCGCCGTACCGGCACGGTCCAGCCGGGCGCAGGCCGTGCGCGGCGCGTCCTGCGGCGGGGTCTCGCCCGAGGGGGCGTCCGACGGGAGGCCGAAGTCGATGACCACGGCCACCCGCTTCTTGCCGGCCGCGGCCGGCGTCGACGCGCAGATCGCGGCGAAGTCCGCCGCGGCCCGGGGTTTGGCGACCTCCGCCGAGGCGTCCTTGCTCACCACGAAGCGGAAGCCCTGCACGGAGCCGTCCGCCGGGCGGGCCGCCGAGGGCCCGAGCGTCGCGTACGACCAGCCGCCGTCCGCGGCGCCGTCCCAGAACGACCAGTAGCGGTAGCCCGCGGCGTGAGCGGCGGGCCCGGCGACGAGGACGGTGAGGACGGCGAGGACCCCGGCGAGCAGCAGGGACGCGGCGGAGGCCCCCCGCCTCACGGCTGCTGCTTCTTCCGGCGGCCGCTCAGCAGGATGCCGATGCCGACGCCGGCGGCCGCACCGGCGCCCACCGTCCACCACAGGGCCGAGCCCGAGCCCGAGTCCTTCTCCTCGTTCTCGTCCTTCGACGGCATGCCGCCGGTGGCCTTCGTCGGGGCCGAGGCCGGGGCCGGGCCCTGGGCGTTCAGGCCCGCCACCAGGTCGGTGCCGCCGAACGCCCGCGGGTCGGCGCCGCCCGCGTGCGCGGCCAGGACCAGCTGGGCGTACGCGGCCGGACCGGCCGTCTTCGCCCAGGCGGCGGCGTTCTGCTGCAGCCAGGCCAGCGGCTTCGCCGCGGCCTGCTTGTGGCCCGCGGCGGCCAGCGCGACCACCGCGTCGGCGGTGTTGCCGAAGTCCGGCTGGTCGGTGGCGCCGGGCATCGCCGACATCAGGTGGTCGCCGGAGGCGGCCATGGTGCGGCTCAGGTAGCCCGCGCCGCCCGCCGCCGCCTGCGCCGGGTCCTTCGCGCCGCCCGCCTCGCAGGAGACCGGGTTCGGGCCCACCGGCTGGTCGGCGGCCGGGGCCGCCACGACCATGCCCTTGCCGAGCACGCCCAGCACCGCCGCGGCGGTACCGTCCGCGTTGGCGATGAGCTTGCCCGACTTGTCCGGCTGGAACGCGAACGCGCCGAGGTCGGCCTCCTTGGAGAAGCCCTCCTCCGCGCACGCCACCTGGAGGCCGCGCAGCGCGTCGTAGGCGGTCTTGCCCGCCTTCGACTTGAGCTCGGCGGGCTTCTCTCCGGCGGCCGCGAGCGCGCCGGCCACGATGCCGGTCGAGTTGGCGTCCGTACCGAAGTCCATCGCGCCGCCGGGGCTGTAGCTCCAGCCGCCGTTGTCGTTCTGGACCGACTTCAGCCAGTCCGTGGCCTTCTTCACCTCTGTCTCGTGGCCGCCGAGCGCGGTCAGCGCCTGCACGGCCGCCGCGGTGGCGTTGGAGTCGAGCACGGTGGAGGCGTCGCACGCCTTGGCGGGGTCCGGGCGGAACGAGGCGAAGCCGCCGTTCGCGCACTGCTGGCCGGTCAGCCAGGCCACCGCCTGCGGCGCGGGCTTCACCCCTGCCGTGTGCTGCGCGACGAAGGCCAGCGACTGGCGGAAGACGCCGTCGTAGGTCGGGTCGGCGGTGCCGTACAGGCCGGAGGGTATGACCACCGGGGACGGAGAGGGGGACGGCGCGGCGAGGGCGGCGGGGGCGGCGGCCGCGCACAGCGCGGCGGAGGCGGCGAGCGTGGCGGCGCTGCGGCGGACGTTCATGACGGGGCGGGTGCCTCTTCTGCAGGGGAGCGGGAGGCGGGCGCGCGCCCCTGCAGGCGCCGCCGTGCTCCGGCTCCGTTGACCTCGACGGTGCCGGCCACCCTTCCGGCACGGGGCATTCCGGCTTCCCGGCGCCCGGCGGCAAGGCCGGCGGGTCGGGTCACGGCTGCGGGTCAGCGCCGGATTCCCACCGGCTTCCCCCCGTACGAAAGCGTTGACGACCCGCTCACTCTACCGGCCCTCCCCTGAGCGCACCCGCCCCCTCATACCGTTCGGTACGTCACTCCTCATGCCGGTCACACCGCCCGGTACGTCACCGGGGAGGAGCCCGGGACCGCCTCCGCGCGCCCCAGCTTCACCAGTCGGCGCAGGTGCGCCTCGGCCTCCGAGACGGCGATGTTGCGGGAGCCGTACGGGATCTGTTCCCAGGGCCGGTTCCACTCCATCCGCTCGGCCAGGCCCCAGGGGGTGAGCGGTTCGGCGTCCAGCAGCCGGTGCAGTCCGGTGAGGCGTTCCTCGTGGTGGGCGAGGAGCTGCCGGACCCGTTCCGGGGCGTCGGTGAAGGAGTGCTGGTGGGCGGGGAGCACCTCGGCGGGGGCGAGCCGGCCGATGCGTTCGAGGGAGTCGAGGTAGTCGCCCAGCGGGTCGGTGGTCCGGGTGACGCCGTGCTCGTCGGGGGCCTCGTACAGGCCGATGTGCGGGGTGATGCCGGGGAGGAGGTGGTCGCCGGAGAAGAGGCGGCCGTTGCCGGGCAGGTTCGCCGGGTGCTGCTCCTCCAGGTGCAGGCAGACGTGGCCGGGGGTGTGGCCGGGGGTCCAGACCGCGCGGAGCCGGCGGCCGGCCAGCGGCAGCAGCTCGCCGGGGACGATGTCCCGGTCGGGGATCGCGGCGCGCAGTCCGGGCGGCGTCCGCAGCCTGCCCGCCTCGCGGGCGGCGCGCAGCGGGGCGAGGTGCTCCTCGGGTGCGCCGGCGGTGGCGAGCTTGTCGGCGAGGTAGTCGTACCAGGTGCCCGGTTCGGCGCTGCGGGTGCGCTGGACGATCTCGGTGTCGGCGGGGTGCATGGCGATCCAGCAGCCGGATGCCTCCCGGACCCGGCCGGACAGGCCGTGGTGGTCGGGGTGGTGGTGGGTGATGACCACGCCGTGGATGCCGGAGACGGGGATGCCGAGGGCGCCGAGGCCGGCGGCCAGGGTGTCCCAGGAGGCGGGGTCGTCCCAGCCGGTGTCGACGAGGACCGGGCCGCGGTCGGTGTCGAGGACGTGGACGAGGGTGTGTCCCAGGGGGTTGTCGGGGATGGGGACCTTGAGGGAGTGGACTCCGCCGCCGTGGTCGGTCACCTGAGGAGGCGCCGGCGATGCCCCTGGTGTCCCCGGCGTCCCTGCTGCCTCTGGCACCTTTGACACCTTTGACACCTCCGACACCTCCGACACCTCCGACACGTCTGAGACGTCTGTCATGGGTCCCCCATCCCCTTTTCGGCTCGTACGGTCACGAGAACTTGTTCCAGTCATCAGTAGTAGCCCAAGTCGACCATCTCGCGCACCTGTTGGCGCCGCATTGGATCTCCTGTCGCACTTCTGTCCTGAGCGTGGACTCCTGGAACTAGAACTGGTATCAGTTCTGAATCGTTCTGAAATACCGTCAGGGTGGGCGTCGCAGGCAGCGCAGGAGGCATCAGCCATGACCGAGCTCGTGGAACACGGAAAGCTGTTCATCGGCGGGGAGTGGACCGATCCGCTGGGCAGCGACACCATCGAGGTCGTCTCCCCGCACACCGAGCAGGTCATCGGCCGTGTCCCGCACGCCTCGCGGGAGGACGTCGACCGAGCGGTCGCCGCCGCCCGGCGGGCCTTCGACGAGGGGCCCTGGCCCCGGCTCCCGCTGGAGGAGCGGGTCGCCGTGGTCACCCGCATCAAGGACGCCATCGCCGTGCGGCACGAGGAGATCGCCCGGTCCATCAGCTCGCAGAACGGCTCCCCGTACTCCTGGAGCGTGCTCGCCCAGGCGCTGGGCCCGATGATGGTCTACGACGCCGCGATCACGGTGGCCCGCGACTTCCCGTACGAGGAGCACCGGACCGGGGCGCTCGGGCCGATCCTGGTCCGGCGCGAGCCGGTGGGCGTGGTCGCGGCGGTGATCCCGTGGAACGTGCCGCAGTTCGTGGCGGCGGCGAAGCTGGCACCGGCCCTGCTGAGCGGCTCGACGGTGATCCTCAAGCCCTCGCCGGAGTCCCCGCTGGACTCGTACATCCTGGCCGACATCGCCCGTGAGGCGGGGCTGCCCGAGGGCGTGCTGTCGATCCTCCCGGCGGACCGGGAGGTGAGCGAGTACCTGGTCGGGCACCCGGGCGTGGACAAGGTGTCCTTCACCGGCTCCGTCGCGGCCGGCAAGCGCGTCATGGAGGTCGCGGCGCGCAACCTGACCCGGGTCACGCTGGAACTGGGCGGCAAGTCCGCGGCGGTGGTGCTGCCGGACGCCGACCTGGCCGCGGCCGTGCCCGGCCTGATCCAGTCGGCCTGGATGAACAACGGTCAGGCGTGCGTGGCCCAGACCCGCATCCTGGCCCCGCGCAGCCGCTACGACGAGGTGGCCGAGGCGCTGGTGGCGGCGGTCCGCGCCCAGGTGGTCGGCGACCCGCTGGACCCGGCCACGCAGATCGGCCCGCTGGTCGCGAAGCGGCAGCAGCGGCGCTCGCTCGACTACATCGGGATCGGGCAGGAGGAGGGAGCGAAGGTCCTCACGGGCGGCGGGGTGCCGGCCGGGCTGGAGCGCGGCTGGTACGTGGAGCCCACGCTGTTCGGCGGCGTGGACAACTCCATGCGGATCGCCCGGGAGGAGATCTTCGGGCCGGTGGTCTGCCTGCTGCCGTACGGGGACGAGGCGGAGGCGGCGCGGATCGCCAACGACTCCGACTTCGGGCTGAGCGGCAGCGTGTGGACGGGCGACGTGGAGCACGGCATCGACTTCGCGCGGCGGATCCGCACGGGCACGTACAACGTGAACACCTTCAGCCTGGACATGCTCGGGCCGTTCGGCGGTTACAAGAGCAGCGGTGTGGGGCGGGAGTTCGGGCCGGAGGGCCTGAGCGAGTACCTGGAGCACAAGATGATCCACCTGCCCGCGGGGTACGCGCCCCCGGCGGCCGGGCCGGAGGCCGGTGCCTGATGGGCGACCGCTGGCACGTGGAGGTCGACCGGGGCGTCTGCATCGGCTCCGGCATGTGCGTGAACCACGCCCCGGAGGGGTTCACGCTGGACTCGGCCCGGCAGTCCCACCCCGCGGCGGCGGAGACGGACGCCAACGAGGGCGTCCTCGCGGCGGCGGAAGGCTGCCCCGTCGAAGCCATCATGATCACCCTCCAGGGCTCCGGCGAACCGGTGTTCCCGCCGGAGGAGTAGGTCGCGCACCCGGCGGCCGGGCCCGGGCGGTCCTGGTCCGCCGCCGTGTGTGACACTCCCCGGGCGACCGCAGGACGAACCGTGTCCGCCGGCGCTGCGAACACGAGGGACGTCATGCGCGGGACGGGGCGGTGGGCGGTCCTGGCCGCTGCCGGGGCGGTACTGATGGTGGCCGGATGCGGGGAGCCGCACCCCGGAGCCGGAGCCGGAGCCGGAGCCGTTGCCGCGGCTTCGCCGCTGCCGGGGGTCTCGCCCTCGGCCGGTGCCACCCCGGGCGGCGGGGCTCCGGCCCCGCCCGCCGGGGTGTCCGGCCGCCAGGCCGTGGAAGCAGACCTCCGGGCCGCGGCGGTCGCGGCCGGGGTCGCCGAACCGGAGGCGCTGCCGACGGTCCTGCCGTCGGGCAAGGCCGCGGAGTTCACGGCACACGAGCGGGACCTGCTGGGCCGGATGCTGAACTGCATGGTGACCCTGGGGGAAGGAGGGGGCTCCCCGTCCGCGCCCGGCCCGGACGCCGCGCAGTTCGAGGCGGCGGTGACCGCGCTGACCGGGCGCGGCTGGACGCAGACCGACCGCACGGCGACGCCGGTCGGCCGGGGCGGTGACTTCACCCAGGTCCGGTTCGGCAAGAACGGCTGGACCCTGTTCGCCCGGCGGGCCGGCTTCGACGGCTGGTCCTCGATCCAGCTCACCGCGACCGAACTCGCCTGCGAGAAGCAGTTCACCGACGAGGAGATGGCGTTGCTGGACAAGCTGGGCGACCGCGACCGCGACCGCGACCGCGAGCGCTAGGGGCGTCTCGCCGGCGCGGGCGGGGCGTTCGCCGGGGTCAGGAACCGGACTTTTCCCGGGACCGGGCCGTGGCCGGCGGAGTCGCGGCCTCCGGCGCGGGCGCCGGCGGGGCCGTCAGGTCGATCAGGCGGCACACCGTCTCGATGTCGATCTTCACCTGGGCGATCGACGCGCGCCCCGACAGCCAGGTGATCAGCGCCGAGTGCCAGGTGTGCTCGATCACCCGGACCGCCGACAGCTGTTCCGCGGTCGGCGGGGCGTCCAGCCCCATCGCGTCCAGGATGATCGCCGTGGTCAGCCGGGACACGGTGTCCACCTCGGGGCTCACGCTCCGGTCCGCGAAGGTCAGCGCGCGGACCATGGCGTCGGCCAGGTGCGGCTCGCGCTGCAGGGCGCGGAACGCCCGCATGAGGGTCTCGGCCACCCGCGCCGCCGGCTCCTCGGCCGCCGGCGGCCGCTTCCGCAGCGTCGTGTGCATGTGCTGCAGCTGGTCCTGCATCGTGGCCACGAGCAGGTGCACCTTGGAGGGGAAATAGCGGTACAGCGTGCCGAGGGCGACGCTGGAGGACTCGGCGACCTCCCGCATCTGGACGGCGTCGAACCCGCCGCGGCTGGCGAGCTGCGCGCTCGCGTGCAGGATCCGGCGGCGACGCGCCTCCTGGCGCTCCGTCAGCGGCGGGGACGCCGGAGTGGTGACGGCCTTGGCTTCCGCTGTCATATGTCCCGTTGTCCCGTTCCGAGCCGTTCCGATTGGTTCAGGCGGCTCTTTTCGCGCCGTTCTGGACTGGGCCGGGGGCCAGCATCTCAGGGGCGGGCGCCGTGGCGCGAATCACCTGCTCCGCCTCTTACGGTGTGGTTTCCGACCGGTAGATTCAATCTCCTTGACGGATCAAGTCTGAAACTTGTTCTACATTATCCGAGCGGTTACGCTCCGGCGAAAGTGCAGGGATGAAGGGGGCCGAGAGTGACCGCTGAGGCCATGGTGACGAGCCCTTTTGCGGGTGTCGCCGCCGACGGCGACCGTCCGCTGCGCATCGCGCTCCTCACCTATAAAGGGAACCCGTTCTGCGGTGGCCAGGGCGTATATGTCCGCCACCTCTCGCGCGAACTGGTCAAACTGGGCCACTCCGTCGAGGTGATCGGCGCACAGCCGTATCCCGTGCTCGACGAGGGCGCGACGCTCACCGAACTGCCCAGCCTGGACCTCTACCGCCAGCCCGACCCGTTCCGCACCCCGCGACGCGAGGAGTACCGGGACTGGATCGACCTCCTGGAGGTCGGCACCATGTGGACCGGCGGCTTCCCCGAGCCGCTGACCTTCTCCCTCCGCGCCCGCCGCCACCTGGCCGCCCGCGCGGGCGAGTTCGACGTCATCCACGACAACCAGACCCTCGGCTACGGCCTGCTGGCCGGCCTCGGCGCCCCGCTGGTCACCACCATCCACCACCCCATCACGGTGGACCGCAGGCTCGACCTGGCCGCCGCCCCGGACCGCAAGAAGCGGGCCTCCGTGCGCCGCTGGTACGGCTTCACCCGCATGCAGAAGCGGGTCGCCCGCCGCCTGCCCTCCGTGCTCACCGTCTCTGGCTCCTCCCGGCAGGAGATCATCGAGGACCTCGGCGTGAACGAGGACCGCATCCACGTCGTGCACATCGGCGCCGACACCGACCTGTGGTCCCCCGACCCGTCCGTCGCCGAGGTCCCGGGCCGGATCGTCACCACCTCCAGCGCCGACGTCCCGCTCAAGGGCCTCGTCCACCTCGTCGAGGCACTCGCCAAGCTCCGCACCGAACGGCCCGACGCCCACCTCGTCGTGGTCGGCAAGCGCCCCGAACGCGGACCGGTCGCCCGGGCCGTGGAGACCCACGGACTCCAGGACGCCGTCGAGTTCGTCAAGGGCATCACCGACCGCGAACTCGTGGACCTGGTCCGCGGCGCCCAGATCGCCTGCGTCCCCAGCCTCTACGAGGGCTTCTCGCTGCCCGCCGCCGAGGCCATGGCCACCGGCACCCCGCTGGTCGCCACCACCGGCGGTGCCATCCCCGAGGTCGCCGGAGCGGACGGGGAGACCTGCCTGGCCGTGCCGCCCGGCGACGCCGACGCCCTCGCCGGGGCGCTCGGCCGGCTGCTGGGCGACGCCGGACTGCGCGCCCGGCTCGGCGCGGCCGGCCGGGACCGGGTGCTGTCCCGGTTCACCTGGGCCAAGGCCGCGGAGGGCACCGTCGCGCACTACCGTGCCGCGATCGCCCGCAGCGCCGGCGGCGTCCGTGGTGCCGGCGCCACCCGTACCGCCCGCGACGCCCGGTGACCCGTACGACGTGAAGAACCGCCGGCTCCACTCGCGCCACTCGTGCCACCTGTGCCATCCGCGCCACTCGTGCGACCCGCGCCACTCGTGCCACCCGCGCCACCCAGAACGTCGCCCAGACCTTCACCACCCGCCCCACCCCCTCGACCGCGAAGGCAGGACCTCGTGCTGACCGTCGATTTCTCCCGGTTCCCGCTCGCCCCCGGTGACCGTGTGCTCGATCTGGGCTGCGGCGCAGGCCGGCACGCCTTCGAGTGCTACCGGCGCGGCGCCCAGGTGGTCGCGCTGGACCGCAACGGCGAGGAGATCCGCGAGGTCGCCAAGTGGTTCGCGGCGATGAAGGAGGCCGGCGAGGCACCGGCCGGGGCCACCGCCACCGCCATGGAGGGCGACGCCCTCGCGCTGCCCTTCCCCGACGAGTCCTTCGACGTGGTCATCATCTCCGAGGTGATGGAGCACATCCCCGACGACAAGGGCGTGCTCGCCGAGATGGTGCGGGTGCTCAAGCCGGGCGGCCGCATCGCGATCACCGTGCCCCGGTACGGGCCGGAGAAGATCTGCTGGGCCCTCTCCGACGCCTACCACGAGGTCGAGGGCGGTCACATCCGCATCTACCGGGCGGAGGAGCTGCTCGGCAAGATGAAGGCCGCCGGCCTCAAGCCGTACGGCACCCACCACGCGCACGGCCTGCACTCCCCGTACTGGTGGCTCAAGTGCGCCTTCGGCGTGGACAACGACAAGGCCCTGCCGGTCCGCGCGTACCACAAGCTGCTGGTCTGGGACATCATGAAGAAGCCCCTCGCCACCCGGCTCGCCGAGCAGGCGCTGAACCCCCTCATCGGCAAGAGCTTCGTCGCCTACGCCACCAAGCCCCACCTCCCGGTCGCCGCGGCGGCCCCGGCGGAGGACCGGTGAGCACGCCCCGGCGCACCGAACACCTCGTCCTGCCCGGCGTGCTGACGGCAGACCAGGCCGAGGCCACGGTGGCCGGCATCCTCGCCGTCCAGCGGGCGGACGGAGCCATCCCGTGGTTCCGCGGACACCACCTGGACCCGTGGGACCACACCGAGGCCGCCATGGCACTGGACGCCGCCGGCGAGCACGAGGCCGCCGAGCGCGCCTACGACTGGCTGGCCCGGCACCAGAACCCCGACGGCTCCTGGTACGCGGCCTACGCCGACCGCCCCGCGGGCGTGGACACCGACCAGCCGCAGGACGCCGGCAAGGAGTCCAACTTCACCGCCTACATAGCCGTCGGCGTCTGGCACCACTACCTGGCCACCGGGGACGACACCTTCCTGGACCGGATGTGGCCGGCCGTCTACGCGGCCGTCGAGTTCGTCCTCGCCCTCCAGCAGCCCGGCGGGGAGATCGGCTGGAAGCGGGAGGCCGACGGCACGGTCGTCACCGACGCCCTGCTCACCGGCTCCTCCTCCATCCACCAGGCCCTGCGCTGCGCCCTGGCCATCGCCGACCACCGCGAGGAGGCCCAGCCCGACTGGGAGCTGGCCGCGGGCGCCCTGGGCCACGCGATACGCAGCCACCCGGAGCGGTTCCTCGACAAGAACCGCTACTCGATGGACTGGTACTACCCGGTCCTGGGCGGGGCGCTCACCGGCGCCGGGGCCAAGGCGCGCATCGAGGAGCGCTGGGAGGAGTTCGTCGTCCCCGGGCTGGGCGTGCGCTGCGTGCTGCCGAACCCCTGGGTCACCGGCGGCGAGAGCTGCGAACTCGCGCTGACCCTGTGGGCGATGGGGGAGTCCGACCGGGCGCTGGAGATCCTGCGGTCCATCACGCACCTGCGCGACGAGGACGGCATGTACTGGACGGGCTACGTCTTCGAGGACCGGGCGGTCTGGCCGGTCGAGAAGACCGCCTGGACCGCGGGGTCGCTGCTGCTCGCCGTGGCCGCGCTGGGCGGCGACGAGGCGACGACGGCGGTCTTCGGGGGCGAACGGCTGCCGGTGGGGCTGGACCCCTCCTGCTGCGCCTAGCTTCCGGGGCGGACGTGCGGAGCGGATGATGCACGGCGGATCCGCTCCCGCGCCACCGGGGGAGGCCGAACGGGTGGCCCGAGTGGCGTCACCCGGGCGGCCGGGCGACGCTGCGGAGGACACCTCACTCCCCTGGAGGAAACCGTGTCCATGTCGAACCACGGAACCATTCGATCCAGGCGATTCGGTCACGCCCTGACGGCACTGACGCTGTCCTCCGCGCTGCTGGCCGGAGCCACCGGGTGCGGCAGCGCGATCGGAGGTCCGGACGGAGCCAGGGGCCGGGGCGGCGAAGTGTTCCGGGCCGTCACCGCGGCGGGGTACGCGGAGCCGTCACCGGCGTCCGAGGCCGTGCAGGTACAGGCGGCGCTGGCGCAGGCGGCCGCCCTGGCAGGGGCGGTGGCCCTGCCGGAGACGGTGGGCCTCGTGGAGGCGGCGATACCCGCCCAGCCCGAGCCCACGCCGACCACCTCCGCCGAGCGGCAGAAGTTCGCGAAGGCGCGCTTCGTGGCCAACGCCGGACTCGCGGCCGGGGCGACGTACCAGTGGATCATCAAGCCGTACCGGGAGGGCAAGTTCAAGAAGGGCGCCAAGGGGCGCACCTTCACCCTCGTCAAGGCGGGTCTCGCGGGCGCGTTCGCGTACAACCGGCTGAAGGCGGCGATCCGGAACGCGCAGGGCGACCCGCTGCTGTCCAAGGCGGTGGCCCCGCTGACGGCGGGCGTGGAGTCCCTCAAGAACCTGGGCACCAAGCTGCGCAAGGGCGAGGCGGGCGATGCCGACATCAGCTCGTTCGAGGACGTCATCAACGGCGTGAAGGACGCGGGCAAGGGCGCGGGCGCACCGGTCACCGACCAGGTCCCGAGCCTCTCCCAGCTCGGCGGCTGACCGCCGGGTGTCCGGCCACCCCTGTCCCGGCGGGGCCGGACACCCGGCCCCGCCGGGGCTGTTCAGTGGCCGTGGGACGTGTGGCCGTCCTCTGTCGACTTGGCGGGCGACTTGACGGGCGACTTGGTGGGCGCCTTGACAGGCGACTTCGTGGGCGCCTTGGCCGGGTGCTCCTGCTCAACGGGAGCCTGCTCCTGCTCAGCGGGAGTCTGGCTCTGTTCTGCCGGGGCCTTGGTCGTGGAGCCCTGGTCGTGGCTGTGGCCTCCGGAGCTGATGGTGCCGGCGAGAGCGGTCATGCCCAGCCAGACGAGGGCCGAGACGACGACGACACCTGCCGCGAACGGGCTGACGAGGTGCCGCCAGCGGCCTTTGGAGTCCTTGGCGACGAACGCGACGTACGACATGAGCAGGCCTATGGGGGTCATCCAGGCGCTGCGCTCGGGGAACTGCTCGAAGTGCTGGATGCCGCCGCCGACCATGCCGACACCGAAGGACAGCAGCAGGGAGAACGCGACCAGCGAGACCGCCTGGCTCAGCACCGGCCGCTCGTCGGCCAGCACGAACTCGTTGACGATGGTGCCGAGGAGGAACACGAAGGCGCCGACGACGCAGATGATCGTGTACAGCGACGGATCGATCGGGTAGTGGACGACGGCACCGGCGATGAGGGCGGCGCCCATGAAGTAGAGCATCTGGCCGCTGTAGCGAGCCGGGAGAGCCTTCTTGTCGAAGGCGAGGCGGCGCGGCTTCGAGGCGGGAGTCCGGTGCTCCGGCTCGAGAAGGGTGGTCATGCGGGTTGGGCCTTTCGGATCTTGGCGTGTGAGAGCAGGCAGAAGCCACGCCGGCACCGGTGGTGCGGGCGTGCCACTGGTGCGGCTCTCAGCAGCGCAGGACCGAAAGTTGGTGGAGGCGCGGTGGAGCGCCGGTGCGGCTGAGCCGGCCGTGCGCGGATGCTGCCCCTCGGCTGAGCACATAGAGGACACGCTCGGAGGGCCCGCGCCCGAGGGCGAGAGCGAGCAGGGCGGCGACGACGCACAGCAGCGCCAGGCAGGTCTCCGCGGTTCCGCCGTGGTCGTGGTCGTGGCCGTGGTCGTGGGGGGATTCGCCGACCGGGCTGTCCGGTGTTCGGGTGGCGTCCCCGGGGGCGACGTTCCCGGAGGTGACGTCCGTGTGAGCGTGCGGGTTCTCGTCCGCCGTGCCGATGAGCGGCAACGCGGCGGTGTGGCAGCTGTGGGCTTGCTGTGTGGTCAGGGAGTGCATCGCGAACACGGCAAACACCACGGCGAAGAGTGTTGCCAGCAGCAACGCTCCCGTGTGGTGGCCGAAACGGCTCTTGCCTGAACTCACGGCTCAGGACTATAGGCGGGCTTGGTGGCGAAAATGACAACAGGAGACGTCCCCGAGCCCTGACCAGGAGAAGATCTCATCAGGCGGAGCACGCGATTGCGCGGCGTCATGGCGTGACCGCACCGTGTTGCGGTCGAACGGGTGCCGATCGGCGGGTCAGGTGTTGAGCTCCGCCAGGACGCGGAGGGTGTGCGGGTCCGGTGCCGTGACCAGCAGGTCCGTCACCGGACCCTTGCGCCACAGTTCGAGCCGCTCGGCGATCCGCTCCCGCGGGCCGACCAGCGAGATCTCGTCGGCGAAGGCGTCGGGGACCGCCAGGACGGCTTCCTGCTTGCGGCCGGCCAGGAAGAGGTCCTGGATGCGGCGGGCCTCCGCCTCGTATCCCATGCGCGCCATCAGGTCGGCGTGGAAGTTGCGGGCCGCGTGGCCCATGCCGCCGATGTAGAAGCCGAGCATCGCCTTCACCGGGAGCAGCCCCTCGGCGACGTCGTCGCACACCTTGGCACGGGCCATGGGGGCGATCACGAAGCCGTCGGGGAGGTCCGCCAGCGAGGCCTGGTAGACGTCGGTGCGGGTGGGGGACCAGTAGAGCGGCAGCCAGCCGTCCGCGATCCGGGTGGTCTGGGCGATGTTCTTCGGGCCCTCGGCGCCGAGCAGGACCGGCAGGTCCGGGCGGAGCGGATGAGTGATCGGCTTGAGCGCCTTTCCCAGACCGGTGCCGTCCGGCCCGGTGTAGGGGTGGGTGTGGAAGCGGCCGTCGAGCGTGACCGGTGCCTCGCGCCGCAGCACCTGTCGGATGACGTCGACGTACTCGCGGGTCGCGGTGAGCGGGCTGGCGGGGAACGGGCGGCCGTACCAGCCCTCGACCACCTGCGGGCCGGACAGACCCAGCCCGAGCATCATCCGGCCGCCGGACAGGTGGTCCAGGGTCAGGGCCTGCATGGCGGTGGCGGTGGGGCTGCGGGCGGCCATCTGGGCGATGGCGGTGCCGAGCCGGATCCGGGAGGTGTGGGCGGCGATCCAGGTGAGCGGGGTGAAGGCATCCGACCCCCAGGCCTCCGCCGTCCAGACGGAGTGGTAGCCGAGGCGCTCGGCCTCGGTGGCGAGGTCGAGGTGACCGGGGACGGGGCCGCGGCCCCAGTAGCCGAGTGCGAGTCCGAGGCGCATGGACTTCAGTCCCCTCCCTTGGTGATGTGCCTTGGCCGAAACCTGTGCGAGACCTGTACCGGTCACCCTTGGGGCCTTTGCGGGATCTTCGCGAAATCTTCGCGAAGATCCTCCCCAAGGGGCGACGTGGCAAGTATTTCTGACGATGCATCAGCTTGCTGTTCGGGCCGACTGTAAAGGCAACGGCCCCTTGCCGGAAGTGGCAAGGGGCCGTTGCGGGGTGTTGCTCGGAAGGTGCTGCGCCGTCAGTCGCGCTGAGCCGTCAGCCTCGCTGAATGCCCGAGGTGTCGTTCAGGACGCCGCGGCGGCCGTCCTGGGTCTGGGCCACCAGCGCGGCACCGCGCTGCTCCACCGCCAGGTACCAGGTACCGGGGGCGAGTTCGGCCATCGGGGTGGGGGAGCCGTCCTCCGGGAAGAGGGGGCGGGCCACCGGCACCGCGAACCAGAACGGGGTGAAGTCCCCGGCCGGCACCGGAGCGGGCTCCTGCATCGGCTGGGCGTCCTGCGGGCCCGGCACCGGCGCGGGCGCCGGGGTGTGGTCCTGGCCGCCGTACGGGGGCACCGGCTGCGGGGTGGAGCCGTAGGGCTGCTGGCCGCCGGGGTATCCGTAGCCGGCACCGGGCTGGCCGAGCTGCTGGCCGGGCTGGGCGCCGTACTGCGGGTGCGCACCGGGGGCCGGGGCGGACACGAGCGGGGCGTTCAGCGCCGCGATCTTCGGCCCGGCGAGGGCCCCGAAGGCCATGCCCCAGGTCGCCAGGAAGGAAATGATCGAGCCGGGGCCGAGGTCCACGCGGTCCGGGGCCAGGAGCAGCGCCCACACGGCGGCCCAGGCGGACGACACGGCGAGCACCGTGCCCCAGCCGGCCAGCGGGACCCCCGCGAGGTTGCGCCCCTCGGGGAGGAAGCGCGCGGCCACGATCAGGCCGGCGGCGGCGAACCCTGCCAGGAAGATCGTGGGCAGGGCCAGGCCGTAGTAGTCGGTGTCCCAGACGCTGGGGAGATCCACCTCGGCGGAGTAGTAGTCGAGGAACGAGGCGATGAACAGCAGCACCGCTGCTCCGATCACCACGCCGTCGCCTCGAGTGAGGGAGCGGATGTTCACTTCGTAGGTGTCCTTATCGGTCTCGGTCGCGGGCGGGGACCATCGTACGGATGTTTCCCGGGTCCGGGCCGAGCGGGTCGGGGCACCCGGTGCCCCTGATCCCTACCCTGTCTCATCCCCCGAGAAAGCCGACGATGCCGTCCGCGATGCCCTGTGCCGCGCGCTGCCTCCATTGCGGATCGGTCAGCAGCGCCGCGTCCTTGGCGTCACGCATATTGCCGCATTCGACGAACACCTTGGGCTGCGTGGACAGATTGAGACCTCCGAGATCGTCACGAACCACCAAACCGGTACCGCCACCGACGTAGTTGGAGGGTGCCATGGAGGTGTTGCGGACGAAGTTCCCGACGATGCGCTCGCCGAGCTCGCGGGAGGGGCCGACGATCGGGGCCGTGTCGGCGGCACCGCCCTTCACCCGTGCCGGGAGGATGACGTGGAAGCCGCGGTTGCCGGCGGAGGAGCCGTCGGCGTGGACGGAGACCACGGCGGCGGCCTTCTGCTGGTTGCCGATCCGGGCACGTTCGTCGATGCAGGGCCCGAAGGGCCGCTCGGCGGCATGGGTGAACACGACGCGGACGCCACGGGCTTCGAGCGCGGTCTTGATGCGCCGGGACACGTCCAGGCTGAATTCCGCTTCCTTGTAGCCCGAGTTGGTGGTGGTGCCGGTGGTGTCGCACTCCTTGCGCCCGGTGCCGATGTTCACCTGCTGGTTGATTTCGCGGGAGTGCTGGAAGTTGCCCGGGTTGTGGCCGGGGTCGATGACCACGGTCTTGCCGGCGAGCGGGCCGGTGGCGGGCGCGCCGCCGCCGGGCGACGGGGTGGTGTTCGCAGGGTCGGCTGGGGTGTTGGGGTCGGAGCTCGTGTTCGGGCTCGCGTTGGGGCTCGGGCTTGCGCTTGCGTTCGGGCTCGCGCCGGTGGCGGGGGTGGTGGGGCTTCCGCTTGCCTTGGCGTCGGTCGGGCCGGAGGGGGTGGCGGAGCGGGAGACCGGCAGGGGCATCACCTGGGGAGGGGACTGGTCGTCGGATCCCCCTCCGCTCGTCACCTGTACGAGCACCCAGCCGGCCAGGACCGTCGGCGCCAGGGCCGCGGCACAGACGGCGAGCGTCGAGCGGCGCGCGAACCAGGGCCGGTCCGGGCTCACGGCGGAAGAGGACTCCGGGGGCGGGGGGCTGTCGTCGTACGGCACGTCGTGATGCTAGACGGCGATGCGGTCTGGTGTACGCACCCTGAGCCATCTGGGGGCGAGTGGGGGGTTTAGGGTGTGGGGTGTGTGGGAGCTGGCGGACTCGGCCGGAGGCTGACTGGTCGGTGGGGCGGGGGTGTCGGGTTGCCGGCTTCGGCTGGTCGGCGTCTGGGAGCGCCCGGGGGCTGCCCATCAGTCCCAGTGTCATTCCGTGCCGGCCGCCGGCGTCAAGGGCGCGACGTTGTCGCGTCGCTTCGCGATTCCGCTTTGCTCCACCCTTGACCCCGACGTCCGTCCCGGAACGACAAGGACTGTCGGGCGGCCCCCGGGGGAATGGCATGGAGGGACCCAGGCTCCCTTGGCCGGGGCGTTGGCGGGCACGAGCGGCGGCTGCCGCTCGGCCGGCCGCCCATCCGGGCGGACGCAGCGGTGAAGTCGATCAGATCTACGTAATCCAGCTCGGCCCACGCGCACCAGATCGCTACGCGCTTCTCCTTTCTCGGCGGATGCGGGCCGCCGGGGGCCGGACATAGACCGCCAACGATCGCTACGCGCTCCGGTCGGACGGCGGATGCGGGCCGCCGAAGGGCGGGCACAGCCTCGATCGCCACGGACTCCGGCCGGACGGCGGTAGGACTCGTGGGGGCGGATCATGGGCGGACGACGATCTCTCCAGGCTGACGGAAATTCGGTTTCAACCTTTCGGGTGGGACGGCGCTCTGAAGAGGGGTGAGAGAACAGGGTCCCTGCGGCGGGGCCCCCGAAAGGAGAGCAGATGCCGGAGTACGGCCGGGATCTCGAAGCGCCAGACGGCTTCGAGAGTTTTGCCCGGGCGAGCCAGAGACGGCTGTACCGGACGGCGTACCTGCTGTGCGGGGACGCGGACACGGCTCGGGACCTGACACAGACCACTCTCGCCAAGTTGTTCCAGTACTGGCGACGGGCCAGTGCCGCCGACAACATCGAGGCGTACGCCAGGACCGTTCTGACCCGCACCTATCTGGCTGAGCGGCGGCGTCGGCTGCGGGACCTGCTGGCGCACTCGCGTCCCGACCCCCGGCCCGCACCCGAGCACGCCGATCTGCGCATGACCCTGTTGTCCGCTCTGGCCGGTCTGCCGCCCAAGGCCCGGGCCATGGTCGTGCTCCGGTACTGGGAGGACCTGAGCGTCGAGTCCGTCGCCCAGCTGATGCGGTGCAGCGAGTCCACCGTCAAGAGCCAGTGCTCACGCTCCCTGGCCAGGCTGCGCGCCGAGCTGGGCGAGGCACACATCTACGTCACGGGGAGCTGAGCGATATGGGAAACAACACGTCCGAAGACGACCGCCGGAGCGCCCTGATGCTCAGGGACGCCATGGAACACGCCGTGGAGGATCTGCCGACCGTCAACGACCTCGTCCCCACCGCGATCGTGCAGGGACGACGCCGGAAGTCGCGTGCCCGAGCCGGGATCGCCGCCACGGTCGTCTGCGTCGTCGGAGCAGTCGCCTTCGGCTCCTTGGCGCTGCAGGGCAGCGACGGTGCCACGAAGGTGCGTCCCGCAGCTTCCCCGACAACGACCAGCAGCCCTTCCCCCACCCCGGAGCCGTACCGTACGCCGGTCCGCATCAAACCCACGAGGGAGGGAGAGGCACCCCCGCTGCCGCCCGCGGACCGGGAGCGGCTGGAGGCGTACCAGCAGCGGGCGGCCGTCCTCCTCGACGACCTGCTGCCGGACGCGGTGGGCCTGATCCGGCCGGTGGAAGGCCGTGTGAACCACTACCAAGGCCACACCAAGGACGGCAAGGTCTTCCCCGTCTTCCTCAACGTACGCCCGTCCGACGGGCCCTCCCGCACGAAGCCGTGCCCCAACAACCCCCGGATCACCCGATGTGAGCAGGCCACGCTCCCGGGAGGGCTCCAGGCAACCGCCTACCTCATGCCCAGCGACTCACCGACGACCACGACCACCCTCGCCTACTTCACCTACAAGACCAGTGACGTCTCGCTGACCGTCTACCCGTCCACGGACATCACGACATCCGGTCCGGTGACCGGTCAGGAACTGCTGAAGGCAGTCGCAGACCCCCGCTTCCTCGACCTCGTGCGCTACGCCCACGAGAACCCGGTGCAGGAGAAGCAGACCACCATCGTCGGTGGCTGAGGCCATCCCCTCCACTCCCGACGGCCCGCATCCGCCGTCCGACCGGAGCGCGTAGCGATCGTTGGCGGTCTATGTCCGGCCCCCGGCGGCCCGCATCCGCCGAGAAATGAGAAGCGCGTAGCGATCTGGTGCGCGTGGGCC
>NZ_JBICVY010000010.1:0-429300 GCF_043199475.1 Streptomyces sp. NPDC048603 | reverse complement strand
GGGCCAGCTTCCCCGAACGGTGCGGGATGCGGGGCCGCTCCTCCTTCAGGAACTGCGCGGGGTGGTTGCAGATCTGCTTCAGCGAGGCCAGCAGCTTCATGATCATCCCGCGGCGTTCCATGCCCTCGCTGGTCTCGATCACCGCCATGGCCTCGTCCACCGCCGCCTGGTACAGCGAGGCCTGCTCGCGGGTGAGGGACACGGGGTGGTCCGTCTCGGTCTTGGGCGGGAGTTCGGGGGCGATCCCCGGGTCGGATTTCCGGCGGCGCAGCAGGAACGGCCTCACCAGGGCCGCGAGGCGGGCCACCGCTTCCTCGTTGCCGCCGTCCTCCTGCTGCTGCTGTTCCACAGCCCGGGCGTGCCGTGCCCGGAACGCCGTGAGCGGCCCGAGCAGCCCGGGGGTGGTCCAGTCGAGCAGGGCCCACAGCTCGGAGAGGTTGTTCTCCACGGGCGTGCCGGTCAGGGCCACCCGGGCGGGGGCCGGGATGGTGCGGAGTGCCCTGGCCGTCGCCGAGTGCGGGTTCTTGATGTGCTGGGCCTCGTCCGCGACGACCATGCCCCAGGACTGGTCGGCCAGCCGGGCGGCGCCGGCGCGCATCGTCCCGTAGGTGGTGAGCACGAAACCGCCGGTGAGGCCGGAGAGGGTGCGGCCCGCCCCGTGGTAGCGGCGGACCGGGACTCCGGGCGCGAACTTCTCGATCTCCCGCTGCCAGTTGCCGAGCAGCGAGGCCGGGCAGATGACCAGGGTCGGCGCGGGGTGGTCCCGGTGCAGGTGGAGGGCGATCAGGGTGACCGTCTTGCCCAGGCCCATGTCGTCGGCGAGACACCCGCCGAGGCCGAGCGAGGTCATCCGGTCCAGCCAGGCCAGGCCGCGCAGCTGGTAGTCGCGCAGGGTGGCCTTGAGGCCGGGCGGGTGGGGCAGTGGGGCGAGTTCGCCGGTGAGCCGGTCGCGGAGGGCGGCGAGCGCGCCGACCGGGACGGCCGGCACCGGTTCCGGTTCGCCGGGTACTTCGGCGGTGCCGCCGAGGGCGACGGCCAGCGCGTCCACCGGGTCCAGCAGGCCGAGTTCGCGCCGGCGTGCCTTGCGGACGAGCTCCGGGTCCACCCGGACCCACTGGTCGCGCAGCCGCACCACCGGGCGGTGGGCCTGGGCGAGGGCGTCCATCTCGCCGGGGGTGAGACGGTCGCCGCCGAGGGCGAGCTCCCAGGAGAAGGAGAAGAGGCCCGCGGCGTCGAAGAACGCGGTGCCGTCGGTGGCGGAGCCGGGCGCGGCCGACCGTACGACGGCGGTCGCGGTCAGCGTACGGGCCAGCTCGCGCGGCCAGTGCACCACGACCCCGGCGGCGGCCAGCCGCGTGGCGGCCACCCCGAGGAGGTCCTCGAGTTCGGGGTCGGAGAGTGCGAGCAGGTCGGGCACCGGCTGGTCGAGCAGCCGCAGCAGCGGCGGCCAGGCGCGGGCGGCGCGCCGCAGCGCGAGCACGGCGTCGATCCGCGCGCGCGGGCCGAATCCGGCGGCCGCGGTGCCCGCCCACAGCTGTCCGGCGTCGGTGACGAGCGTCGGGTCGGCGAGGCTGTGCACCTGCACCACGGCGGCACCCGCGCGGCGGGTGTCCTCCTCTTCCGGATCCGGTGCGTCGAACAGCTGGTACGAGGACAGGTCGAGCCGCAGCGAGATCCCGACACCGGCGTCCGAACCGGCGGCGACCTGTGCGGCCCAGTCCCGTATCCCGGGCACCTGCTGCGGCTCGGCCGCGGCGAAGGGCCGGCCGGCGGCGACGGGGGCGGCCGGGGTGCGCGGCAGGGTGTCGGCGACGGCGTCGAGGAAGGCTCTGACCAAGGCCTCCGGCTCGGGCAGGTGAAGGGGGCGGCGGCCGGGCAGCGGGGTCGCGTACCCCTCGTACGGGAGGGCCGCGGCGACGGCGCGCAGGTGGGCGACGTCCTCCGCGTCCAGCGGGCCGGCCCGCCAGGCGTCGTACCCCTCGGGAGTGAGGCCGGGCAGCAGCCGGCCGCGGGCGGCGAGCGCGAGGGCCTGCCGGGCGGCGGTGCCCCAGCAGCGGGTCGCCGGGTGGGCGGCGGGGTCCTGCGGGGCGGCGGCGAGCACGGGCAGCGCGGCGCCGAGGTCCAGCACGACGGCGGCCACGTCACGGCTCCGCACCCCGGCCGCACCGTGCGGCCGGACCACGGTGAGCGGCTCGGGGCCGCCGGGCCCGGCCGGACCCCCGGGCCCGTCGGGCCACGGCTCCCCGTCGGGGGACCAGAAGGCGATCCGGCCCTGGCGGGGCACCGCGGCGGGCAGGAACACGGCGGCCCGGCGCCTGAGCGAGGCGGCCGTCACGGACGCTCCGGCGCCGGTGCCCGGCGGTGCCGGCGGCCCGGCCGGTACCGGGGCGGTAGAGGCGTGGGCAGGGGCGAGCCGAGCCCGCTCGGCGGCGTCGTTCATCGCAGGCTCCTCCCTGTCCTCTTCCTCACTGCTGCGGTCCGGCGGCACGGCACGGCAGCCGTCACTCTCAGCGAGTCTAGGTCCGCCCACTGACAACGTCGCCGACCTGCGGAAACGCCGAAACGTCCGCACCGGGGGAACCCCTTGCGCGGCTTCGCTGCGTAGCTGCACGGCAGCGGTGCGCGCGGCTGCGCCGGAGCGCCGCCGCTCCGCGTGGACCACCGGGGTGCGTCAGCCCCGGGACCAGCGGCCGAGCTCGGCCGCGTAGCCGTACTGCGGGCGGCCTCCGGAGGCGCTGGTGCGGAGGGGGCGGCCGTTGTCGTCGATCCGGGTCAGGCCCGGACCGGCGGGTCCCGTCCACCGGACCTCGCCGTACCACTCGCAGTCGCAGCCCGAGGCGGCCGCCTCGATCCGCAGGACGACCGGGTCGGTGGCGGACACCCGGAGGGGGAAGGCGGGCGCGGGGACCGGGTGTTCGCCATCGTGGCCGGCCGCCGGCCGGGCCACCGGCCGCGGGGCGTCCAGGTTGACCGTGAAGGAGGCCGGGGTGAGCGCGCCGCCGCAGCCCGGCGACATCAGGTGGACGTTCCACGGCAGCGGCGTGCGCCGGGCCGTCACCCGTACGTCGATGCCCTGGACGACGATCGCCTCACTGCCGGTGCCGTGCAGGGTGGCCTCGACGATCTGCTGCCCGGCGTGCACGGCCCCCTGTGCCGCGGCCCAGCCCGGGGCGTCCGCTTCGACGGGCGGCGCGGGCACCGATCCGGGGTTCCGGTCGATCAGGTACGCGTGATCACAGCCGTTCGCCCAGACGTGCGACCGTACGGCCGCACGGAGCCGTGGTGCGCTGCCGGACGCGGGCGAGGAGGTGTTCGGGCCCGGGGCCGGAGCGGTCGAGGCACCGGGGGTCCGGCCGGGCACGGGGCCGCCCGATGCGGACGCGCTCGTGCCCGGGCCCGGTCCCGGTCCGGGGCCCGTCGTGGAACTCTGGGTCCCCCCGGTGCCCTGACTCGGGCCGGTGGTGGGGGCGGGCGGCCGCGGATCGTCGGCTCCCCCGCTCGCACCCGCCCGGGGCGAGGAGGTGGTCGTACCGGTACCGGCAGCCCGGTCGGCCCCGTCGCGGCCCAGGGGTCCGGCCACGGCCAGAGCCGTGGCGGCGAGCGCGACCGCGGCGACGCCCACGACCGCACCCGCGACGGCCCGCCGCCCCCGGTACCAGGAGTCTCCCCGCACGGAGCCCGCGTCGGTCCCTGTCGTCAGGGCGATGGCGGGCTCCGGCTCCCCACCCGACCCGGCGCCCGGGGCCGGACCGGTCCCGCGCTCGGAACCCCCTTCGGCCGGAGCCTGACCCGGAGCCGACGCGGACCCGGCGTCCGGGACCGCTCCGAGAGCTGATCGCGGCTCCGCCCCGAGGGTTGCCTCGGCGGTCGCGCCCTCGTCGGCCCCCTGCTCCGAGGCCGGGAACCGCTCTCCGGCCGGCTCCCCAGCCGGGACCGTGGCGCGTCCCGGCCACGGGTCCACGCCCGGACCGGCCACGTCCACAGCCGTTCCTGCAGCGGCCCGCTCAACAGACGGGTCACCCGGGTCCCGCTCGGGCACCGCGCCGGGCACAGGACCCGGACCCGCACCCCGATCGGCCTCCCCGGACGTGCCCGGATCGGCGTCGGCAGAACCACTGTCCGCAGCCGGGGGCCCAGGGGCCGGTTCGGTCCGCGTACCCCGGCGGATGTCCGCGGCCGTTTCGGCCCCTACGGGCGCGACGTCCTCGGCACGGTCCGCGCCGGGGGCGGGCGACGGCTCCGACCGTCCGGCAGGAGCCCCTGCCCCGGGCATGGCCGACGTAGGCGACGGCCCCGGGGCGGAGCCTGCCCGGACGGTCGACCCCTGCCCGGCTCCCGACGTACCGGCAGGCATCGGGAGGGGCACCTCGGCTCCCGTCGACACGGGCGCTTCGGCCCGCATCGGCCGGTCGGCCGGATCAAGCGCCGAACCGGGCACCGGGGCCCGGTCCGATGCGGAGCCCGGTTTCACCGCCCGCTCGGCGGCGGGCTCGACGGCAAGCCCTGCGGCCGACTCCGCCGGAGCCGCACCCTCCGGCACGCGCTCGCGATCCGCGCGGGGCATCGCGCGGCGTCGCGCGTCCGCGAGCAGCCAGGCGCGGTGGAGTTCCAGCGCCTCCGACGGCGTGGCCCCGCAGGCACGGGCGAAGCGGGCCACCGCCGCGAACTCCGCGGGAAGGGCCTCGCCCCTGCAGTACCGGTGCAGGGTGGACGTACTCGTGTGCAGCTTGCGCGCGAGCGTCCCGTAGCTCAGCCCCGAACGCTCCTTCAGTTCCCGCAGCAGCCGTGCGAACCTCTCCGCTTCACCCGTGCCACCGGCCGTTCCACCCGTCCCACCCAAGGTGCTCTCCCCCGCTCCCCGTCCCGCGACGCCGTTCCACCCCGGGACGTTCTCCCAGGTGAAAGCGCTGACTGCCGTTCCAGTGTCCCGGATGCGACGCGATCCGTCGCCCGGCACCACGCCCCTGGGGAAAGCTGTTCTTGCCCCGGTACGACACCGGGCCGAACTCATGACAACGGGGAGAACGACCATGCTCAAGCGCACCACCGCCACCCTCACGGCCGTCCTCGCGGCCGCCGCGGCCCTGGCCCTCACCACGTCCACGACCGCGACCGCAGCGCCCACCGCGCCCGGCTTCATCATCGGCAAGGACCTGCCGCCCCACCCCGGCTCCGCCTGGTACACGGGCAAGGTCACCAAGGGTCTGCCCGAGTGGCCCGTGTTCTGCCTGGAGGGGGCGCTCCCGAAGACGAACACCTGGCACCGCACCTTCGGTACCGAGTTCGACACGGGCGCCCTGCAGATCTCGGTGCGCGCGGCCTCCGACGGGGCGGCCGCCAAGCTGGCCGCCGCCCTGGAGAAGAAGGTGGCCGGCTGCGCCGCCGACTGGCTGCGGGCGCACCCGGGCGGTACCGCCTCCTGGCAGGACTACGGGAAGATCAAGGTCGAGGAGGGGGCGCACGTCTACGGGGTCCACACCTCCATCCCGGAGTCCGAGCCGGGCGTGAACCTCTTCGGCATCGGCCGCGACGGCTCCACCGTGACCGTCGTGAAGTGGAGCCAGATGGGCTACCTGTCGGACGCTCCGGTCCCGGCCTTCAAGAAGACGACGACCACGGCGGTCAACAAACTCAACCCGTGAGGCCATCAGCGCGTGAGGCCATGGAGCCATGAAGCCATGGGGTCACCGGGTCATGAGGCCAGGAGGCCATGAGCCGGTGATCCCCCTGGCTCCCCGGTCCGGTGGGACCATGGAGGGGGGCCGCTCCAGGAGGCGAGGCCATGCGTACCGGGAGCGAGCCGGTGACCGCCCGCAGTCCGCTTCGCCTGCGGTTCTGGCTCGGCATGTGGGGGTTGCTGTGGGCCGTCGGCGGGACGGTCGTCTTCTCGCTGGCCGACCACCCCGGCTGGGCCGCCGCCTTCGCGGTGCTGTCGGTGATCGTGGTCGTCGACCTGTCCGTGGTCGTCCACCACATCCACCAGGGCCCGCACTACCAGCCCGGCCCGGACATCCCCCCGTACGAACCCCCGCGGGCAAGAGGCTGACCGCCCGGGACACGTACGGGCGCCCCGGGCCGAGGGCAGTGCCCCGGCCCGGGGCGGCGCCGGCCCCGGGGCGGCGCCGTCCTCAGCCTTCGAAGGCGGCCGCCTCCAGGTACTCCGGCTTCGGATCCAGCGCGGCGGCCAGCCGGAAGTGCTTGCGCGCCGGGCCGGGCCGGCCGGCCCGCTGATGGGTGCGGGCGAGCGCGAAGTGCGCGAACGCGTTGTCCGGCTCCCGCTCCAGCACCAGCTCGAACTCCAGCTCCGCAGGCCGCAGCTGCGCCGCCGCGAAGAAGGCGCGGGCGCGCAGCAGCCTGGCTGCGGTGTTCTCCGGATGGGCGGCGATGACCGAGTCGAGCAGCCGTACGGCGCCCCTCGGATCCCGGGCGGCCAGCAGCTGCTCGGCGGCGCGGTAGTCGATGACGTGAGTCTCCGGGCTGGCCGAAGCACCGTACGACAGACCGGGCGGACCGGGCGAGGACGGGTCGTGCGAGGACGGATCCGGGGTTGGCTCGGACACGGTCGGGCTCCTTCCCTCTACCGCGCGTTCAACGGCTCCGCCCCGCCCTGTATTCCATGCACACGTCAGGCCGGGCGGGAGTCTCCCAGGCCCGATCAGCCGCGCGCGGCGGCGGCCCGCGTGGTCAGCTCTTCCCACACGGTGCGGACCTGCGGCTCCAGCGCCTCCAGCGGTCCGTCGTTGTCGATCACGAGGGTGGCGACGGCCAGCCGCTGTTCCCTCGTGGCCTGTGCCGTCATCCGGGCCCGTGCCTCGTCCTCGGTCATGCCGCGGCGTCCCGTCAGCCGGGCGAGCTGCGTCCCGGGCGCCGCGTCCACCACGACCACCAGGTCGTAGAGCGGCGCCAGCCCGTTCTCGGCGAGGAGCGGTACGTCGTGCACGACGATCGCGTCCGGCCCCGCGGAGGCCTCCAGCTCGGCCGACCGGGCTCCGACCAGCGGGTGGACGATCGCGTTCAGGACGGCCAGCTTCTCGGGGTCGGCGAACACGATCGAGCCGAGCCCCGGCCGGTCCAGGGTGCCTTCCGGGGTCAGCACGGACTCCCCGAACGCCTCGACCACCGCCCGCAGCCCCGGTGTTCCCGGTTCCACGACCTCCCGCGCGATCCGGTCCGCGTCGACGATGACCGCCCCGTACCCCGCCAGCAGCCGCGAGACCTCGCTCTTGCCGGCTCCGATTCCACCCGTCAGGCCCACCTTCAGCATGGGCGAAGACTAGCCCCCGGTCCGTCGCCGCGACACGTCGCCCCGGTGCTGCGCGCACCCTCGTGCTGCGCGCGCCCCGGTGCTACGCGTCGCCCTCGCGCTCCGCGAGGAACCGCTCGAACTCGCGCCCGAGCTCCTCGGCGGAGGGGATGTCCGCCGGCTCCGCGATCATGTTCCCCCGGGTCTCGGCCCCGGCGGCCGCGTCGTACTGGTGCTCCAGACCCCGCACCAGTGCGACGAGTTCCTCGTCGCCCTCGCGGATCTGCCGGTCGATCTCCGTCTGCGTGCGGTGCGCCTCGGTGCGCAGCGTGTGCGCGACGGCGGGCAGCACCAGCCCGGTGGCGGCGGTGATGGCCTCCAGGGCGGTCAGGGCCGCGTCCGGGTAGGGGGAGCGCGCGACGTAGTGCGGCACGTGGGCGGCGACGCCGAGCACGTCGTGGCCGGCCTGGGCGAGCCGGTATTCCAGCAGCGATTCGGCGCTGCCGGGGACCTGGGCCTCGTCGAAGGGGCTGCGGTGGCCGGGCATCAGGTCGGTGCGGTTGCCGTGGGGGGTGAGGCCGACCGGCCGGGTGTGCGGGACGCCCATGGGGATGCCGTGGAAGTTCACGGACAGCCGGACGCCGAGCCGCTCCACGATCTGCCGGACTGCGAGCGCGAACCGCTCCCATTCGACGTCCGGCTCCGGCCCGGACAACAGCAGGAAGGGCGCGCCGGTGGCGTCCTGGACGAGCCGGACCTCCAGCCCGGGCGCGTCGAAGTCGGTCCAGCGGTCGCGCTTGAAGGTGAGCAGGGGGCGGCGGGCCCGGTAGTCGACGAGCCGGTCGGCGTCGAAGCGGGCCACCACCTGGTTCGGCAGGGTTTCCAGGAGCCCCTCGACGATCTGCTCGCCGGTCTCGCCCGCGTCGATGTAGCCCTCGAAGTGGTAGAGCATGACCAGCCCGGCCGAGTCCTGGGCGAGCGCCAGGTCGACCACCGCCAGGCCCTTAGCGTCCCACTCGTACAAACCCTGGGGATCCAGCACCGTCACCACTCCTCCTCGACGCGTTCTCCGATCAAGAACGCCCGGGAGGGCGCCAACCATTCCCCGGTTGACGCGGCCGACAGGAAAGCGTCATGTCCACGGCCCGGCACGGCGGAAATCAGGCGGCCGCCCACGACCGTCAGGCCGCCGCCCGGGACCTCAGGCCGGCGTCCGGGACATGCGGAAGGCCCGCCCCCCGGAGGGGACGGGCCTTACCGTTTCAGCTCTGCTCACGCCGTGGGCGTGAGGCGCGCTGCGATCAGCTCTGGCCGCCGGCCAGCTTCTCGCGGAGCGCGGCCAGGGCCTCGTCCGAGGCCAGGGCGCCGGAGGTGTCGTCCGACTCCGAGGAGTACGAACCACCGGAGACGTTGCCCGCACCGGCGGCCGGGGCGGCGTCGCCACCCTCGGCGGCGGCAGCGGCGTCGGCCTCGCGGCTCTTGATGACCTGCGCCTGGTGCTGCTCGAAGCGGACCTGCGCCTCGGCGTACTGGCGCTCCCACTCCTCGCGCTGCTTCTCGAAGCCCTCGAGCCAGTCGTTGGTCTCCGGGTCGAAGCCCTCGGGGTAGATGTAGTTGCCCTGGTCGTCGTAGGACGCGGCCATGCCGTACAGGGTCGGGTCGAACTCGACCGACGCCGGGTCGGCACCGAAGGACTCGTTGGCCTGCTTCAGGGACAGCGAGATCCGGCGACGCTCGAGGTCGATGTCGATGACCTTGACGAAGATCTCGTCGTTGACCTGGACGACCTGCTCCGGGATCTCCACGTGGCGCTCGGCCAGCTCGGAGATGTGGACCAGACCCTCGATGCCCTCGTCCACGCGGACGAACGCACCGAACGGAACCAGCTTGGTGACCTTACCCGGGACGACCTGGCCGATCTGGTGCGTACGGGCGAACTGCTGCCACGGGTCTTCCTGGGTCGCCTTCAGCGACAGGGAGACGCGCTCGCGGTCCATGTCCACGTCGAGGACCTCGACGGTGACTTCCTGACCGACCTCGACGACCTCGGACGGGTGGTCGATGTGCTTCCAGGACAGCTCGGAGACGTGGACGAGACCGTCGACGCCACCCAGGTCCACGAAGGCACCGAAGTTGACGATCGAGGAAACGACGCCGGAGCGGACCTGACCCTTCTGCAGGGTGGTGAGGAAGGTCTGGCGGACCTCGGACTGGGTCTGCTCGAGCCAGGCGCGGCGGGACAGGACCACGTTGTTGCGGTTCTTGTCCAGCTCGATGATCTTCGCCTCGAGCTCCTTGCCCACGTAGGGCTGGAGGTCGCGGACACGGCGCATCTCGACCAGGGAGGCCGGGAGGAAGCCGCGGAGGCCGATGTCGAGGATGAGACCACCCTTGACGACCTCGATGACGGTACCGGTGACGATGCCGTCCTCTTCCTTGATCTTCTCGATGGTGCCCCAGGCACGCTCGTACTGGGCGCGCTTCTTCGAGAGGATCAGGCGGCCTTCCTTGTCCTCCTTCTGGAGGACGAGGGCCTCGATCTCGTCGCCGACCTTGACGACCTCGTTCGGGTCGACGTCGTGCTTGATCGAGAGCTCACGGCTCGGGATGACGCCTTCGGTCTTGTAACCGATGTCGAGCAGGACCTCGTCCCGGTCGACCTTCACGATGACGCCGTCGACGATGTCGCCGTCGTTGAAGTACTTGATCGTCTCGTCGATCGCGGCGAGGAAGGCTTCCTCGTTACCGATGTCGTTGACCGCAACCTGCGGGGTGGTGGCGGTGGTCTCGGTGCTGCTCGTCATGTGGGAAAGGGCTCCGGTTACGGACAGAAAGTCGTAGGTACTGCTACGCCGGGAGCCCTTATCGCCTCTGATACGCCGGACAGCCAAGGAGACCCCGATCTCGCCCAGAAAACGGCGGGGGCCTCGAAAACCGAGGGGACTGCAACAGATGCGAGCGCAGCCTGCTAGGTCTGAGGAGCACAGGCTCGCAGCGCAACTTGTAGCATACGGGGGCAGCCGTGCAGGGTCAATGCGCGAAGGCGCACACCGGGGGCGGATCATCGCATACCCGGCACAACTCGTGGGTGTGCGACCGCCTCTGCCCCCTCCGGAGCTGTTCCGCAGACTACGACGATGGGCCCCATGAACCAAGAGGACTACGCCCCCGAAGACGCGTACGGGACACTTCCCGGCGCGGACGAGGACGCCGAGGCCACCCGGCGTGACGCGGGGGACGCGGAGAGCAGCCGGGCCAGCCGCGGCTGGTGGGACCGCAACGCCGACGAGTACCAGAGCGAGCACGGAGCGTTCCTCGGCGACGACCGGTTCGTCTGGGGCCCCGAGGGCCTGGACGAGGCCGACGCCGCCCTGCTCGGCCCGCGCGAGGACCTCCGCGGCAAGGACGTGCTGGAGATCGGCGCCGGCGCGGCCCAGTGCGCCCGCTGGCTGGCCGCGCAGGGCGCCCGGGCGGTCGCCCTCGACCTCTCCCACCGCCAGCTCCAGCACGCCCTCCGCATCGACGGCGGCGCGGTCCCTCTGGTGGAGGCGGACGCCGGCGCGCTGCCCTTCCTGGACGGCTCCTTCGACCTGGTCTGCTCCGCGTACGGGGCGGTCCCGTTCGTCGCCGAGCCGGTGCGCGTGATGCGCGAGGTGCACCGGGTGCTGCGGCCCGGCGGCCGCTGGGTCTTCTCCGTCACCCACCCCATCCGCTGGGCGTTCCCCGACGAGCCCGGCCCCGAGGGGCTGTCCGTCTCCGCCTCCTACTTCGACCGCACGCCCTACGTCGAGCAGGACGAGCAGGGCCGCGCGGTCTACGTGGAGCACCACCGGACGATCGGCGACCGGGTCCGCGACGTGGTCGCGGGCGGGTTCCGCCTGCTGGACCTGGTGGAGCCGGAGTGGCCGGCCTGGAACAGCCAGGAGTGGGGCGGCTGGTCCCCGCTGCGGGGCAACCTGATCCCCGGCACGGCGATCTTCGTGTGCGAGAGGGACTGACCGGCCGATGCTGCGCACCGAGGCCCTGGACGCGCTCCCGGTACGGTCCGCCCTCCCCTCCCTCCGGTCGGCCCTGGACGCGCACGGCACGGCGGTGCTCTGCGCCCCGCCGGGCACCGGCAAGACCACCCTGGTGCCGCTGGTCCTGGCCGGCCTCACCGGCGGCGGCCCGCGGCGCCGGGTCGTGGTGGCCGAGCCCCGGCGGATCGCGGCCCGGGCGGCGGCCCGCCGGATGGCCTGGCTGCTGGGCGAGGCCGTCGGCGGATCGGTCGGCTTCACGGTGCGCGGCGAACGGGTGGTGGGCCCGGACTGCGCGGTCGAGGTGGTCACCACCGGCGTCCTGCTGCAGCGTCTGCAGCGGGATCCGGAGCTGGCCGGCACCGATGTGGTGATCCTCGACGAGTGCCACGAGCGGCACCTGGACGCGGACACCGTGGCGGCCTTCCTGCTGGACGTACGGCAGGCCCTGCGGCCGGAGCTGCGGCTGGTCGCCGCGTCCGCGACCACCGACGCGGAGGGCTGGGCGCGGCTGCTCGGCGGCGCGCCGGTGGTGGAGGCGGCCGGGGTCTCGCACCCGGTCGAAGTGGTGTGGGCGCCGCCGGCCCGTCCGGTGCGGCCGCCGCACGGCATGAGGGTGGACCCCGCTCTGCTGACGCACGTGGCGTCGGTGGTGGGGCGGGCGCTCGCGGAGCAGCCGGGGGACGTGCTGGTGTTCCTTCCCGGGGTCGGGGAGATCGCCCGGGTGGCCGGGCAGCTGGGCGGCACGGACGCGGAGGTGCTGCAGATCCACGGGCGGGCCCCGGCCGCCGTGCAGGAGTCGGTGCTGGCGGGCGGCAGCGGCCGGCGGCGGGTCGTACTGGCCACGGCGGTGGCGGAGTCCTCGCTGACCGTGCCGGGCGTCCGGGTGGTGGTGGACGCGGGTCTGGCCCGCGAACCGCGGGTGGACCACGCGCGGGGGCTGGGCTCGCTGACGACCGTGCGGGCGTCGCGCGCGGCGGCCCGGCAGCGGGCGGGCCGCGCCGGGCGGGAGGCACCGGGCACGGTGTACCGCTGCTGGACGGAGGCCGAGCACGGCCGCCTGCCGGCGTTCCCCGCTCCCGAGATCAAGATCGCCGACCTGGCGGCCTTCGCGCTGCAGGCCGCCTGCTGGGGCGACCCCGACGCGTCGGGCCTGGCGCTGCTGGACCCGCCGCCCGCCGGGGCGATGGCCGCGGCGCGGGAGGTGCTCGAGGCGGTCGGGGCCGTCGACGGCGCGGGCCGGGCCACGGAGCGCGGGGTGCGCATGTCCCGGCTGGGCCTGCACCCGCGGCTGGCCCGGGCCCTGCTGGACGGCCCCCCGGGTGCGGCGGAGGTCGTCGCGCTGCTGAGCGAGGAGCCGCCGCGGGAGTACGGGGACGACCTGGCGGCCGCCTGGCGCACGGCCCGCCGCGGCGGCGACGCGTACGCGGCCCGCTGGCGGACCGAGTCCGCACGTCTCCGCCGCGCACTGGGCGCCCCCGCCGGTACGGGTACCGCTGCGCCGGGCCGTTCCGCAGGGGAACGCCCCCTCTCCGACGACGCCACCGCCGGGCTCGTCGCGGCTCTGGCGTTCCCGGAGCGGGTGGCGAAGGCCCGGGCCGAAGGCGCGTACCTGATGGCGAACGGGACCGGAGCGGGGCTCCGGGAGGGGTCCGCGCTGCGGCACGGCGGCTGGCTGGCCGTCGCGGTCGCCGACCGCCCGTCGCATGCGGCCTCCGCGCAGATCCGCCTGGGTGCCGTGATCGACGAGCGGACCGCCCGCGAGGCGGCCGCACACCTGCTGACCTCCGGCGAGGAGGTGCACTGGGAGGACGGCGACGTCGTGGCCCGCGAGGTCGCGCGGCTCGGAGCGGTCGAGCTGACCGTGCGCCCGTTGCGTGACCCCGATCCGGTGCTGGTGCGCGAAGCCCTGCTGGAGGGCCTGCGCTCCGAGGGCCTCGGCCTGCTCCGCTGGGCCCCGGAGGGGACGGGCCTCCGCGCCCGCCTCGGCTTCCTGCACCGCACGCTGGGCGGCGACTGGCCCGACGTGGCGGACGGGGCACTGCTGGAGCGGGCCGAGGACTGGCTGGAGCCGGAGCTGTCCCGGGCCCGGCGCCGTGCCGACCTCGCCCGGATCGACGCCGGGCAGGCGCTGAACCGGCTGCTGCCGTGGGCGACCGGCGAGGCGGCCCGGCTCGACGAGCTCGCCCCCGAGCGGATCGAGGTGCCGTCCGGATCGCGGATCCGCGTGGACTACGGCGCCGACCAGCCGGTGCTGGCGGTGAAGCTGCAGGAGCTGTTCGGGCTGGCGCAGACCCCGCGGCTGGCCGGCGTGCCCGTGCTCGTGCACCTGCTGTCGCCCGCCGGGCGGCCGGCCGCGGTCACCGCGGACCTGGCCTCGTTCTGGCGGGAGGGCTACCGGGCCGTACGCGCCGAACTGCGCGGCCGCTACCCCAGACATCCGTGGCCGGAGGACCCTGCGACGGCCGAGCCCACCCGGCACACCAACGCCCGGCTCAGGCGGGGCTGACCTCCGGGGCCGCGGCGGTGACCCCCGGGGCCGGGGAGCGCCGGCCGCGCGCCTCCAGCCACAGGGCCAGGCCGAAGAGGAGGAGCCCGGTGGCGGCGAGGCCGATCGGCGCGTAGGTGTGCAGGGCGAGCACCTTGGTGCGGTTCGCGGAGACCAGGTCCACGGTGTGCCGGATGTAGTCCTCGCGCATCTTCACGTGCCCGGAGAAGGCGGTGAGCTTGCCGCCCTCCGCGGTGGCGGCGATCCCTCCGCGCATCTCCTGTTCCATGATCTGCTCGCCGTTGACCGGCGCCCCGGTGACCGGGTCGACCCAGAACATCCGCTTGGCCGTGTACCAGAGGGTGGTGCCGGTGGTCTCCTCGATGGTCGCCGGGTCGATGCCCTCGATCGGCATCTTCTTCGGCATGGGGACCTTGGTCCACGGCACGGTCTGCTCGAAGTAGTAGACGTCCATGCCGCGGAACTTCCGCGGGCCCACGTAGTGGATGGGCGCGGAGGTGCGGGTCTGGGCGTCGAAGTAGAGGTAGTCGCGGGGCTCGGTGAAGAAGGGGAACTTGAACTCGATGCCCTCGCGCTTGACCGGGTCCCCGTCGACCATCTCGCCGGTGGCGTGCACCGGGGCCTGGGTGTGCGCGTCGAAGATGTACCGCTCGGGGATCTGGGACACCATCTTCCCGTCCGGGCCGGCCACGTAGGAGAGGGCGTCCCAGACGACCACGTCCTTGCCGGCGGCCGCCTCGATCTCGCGGGAGGCCTCCACATTGCCCTTGAGGGTCTGGACGATGGTGACCTTGTCGACCTTCTTGGGCTGCATGCCGCCGGTGTAGTCGAGCAGGATGGCGTCCTTCGCCTCCAGGACCACTTCCTGGTACTGGCCGGCCGGGATCTTGGCGAGCCGCGGGTACGCGTACCAGCGCAGCAGTGGTGCGAGGGCGGTGCAGAACACCGCGAGGGCGAGGAGGACGAGGCCGGCTCTGCGTCGCACGGTGGGTGCCTCCTCTACTTTCCGGGCGCGGTGGGCGCGTTGGTGAGCAGCGGTCTGGGCGAGGTCCGGCCTTCCGGCACCCCCGTTGCCGTGATGGCGAGGACGAGGGCCAGCGCGGCGGCCAGCCCGATGGCGGCGGCGACGAGTGCGCGCATGCCGGTGCCTCCGGAATCTGATACGGCGTCAGGGTTGGGGCACCGTAGCAACGCGCGGATGAGATGAGAACCGCCTGGGCCGCGGATCCCGTAGGGTTTCGGGCCTCGATCCGCAGCCTGGGCCTCGCCTCCGCGGGGGCCTCCGCGGAGGCCCCCGCGGGGCACGGCAACGGCCGTCCGTGCGCCAAGGGCCAGGTGCAAGATCTCCACCGACGCGACGAAGGGGCTTGCCATGGACGGGTTGGAGAAGAGCGGGTCACAGGAGCGGGGAGGGACGGCAACGGTGCGCGGAGCCTGCCTGCTGACCGTCGTCAGCCCGCGCAAGGACGAGGGCAACAGCCCGACCGGGATCATCGGCCGGCACCTGGCACGACAACTGCTCGCCCTGGGACGGCAGGTGCGGGTGCTGGCCGAGCCGGACCAGTGCGACGGCTGGCCCGGCACGGTCGAGGTCGTGGAAGGGTCGGTCACCCGGCCGCTGGAGCGCGCCCGGGCCTTCGACGGTGTCGAGGCCGTGTTCCTCGCGGGAGCCCATCCGCTGACGGTCCGGGACGCCCTCGGTCTTGCACGGAACGCCGGCGCCCGGAAGATCGTCCTGTTGTCGTCCCACGGGCCGGAGTACGAGGAGGCGCACCCGCCGGAGACCTGGTTCTGGCTGGCGATCGAGAAGGCAGTGGAGCGTTCGGGCATGGCCTGGACACACATCCGGCCGTCGGCGGTGATGGGGGCCGTCACCGAGGGCACCTATCCGGCGACGGGGTCGGACTGGGCGGAGACGATCCGGTCCGCCGGGGTGGTCCGGGAAGCCTTCCTCGACCGGGGGCACTATCCCTTCATCCACGAGGAGGACCTGGCCGCCGTCGTGGCGGCGGCCCTGAACGGCGACGGACACACGGGGAAGGTCATCGAGGCCGTCGGCCTGCCGCTGAGCACACGTTCACGGGTGCGGAGCATCGCCACCGCTCTCGGCCGCGACATCACCGCCGTCGAGTCGGCGCCGGACGAGAGCCGGATGACCTGGCGACGTCGCGGCTGGCCCGAGGGTGCGATCGACGTGACGCTGTACGCACTGGAGGAGTACGGCGCCCGCTTCGCCGAACTCACCCAGTGGACGCTCGGCCAGCGGCCGACCGTGCAGGACGTCATCGGCCGCCCGCTCCGCAGCTACGACGACTGGGTGCGCGAGAACATCGACTGCTTCCGCTGACGTCCGCGCCGGGATGAGGGCCGGCCGGCTACGGGGTGCCGGCCGGGGCGGCGGGAGTGCGGTGCGGCGGCTCGGCCGCCCCGGCGGGGGCCGTCGCGGTCGCGGTGGGGCTCGGGGTCGGGGTGGGTTTCGGCTTCTGCGTGGGAGCCGGAGTCGGCTTGGGGGTCGGCGTGGGCTTCGGCTTGGGGGTCGGCGTCGGCGTGGGCTTCGGCTTGGGGGTCGGCGTCGGCTTCGGCGTGGGTGTGGGCTTCGGCGTCGGCTTCGGCGTGGGTGTGGGCTTCGGCTTCGGGGTCGGCTTCGGCGTCGGCGTCGGGGTGGGAGTCGGCTTGGGCTTCTCCGGCTTGGGCTTCTCCGGCTTGGGCTTCCCCGGCTTCCCCGGCTTCTGCGGCTTCTCCGGGGTCGGGCGGTCCGGGACCTCGTGCGCACCGTTGCCGTAGTACGCGAACCAGGACCTGACCGTGGCGAGGTACTCCGAGGAGTGGTTGTAGGACAGGATCGCCCGGTTCAGATCGCCGCCGTCCCGGAGGTCCCGGCTGCCCGCGCACAGGTAGCGTCCGGCGGCCAGGGCCGCGTCGTACACGTTGTTGGGGTTGCGGCGGCCGTCGCCGTCCGCGTCCTGCCCCCAGCCCGCCCAGGTCGACGGGATGAACTGCATCGGCCCGACCGCCCGGTCGTACACGGGGTCGCCGTCGTACGCGCCGTCGTCGGTGTCCGAGATGTTCGCGAACCCGTTGCCGTTGAGGACGGGCCCCAGGATCGGGGTGAGGGTGGTGCCGGAGGCGTCCACCCGGCCGCCACGGGCCTGCCCGGACTCCACCTTGCCGATCGCCGCGAGCAGTTGCCAGCGGAGTCCGCAGCCGGGGTCGGTCGCCGCGACCTTCTGTTCCGCCTTCAGGTACGCCGCGAGCACGGTCGCCGGTATGCCCCGGGCTCCCCCGGCCAGGGGCACCTTCAGGGGCTGCGGGGTACCGGTGGCCGTCGGTGCGGGCGTGGGCGTGGGCGTCGCGGAAGGGGTGGGTGCCGGGGACGGCTGTCCCTCCCCGGGCACGGCGGCCACGGGCTCGGGGGTGACCAGGGGCGGGAGTTCGGTGAAGTACACCGAGTCGCCGCCCGCACCCGAGCCGGTACCGGTGGCGGAGCCGGCCGGTGCGGGCGCGGCGGCCGAGGGGCCGGGGCCGTCCGCACCGGCCGCCCGTATCCGGTCCCCCGGACCGGCGGGGCCCTGCGAGGCCGTCACCGCGGCGACCACCAGTGCCGAGACCACGGCGGCCGCGCCACCCCTGCGGAACCTGCGTCCGTACCGAGCCGTCCTGGTCATTGGTGAACCCCTCCCCGTCGGCGTCCGCGTGACTTTATGTCAACAAGGCGACAGACGAAACGCTGTGGCTCTGGGCGTTCACCGTTTGTCCACGACTCGCAGCCACCCCAGCGCACCGGGTCGATCCGTCAAGAGGGAAAGTAGCCCCATGCCGTTCACTCTCAGCCATGCCGCCGCCGTACTCCCGGGTATCCGGAGGGACGGAAGCGGCCGGGGGCCGTTCCTCGCCTCCGCATTGGTCATGGGTTCCTTCGCGCCGGACATGACCTACTTCACGGCGAGCGTGGTCCCCGGGGCGATGGAGTTCGGTTCGGTCACCCATTCGCTCACCGGGGTGCTCACGGTCGACGCCCTCATCACGGCCGCTCTGGTGGGCGGCTGGCTGCTGTTGCGGGAGCCGCTGGCGGCGCTGCTGCCCCCCGCCTGGCGGGGCCGGCTGTACGCGCTGGTCCGCGGGGCGGGACGGCCGGCCGGCGCCGCACGGCCGTCGGCGGTGCGGGCGGCGGGCGGGTTCTACCTCTCGGCGGTCGTCGGATCCCTCACGCACGTGGCGTGGGACAGCTTCACGCACCTGGACCGGTACGGGACGGACACCTGGCCCTGGCTGTCCTCGTACTACGGCCCCTTCCCTCTCTACACCTACCTGCAGTACGGGAGTTCCGCGCTGGCGGCGGGCGTGCTGGTGTGGTTCCTGGGAACGGCGCTGCGCCGGGTCCCCGCCGGGGCCGCGCCCGGGAACGTGCCGGTGCTGGGCCGGGCCGAGCGGTGGGGTGCGCTCGCGCTGACCGGCGGTTGCGTCGCCGTCGGGACGGCCGTCCGGCTGGAGCGCCTGTTCCGGCTGGCCGCGGACCGCGTCCACACCCCGTTCGACATCATCCCGACCGTCTGCTTCGGCGCGGGCAGCGGACTGATGGCGGGACTCGTCCTCTACGCCGTACTGCTGCGGCTGTGGCTGCGGTTCGGGCCCGCCACGCGGAAGCCCGCCCCCACCGGGGTGCGGTAGGGGCGGGCTCGGCGGGCCGGGGACCGGGCCGGCGAAGTGCCGGGCCGGGGCGCCGGCGGGTCAGTGCGCGGCGGACTCCCAGTCCGGGCCGACACCCACCGACACGTCCAGCGGGGCGCGCAGTTCGACCGCGGCCGCCATCTCGCGGCGCACCAGCTCCTCCACGCGCTCGCGCTCGCCCGGGGCGATCTCCAGCACGATTTCGTCGTGGACCTGCAGCAGCATCCGGGACTTCAGCCCCGCCCCGGCCAGCGCCTTGTCCACCCGCAGCATCGCGACCTTCACGATGTCGGCGGCGGTGCCCTGGATCGGGGCGTTCAGCGCCATCCGCTCGGCGGCCTCCCGGCGCTGCCGGTTGTCGCTGTTGAGGTCCGGGAGGTACCGGCGGCGGCCGAACACCGTGGCCGTGTACCCGGTGGCACGGGCTTCGTCGACGACCCGCTGGAGGTAGTCGCGGACGCCGCCGAACCGCTCGAAGAAGGTGTCCATCAGGCCGCGCGCCTCGGCGGGCTCGATGTTCAGCTGCTGCGAGAGACCGAACGCGGACAGCCCGTAGGCCAGCCCGTAGGACATCGCCTTGATCTTGCGGCGCATCTCGGCGTCGACCGCGGACCGCTCCACGCCGAACACCTGGGAGGCGACGGTGGTGTGCAGGTCCTCACCGGACAGGAACGCCTCGATCAGCCCCTCGTCCTCCGACAGGTGGGCCATCACGCGCAGTTCGATCTGGCTGTAGTCGGCGGTCATCAGCGACTCGAAGCCCTCGCCGACGACGAAGCCGCGGCGGATGGCCCGGCCCTCGTCCGTGCGCACCGGCACGTTCTGCAGGTTGGGGTCGGTCGAGGACAGTCGGCCGGTCGCTGCGGTGGTCTGGCTGAAGGTGGTGTGCACCCGGCGGTCCGCGGCGATCGTCTTGACCAGGCCCTCGACGGTCACGCGGAGCTTGGCCTGCTCCCGGTGCCGGAGCATGATCACGGGCAGTTCGTGCTCGGTCTGGGTGGCCAGCCAGGCCAGCGCGTCCGCGTCCGTGGTGTAGCCGGTCTTGGTCTTCTTCGTCTTGGGCAGGTTCAGCTCGGCGAAGAACACCTCCTGGAGCTGCTTGGGCGAGCCCAGGTTGAACTCGTGGCCGACCGCCGCGTGGGCCTCCTTGACCGCCTGCTGCACGGCGCCCGCGAACTGCTGCTCCATGGCCTCCAGGTGGTCGCGGTCGGCGGCGATGCCGTGCCGCTCCATCCGGGCGAGCAGCTCCGAGGTCGGCAGCTCCATGTCGTGGAGGAGCGCGGTCGCGCCGACCGCCTCCAGCTTCTCCGTGAACGCCTCGCCCAGGTCGAGGACGGCACGGGCCTGCGCCATCAGCGCCTCCGCCTCGGCGGTCTCGTCCGCACCGAAGGCCAGCTGACCGTCCGCGGCGGGCGGCGCCAGCTCACGGCCCAGGTACTCCACGGACAGCACGTCCAGGGCGAAGGACCGGCGGCCCGGCTTCACCAGGTACGCAGCCAGCGCAGTGTCCATGGTCACGCCGGCCGGCCCGTGCCAGCCGTGCTCGGGGAAGACCCGCCACAGGCTCTTGGCGTTGTGCACCGTCTTGGGCCGGTCCGGGTCCGCCAGCCACGCGGTGAAGGCCTTCTCGTCGGCCTCGTCGAGCTCGGACGGCTGGAACCAGGCAGCCGCGCCGCCGGCCGCGGCCAGCGCGACCTCGCTGACGCTGCCGGCGCCCAGGGCCCAGGCGTCGACGGTGGCCAGGCCCAGCGGGCCGCCGGCGTGCGCCTCCAGCCAGGGGCCCAGCTCGCCCGCGGCGAGCACCGAGGCGTCCAGCTCCACACCGGCGGCCGGAGGCTGCTCAGCGGTCTCCTCCGCGCCCGGGTCCACGGCGAGCAGCCGCTCCCGCAGCGAGGCGTTGCGGATCTCCAGCACATCCAGCACGCCGGTCATCGCGGACCGGTCGTAGGGCTTGCGCTCCAGGTCGGCGGGGCCCGCTCCGAGCTCCACGTCCTTGACCATCTCGGTCAGGACGCGGTTCATCTTCACCGACTCCAGGTGGTCGCGCAGGTTCTGCCCGGCCTTGCCCTTGACCTCCTCGGCCCGCTCCACCAGCTCCGCGAACGAACCGAACTGGTTGATCCACTTCGCGGCGGTCTTCTCACCGACCCCCGGGATGCCCGGCAGGTTGTCCGACGGGTCGCCGCGCAGCGCCGCGAAGTCCGGGTACTGCCGCGGGGTCAGTCCGTACTTCTCCTCGACCTTCTCCGGGGTGAACCGGGTCAGCTCCGAGACGCCCTTCGTCGGGTACAGCACCGTGGTGTGCTCGGACACCAGCTGGAAGGAGTCGCGGTCGCCGGTGACGATCAGCACCTCGTACCCGAGGGCCTCCGCCTGCGTGGCGAGCGTGGCGATCACGTCGTCCGCCTCGAAGCCGTCCACCGCGAACCGGGGCACGGCCATGGTGTCCAGCAGCTCGCCGATCAGCTCCACCTGCCCCTTGAACTCGTCGGGGGTCTTCGACCGGTTCGCCTTGTACTCCGGGAACTCCTGGGACCGCCAGGTCTTCCTCGACACGTCGAAGGCCACCGCGAAGTGCGTGGGCGCCTCGTCGCGCAGCGTGTTCGCCAGCATCGACGCGAAGCCGTAGATGGCGTTGGTCGTCTGGCCGCTCGCGGTCGTGAAGTTCTCCGCGGGCAGCGCGAAGAACGCCCGGTAGGCCAGAGAGTGCCCGTCCATGAGCATCAGGCGCGGGCGGTCCACTGCCTTGCCCGCAGGGTCTTTGTCTTCGGTCTTCTTCGATGCTGAATCTGCCACGCCTCCGATCCTAGGCCGCCGCGCTGACAATCCCGGCGCCGCGGCCGCGCGGCCCCGCCTCCCGTGCGGCCCCGTACGCTGGCCCGTACGCCTGCACCGGCGTATCCGTCGCGGCCGTTCCGCGCCCTCCAGGCCACCCCTCCCCGGTCCGGTCCGGCCGTGCAAGGATCGGAAATGCGGCAACACATACCGCACCCGTACGTACGCTCGAAGGAGAGCGCCATGGCGACCAAGCCGCCCGAAGGTGACCCGGTCCAGGACGCACCGAACGTCGCGCCCCCCAAGCAGGCCGCGGCCGGCCTGCCCGCCATCGCGCACACCCTGAAGATCGCGAACAGGCAGATGGGCCTGCGGCGGACCGCGCAGACCCTCCTCAAGGTCAACCAGAAGGACGGCTTCGACTGCCCCGGCTGCGCCTGGCCCGAGGAGGACAAGCGGCACACCGCCGAGTTCTGCGAGAACGGCGCCAAGGCGGTCGCCGAGGAAGCCACCGTGCGCCGGGTCACCCCCGCCTTCTTCGCCGCGCACTCCCTCTCCGACCTCGCGGACCGCTCCGGCTACTGGCTCGGCCAGCAGGGCCGCATCACCCAGCCCGTCTACCTGCCCGAGGGCGCGAGCCACTACGAGCCGGTCACCTGGGAACGCGCCTTCGCGATCATCGCCGAGGAGCTGAACGCCCTCGACTCCCCCGACCAGGCCCTCTTCTACACCTCCGGCCGCACCAGCAACGAGGCCGCGTTCCTCTTCCAGCTGTTCGCCCGCGAATACGGCACCAACAACCTGCCGGACTGCTCCAACATGTGCCACGAGTCCTCGGGCTCCGCACTCACCGAGACCATCGGCATCGGCAAGGGCAGCGTGCTGCTGGAGGACCTCCACCAGGCCGACCTGATCATCGTCGCCGGGCAGAACCCCGGCACGAACCACCCGCGCATGCTCTCCGCCCTGGAGAAGGCCAAGGCCGCCGGCGCGAAGATCATCGCGGTGAACCCGCTGTCCGAAGCCGGCACGACCCGGTTCAAGAACCCGCAGAACCCGATCGGCATGGTCCGCGGCACCCCGCTCAGCGACCTCTTCCTGCAGATCCGCATCGGCGGCGACCAGGCCCTCTTCCGCCTCCTCAACAAGCTCGTCCTTGAGACGGACAGCGCCGTCGACGAGGAGTTCGTACGCGAGCACACCCACGGGTTCGAGGAGTTCGCGGCCGCCGCGAAGACCGCCGACTGGGACGAGACCCTCACCGCCACCGGCCTCACCCGCCCGGAGATCGAGCGGGCCCTGGCCATGATCCTCGCCTCCGAGCGCACGATCGTCTGCTGGGCCATGGGCCTCACCCAGCACAAGCACGCCGTCCCGACCATCCGCGAGGTCGTCAACCTGCTGCTGCTCCGCGGCGCCATCGGCCGCCCCGGCGCCGGCGTCTGCCCGGTCCGCGGCCACTCCAACGTCCAGGGCGACCGCACCATGGGGATCTTCGAACGCCCCGCACCGGCCTTCCTCGACGCCCTCGACAAGGAATTCGGGATCACCTCGCCCCGCCACCACGGCCTCGACGTGGTCCGCTCCATCGAGGCGCTCCGCGACGGCCGCGCCAAGGTGCTCTTCGCCATGGGCGGCAACTTCGTCGGCGCCACCCCCGACACGGACGTCACCGAGGCCGCGATCCGCAGGGCCTCCCTCACCGTGCACGTGTCCACCAAACTCAACCGCAGCCACGCGGTCACCGGCCGGCGCGCCCTGATCCTGCCCACCCTGGGCCGCACCGACAAGGACGTACAGGCCTCCGGCAAGCAGTTCGTCACCGTCGAGGACTCCATGGGCATGGTGCACGCCTCCCGCGGCAACCTCCCCCCGGCCTCCCCGCACCTGCTGTCCGAGCCCGCGATCGTGGCGCGCATGGCCCGCGCCGTACTCGGCACCGGCTCCGCGACCCCGTGGGAGGAGTTCGAAGGCGACTACGCCGCCATCCGCGACCGGATCTCCCGCGTCGTCCCCGGCTTCGAGGACTTCAACACCCGCATCGCCCGCCCCGGCGGCTTCACCCTCCCGCACGCCCCGCGCGACGAACGCCGCTTCCCGACCAAGACCGGCAAGGCGAACTTCACCGCAGCGCCCGTGGAATACCCCAAGGTCCCCGAGGGCCGGCTGCTGCTGCAGACCCTGCGCAGCCACGACCAGTACAACACCACCATCTACGGGCTCGACGACCGCTACCGCGGCATCACCGGCGGCCGCCGCGTGGTCCTGGTCAACCCGGCCGACGCGGACCGCCTCGGCCTCGCCGACGGCTCGTACACGGACCTGGTCAGCGAATGGACGGACGGCGTGGAACGGCGCGCCCCCGGATTCCGGGTGGTGCACTACCCCACGGCCCCCGGCTGCGCCGCCGCCTACTACCCCGAGACGAACGTGCTGGTCCCGCTCGACTCCACCGCGGACATCAGCAACACCCCGGCCAGCAAGTCCGTGATCGTCCGCTTCGAACCCACCCCCCGGTAAGCGCTCGCTCAGCAGGCTGATAGGAAGTGGGTTAACGAGCGTTGACTCAGGTCGCTGCTCACCGCACGCCGCGACCGGGGCCCGGCGCGGCCCGCACCACCTACGAACGGAGGCCGCCCATGGGCGAGCAGCACGCGGTGAAGTTCCCGCAGGAGGTCCTCGACGAGTACGCGGCCCTGGGCATCGACCTGCCCTCGCTGTTCTCGGCCGGCCACCTCGGCGAACGCATGGACATCCGCATCCTGGAGGCCGCGGCCGACAAGGTCGTGGGCACCATGCCCGTCGAGGGCAACACCCAGCCCTACGGCCTCCTGCACGGCGGCGCCTCCGCCGTCCTCGCCGAGACCCTCGGCTCCGTGGGCGCCATGCTGCACGGCGGCCACACCCGGGTCGCCGTCGGCGTCGACCTGAACTGCACCCACCACCGCGGCGTCCGGTCCGGCCTGGTCACCGGCACCGCCACACCCGTCCACCGCGGCCGCTCCACCGCCACGTACGAGGTCGTCATCACCGACGAGGAGGGCAAGCGGGTCTGCACCGCCCGCCTGACCTGCATGCTGCGCGAGGTCGGCGCGGGCGCGGCCGTCGGAGCCTCCGGGGCCTGACCCGCCGGGCGACCGGCGTACGGCCACGGGGGCCCGCCCGCACCCCGTACGCCGCCCCGCGCGCCCCGCAGGCCTGCACGCCCCGCACGCCCCTGCACACCGCCCGAGGGGCCGGTTCCGGAGACCGTCCGGAATCGGCCCCTCCGGCATGATCCGCCCCGGGATGGTTGTGTCACCGAAGGTGACGGCCTACCGTCCCTCCATGGGGACATCGCCGCACGCTCCCGCCCGGCACCTGGCCTCCGCCGCCCTCGCCCTGCTCGCGCTGTCCGGTTGCTCCCCTTCCGCCCCGAGCGCCCGGCCCTCCTCCCCGGCCCCCTCGCCCACCCCTCCCTCGCCCGTCGAGACATGCACAACTCTCGTTTCCTACTGGGCGAAAGAGACCCTCAAGGGCACCTACTGGTCCGGTCTCGACTGGGAGCAGAAGGGCCTGTCGAACGAGCAGTACGCGATTCACGAGGACGCGGTGGCCGCCGGCCGCACCGAAGAGCGAACTGCCGGACGGGACAAGGCACTTGAGTTGATCGACCGGTTCACGGCGGAACGCTGCCGGGAGCAGCGCGGGGCGACGGGCAGCTCGGAGAACTGGCGCCCGCCGAGCTGAGCCGACTCTCCGGATTCCAGGGCGCACCGTCCGGCTTCCGGGCATCCGGCCCTCCACGGCCAAGCCGCAGGTCGGGTGCGGTTTCGGCCCCCACGGGCCAGATCAAGCCACCCAATGGATCATGATCCACGCACCCCTGAATAATTACTCACAGTAATGCCGACGGGTGCGGAATCCCCCATTTCCACCCGTCACGACCTACAGGGCGAAATCATTCGGACACATCCAGCCACCACGGGCGGAATTCGATCAGAGTCAGGACCATCGACACCTCAAGCCCCTTAGCGGAACAGCGAATTCTCAGAATGTGGGCACTCACCCCCGCCACTAAATGTCCGTTCTGCCCCCACTCCCGGCACGCATTCTTGGCCTTGGCATAACAAGACAGTCACATCCTCCTTTCCCCGCTCCCCGCGCTCGGCACCTCGGGCCTAGAGTCACGGCCAGTCACCGCGCCGCCGGGCGCGTCTCAGCACGGCCGTGTACCCCCCAGGTGCGGCCCGGCGAACAAACGGCACCTCACATCAGAGGAGGGCCGCGCCAGGGAAAGGAATCATCGTGCGCAACCGTTCACTGCTCGTCCTCACCACCGTGATCACCACGGGAGCACTGACCCTCACTGCCTGCGGTTCGCGCGACGAGGGCGGCAAGAAGGACGATTCGAGCGGCGGCAAGACCGTCGTCGTCATCGGTGTCGACGCCCCTCTGACCGGCTCGCTTTCCGCCCTCGGCCAGGGCATCAAGAACTCCGTCGACCTCGCGGCCAAGACGGCCAACAAGAACAACGAGGTCCCGGGCATCGAATTCAAGGTCGAAGCCCTTGACGACCAGGCAGTTCCTGCCTCTGGCCAGGCAAACGCCACCAAGCTCGTTGGCAACAAGGACGTTCTCGGCGTCGTCGGCCCGCTGAACTCCGGTGTCGCCCAGCAGATGCAGGGCGTCTTCAACTCCGCCAACCTCGCCCAGGTCTCCCCGGCCAACACCAACCCCGCCCTCTCCCAGGGCGACAACTGGGGCAAGGGCGAGTTCAAGCGCCCCTTCAAGACCTACTTCCGCACCGCCGCCACCGATGTGGTCCAGGGCAAGTTCGCCGCCCAGTACCTCTACAACGACGCCGGCAAGCGCAAGGTCTTCGTCGTCGACGACAAGCAGACCTACGGTGCCGGCCTCGCCGCCATCTTCTCCGAGGAGTTCAAGAAGCTCGGCGGCCAGATCGTCGACACCGACCACGTCACGGTCAAGGAGACCGACTTCTCCTCCACCGCCGACAAGGTCAAGTCCTCGGGCGCCGACGCCGTCTACTTCGGCGGCCAGTACCCCGAGGGCGGCCTGCTCTCCGACCAGATCAAGAAGACCGGCGCCAAGATCCCCACCATGGGCGGCGACGGCATCTACGACCCGGCCTTCATCACCGCCTCCGCCGAGGCCAACGACGGTGACCTCGCCACCTCCATCGGCTACCCGGTCGAGAAGCTGCCCACCGCCAAGCAGTTCATCGCCGACTACAACGCCGCCGGCTACAAGGACCCGTACGCGGCCTACGGCGGCTACTCCTACGACGCCGGCTGGGCCGTCGTCCAGGCCGTCAAGGCCGTCGTCGCCGCCAACGGCGGCAAGCTGCCCACCGACGCCCGCGCCAAGGTCGTCGAGGCCCTCGGCAAGGTCAGCTTCGACGGCGTGACCGGCAAGGTCGCCTTCGACGAGAACGGCGACACCACCAACAAGCAGCTCACGGTCTACAAGGTCGAGGGCGGCAAGTGGATCGACGTCAAGAGCGACACCGTCAAGTAACACCGACGGACGGCAGGCCGGCCCCCGCCGGCCACGCCGGACGCTCCACGCGCTCCACCCCTGACTGACCAAAGAAACAAGCCGCGCGAGGGCGCAAACAGCGCCCTCGCGCGGAGTCTTATCCGACACGCTCATCGGAGGCCCTGCGGTGCACGAACTGCCGCAACAGCTGGCCAACGGCCTTGCCCTTGGTGCCCTTTACGGCCTTGTCGCCATCGGGTACACCATGGTCTACGGCATCGTCCAGCTCATCAACTTCGCCCACGGCGAGATCTTCATGATCGGGGGCTTCGGCGCCCTCACCACCTACATATGGCTCCCTGAGGGAACCCCGCTCCTGGTGGCGATCCCGCTCATGATCATCGGTGGCGCGATCGCCTCCGTAGCCGTCGCAACCGCAGCCGAACGCTTCGCCTACCGCCCCCTGCGCGGAGCGCCCAAGCTCGCCCCCCTCATCACCGCGATCGGCCTCTCGATCGCCCTCCAGCAGCTCATCTGGGGCTTCTACCCGAACGCCAAGGACAAGCGCAGCTTCCCTGAGTTCACCGGCGAAGCCTTCAAGATCACCGACAGCCTGACCATCCAGCGCGCGGACCTCTTCATCCTGATCCTCGCCCCGCTGTGCATGCTCGGCCTCGGCATGTTCGTCTCCAAGAGCCGCAGCGGCCGCGCCATGCAGGCCACCGCGCAGGACCCGGACACCGCCAAGCTCATGGGCATCAACACCGACCGCATCATCGTCATGGCCTTCGCCATCGGTGCCGCGTTCGCCGCCGTCGCAGCCGTCGCCTACGGCCTCGAGCGGGGCCAGATCGGCTTCGAGATGGGCTTCATCCTCGGCCTCAAGGCCTTCACCGCGGCCGTCCTCGGCGGCATCGGCAACATCTACGGCGCCATGGTCGGCGGCGTCGTCCTCGGTATCGCCGAATCCCTCTCCATCGCCTACATCGAAGAGATCCCCGGCATGGATCAGCTCGGCGGCGGCGCCTGGTCCAACGTCTGGGCCTTCGTACTCCTCATCCTCGTGCTCCTCGTGCGGCCACAGGGCCTCCTCGGCGAGCGCGTCGCGGATAGGGCGTGAGAACCATGAGCGACACCACCTATGAGGCAGCCACCGAGACCACCGCGTCCGGCAAGCCCACCGCACTCCTCTACACGATCATCGGCGGCAGCCTCGCCACCGCGATCAGCACCTTCCTCGCCTGGACCTGGACCACCGCCTTCCCCGGCGACCTGACGATCTACGGCTACCCCGCCCCCCTCCAGCTCCTCACCCTGGTCGGCGCGATCGTCACCACCGCCTTCGCCCTCTCGGCACTCGGCATCAAGGGCTTCGGCTGGCTCACCCCCACCGGCGCCCGCCAGGCCACCTGGTTCATGGCGCTCGGCACCTTCGCCGCCACCCTCTACACCGCGATCTCGATCATCGTCGAGCTCGGCGCCCTCGTGGACCTCGAGCCCGGCGCCGCCTTCGCCGTCATCGCGGCGGCCGTCCCGGCCATCGCGGCGTACAAACTGCCCGACGACACCCGCAAGGCCGCCCCGGCCAAGCAGCTCCCGTCCTGGGCCGAAATCCTCATCATCACCGCGGTCTTCGCCCTCGGCCTGTACGTGGTGACCTTCGGCATCGACACCGACGACAAAGAGCCCCAGCTCTTCATCGCCTACCTGATCCTGGTCACCTTCGGCACCCTGGCCGTCTTCAAGTCCGGCCTCGCCGACCGCATGTCGGTCATCACCGCGAACAACCGCCAGGTGACCGTCATGGCCACCCTCGCCGCGGCCATCGCCTTCCCGTTCATCCAGCAGAGCGGCGACACCTACACGCTGATCGCGGTCAACATCCTGATCTTCGCGACCGTCGCCCTCGGCCTGAACATCGTCGTCGGCCTCGCCGGCCTCCTCGACCTCGGCTACGTCGCCTTCCTCGGCGTCGGCGCCTACACCGCCGCCCTGGTCTCCGGAGCCGCCTCCTCCGCCTTCGGCGTCCAGTTCCCCTTCTGGGCCGCCGTCCTCGCCGGAATGGCCGCCTCCCTGGTCTTCGGCGTCGTCATCGGCGCACCCACCCTGCGCCTCCGCGGCGACTACCTCGCCATCGTCACCCTCGGCTTCGGAGAAATCTTCCGCATCGCCATGGGCAACCTCGACGGCACCTCCGGCCCGAAGATCACCAACGGCCCCAACGGCATCCCGAACATCCCCCAGCTCGAGTTCTTCGGCTACAACTTCGGCGAGCCCCACACCATCCTCGGGGTCACCCTCGGCGCCTACGCCAACTACTACCTCCTGATGATCCTGGTCATGGCCCTGGTCATCGTCGTCTTCGCCCGCGCCCAGAACAGCCGCATCGGCCGCGCCTGGGTCGCCATCCGCGAGGACGAGACCGCCGCCACCGCCATGGGCATCAACGGCTTCCGCGTCAAGCTCATCGCCTTCGCCCTCGGCGCCGCCCTCGCCGGCCTCGCCGGCACGGTCCAGGCCCACGTCAACACCACGGTCGTCCCCGAGAACTACGTCTTCGCCGGCCCCGTACCGCCGAACTCCGCGTTCCTCCTCGCCGCCGTCATCCTCGGCGGAATGGGCACCATCCGCGGCCCCATCCTCGGCTCCGCGCTCCTCTTCCTCATCCCGGCGAAGCTGCAGTTCCTCCAGGACTACCAGCTCCTCGGCTTCGGCCTCGCCCTCATCCTCCTCATGCGCTTCCGCCCCGAGGGCCTCATCGCCAACAAGCGCGCGAAGCTTGAGTACCACGACGACACCGCCGACCAGGCCCCCACCGGCCCGGTAACGGCCAAGGCGGGTGCGTGACACCATGACGACCACCACCGACACCACCACCAAGCCCGCCGCCACCCCGGCCGGCGAGACGGTCCTCGAAGCCAGCGGCGTCACCATGCGCTTCGGCGGCCTCACCGCCGTCAAGGGCGTCGACCTCAAGGTCAACGCGGGCGAGATCGTCGGCCTCATCGGCCCCAACGGCGCCGGCAAGACCACCTTCTTCAACTGCCTCACCGGCCTGTACGTGCCCACCGAAGGCACCGTCAGCTACAAGGGCACGGTCCTGCCGCCCAAGCCCCACCTGGTCACCCAGGCCGGCATCGCGCGCACCTTCCAGAACATCCGGCTCTTCCACAACATGACGGTGCTGGAGAACGTCCTCGTCGGACGCCACACCCGCACCAAGGAAGGCCTCTGGTCCGCCCTCCTCCGCGGCCCCGGCTTCAAGAAGGCCGAAGCCGCCAGCGAGGCCCGCGCCATGGAACTCCTGGAGTTCATCGGCCTGGAGCACAAGGCCCAGCACCTGGCGAAGAACCTCCCGTACGGCGAGCAGCGCAAGCTGGAGATCGCCCGCGCCCTCGCCAGCGACCCCGGCCTGATCCTGCTGGACGAGCCCACCGCCGGCATGAACCCGCAGGAAACCCGCGCCGCGGAAGAGCTCATCTTCGCCATCCGCGACATGGGCATCGCCGTCCTCGTCATCGAGCACGACATGCGGTTCATCTTCAACCTCTGCGACCGCGTCGCCTGCCTCGTCCAGGGCCAGAAGCTCATCGAAGGCAGCGCCGCGGAGGTCCAGGGCGACGAGCGCGTCATCGCCGCGTACCTCGGCACCCCCTTCGAGGGCGCCCCCGGCGCGGAAGAGGCCGCCGAGGTCGAAGCGGCCGAGGCACACGCCGCCGAGGCCGTGGCGGAGGCTTCCGCGGTCGTGGAGGCTGCGGAGGCTGCGGTCGAGGCCGAGGCCGAGACCGAAGCCCCCGAGGCCGAGGCCGATGCCACGGAGACCGAGGCAACCGACGCCGAAGCCGCCACGGCCGACGCCGAGGACACCACCGAGGACACCGCAGAAGAGGCCACCACCCAGGCCGCCGACGCGGACAGCACCACCAGCACGGACGGAGAGGCCAAGTGACCGCACTCCTCAAGGTCGAGGACCTCAAGGTCGCCTACGGCAAGATCGAAGCCGTCAAGGGCATCTCCTTCGAGGTCAACGAGGGCGAAATCGTCTGCCTCGTCGGCACCAACGGCGCCGGCAAGACCACCACCCTCCGCACCCTCTCCGGCCTCATCAAGCCCAAGGCCGGCAACATCACCTTCAACGGCCAGCCGCTCAACACCGTCCCCGCACACAAGATCGTCTCCCTGGGCCTCGCCCACTCCCCCGAGGGACGCCACATCTTCCCCCGGCTGTCGATCGCCGAGAACCTCCAGCTCGGCGCGTTCCTGCGGAGCGACAAGGACGGCATCGAGAAGGACATCCAGCGCGCCTACGACATGTTCCCCATCCTGGGCGAACGCCGTAAGCAGGCCGCAGGCACCCTCTCCGGCGGCGAGCAGCAGATGCTGGCCATGGGGCGCGCCCTCATGTCCCAGCCGAAGCTCCTCATGCTGGACGAGCCCTCCATGGGCCTCTCCCCGCTGATGATGCAGAAGATCATGGCGACGGTCGCCGAACTCAAGGCGACCGGCACCACGATCCTGCTCGTCGAGCAGAACGCCCAGGCGGCGCTCTCCCTGGCCGACCAGGCGCACGTGATGGAGATCGGCAAGATCGTCCTTTCCGGCACCGGCCAGGAGCTCCTCCACAACGAGGACGTCCGCAAGGCGTACCTCGGCGAGGACTGACCCCTCGCCCACACACGGAAGGGCCCGCCTCCCTCGGGGGAGGCGGGCCCTTCGCCGTACGCGCGGTGGGTTACCGCTGGTGCTGCTGCTACTGCGGCTGCTGCTTGGCGGCGTTCTTCTTCTCCTCGGCGTCCTCGATGACCGCCTCGGCGACCTGCTGCATGGACATCCGCCGGTCCATGGAGGTCTTCTGGATCCACCGGAACGCGGCCGGCTCGGTCAGCCCGTACTGCGTCTGCAGCACGCTCTTCGCCCGGTCCACCAGCTTCCGCGTCTCCAGCCGCTGGGAGAGGTCCGCGACCTCCTTCTCCAGCGCCTTCAGCTCCGAGAACCGCGAGACCGCCATCTCGATGGCGGGCACGACGTCGCTCTTGCTGAACGGCTTCACCAGGTACGCCATGGCCCCGGCGTCCCGGGCCCGCTCGACGAGGTCGCGCTGCGAGAACGCGGTCAGCATCAGCACCGGGGCGATGGACTCCTCGGCGATCTTCTCGGCTGCGGAGATCCCGTCGAGCACGGGCATCTTCACATCGAGGATCACCAGGTCCGGCTGGTGCTCCCGGGCCAGCTCGACGGCCGTCTGCCCGTCCCCGGCCTCACCGACGACGGAGTACCCCTCCTCCTCGAGCATCTCTTTCAGGTCGAGCCGGATGAGCGCCTCGTCCTCGGCGATGACGACCCGGGTCGTCAGCGGGGGAACGTGCGACTGGTCGGCGTCGGGGTTCGGCGTCTCGGGGGCGGTCACGGGGGCTCCTCGTTGCGGGCGTTACTGCTCCCAAGAGCCTATCGAGCTCCTGTATGGTGGTCTTGCGCAGGGACCCTGCAAACCTTGCATTCCTAAGGCCCCAGTACTCCAAGGGTTAGAGAGACGGTGCTCAAACCACCGACAGTGTGGGTTCGAATCCCACCTGGGGCACATTTCCTTTGATTCCAAGGTCGCGAGAGAATCGTCCGCATTAGCTCAATTGAGCGAACCTGAGCGGAATTCCAGCGCCCACTTCAGGGCAGTAGAAGCGTCCGCATCATGTAGGACATCACCACTCGCCACAATGCACTGAACCGTGTCACTCAGGGGCGCAGCCTCAAATGCAAGAAGCATGGGCGGCACATCACGCTTGAGCCCCGGCAGCAGGACATCGCGGACGCCCACCCGTGGAATTTCGTCCGAGGGCCGATCCGCGACGGACGGCTGCCGTCCGTCGCGGCCACGGATGCCCGCATCGGACCGAAGTACCGAGTCCTACGGCAGGTCCGCGTCGCCGCCGAGGTTGTGGATGATGCGGCGAAGGACGTTGAGGGCAGCGGCGTAGTCGGTGGGATCGACGCCCTCGTGCATGCGGTCGTGGACCGCGGCATTGCGGGCGCGGGCGCGCTCGCGGCCGGCTTCGCCCGCGTCGGTGAGGGTGAGGGTGCCGTCGGGGGCTTCGGTGGTCCAGCCGCGGGTGGCGAGGTCGGCGTAGACGGCTTCGAAGTCGGTGTCCTGGTCGTCGAAGCTGGTGAGTCTGGCGGTGAGGGCGGGGCGGGTCCAGGTGGCGGGGGCGCCGGCGAGGTGGTTGAGGGTCCACCAGTGGGGTTGGGTGAGGTCTTCTTCGGCGAGGGCGGCGCGGAGGCCGCCGACGGCGAGTCGGTAGGTTTCGCCGCTCCAGTAGCCGATGGGCTGGGCGGCGAGCTGGTCCTGGGGGTAGTTCTTGATCGTCATGGGTTGGACGGTAGGGGCTCAAGTGGGGTTGAGGTCAATGCTGTTCGGTGGAGTGTGCCTTGAGGCCGTGCAGGAGGGTGGCGGCATGGGCTTCGGCGTCGGCGGGGTCGAGGGGGGCGTGGCCGGCGAGGAGGCGGTACCAGAAGGGGCCGAAGACGAGGTCGGTGGCGTGGGTGAGGTCGGTGGTGGGGGGGATTTCGCCGCGGGTGGTGGCGCGGGTGAGGAGGTTGGTGACGATGTCGCGGCGGGTGGCGATCCAGGCGCGGAAGGGCTGGGCGAAGGCGGGGTCGAGTTGGGCTTCGGCCATGAGGCCGGTGAGGGCTTTGGTGCGGGTGGGGTCGGTGCCGATGCGGTAGAGGTCGGTGAGGAAGGTGGTGAGGTCGCCTGCGAGGGTGCCGGTGTCGGGTTCGGGGACGCGGGTGGCGGTTTCGTGGGCGTAGGCGTCCATGACGAGGTCGGGTTTGGTCTTCCACCAGCGGTAGATGGTGCTCTTGGCGACGCCGGCTCGTTTGGCGACGCCTTCGATGGTGAGTGAGCCGTAGCCGTTCTCGAGGAGAAGTGCGGTGGTGGCTTCGAGGACGGAGTGGTGGGCGTCTTCGTTGCGGTGGCGGCCTCCGGTGCGGGGCCGGTTGTGTGACTTTTCCGGGTTGGTTGACACGCGATCACGATAGCCCTACCGTGAAATCGAAACGCTGCGTAGCGTTTCGATTAGTTGCTGTGTGAGCTCAAGGGGGATGAGTCATGGGCAAGGTCGTGATCAATCACGGGTACGGGATGGCCGGTGGTGAGCACTGGTACGGCTCGGTGGCGGGTGAGCTGTCGGCCGGGGGGCACGAGGTGCGGGTGCCGGACTTCCCGGAGCCGTTCGCGCCGGAGGCGGATGTCTGGCTGAAGGCGCTGGAGGCGGAGGCCGGGGGTGCGCCCGCCGGGGAGACGGTGCTGGTGGGGCACAGTCTGGGCGGGGTGAATGTGCTGCGGTTGCTGCAGCGGCACGACACGGAGGCGGAGGGGCCGTTCGCCGGGGTGGTGTTCGTGGCGTCGATGTCCGGCGAGGTGGGGTATGACGCGCTGGCGGCGTTCTTCGAGCCGGAGTTCGACTGGGTGCGGATTCGTGCGGCGGCGCGGGAGTTCCGGGTGCTGCATGCGGCGGATGATCCGGTCACGGGTGCGCGGACGGCGGAGCATGTGATGCGGTTCGTGACGGAGTTGGGGGCGACGGCGACGGTGACGGCGTCGGGCGGGCATTTTCCGAGTACGGGTGAGAGCCGGTTGGAGCTGCCCGAGGCGGTGCGTCTGATACGCGAGGTGCTGTAGCAGGCGGCGCGGGCCGCCCGGCCCCGGTCCAGGTCCCGGGCTGATCCTGGCCCGGGTCCGGCCGTCGGCCCCCGGCCCCGCATGGTCCCGGGTTCGCCGGGGGGAGGTGGGGCCGGATGGCCGGGGTGGCCAGGTGTGCCGGGGTCCGGTGGGTCAGCGGACGGCGTCGCCGATGTGGTGGACGCGGACGAGGTTGGTGGAGCCGGGGACGCCGGGCGGGGAGCCGGCGGTGATGACGACGGTGTCGCCGGGGGCGCAGCGGCCGATGCGGAGGAGTTCTTCGTCGACCTGGGCGACCATGGCGTCGGTGGAGTCGACGTGGGGGCCGAGGAAGGTTTCGACGCCCCAGGTGAGGTTGAGCTGGGAGCGGGTGGCGGGGTCGGGGGTGAAGGCGAGGAGGGGGATGGGTGAGCGGTAGCGGGAGAGCCGGCGGACGGTGTCTCCGCTCTGGGTGAAGGCGACGAGGAATTTGGCGCCGAGGAAGTCGCCCATTTCGGCGGCGGCTCGGGCGACGGCGCCGCCTTGGGTGCGGGGCTTGTTGCGGTCGGTGAGTGGGGGGAGGCCCTTGGCGAGGATGTCCTCTTCGGCGGCTTCGACGATGCGGGACATGGTGCGGACGGTTTCGATGGGGTATTTGCCGACGCTGGTTTCGCCCGAAAGCATGACGGCGTCGGTGCCGTCGATGATGGCGTTGGCGACGTCGGAGGCTTCGGCGCGGGTGGGGCGGGAGTTGTCGATCATCGAGTCGAGCATCTGGGTGGCGACGATGACGGGTTTGGCGTTGCGCTTGGCGAGTTTGACGGCGCGCTTTTGGACGATGGGCACTTGTTCCAGGGGCATTTCGACGCCGAGGTCGCCGCGGGCGACCATGATGCCGTCGAAGGCGGCGACGATTTCGTCGATGTTGTCGACGGCCTGAGGCTTTTCGATCTTGGCGATGACGGGGAGGCGACGGCCTTCTTCGTCCATGATGCGGTGGACGTCTTCGATGTCGCGGCCGTTGCGGACGAAGGAGAGGGCGATGACGTCGGCGCCGGTGCGGAGGGCCCAGCGGAGGTCGTCGATGTCCTTGTCGGAGAGGGCGGGGACGGAGACTGCGACGCCGGGGAGGTTGAGGCCTTTGTGGTCGGAGACCATGCCGCCTTCGATGACGGTGGTGTGGACGCGGGGGCCGTCGATGGCGGTGACTTCGAGGGTGACGCGGCCGTCGTCGACGAGGATGCGTTCGCCGGTGGTGACGTCGGCGGCGAGGCCCTTGTAGGTGGTGCCGCAGGTGTGGCGGTCGCCTTCGGTGTCTTCGACGGTGATGGTGAATTCGTCGCCGCGTTCAAGGAGTACGGGGCCTTCGAGGAAGCGGCCGAGGCGGATCTTCGGGCCTTGAAGGTCGGCGAGGACGCCGACGCTGCGGCCGGCTTCGTCGGATGCTTTGCGTACGCGCTGGTAGCGCTCCTCGTGTTCGGCGTAGGTGCCGTGGCTGAGGTTGAGGCGGGCGATGTCCATTCCGGCTTCGACCAGGGCTTTGATCTGGTCGTATGAGTCGGTGGCGGGGCCCAGGGTACATACGATTTTCGCTCGGCGCATGAGCCGAGCGTATGCCCTACCGGGGGGTAGGAAATGGGGTGCGGGTGTCCGCCCAACAACCTTTGGGCGAAAGCTTGTTGACAATTGTTGAATGGGCGCGGGGGTGCTCTGATGAGCACCCCCGGGGGTGGGTTCGGGTGGGGTTTTTCAGAGCTGTGGCGGGGTCATGGTGAAGCGTGCGTTGACCTGGGCGTAGACGGTCTGGCGCTGGGGTTCGAGGTCGAGGGGTGGGGCGGCTGCTTCTTCGGCGGCGGCGAAGGCCATGGTGCGCATGCCGGCGCCGCCGGGTCGGGGCGGGTAGGGGGTTGCGTCCTCGGCTCCGAGGTCGGCGAGTTCGACGAGGGCGGCGAGGCGGGCGCCGAGGGCTTCGGCGTATTCGCGGGCGCGTTGGACGGCTTCGAGGACGGCTTGGCGGCGGGCCTGGCCGTGGGCCGGGGAGTCGGGGCGGAGTGCCCACCAGGGGCCGTCGACGCGGGTGAGTTCGAGGTCGGCGAGCCGGGTGGTGAGTTCGCCGAGGGTGGTGAAGTCGTTGAGTTCGGCGGTGATGTGGACGCGGCCGTGGTAGGCGCGGATGCGTTCGCCGCGGCCGTGGCGGGTGAGTTCGGGGGTGATGGAGAAGGCGCCGGTTTCGACTTTTTCGACGGGGTCGCCGTAGCTCTTGATGAGTTCGAGGACGGTGTTGTTGCGTCGGGTGAGGTCTTCGAGGGCGGTGCGCCGGTCGGTGCCGCGGGCGCTGACGGTGATGCCGATGCGGGCGATTTCGGGGTCGACTTCGAGGCGTGCTTCTCCCCGTACGGCGACGCGGGGCACTTCGGGGGTTCCGTAGGGCTGGGGTGCCGTGTCCAGAGTCATGAAGGTCACTCTCGCACCGTCGCCCGTTCGGGGGCAGAATCTACGCGCGTTGTTCACGCCTCACTGACGACGCCTCACTGATGAGCCTCAAAGGGGAGATGGCATGGCGTTCGACCGTAGGACGTTTCTGGGCACTTCGGCCGCTACCGGTGCGGCCGTGGCGCTGGCGGGGGCCACGGGCTCCCCGGCTGCCGCCGTGGAGTCGCAGCGGGCCGCGAAGCCGCGGACGTACGCGTTCACCGTGATGGGGACGACCGATCTGCACGGGAATGTCTTCAACTGGGACTATTTCACGGACAAGGAGTTCGACGACAAGGCGCACAACGACGTCGGTCTGGCGAAGATCTCCACGCTGGTGGAGCGGGTGCGTGCGGAGAAGGGCCGGGGCAACACCCTGCTGATCGATGCGGGTGACACGATCCAGGGCACGCAGCTGTCGTACTACTACGCGAAGGTGGATCCGATCACGGCCCGGCGCGGGCCGGTGCATCCGATGGCGCAGGCGATGAACGCGATCGGGTACGACGCGGCGGCGCTGGGGAACCACGAGTTCAACTACGGCATACCGGTGCTGCGGAAGTTCGAGGAGCAGTGTGACTTCCCGCTGCTGGGTGCGAACGCGCTGGACGCGAAGTCGCTGCTGCCGGCGTTCCCGCCGTACAGCATGCACCGGCTGCGGACGCCGTGTGGTCGGGACGTGAAGGTGGCGGTGCTGGGTCTGACGAACCCGGGCATCGCGATCTGGGACAAGCAGAACGTCCAGGGGAAGATGACGTTCCCGGGTCTGGAGGAGCAGGCGGCGAAGTACGTGCCGCGGCTGCGGTCGATGGGTGCGGACGTGGTGATCGTCTCGGCGCACTCGGGGTCGAGTGGTACGTCCTCGTACGGGGATCAGCTGCCGTACATCGAGAACGCGGCGGGTCTGGTGGCGGAGCAGGTGCCGGGGATCGACGCGATCCTGGTGGGGCACGCGCACACGGAGATCCCGGAGTACCGGGTGAAGAACAAGGCGACCGGCAAGGACGTGGTGCTGTCGGAGCCGCTGAAGTGGGGGCAGCGGCTGACGCTGTTCGACTTCGGGCTGACCTGGGAGCGGGGCCGTTGGACGGTGTCGTCGGTGTCGGCGAAGGTGCTGAACTCGAACGAGGTGGAGGAGGACCCGAAGATCACCCGGCTGCTGGGTGACGAGCACCGCAAGGTGGTCGCGTATGTGAACCAGGTCATCGGCACCTCGACGCAGGCGATGTCCTCGGTGGAGGGTCCGGTGAAGGACGTGCCGATCATCGATCTGATCAACCATGTGCAGGCGGACACGGTGAGGGGGGCGCTGGCGGGTACGGAGTGGGCGGCGCTGCCGGTGTTGTCGCAGGCTTCGTGTTTCTCGCGGTCGGCGGTGATCCCGGCCGGTCAGGTGACGATCCGGGATGCTGCGGGTCTGTATCCGTTCGAGAACACCCTGGAGGCACGACTCCTGACGGGTGCGCAGCTCAAGGACTATCTGGAGTACTCGGCGAAGTACTACGTGCGGACCGCGCCGGGTGATGTGGTGGATCCGGCGAAGCTGACGAACGCGGAGGGCACGCCGGATTACAACTACGACGCCCTGTACGGGTTGTCGTACGAGATCGACATCGCGCAGCCGGCGGGTTCGCGGATCGTGGGGCTGTCGTTCCAGGGGAAGCCGGTGGATCCGGCGGCGCAGTTCGTGCTGGCGGTGAACAACTACCGGGCTGCGGGTGGCGGCAACTTCCCGCACGTGCCCGGTGCCCGGCAGCTGTGGGCGAACTCGGATGAGATCCGCAACACGATCATTTCGTGGGTGAAGGCGAAGGGGACGGTGGACCCGGCGCAGTTCGCTTCGGTGGACTGGCGGCTGACGCGGGCGGGTGTGCCTGTGTTCGTGTAGCCATCAGGGTTGTTCGACCAGCGGGAGCAGGTCGCCCGGGATGTGGGGGCGGGTGTGTTCCCGCTGGTCGAGCCCGAAGGTGGTGAAGGCGGTGCGGGCCGGCTGGGGGTAGGGGTTCTTGCCGGTGAGGGTGTTGAGGATGGTGGCGGCGCGCCAGGCGGCGAGGCCGAGGTCGGGGGCGCCGACGCCGTGGGTGTGGCGTTCGCCGTTCTGGACGAAGACGGATCCGGTGATGGCGGGGTCGAGGACCATGCGGTGGTGTTCGTCGATGCGGGGGCGGCCGGCGGAGTCCTTGCGGAGGTAGGGGCCCAGGCCGGCGAGGAGTGCGTCGAGGGGGCGTTCCTTGTAGCCGGTGGCGAGGACGACGGCGTCGGTGGTGAGGCGGGAGCGGGTGCCTTGCTGGGTGTGTTCGAGGTGGAGTTCGACTTTGGTGGTGGCGAGGCGGCCGGCGGTGCGGACGGTGACTCCGGGGGTGAGGACGGTGTCGGGCCAGCCGCCGTGGAGGGTGCGCCGGTAGAGCTCGTCGTGGATGGCGGCGATGGTGGTGGCGTCGATGCCCTTGTGGAGCTGCCATTGGGCGGGGACGAGGTGGTCGCGGACGGGTTCGGGCAGGGCGTGGAAGAAGCGGGTGTAGTCGGGGGTGAAGTGTTCCAGGCCGAGCTTGGAGTACTCCATGGGGGCGAAGGCGGGGGTTCTGGCGAGCCAGTGGAGGCGTTCGCGGCCGGTGGGGCGGGCGCGGAGGAGGTCGAGGAAGATTTCGGCGCCCGACTGGCCGGAGCCGATGACGGTGACGTGTTCGGCGGCGAGGATGCGCGCGCGGTTGTCGAGGTAGTCGGCGGAGTGGATGACGGGAACGGTGGGGGCGTCGGCGAGGGGGCGGAGGGGTTCGGGGATGTTGGGGGCGGTGCCGATGCCGAGCGCGAGGTGGCGGGTGTGGGTGCGGCCGAGGGCTTCGGCTTCGCCGTCGGCGTCGAGTTGGGTGTAGTCGATTTCGAAGAGGTCGCGTTCGGGGTTCCAGCGGACGGCGTCGACCTGGTGGCCGAAGTGGAGTCCGGGGAGGCGGCCGGCGACCCAGCGGCAGTAGGCGTCGTATTCGGCGCGGTGGATGTGGAACCGCTCGGCGAAGTAGAAGGGGAAGAGGCGTTCCTTGTGCTTGAGGTAGTTGAGGAACGTCCAGGGGCTGGTGGGGTCGGCGAGGGTGACGAGGTCGGCGAGGAAGGGGACTTGGAGGGTGGCGCCGTCGAGGAGCAGGCCGGGGTGCCAGTGGAAGTCGCGGGCCTGGTCGTAGAAGGCGGTGGCGAGGCCGCCGGGGGTGCCGTCGGCCAGGGCGGCCAGGGCGAGGTTGCAGGGGCCGATGCCGATTCCGACGAGGTCGTGGGGTGCATCGAGCTGGGCGGTCATCGGTGGGTGCTGCCTTCCAGGAGGGTCACGAGGGCGTGGAGGTCTGCCTGCGTGGTGTGGGGGTTGAGCAGGGTGGCCTTGAGCCAGAGGCGCCCGGCCGCGGTGGCGCGGCCGAGGACGGCGTGGCCGCCGTGCAGGAGGGTGCGGCGGAGGGCGGCGAGGTCTTCGTCGGTGGTGCCGGTGGGGCGGAAGAGGACTGTGCTGAGGGTGGGCGCAGCGTGGAGTTCGAAGCGGGGGTGGGCTTCGAGGAGTGTGGCGAGCCGGTGGGCGGCTTCGAGGGTTCGGTCGAGGAGCTGGGTGAGGCCGTCGCGGCCGAGGGCGCGGAAGGTGGCGGCGATCTTCAGGGCGTCGGCGCGGCGGGTGGTGCGGAGGGAACGGCCGAGGAGGTCGGGGAGGCCGGCTTCGGTGTCGTCGGCGGGGTTGAGGTAGTCGGCCTGGTGGCCGAGGGGGGTGAGGAGGGCGGCGTCGGGGACGGCGAGGAGGCCGGCGGCGACGGGTTGCCAGCCGAGTTTGTGCAGGTCGAGGGTGAGGGAGCGGGCACGTTCGAGGCCGGTGAGGAGGGCTCGGTGGCGGGGGTTGCCGCTGAGGGCGAGGAGTCCGCCGTATGCGGCGTCGACGTGGAGGTCGGCGTGGTGCCTGTCGCAGGTGTCGGCGAGGGCGGGGAGCGGGTCGATGAGTCCGGCGTCGGTGGTGCCGGCGGTGGCCGTGACGAGGACGGGCCCGGTGAGGCTGCTGAGGGCTTCGTCGAGGGCGGCGGGGTCGAGGATGCCGCCCGGGGTGGGCAGGGCGATGGCCGGGGGGAGGCCGAGGAGCCAGGCCGCGCGGGGGATGGAGTGGTGGGCGTTGGCGCCGTGGAGGACCTGTACGGGTCGGGTGTGGCGTTCGCGGGCGAGGAGGACGGCGACCTGGTTGGACTCGGTGCCGCCGGTGGTGACGACGGCGTCGGCGCCCGCGCGCCCGGGGTAGAGGCCGGCGGCGAGGGCGCGGGTGAGGTGGGCTTCGAGCGCCGATGCGGCGGGGGCCTGGTCCCAGGAGTCGAGGGACGGGTTGAGGGCGGAGGCGGCCAGGTCGGCGGCGGTGGCGAGGGCCAGCGGCGGGGTGTGCAGGTGGGCGGCGCAGCGGGGGTCGGCGGGGTCGGCGGCGCCTTCCGCGAGGAGGCGGACCAGGGTGGTCAGGGCTTCCGTGGGGCCGGTGCCCTGTTCCGGCAGTACGCCGGGGTCGTTCAGCGCGGCCCGCACTCGGGCGGTGACTGCTTCGGGGCCGCCGGAGGGCAGGGGGCCGCGGCGGGCGGCTGCGCCTTGCTGCAGGGCGGCGAGGACGGTGTCGAGGAGGGGGCGCAGGGCGGTGGCGCCGTCGGCTCCGCCGGCGAGGGGCGGGAGGGCGGTGCCGGTGCCCTTACCGGGGGCGGGGTCGGTGCCGGGGGCGGGCTGCGCGGGCATGGGGTCCTCGGGTGCTGGCCGGGTGGCCGGTGCGCCACCCGGCCAGCCCAACGAGCGGACCCCGCCTGCGGTAACCCCCGCTTCGGGCCGGAGCGCGCCGCGCCTCGCCGTGGCATGGCTCCGCCCGACCCCGTTCGGGTCGGCGCCTCGCCCCTTGAGCGGGGCGAGGCCCCGACCCCCATGAGCGGGGCGAAGCCCCGAGCCCCCTGAACGAAGCCGGCCCCGAACCCAGCGGGGCTCCGGCTCCCCCGCTGCGCGGCACCCTCTCCCCCACCCCGCCCTCCCCCAGACTTCGTCCGGGGGGACCCCCATCCCGAAACCGGGGCTGCGCCCCGGCCCCCGTCCGGGCTCCGCCCCGACCCCACTGTGGGGCTGGGCCCCGCGGCCCGTGAGCCGGAGCTGCGCCCCGGGTCCCGTGAGCCGGGGCCGGCCCCGGGCCCCGTGAGCGGGGCTTCGGGTTGGGCGGGGTACGGACGTTGCGCGGCGGTGTCCCGGTGTGCCCACCCTCCCCCAAGCTCTCGACTCCGCTCGAGCAGGGGGCACCCCCATCGCCCTGCGGGACGCCTGCCCACACCGCGGTAGCGCGCCTGCCCCCACTCACGCGGGGTACCGGAGGGGGACGGGGGTGGAGGCTGGGGGTGTCCGGGACACTCAAGCGTGATTTGTGGCGCGCCCCCGCTCAGCAGCCGGATCCCGCTCAGCGCGCCGTAAATCATGCCGTCCCGGACACCCCCAGCCGGAGCCCCCGGCCCCCGCACCCGAAGCCCCGCCCTGGCCCGGGCCCCGGCCCCGCCCGGCAGCCCGACGTGCCGGACCCGAAGCCGACCTCACCCCGGGCCGGTCTCGGCCCGGCAGCATGACGTCCCGGACCCGAAGCCACCCCGGACCCGCCGGGTCACGCCTCGCGGACGCGGATCGCGCGGGCCAGGTCGTCGAGCTGGTCGACGAGTTTGCGGCGGAGGAGGGGGATGAGGTCGTCCGACTTGAGGCAGGCCCGGCCGGCCTGGAGGTTGTCCTCGTCGACGGCGTGAGCCGGGAACGCGTAGCGGCCGGCCGCTTCGGCGATGGCCGGGCCGCGGCGGGCCGCGACGGCGACGGCGTCCTCGTAGAAGCGGGTGACGTAGCCCCGGACCAGTTCGGCCTGTTCAGGCTGCCAGAAGCCCTGGGCGGTGGCGGAGAAGAGGTAGTTGGAGAGGGTCTCGTCGTGGAACATGCGCTGCCAGGCGGTGGCCTTGGCCTCCGGGTCGGGCAGGGCGGCCCGGCAGCGGGCGGCGCCTTCCTGGCCGCTGGCGCTGGGGTCGGCGGCGAGTTCCGCGGCGATCTCGGGGTCGCCGACCGCGCCGAGGACGGCGAGGCGGGCGAGGATGCGCCAGCGCAGTTCGGGGTCGAGTTCGGGGCCGCCGGTGACGGTGCCGTCGGCGAGCCAGGCGGCGATGGTGTCGGGCTGGGTGGCGCTGTCGATGTAGGTGCGTACGGCGGCCAGGCGCATGCCGGGGTCGGAGCCGTCCTCGGTGCGGCGGATCAGGGCGCGGGTCACCGAGGTGATGAGGGTGAGGGCGGCGGCGCGGTCCCCGGCCGGGACGTAGCGGTCGGCGATCTGGTTGCGGGCGAAGCCGAGGACGCCCTGCACGATGGCGAGGTCGGTCTCCTCGGGGAGGTGCACGTGGGCGGTCTCCAGGTAGGAGGCGGGGTCGAGTTCGCCGTCGCGGACCATGTCGCGGAGGGCGTTCCAGACGACGGCCCGGGTGAGCGGGGAGGGGATGCTGGAGAGGCCTCGGATCGCCGCTTCCCCGGAGGTCTCGTCGAGGCGGACCTTGGCGTAGCTGATGTCGCCGTCGTTGAGGAGGAGGAGGGCGGGACGCGGTCCGGTGACGGAGACGACCTCGTCGGAGGGGATGTCGAGGGGAAGGTGTTCGCGGAGTTCGAGGGTGCCGTCGGCCGCGCGGTCGTAGAGGCCGGCCACGATGTGGTGAGGGCGGCTGCCGGTGCGGTCGACGGTGAGGGTCCAGCCGCCGGGGCTCTCCTGGACGGCGGGCCTGAGGGTGTCGATGCCGGTGGTGCGCAGCCAGGTGTCGGCCCAGGCGTGGACGTCGCGGTCGGTGTGGGCGGCGAGGGAGTCGACGAAGTCGGCGAGGGAGGCGTTGGCGAACTTGTGGCGGGCGAAGTGGGTGTTGATGCCGGCCAGGAAGTCGGTCTCGCCGAGCCAGGCGACGAGCTGACGGAGGGCGGAGGCGCCCTTGGCGTAGGAGATGCCGTCGAAGTTGAGGAGGGCCGAGGCGGTGTCGGGGACGCCGTCGGGGTCCGGGGCGACGGGGTGGGTGGAGGGGCGCTGGTCCGCGTCGTAGCCCCAGGCCTTGCGGGCGACGGCGAACTCGGTCCAGGTGTCGGTGAAGCGGGTGGCTTCGGCGGCGGTCTGGTAGCCCATGTATTCGGCGAAGGACTCGTTCAGCCAGATGTCGTCCCACCAGCGGAGGGTGACGAGGTCGCCGAACCACATGTGGGCCATCTCGTGGGAGATGACCATGGCGCGGGTCTGGCGTTCGGTGTCGGTGACGGCGGAGCGGTAGATGAACTCGTCGCGGAAGGTGACCAGGCCGGGGTTCTCCATGGCGCCGGCGTTGAATTCGGGGACGAACGCCTGGTCGTAGGAGTCAAAGGGGTACGGCTCGGTGAACTTCTCCTGGTAGCGGTCGAAGCACTGCCGGGTGACGGTGAGGATCTCGTCGGCGTCGGCGTCCATGTGGGGTGCGAGGGACTGCCGGCAGTGGATGCCGAAGGGGAGGCCGGCGTGTTCGGTGGTCACCGAGTGCCAGGGGCCTGCGGCGACGGCGGCGAGGTAGGTGGAGATGACGGGGGTGGCGGCGGTCTGCCAGATGCCGGCGCCGTCGGTGTCGCGGGTGCCGGTGCGTTCGGCGATGCCGTTGGCGAGGACGGTCCAGTCGGCGGGTGCGGTGACGGTGAACTCGAAGACGGCCTTGAGGTCGGGCTGGTCGAAGGCCGCGAAGACGCGCTGGACGTCGTCCATGAACATCTGGGTGTAGACGTACGTCCGGCCGTCGGCGGGGTCGGTGAAGCGGTGCATGCCCTCGCCGGTGCGGGAGTAGCGCATCCGGGTGTCGACGCGGAGCTCGTGGCTGCCCTCGGTGAGGCCGGTGAGGGGGAGCCGGTTGTCGGTGAGCGCGGCCGGGTCGACGGGGTGGCCGTCGAGGGTGGCGGAGCGCAGATCCTCGGGTTTCAGTTCGACGAAGGTGTCACCCGCTGTGCGTGTGGTGAAGCGGATGAGGGTGGTGGAGTCGAAGGTGTCGTCGCCGCCGGTGAGGTCGAGTGTGACCGTGTAGCGGTGGACGTCGAGGAGGCGGGCGCGGGTCTGCGCTTCGTCGCGCGTCAGTACGGGCATGGGGCCATGCTGCCTCACCTGGCGGTTTTGCCCCAGGGGCTGCCGGGGAATTGCGCGGCGGGGTCAGCCGGGGAAGCGGGCGGCGGGGTCAGCCGGCGAAGCGGGCGGCGGCGTCAGCCGGGGAAGCGCCCGGCGGGGTCAGTCTTCGGCCGCGGCGATGGTCTCGTGGTGGCGGATGACCTCGGCGATGATGAAATTGAGGAGCTTCTCGGCGAAGGCCGGGTCGAGCTTGGCGTTCTCGGCGAGCTGGCGGAGGCGGGCGATCTGGCGGGACTCGCGGCCGGGGTCTGCGGGGGGCAGCTGGTGGCGGGCCTTGAGGTGACCGACCTGCTGGGTGCACTTGAAGCGTTCGGCGAGCATGTAGACGACGGCCGCGTCGATGTTGTCGATGCTGTCGCGGAGGCGGGTGAGCTCGGCGGCGACCGCCTGGGCGGTGGGGTCCTCGGCGGTGAGGGCTTCGGCGATCACGTCGTCGGCGGGGGCGTTCCCGGGGACGTTCTCGTCGATGTCGCTGGCGTTCATGGTCATTGAGCTTACGTGGCGGGGTGGGAGGTTTCCTCGGGGCGACCGGTCTGTGAGACGACGTTCCGGGCGATTTCCGGTCCTGGTGGGGCGGGGGGCGGCGGCTTCGGGTGCGGGGGCGATGGCTGCCGGGCCGGGCCCCGGTTCAGGTCGGCTTCGGGTCCGGCACGTCGGGCTGCCGGGCGCGCCGGAGCCCGGGGCAGGGCCGGCTTCGGGTGCGGGGGCCGGGGGCTCCGGCTGGGGGTGTCCGGGACGGCATGATTTACGGCGCGCTGAGCGGGGTTTGGCTGCTGGGCGGGGGGCGCGCCACACATCACGCTTGAGTGTCCCGGACACCCCCAGCCTCCACCCCCGTCCCCCTCCCGCTACACCGCCCGTGAGTGGGGGCAGGCGCGCTACCTCGGTGTGGGCAGGCGTTCCGCAGGGCGATGGGGGTCCTCCCCCGGACGGAGTCTGGGGGGCACCGGGGTGCAGGGTGCAGCCCCGTACGGGACGTGGGCCGCGCGTCCGTACGGGGCTGCGCCTGTGGCCCCGCTACAGGGTCGCGGCCGCGTTCTTGATGGCCGTGGCGAAGGTCGAGACCTCGGTGTAGACGCCCGGGTAGTCCGGGCGGGCGCAGCCGATGCCCCAGCTGACGATGCCGACCTGGATCCAGGCGCCGGCGCTGTCGCGGCGGAACATCGGGCCGCCGGAGTCGCCCTGGCAGGTGTCGACGCCGCCGACGTTGAGGCGGCCGGCGCAGATCTCCTCGCCGGGGATGATGTCGCCGCCGTAGGCGGCCTGGCAGTCGGCGTCGGAGACGAAGGGCACGGTGGCCTTCATCAGGTAGCGCTGCTGGGCGCCGCCTTCGCGGGTGGCTCCCCAGCCGGCGACGGTGAAGGTGCCGTTGTTGTACTGCGTGTTCTCGGCGATCTTGAGGGTGGGCAGGTTGATGGGCTGGGCGAGCTTGATCAGGGCCCAGTCCTTGCCGGAGCCGTTGTAGCCGGGGGCGCGGTAGATCTTGGTGGAGCGGACCTTGATGGCGCTCGAGCTGTTGAGGTCGACCACGCCGGCGGTGGCGGTGATCGAGGTGTTGTTGCCGGAGGCGCCGACGCAGTGGGCGGCGGTGAGCACGACCTGCGGGGTGAGCAGGGAGCCGCCGCAGCCCATGGAGAGGCGGACCATCCAGGGGAATTCGCCCTGGGCGGCGCGGGTGCCGCCGACGACGGGTGCGGGGGCGGCGTTCGCGGTCGGGGCGGAGAGGGTCTGCAGGCTGGCGGCGGCCAGGACGACGGCGCCGGCGGCTGCGGTGCGCTTCAGGGCGCGCTTGAGGTGCGACTTCACGGACACGGTGAACACGCTGCCTTTCGTGGGGGGTTGGGCGGTGCGCGTCATCGGGTGAATGACCTGTCCATGTCACAACAGTGCGTGCCGGGGGAACAAGACCTCGTTTTCGGCCAATCCGGTGGAAGGTTTCCGGGATGGTGGACGCCGTGGCGCAGAATCACGGCTTTCCGTATCCGGTCCTTTCTTTCCGCACCCCCACGCGGACAGCGACCGCGGATGCCCGTGCGGCGGCCGCTTACGCCTCGCAGCCGCAGACGCAGCCGCAGCCGCAGCCGCAGCCGTGGACGTCGTCGCCTCCGTGGCCGGCCGCATGGCTGTTACATGACTAATCGAAGTATTCCTGAGTGAAATATTTGCCGCCGGGCGCTTCCGGTCGGCGGGAGGGCGTGGGAGGGTCGGCGCCGACGCCTCACCGCAGGGGGTTCCTCCGTGCTTGAGCAGGTTTCGGGTCCGGTTCCGCTGTCGTTGCTGGAGAAGGCCGCGAGGGTGCTGGGCGCCTTCGAGCGGGCCGAGCCGCGGCTCTCGCTGACCGAGGTGGTGCGCCGTTCGGGCATTCCGCGCTCGTCCGCGCACCGGATCCTGGACCAGCTGGTACGGCTGCGCTGGCTGGAGCGGGAGGGCCGGGACTACCGCCTGGGTCTGCGGATGCTGGAGCTGGGCGCGCTCGCCTCGCACCACAACCGGCTGCGCCGGGCCGCGCTGCCGCTGCTGGGGGCGCTGCACGAGCGGACCGGGCGGCCGGTGCAGCTGTCGGTGCTGGACGGGCCGGAGGTGGTGTGTCTGGAACGTGTGGGCGCGGCGGGAGGCGGGACGCCGCGGGTGGGCGGGCGGCTGCCGGCGTACCGGACGGCTGCCGGGCGGGCGATCCTGGCCTTCGGCGAACCGGGGACGGTGGAGCAGGTCCTGAGGCAGGCGCGGCCCGGCCCGTGCGGCCTGCGTGCCGAGCTGGCGGCCGCGCGGCGGTGCGGAGTGGCCTATGAACGGGGCGGCGGGCCGGAGGGCGTGGCGGCGCCGGTGCGCGGGGCGGAGCGGGCCGTCGCGGCGGTCTCGCTGTGGACGCGTCGCGGCGAACGGGAACACGAACCGGTGCGGCTGGCCCCGGTGGTGGGGTGGTGCGCGAGGGCGGTGTGGCGGGAGCTGTACGGGGTCACGGCGGGGGCTGCCGGGGCGACGGGGGTCGGGCCCGGCGAGAACATGTTGGACTGGCTTCGGTTCAACGAAGGGCTGTAGTGGGTAGGAAACCCGTGTCGCACGAGTCACGGTCCGGGCCCGACCTCCCCGCCAGGAGGCCGGGCCCGTTTCCATGGGGCGGTGCCCGGTTTCCGGCTGCGGCGCGGGACTACGGCCGCGTGCAGATGACCTGGGCGGTCAAGGACCTCGGGTAGGCGGTCGTGTTGGTGGCCCGGACCTCCCAGCCCCGGCCGTCGGCGGTCCCCGCCGACGTGACCAGGTAGGTGCGGAAGCCGGTGGATCCGCCGCCCCCGGTGGGTACTTCGCCGACCGGGCAGCTGACCCTGGCGGTGGCGGTCTGGTAGCCCTGCATCAGGATCTGGGGTCCGGTGTGCTGCGAGTGGGGCGTCGTGGCGCACACCGGGGTGAGCTGCAGGTCGTGGGGGCTGGTCGTGTCCTCGTTGAGTACCTCGACCGCGCTCTTGCCTCCGAAGACGCCTGCCGAGCTGACGTACATCAGGGGGGCCGCGCGCCAGCCGATCCCGGTGGCCACCTCGTCCTGGAAGCAGGAGCCGCGGTGGGCTCCTTCCCGGCCGGGCTGCACGCCGGACCCGGTGGTGCCCCACGTCTGGTCGCCGGCCGTGGTGCAGATGACGAAGGCGGACACCGTCCCCGGCACGCTGTAGCGGTTGTGCGCCCCGGCGACCCAGGTGGTGCCCGCTCCCGGTTGCGACCGGATCAGGAAGGCCCCGTCGCTGGACCGCCCGCCCCCGCCGGAGAGGCGCGTGCCGGCGGGACAGGGCACGGTCGCCTCGGCGGTGCCGAACGCGGGGACGGTGACGGTGGCGGAGACGTGCTGGGTGTGCGGGGCCAACGCCGTGGCGGCGGGGCGGTCCGGGCCCGGGTGGGGGGCCGCGGTGGCGGCGCCGGCCAGGGTGAGGACGGTGGCGGCGGTGACGGCGGCGATACGGACGCGCTGGTGGGGCATGGTGACCTCCGGGTGCGGTGCTCGTGCACTGGGGGTCTACCGGCGGGGCGCGGGGCGGCTGCGCAGGGCACGCGCCGCCGCCCCCCGTACGGCGCAAGCGGTAACGATTCGCTCGGGGTTGCGCCCGACACCCGTTCACCCGCGCCCGGCCTCGCGGCCGCCGTTCAGTTCGCGCCGTAGACCGGGTGCGGGGTTTCGGACGCGGCGAGGAGTTTCAGTGCGGCCTCGCCGGCTTCGGCGGGGGTCCACCGGGAGCCCCGGTCCGTGGTGGGGCCCGGGCGCCAGCCCTCCATCACCGTGATGCGGCCGCCCTCGGTCTCGAAGACCCGGCCGGTGACCCCCGCGGAGGCCGCCGAGCCGAGCCAGACGACCAGCGGGGAGACGTTCTCCGGGGCCATGGCGTCGAAGGCGCCGGCCTGCGGGGCCGCCATGGTCTCGGCGAAGGTCTGTTCGGTCATGCGGGTGCGGGCGGCCGGGGCGATGGCGTTGACCTGGACCCCGTAGCGTCCCATCTCCGCCGCCGAGACCAGGGTCAGGCCGACGATGCCGGCCTTCGCGGCGCTGTAGTTGCCCTGCCCGACCGAGCCCAGCAGCCCGGCGCCCGAGGAGGTGTTGATCACCCGGGCCGCCGCGGCGCGTCCCGCCTTGGCCTCGGCCCGCCACCAGGCCGCCGCGTGCTTGAGGGGAAGGAAGTGGCCTTTGAGGTGGACCCGCATGACCGCGTCCCAGTCGTCCTCGTCGAGGTTGACCAGCATCCGGTCGCGCAGGAAGCCCGCGTTGTTGACGAGGGTGTCCAGCCGCCCGTACGTGTCCAGCGCGCAGGTGACCAGGGAGGCCGCGCCCCGGGTGGTGGCGATGTCCCCGGTGTGGGTGATGGCCTCGCCGCCGGCGGCGCGGATCTCCGCGGCCACCTGCTCGGCGGGCGAGGCCGAAGCGCCCGCCCCGTCCAGGCCCACGCCCAGGTCGTTGACAACGACCTGGGCGCCCTCCGCGGCGAACGCCAGCGCGTGGGCGCGCCCCAGGCCCCGTCCCCCGCCGGTGACGACCGCCACCCGGCCCTCGCACAGTCCTGCCATGTCATGTCTCCTTGGCAACGTCGGTCTCGGTCTCGGTGTCGGTCTCGGTGTCGGTGTCGGTCTCGGTGTCGGTCTCGGTGTCGGTGTCGGTCTCGGTGTCGGCGTGGGCGTGGGCGTGCCGGTTGACCGTCGCCGCGTCCAGGAACGCCGGGCGTTCCCCGCCCCCGTGCACCAGCAGGCTCGCGCCGCTGACGTAGGCCGCCCGGTCGGAGGCGAGGAACACCGCGGCCGCGCCGACCTCGGAGGGTTCGGCCAGGCGGCCGGCCGGCACGGTGGCGCCGACGGCCGCGACGCCGGCCTCGTCCCCGTAGTGCAGATGGGCGAGTTCGGTCCGGACCATGCCGAGGAGCAGGGTGTTCACCCGGATCTCGGGGGCCCATTCCACGGCCATCGAGCGGGCCAGGTTCTCCAGTCCCGCCTTGGCGGCCCCGTACGCCGCGCTGCCGGGTGAGGGGCGGGTGCCGCTGACGCTGCCGATCATGACGATCGAGCCGCGTGCCGCGCCGAGGTGGGGACGGGCGGCCAGGGATGCGGTCAGCGGGGCCAGGAGGTTGAGTTCCAGGACGCGTGCGTGCCGTTCCGGTCCGCCGTCCGCCAGGAGGCGGTACGGGGTGCCGCCGGCGTTGTTGACGAGGGTGTCCAGCCGCCCGTACTCGGCGGCGAGGGCGTCGAAGAACTCCGGTACGGCGGCGGGGTCGCGCAGGTCGAGCGGGTGGTACACGGCCTTGCGGCCGTCGTGCGTCACGGGTTCGTCCGGCGGCCGGCGCGCGCAGACGACGACCTGCGCGCCGGCCGCGAGGAACGACCGGGCGATGCCGGCGCCGACGCCCCGGGTTCCGCCGGTGACGACGACAACCCTCCCGTCCAGCTCCATGGGCTGCTACCTTCCTGACCAACACCTGACCTAACAAACGTTTGGTGGAAAGGTAGCTGATTCGCTCATGGGTGTCTCCACTTCCGGCCCGGACAAGGGCGTCGCACTGGTCACCGTCGATTACCCGCCGGTCAACGCCCTGCCCGTGCAGGGGTGGTTCGACCTGGCCGACGCCCTGCGCGCCGCCGGGCGCGATCCCGGCACCCGGTGCGTGGTCCTGGCCGCGGAGGGGCGCGGCTTCAACGCCGGGGTGGACATCAAGGAGATGCAGCGGGACGCCGGCCACGACTCCCTGATCGGCGCCAACCGCGGCTGCTACGAGGCGTTCGCCGCGGTGTACGAGTGCGAGGTGCCCGTCGTGGCGGCGGTGCACGGGTTCTGCCTGGGCGGCGGCATCGGGCTGGCCGGCAACGCCGATGCCATCGTGGCGAGCGAGGACGCCGTCTTCGGGCTGCCGGAACTGGACCGGGGCGCGCTGGGCGCGGCCACCCATCTGGCCCGGCTGGTGCCGCAGCACCTGATGCGGGCCCTGTACTACACCTCACGGACCGCGACCGCCGCCGAGCTGCACGCCCACGGCTCGGTGTGGCAGGTGGTGCCGAGGGAGGGGCTGCGCACGGCGGCCCTCGACCTGGCGCGGGAGATCGCGCTGAAGGACGGCTACCTGATCCGGCTGGCGAAGGCCGCCATCAACGGGATCGACCCGGTGGACGTGCGCCGCAGCTACCGCTTCGAGCAGGGCTTCACCTTCGAGGCCAACCTCAGCGGCGTGGCCGACCGGGTCCGCGACAGCTTCGGGAAGGCGGGAGAGGACCGATGACGGACGCGGGGACGGACGCGGGGACGGACGCGGTGACGGACAAGGTGATGACCCCCGACGAGGTGGCCGGTCGGATCCGCAGCGGCATGACCGTCGGCATCGGCGGCTGGGGGTCGCGGCGCAAGCCGATGGCCCTGGTGCGGGCCCTGCTGAGGTCCGGCGTCACCGACCTGACCGTGGTCTCCTACGGCGGGCCGGACGTGGGGCTGCTGGCGGCGGCCGGACGGATCCGCCGGCTCGTCGCGCCGTTCGTCACGCTCGACTCCATTCCGCTGGAGCCCCGCTTCCGGGCCGCGCGGGAGAGCGGTGCGCTGGAGCTGACCGAGCTGGACGAGGCCATGTTCATGTGGGGGCTGCACGCGGCGGCGAACCGGCTGCCGTTCCTGCCGGTGCGAGCGGGGCTCGGCTCCGACGTGATGCGGGTCAACCCGGAGCTGCGGACCGTGCGGTCCCCGTACGCGGACGGCGAGGAGTTCGTCGCCGTGCCCGCGCTGCGCATGGACGCGGCCCTGGTCCACCTCAACCGCGCCGACCGTTTCGGCAACGGCCAGTACCTGGGCCCCGACCCGTACTTCGACGACCTGTTCTGCGAGGCCGCGGACTCCGCGTACGTCTCCTGCGAGGCGATCGTGGACACCGCGGAGCTGACCCGGGCGGCGGCCCCGCAGACGCTGCTGGTCAGCCGGCATGCGGTGACGGGCGTCGTGGAGACCCCGAACGGGGCGCACTTCACCTCCTGCGAGCCCGACTACGGCCGGGACGAGCCCTTCCAGAAGCTCTACGCGAGCACCCCCTGGCCCGAGTTCTCCGCGCGCTTCCTCTCCGGCGCGAGCGAGGAGGACTACCAGTCCGCCGTCCAGGCCTGGCACAAGGAGCAGCAGTGACGAGCAGCCCGACCCCCGCGACGGCCACGACCCCCTCAACGGCCGCCACAGCCACCACGGCCGCCACGGCGCAGGCCGTCACCCGTGCCGAGTACTGCGTGATCGCCTGCGCCGAGGCCTGGCGCGGCAACGGGGAGGTGCTCGCCAGCCCGATGGGGGTGGTCCCCTCCGTCGGCGCCCGGCTGGCCCGGCGCACCTTCTCCCCCGAGCTGCTGCTCACGGACGGGGAGGCGATGCTGGTCGGGCCGGACGGCGCGGTCGAGGGCTGGCTGCCGTACCGGCGGCACCTGACCATGGTCACCGGCGGGCGGCGGCACGTGATGATGGGTGCCAGTCAGATCGACCGGTACGGCAACCAGAACATCTCCTGCATCGGCGACTGGGAGCGGCCCGCCCGGCAGTTGCTGGGCGTACGCGGAGCTCCCGTCAACACGCTCAACAATCCGGTGAGCTACTGGGTCCCCAAGCACTCCCCCCGGGTGTTCGTGGAGCGGGTGGACATGGTCAGCGGGGTGGGCCACGACCGGGCGGCGGCGGCGGGCCCGTCCGCGACGCGGTTCCACCGGATCCCGCGCGTGGTCTCCGACCTGGGCGTGTTCGACTTCGAGACGCCGGACCGGTCGATGCGGCTGGCCTCCCTCCACCCGGGCGTCACCGTCGAGCAGGTCCTGGCGGCCACCGGGTTCGAGCCGGTGGTGCCGCGGGAGGTGCCGTACACCCGTGAACCCACGGCGGAGGAACTCCGCCTGATCCGCGAGGTGATCGATCCGGACGGGCTGCGGGAGAAGGAAGTGCGGTCCTGATGGCCGGGGTCGTGCTGAACACGGCGCTGACGAAGCTGACCGGTGTCCGGTATCCGCTGGTGCAGACGGGGATGGGCTGGGTGGCCGGTCCCCGGCTGGTGTCGGCCGCGGCGAACGCCGGTGCGCTGGGCATCCTGGCGTCGGCCACCATGACCACGGACCAGCTGCGTTCGGCGGTCCGCGAGGTCAAGTCCCGTACGGACGCGCCGTTCGGGGTCAACCTGCGGGCCGATGCCGGGGACGCCGGCGACCGGGTGCGGCTGATCATCGACGAGGGGGTGAAGGTCGCGTCCTTCGCGCTCGCGCCGTCGAAGGAGCTGATCGGGGAGCTGAAGGCGGCGGGGGTGGTGGTGATCCCGTCGATCGGGGCCCGGCGGCACGCCGAGAAGGTCGCCGCCTGGGGCGCCGACGCGGTGATCGTGCAGGGCGGCGAGGGCGGCGGGCACACCGGCGAGGTCGCCACGACCGTGCTGCTGCCGCAGGTCGTGGACGCCGTGGACATCCCGGTGGTCGCGGCGGGCGGCTTCCACGACGGGCGCGGGGTGGCCGCGGCGCTCTGCTACGGCGCGGCCGGGGTGGCCATGGGCACCCGTTTCCTGCTGACCTCGGACTCCACCGTCCCCGGTCCGGTGAAGGCCCGCTACCTGGCGGCCGCGGTGAAGGACGTCACCGTCACCACCGCGGTGGACGGGCTGCCGCACCGGATGCTCCGGACCGAGCTGGTCGCGTCCCTGGAACGGGCGGGCCGTGTCAGGGCGCTGGCCCGGGCGGTCCGGCACGCGGCCGGGTTCCGGAAGGTCTCCGGTCTGTCCTGGTCCCGGATGGTCCGGGACGGGCTGGCGATGAAACACGGCAAGGACCTGTCCTGGAGCCAGGTCCTGCTCGCCGCCAACACCCCCATGCTCCTGAAGGCGTCCATGGTCGAGGGCCGCACCGACCTCGGAATCATGGCATCCGGCCAGGTCGCGGGCGTGATCGAGGATCTGCCCTCGTGTGCGGAGCTCGTCGACCGCGTCATGGCCGAGGCACACGCGGTGCTGGAGCGCCTGCGTTCGCTCGACGCCCTGCCTCCACCAGGGTGATCCCCCTTCTCCGCGAGGAGTCGCACACCATGAGCCGTGCCCGAATCCGCCTGGCGTCCGCGGTGCTGTTGTCCGCGCTCGCCATCGGGACCGTTCCCGCCCACGCGAGCGCCGGCCGGCAGGCGCCGGCGGCGTCCGGGTCCGCGTCCGTGTCCGCGTCCGCGTCCGACCGCGCCGACGGGCGGCAGAACCACCGCCGGTACGGGGCGGAAACGATTCGCCAGATCCCCCTCCAGGGCGCGGTCAACCTCCGCGACCTGGGCGGCTACTCCACTTACACCGGCGGCCGGGTGCGTCAGGGCCTGGTCTACCGGTCCGACGCGCTCGGCAAGCTGACCGAGGCGGACATCACCACCGTCTCCGGTCTCGGCCTCACGAAGGTCGTGGACTTCCGGATCCCGATGGAGGTCCAGTACGACGGCGCCGACCGGCTGCCGTCCGGGCTCACCCCCACCTCGCGCGCCGTCAGCGACCTCGGCCTGTACGGGACCCTGGTCGCGGCGATCTCCAGCGGCGACCCGGTCAAGCAGGAGCAGATGCTCGGCGGCGGCCGCGCCGAGGCGTACATGCGCGACATCTACCGCACGTTCGTGACCAGCCCCGAGAACCGGGCGCAGTTCGCGGCGACCCTGCGGGACATCGCGGCGGGCGGGCAGGGACCGCTGCTGTACCACTGCACCTCGGGCAAGGACCGGACGGGCTGGATGAGTTACGTCCTGCTGCGGGCGCTCGGCGTGCCGGAGGGCTCGGCAGCGCGGGACTACCTGGCCTCGAACACGTACCGGGGCGCCTACGACGCGAAGGTGCGGGAGGGGCTGAAGCTGTCCGGCCGGATGCAGAACCCGGATCTGCTGATCCCGCTGCAGGAGGTCCGGCAGGACTACCTGGACGCGGCGACGGCGCAGCTGGCGGCCGACTACGGCAGCTTCTACGGGTACCTGACCCAGGGGCTCGGCCTGGACCTGCGGGTCCTGGCGGACCTCCAGAAGAAGCTGGTCCGCTGACGGGCGGGCCCCGGGAGGGCTGATGCCCGGGGGCGGCTTCCGGACCGCTGATGGACGCGGGCGGCTCCCGGGCCGCTCCCGTTCGGGGCCGGCGCCCGGGCCGCTCCCGACGGGGGACGACCCCCGGCTCACCCCTGGTCGGGGCGGGCCGGGGGCCGGCCGTCGCCGTGGTCCGGGCGGCCGCCGGCGGTGAGGTGGGCCACCACTTCGACCAGGTCCTCGCACGCCTGCTCGATCTGCAGGCGGATGTTGTTCTGCTCGGTGACCAGGGCCGACAGCAGCAGGCCGGTCAGGGCCGCCGCCCCGTTGAGGGCCTGCAGGTTGACCATGATCTCCAGGAGGGTGTGGTCGGCGAACGGGCCGGCGCGGTCGATCGCCGCGGAGATGGACAGCACGGACACCGCCAGGGCGCAGGGTGCGCTGCCGAGCAGCTGGAACCGGACGGCCGCCCAGATGATCAGCGGGAAGACGAGGAAGAGCAGGGAGAGCGAGCTGCGGGTGGCGGCCAGGGTGACCACGACGGCGGTGGCGCCCAGGGCCACCGCCTCGACGGCCCGGTAGGGGTCCCGGGTGAGCCGGACCGTGGGCAGGACCAGCAGCAGCGGGGTGACCAGGAGGACGCCCATGGTGTCCCCGGCCCACCAGGCCGCCCAGACCCCCCAGGCCTCGGAGGACGGCATGTCACCGGTGAGCACCAGGGTGGCGGTGCCGATGGTGGCGCTGATCAGCATCGGCAGCAGGCCGCCCAGGAAGACCAGGAGCAGCCCGTCCCGCAGCCGGTCCAGCTCGGTGCGGAAGCCCGTGCGGCGGAGGAGGAGAAAGGCGCACACCGGGGCGAGGGTGTTCCCCGCGACGATGGCCAGGTCCTCCGGGTCGAACGAGCTGAGCTGCTCGATGGCCAGGTAGGTGCCCAGGGCGATGCCCGGCCAGACCCGCAGTCCGCCCCAGAGCAGACAGGCCAGTGCGATGCCGGTGGGCGGCCAGAGCGGCGTGACCTGGGCACCCTCGACGACGACGCGCTGCAGCAGGCCGATCCAGCCGGACCCGTGGTAGGCGACGGCGACGACCACGATCAGCAGGAGGTCCAGGAGGACACGTCGCCATTCCGTGGTGCGCACCCCAGCATCAGACACCAGCCGCTCCCCCGGGCCGGAGCGCGACACGCTCTCGGGCGGGCCAACCGGACCCGGTGGCTCCGGCCCGTTCCGGCGGGGCGGCCGGGCCTATGCGGGCTCGGCGGCGGCCGCGTCGTGGCTGATGACCAGGACCGCGGCGTCGTCGAGGTGGCCGGTGGAGTCGGCCACCTTCATCACCTCGGCGGCCAGCTCGTCGGGCTCGGCGGCCACGCCGTCCCGGACCACCCGGGCGACCCGCCGCAGGCCCTCGTCGATCGGGAACGGCGGTCCCTCGACCACCCCGTCGGTGACCAGCACGATGGCGCCCGCCTCGGTCAGCCGGCGCCGCGTGACGCCGTACCCCGCTCCGGGCAGCAGGCCCAGCGGCAGGCCGCCGTCGTCGTCGGCGATGCCGCAGCGGCCGTCGACCGTGGCCCAGACCGCGGGGACGTGGCCGGCCCGGGCCGTCTCGATCTCCCAGGTCTCGGGGTCGAAGCGGAGCAGGCTGCAGGTCGCGAAGAGCCGGGAGTCCATCGAGAGCAGTACGTCGTTGGCCCGGCTCAGCACCTCGCCGGGGTCGTCGACGATGGCGGACACCGCGCGCAGGCAGATCCGGACCTGGCCCATGAAGGCGGCGGCCTCCACGTCGTGTCCCTGGACGTCGCCTATGGAGAAGGCGAGCGCGCCCTCGGGCAGCCGGAAGCCGTCGTACCAGTCGCCGCCGATGTCCAGGCCGTCCCGGGCGGGCGCGTACCGGGCCGCGGTCCGCAGGCCGGGCAGGCGGGGCAGCTCGGCGGGCAGCATCTCGCGCTGGAGCACCTCGGCCAGCTCGACGCGGGCGTGGTGCAGCTCCGCGCCCTCCCGCGCCTGCGCGGTGAGCCGCCCGAGCGTGTCCAGGAGTTCGGCACTGGCCGCGTGCGGGGCTCGGCGCCTGGTCACGGCCCGCTCCGAGCTTCGTCCATAAGCCCTCTGCTTCCGCTGTGCGAAAGACCCACGGCTCATCATATTTCCGGTCCGCCCCACCCGCGCAGGTTGCGCGGGCGGGCCGGCGGGGGGCCGGTCGGCGCCGGCGGGCAGGGGCGGGCGGCGGATACGCGGACGGCCGCCGCCCCGTGAGCGGGGCGGCGGCCGTCAGGGCCGGTGATCCGGGTGGGCTAGGAGCCAGAGGTACGGCGGCCGGGGCGGCCGGAGCCGATGCGGCTGCGGGACGAGGCGGCGGCGGCTCCGCCGGAGCCTCCCGTGCCGGAGCCCGCCGTGCCGGTACGCCGGCCGCGCCCGCCGGAGCGGGAGCCCGAGCCGGACGCGGCACCGGAGCCGGACCGGGTACCCGTGCCGGAGCCGGACCTGGCGCCCGTACCGGAGGCCGAGCCGGATGCGGCACCGGAGCCGGAGCCCTTGCCGGAAGCCTGGCGCGTGCCACGGGAGCGGCCGCGGGAGCCGGACGCGGCGGTCTGCCGGTCACCGTCGGCGCCCGCGGCTGCCGCCCCGCCGCCACCGCCGCGGCGGCGCGAGCGTCCGGCGCCGCCCTTGGCCGGGTTCGAGGCCTTGGGCTGCGCGGGCTGCGGGACCTCCAGGACCACCGGGACGCCCGAGGGCTCGCGCGCCCCGGTCAGCCGGCTCAGCTCCTCGTCGGAGGACTTGATCTGGGCCGTGCGCGGGCTGATCCCCGCGTCCGACATCAGCCGGGTCATCTCGCGCTTCTGGTCCGGCAGGACCAGCGTCACCACGCTGCCCGACTCCCCCGCCCGGGCGGTGCGCCCGCCCCGGTGCAGGTAGTCCTTGTGGTCCGTCGGCGGGTCGACGTTCACCACCAGGTCCAGGTCGTCGATGTGGATGCCGCGGGCCGCGACGTTGGTCGCGACCAGTGCCGTGACCTCGCCCGTCTTGAACCAGTCCAGGGTGCGGTTGCGCTGCGGCTGCGACCGCCCGCCGTGCAGGCCGGAGGCCCGTACGCCACTGGCCAGGAGCCGCTTGACCATGCGGTCCACCGACCGCTTGGTGTCGAGGAAGAGGATGACCCGGCCGTCCCGCGCGGCGATCCGCGTGGCCACTGCCTTCTTGTCGGTCTCGTCCAGCACGTAGAGGACGTGGTGTTCCATCGTGGTGACCGCGCCCGCCGACGGGTCGACGGAGTGCGTGACCGGGTCGGTCAGGAACGCCTTGACGAGCTTGTCGATGTTCTTGTCGAGCGTCGCGGAGAACAGCAGCCGCTGGCCGCCCTCCTCCACCTGCTTCAGCAGCCGGGTGACCTGCGGCAGGAAGCCCATGTCGGTCATCTGGTCGGCCTCGTCCAGGACCGTGACGGCCACGCGTTCCAGCGTCACGTCGCCCCGGTCGATGAGGTCCGCGAGCCGCCCGGGGGTGGCCACCAGCACCTCCGCGCCGCGCGCCAGCGCGCCCGCCTGCCGGTTGATGGACATGCCGCCGACCACGGTGGCGATCCGCAGCCGCAGGGCCTGCGCGTACGGCGTCAGGGCGTCGGTGACCTGCTGCGCGAGTTCCCTGGTCGGTACGAGGACCAGGGCGAGCGGGGCCTTCGGCTCGGCCCGGCGGCCGGCGGTGCGGGCCAGCAGGGCGAGCCCGAAGGCGAGGGTCTTGCCCGAGCCGGTGCGGCCGCGGCCGAGCAGGTCACGGCCGGCCAGCGAGTTCGGCAGCGTCGCGGCCTGGATCGGGAACGGCTCGGTCACCCCCTGCTCGGCGAGGGTCTTCAGCAGGGCCTCGGGCATGTCGAGGTCCTCGAACGCCGCCACGGGCGGCAGCCCGGGGGTCAGCGTCTCGGGCATGGTGAACTCCTGCGGCCTCGCCGGCTGGGCGGGAGCGGAGTTCTTCCTGGAGCGCCCCCCGGCGCCCTGGGCGGCGGATCCCCGGCGGCGGGCGGGGCGGCGAGCGGCGGGTATGGAGCTGGAGCTGGTCATATGAGAGTTCACGCTAGCACGCGGCGATCGGGCTGCCCCGCCATGAGGATCGGGTTCCGGCCCCTGCGCGGGGCCGTGTGGGGAAGGCCCCGGCCGGAGCGTGCCGGCCGGGGCCTTCCCACGGGCTTCCCCACGTGCCTCCCCACGGGCCTTCCACGGGCCTTCCCGGGGCCCGGTCAGACGTTGGTCTGGCCCCGCCGCATCGGCAGGACCCGCTCCTGCGTCCCGTTCCCGTCCTTCCACCGCAGGTGCACGGTGAAGCGGCGCGCTCCGCGGTGCGCGTCTGCGACGGGGAGCCACGGCACGGGGTAGCGGGCCCCCTTGTCGAGCCGCAGCAGCGGGAACTCGTCCGGCGGGGAGTCGGCCAGTTCCACCGCGCCGCCGCCGGTGTCCTTGACCTCAAGCCGCACGTGCTCGGCCGTTCCGGGGCCGTGGTTCCAGACCACCAGGTGGTACCCGGCCTGCCGGACGGTCCCGTCCGGCAGCTTGATCTTGGCGAACTCGGACGTGCGGTGGAAGTAGGCGGTCACCTCGGCGGCGAGCTTCTCACGCTTGCGCGCGCGGTGCTGGACGTAGGCGGTGACCGCCGACAGCCCGAGGGCGCAGAGCGCGATCGCGGTGCCTATCCATGCGTTCACAAATCAACTCTCCTTCGGCACGGCCGCGTTCCACTTGTGGTACAGCGCTGACGTGATCACCGTACTGAGCGTGAGGGCGAACTTCCGCTGTTCCACCGAGAGCGTGGAGTAGCGCACCATCGGCAGCAGCGCGCCGGCGAGCGCCAGGTGGTACTCGTCGACCTTCACGGGCCAGTGGCCCTGCCCGCAGCCGCCCGAGATCTCCCGGATCCGGCGGGTGACCTGCAGGACGAGCTGCTCCTCTGCGGTGAGCTTGGCGTCCGGGTCGGCCGGACCGGGCACGAGTTCCTCGGGTTCGCCGGCGAGGACTCCGGCGATCCACGACGCCACCCGTCCCGCGGCCTCCTCGTCCCAGGTGAAGACCTGGCACAGCAGGCTCGCCTCCAGCCGGGCGAAGTCCTTGCACACGTGGCCGTCGTGGGCACTCTCGAAGTCGATGAGCACGGGCTTGGGCTGCTCGTTGCTGAGGGTGCACAGCACGTTGTCGAGGTGCAGGTCGCCGTGGGCCAGGACCAGGGTGGTGTCGAAGTCGAGCAGTCCGATCTCGAAGGAGTTGATGATGTCCTCGAACCGGCCGTGCCCGGTCTCGGAGATCTCGGCGGCGAACCAGAGCGGGTTGACCGCCTCCACCCCGGGCAGCCGTTCCAGGGCCGCCCGCAGTCCCGGCGCGGACTCGCCCCAGGCGGCGGTGTCCTGCACCTCGGGGGTGAGTTCCATGCCGAGGTCGGCCTTCACGGCGGCGGTCGTGAGCGCCTTCAGTTCCGTCCTGGCCCAGCTCCCGGGGGACTGCTTCCGCGGGGCGGGCGCGGGCCGGAAGACGGGGTACTCCGACCGGAGGTCGATGCGGTCGCGGTGGCTGTGGGCCAGCCACGGCCTCATGTTGGTCAGCAGCAGCTTCTCGATCGTCTCGACCGCGGTCTCCGCGGATGCCGTGCGCATCCAGGTGGTGAGTGTGCGCGGCGTCTCCCCCTCCTCGAAGGCGTAGGCCGTCTCGATGGCCCGCAGCGGGTCGCCGTTGTCACCGAGATACATCTCCATGGCCCGGGCATCGCATTCGCTCGGCCGGTTGTTGGGGTGGAGACGCTTGGCGTACGTCCGGAAGTTGCTCTCCTCCCGCAGCACCTTGTCCCGCTGGTCGATCTTGAGGACCGAGCGGGGTCCGTAGCGCGTGGTCAGCAGGTAGGTGGGCATCCGGCGGTCCTTGAAGAGGCGGCCGTGCACGGTGACCACCTCGCCGTGGGACAGCCCCTGGGCCACCGCGGCGCGCAGCACGGGCGTGGGGATGCGGACGGCCCCGCCGGCACCGGTGACGAGGGAGGTGCCGCGCGGGGTGACCGCGCTGTCGTACGTCCACGGGTTGCTGGCGACGCGTACCTTGCCCGCCGCTTCCAGCAGCGTGCTGACGTCCTCCTTCCAGGTGCGCCGCTCGCCCTGCCACCCGGGGTCCCCCGAGTGGTCGAAGACGGTGTCGATGGCCCAGTGCGCGCAGGTCTCGTCCCATCCGGCGACGCAGGCGAGGGCGAAGCAGGCGCCGTTGCGGCTGCCCTCCTCCTGCCAGTGCCGGAGCAGCATCTCCGGCCAGGTCGACCGGTCGGTCTTCCCGCCGGGGGTGTAGACGCGCGGGTCGCGGTTGCTCTCCTGCGGGAGGGCGGGGTTCGGGCCGGAGAGCATGAGGTACGTCCCGACGGAGGCCAGGACGTTGAACCGGAGGGTGGGGTAGCGCTCGAAGAACACCGGCGGGACCTGGTGCGCGACGCGGAGCTGGATCTCCGCGCAGTCGAGGATCAGGTCGCGGGCGGGGTCCATGAACCTCAGGTTGCTGCTGAGGAAGGCCGTCAGGTAGCCCATCAGGTCGTGGAGGACGTGCGGCCGGTTGGTGGGGAGGCCGTTGTCCACCTTCCACATCCAGTGGTTGGCGGTGGCGGAGATCACCCAGCGGAGGCGGCGTTCGTCCAGGGCCTTGGTGCGGGTGGCGAAGGCGCGCATCGAACGGGCCAGGTTCTGCAGGTCCCGGAGGTCGGAGGGGAAGCCGTGGGGGAAGTACTCGAGGACCGTGTCCGCGTCCTCCTCCAGGCGCTTGCCGAGTTCCCGGTCGAAGGCTCCGTGATGTCCGCTCACCTCGCGGAAGTAGGCGAGTGTCTCCTCCACGCGGTCCTCGGCGGGTACCCGGTCTGCCGACCAGTGCGCGGCCAGTTCGGCCACGAGATCCTCGGCGGTACCGGCGCCCTGCAGGTAGCGGGGGGTGAAGCGTTCGTGGCTGGTGGCGTCCTCGTCGTCCTCGTTCTCCTCCTGATCCGGCCCCTCGTCGGAATCCTCGATCTCGTCGAACCGTGCGGGCCGCGGGCGTACGGCGGCCGTGACGGGGACGGAGCCGGGGGCGGAGGCCTGCGCGGGTACGGAGGCGGAGACGGGAGCGGGAGCGGAGGCAGGTACGGAGGCGGGAGCGGAGGCGGAGGCCGGGGCCATGGGGAAGGCGGGGGCGGGGACGGGGGCCTGGACGGACACCTGGAACGCGGCGGGCACGGGGGGCCGCGGGGGCGCTCCGTCCACCAGGTCCGGGGTCAGGATCTCGGTGAGGTCCCAGACCGGCCCGTCCGCGCGCGGCGGCAGGTCGTCGAGCTGCGGGGCCCCCAGGTCCCGCAGCCGCTCGGAGCAGGCCTCGCGGTTGCGCCAGATGTCCGCACCGCGCTGGCCGAAGGTCTCGGGGTCGCCGGCCAGGACCAGGTGTCCGGCCTGGTAGGCGAGCACGGCGTGTTCCGTCCTCCCCAGTTTCTCCAGTTCGCCGCCCATGCCCTTGAGACCCGCACCGAGGTAGTGGCGGACGTCGTCGACGGGCTTGCCCTTCCGGTGGAGGTTGTAGGCGACCGCGAGGTTCCGGGCCGCCCGGCGTGCATCGGTGGCGCACACATCGGGGCTGGGGTACGTGGCCCCGTCCGGGAAGGGAAACATCGACCGTGCCCATTCGACCTGCCGGGTAACGTCCAACTCGCCTTACCTCCACGCTGGTTGGTGCCCTGATCTCAGGAGCCGGACACGCTAGGGGAGGTTTTCGGCAGCAGGAGTGGTTTCCCGCCATGTCCGCGCACCGGCCGATCAGGGCGGGCCCCGCCGGTCCGGACGACGTCCCGGGCCGGCGCCGTCCGGTCGGCCGACCGGTTTGGCGCGATCCGGTCGTGGCCCCGGCCCGTATGACATATGCCGCCCGATCACGCGCCGTTGATGGCCAATCCCCGGACAGCGATCAAGGAGCCCCGGGGGCTGGCAACTGCCGCGCGTCATCTCGGCAGACGTCATCGGATGTCGCTGCTGCCGGCAGGTTGGGTGCCATCGGGCGGCGAAAGCCAAGCCGTCCGGCTGTTCAACCCCTGCGGTGGCAGGGGAAACACCCTCGGCTACAGCCGCTCGATGATGGTGACGTTGGCCTGACCGCCGCCCTCGCACATGGTCTGCAGGCCGTAGCGGCCGCCGGTGCGCTCCAGTTCGTGGAGCAGGGTGGTCATCAGCTTCACGCCGGTCGCACCCAGCGGGTGGCCCAGGGCGATCGCGCCGCCGTTGACGTTCACCCGGTCCGGGTCCGCGCCGGTCTCCTTCAGCCAGGCCAGGACCACCGGGGCGAACGCCTCGTTGATCTCCACCAGGTCGATCTCGTCCAGGGTCAGCCCGGTCTTCTTCAGGGCGTGGGCCGTGGCCGGGATCGGGGCGGAGAGCATCCGGATCGGGTCCTCGCCGCGCACCGAGAGGTGGTGGATGCGGGCGCGTGGACGCAGGCCGTGTTCCCGGACCGCTCGTTCCGAGGCGAGCAGCATGGCCGCCGCGCCGTCGGAGACCTGGGAGGAGACCGCGGCGGTGATGGTGCCGCCCTCCGCCACGGGGGCGAGGGCGGCCATCTTCTCCAGGCTGGTGTCCCGGCGCGGCCCCTCGTCGGTGCGGACCTCGCCGAAGGGCACGATCTCCCGGTCGAAGCGGCCCTCGTCGATGGCGCGGACCGCCCGCCGGTGCGAGCGGAGCGCGAACTCCTCCATGTCCGTCCGGGAGATGCCCCACTTCCGCGCGATCAGCTGGGCTCCGTGGAACTGGTTCACCGGTGCGTCCCCGTACCGGGCGCGCCAGCCCGTGGAGCCGGCGTACGGGCCCTCCGTGAGGCCGAGCGGTTCGGCGGCCTGGCGGGAGGCGAAGGCGATGGGGATCATCGACATGTTCTGGGTGCCGCCGGCCACGACCAGGTCCTGGGTGCCGGACATGACGCCCTGCGCCGCGAAGTGGACGGCCTGCTGCGAGGAGCCGCACTGGCGGTCGACGGTGACCCCGGGCACCTCCTCCGGCAGTCCCGCGGCCAGCCATGCCGTCCGGGCGATGTCCCCGGCCTGCGGGCCCACGGTGTCCAGGCATCCGAAGACCACGTCCTCCACGGCCGCCGGGTCGACGGCCGAGCGCTCGACGAGCGCCCTCAGGACGTGCGCTCCGAGGTCTGCGGGGTGGACGCCGGCCAGGCCCCCTTTGCGCCGGCCGACGGGGGTGCGCACCGCTTCGACTATGTACGCCTCGGGCATGGCTGGAGCTCCTTCACCGGATCACGGGTGGTCGCGTGGGTCGTGCGCGTCACGTGCCCGGACGGCGTGGAGCGCCTCGGTCACGTGCGTACGGCGATGCCGTCCAGCACCATCGACAGGTACTGGCGGGCGATCTCCTCGGGGCTGTGCTGTCCGCCCGGCCGGTACCAGGACGCCGCGACCCACACCGTGTCGCGCACGAACCGGTAGGTGAGGCGGATGTCCAGGTCGGCCCGGAACACCTCGGCGGTCACCCCGCGCTCCAGCGTCCCCAGCCACGCCTGCTCGAACTTCACCTGCGAGTCGGAGAGGTAGTGGAAGCGGGGCTGTGCGGACAGGGTGCGGGCCTCCTTCTGGTAGATCGCGACGGCGGCGCGGTGCCGGTCGATCTCCCGGAAGGACTCGGTGACGAGCGCCTCGATGGTCTCGCGCGGGCCGAGGCCTGCCGCGAGGACCGCGTCGTAGCCCTCCCAGAGTTCGCTGAGGAAGGCGGAGAGGATCTCGTCGAGCATCGATTCCTTGGAATCGAAGTGGTAGTAGAGGCTGCCGGCGAGCATGCCGGCGGCGTCTGCGATCTTGCGGACGGTGGTGGCGTTGTAGCCCTGGGCGGCGAACACCTCGGCGGCGGTGCTCAGGAGTTCGCGGCGGCGTTCCGGAGAGGCTGCCACCTGCGTCTTCTTCTGGGTCGTCGGCTTGCGCGCGGGCTTCCGCCCGGGCTGCTGCTCCGGCTTCGGGGCCTGCTTCCGGGCCGGCTGGTTCACGGACTTGTCGGTTGGCACCCGCCCATTGTGGTCCAGGGGATGCCGGGCCATGATCGGCCGGGCACCCCGCCGGGCAGCGGCTAGGCATGCTGGCTGCTGACGGAGACGGTCTCCCCGGTCATGTACGAGGAGTAGCCGCTGGCCAGGAAGACGATGACGTTGGCGACCTCCCAGGGTTCGGCGTACCGGCCGAACGCCTCGCGGGCCGTCAGTTCGTCGAGGAGCTCCTGGCTGGTGACCTTCACCAGGTGCGGGTGCATGGCGAGGCTGGGTGCGACCGCGTTGACCCGGACCCCGAACTCGGCGGCCTCCAGGGCCGCGCACCGGGTCAGTGCCATCACCCCCGCCTTGGCGGCGGCGTAGTGGGCCTGGCCGGTCTGGGCGCGCCAGCCGATGACCGAGGCGTTGTTGACGACGACCCCGCCCCGGCCGGCCGCGCGCAGTGAGCGCAGGGCGGCGCGGGTGCAGCGGAAGGTGCCGTTGAGGGTGACGTCGAGGACGGTGGACCACTGCTCGTCGGTCATGTCGGCGAGTGCGGCGGTGCCGCCGAGTCCGGCGTTGTTGACGACGATGTCGAGGCCGCCGTGGGCCTGTTCGGCGCGTGCGAACAGGGCCTGGACCTGTTCCTCGTCGGTGACGTCGCAGGGCAGTGCGGCGACGTTTTCGGCGCCGAACTCGGCGGCGAGCGCCTGTTCGGTCTCCTTCAGCCGGCGGGTGTGGGCGTCGCCGATGACGATGCGGGCGCCTTCCTCCAGGAAGCGGCGGGCGGTGGCCCCGCCGATGCCGGCGCCGGCGGCGGCCGTGATGACGGCCGCCCGGCCGCGCAGCAGCCCGTGTCCGGGGACGTACTCCGGTGCGCTCATGCGGGTGCCTCCTCCGGCTGCCGGGTCCCGGCTCCTCGACGCCGCTCCCGGGCGTACGTTAACCTACCAAACACTTGTTAGGGAACAGTTTCCGCAGTGGAGGAGTGCCCGCAGTGGACCTGACGCACACGCCCGGCGCCGAGGCCCTCCGTGCCGGCGCCCGGGACTGGCTGCGCACGCACGTGCCGGCCGTCCCGCTGCCCTCCCTGGAGACCGCCGAGGGCTTCGCCGCGCACCGGGAGTGGGAGGCCGTACTCCACGCGGACCGCTGGTCGGTGGTGTCCTGGCCGGAGGAGTACGGCGGCCGGGGGGCGGACATCTTCGGGTGGCTGGTCTTCGAGGAGGAGTACTACGCCGCCGGCGCGCCGGGCCGGGTCTCGCAGAACGGCATCAACCTGCTCGCCCCCACCCTCTTCGACCACGGGACGGAGGAGCAGCGGGCCCGGGTGCTGCCGGCCATGGCGAGCGGGGAGGTGATCTGGGCGCAGGCGTGGTCCGAGCCGGAGGCCGGTTCCGACCTGGCCTCGCTGACCTCGAAGGCGGTGCGGACGGACGGCGGCTGGCTGCTGTACGGCCAGAAGACCTGGTCCTCGCGGGCCGCGTTCGCCGACCGCGCCTTCGGGATCTTCCGCACCGACCCGGAGGCGGCCCGGCCGCACCACGGGCTGACCTACCTGATGTTCGACCTGCGGGCGCCGGGCGTCACGGTCCGGCCGATCGGGCGCCTCGACGGCAAGCCGGCCTTCGCGGAGCTCTTCCTCGACGGGGTCTTCGTGCCGGACGAGGACGTGATCGGGGAGCCGGGGCAGGGGTGGCGGATCGCGATGTCCACCACCGGCAACGAGCGCGGGCTCATGCTGCGCTCCCCCGGCCGCTTCCTGGCGGCGGCGAACCGGCTGGCGGCACTGTGGCGGGCGGGCGGCGGGCCGGACGGGGGCGCGCTCGGAGACCGGGTGGCGGACGCGCTGGCCGGAGCCCGGGCCTACGAGCTGTTCACCTGGGCGAACGCCGCGCGGTTCGCGGCGGGGGAGTCGATCGGCGCCGAGTCCAGCCTGAACAAGGTGTTCTGGAGCGAGTACGACATCGCGCTGCACGAGACCGCGCTGGACCTGCTCGGCCCGGACGGCGAACTGGCCGAAGGCGAGTGGGCCGAACCGTGGGTGTTCTCCCTGGCCGGCCCGATCTACGCGGGCACGAACGAGATCCAGCGCGACATCATCGCCGAGCGGCTGCTCGGCCTCCCGAAGGGCCGCCGCTGATGCGATTCCTGCCGACCGGCGAGCAGTCGGAGTTCGCCCGTACGCTGCGCCGGCTGCTCGGCGCCTCGGACCTGCCGGGGGCGGTGCGCGCGTGGCAGGCCGGCGACACCGGGCCGGGGACGGCGGTGTGGCGGAAGGCGGCCGACACCGGTCTGTTCGCCCTGCCGGTGCCGGAGGCGTACGACGGGCTGGGCCCGCTGCCCGTGGAACTCGCCCTGGGCTTCGTGGAGCTGGGCCGGGCCGGGATGCCGGGGCCGGTGGTGGAGACGGCGGCGGTGTGCGTACTGCTCGCGGCGCTGGACGGGGCGGACGGCGGGGGCGGATCCGGGGCGGGGGCCGGGGCAGGGGCGGCTTCGGCCGGGATCGCGAAGCGCTTCCTGCCGGCGCTGGTCGCGGGCGAGGCCCGGGCCACGCTGGTCCTGCCCGGCGGGGGGCCGTACGCGCTGGACGCGGACACCGCGGACCACCGCTTCACGGTGTCGCAGGACGGGGAGCTACGACTGGCGGCGGCACCGGGTCCCCGCGCGGTACGGGTCTCCACGGACCCGGCGCGTCGGCTCGCCGGCCTGCCGTCCGGCGGCGAGCTGCTCGCCTCCGGCCCGTCGGTGCTCACGGCGGCGGCCACCGCCCTGCGCTGGGCGCGGCTGCTGACGGCCGCGCAGTGCGTCGGGCTGGGCGAGGCGCTGCTGGCCCGGACCGTGGAGTACGCGAAGCAGCGCACCCAGTTCGGCACCCCGATCGGCGGCTTCCAGGCGGTCAAACACCGCCTGGCGGACGTACTGCTCGGCCTGGAGTTCGCGAAACCGGTGGTGTGGGCGGGAGCGCTCGCCCTGACGGGCGGTGCCGGCCCGGCGGGCGGGGCTGCTGCCCTGCCGGGCCGAGGGCCGGGGGCCGCCCTGCCCGGCGCGGCGCGCGGTGAAGTCCCGGCGGTCGATGACGTGGCGGCGGCGAAGCTGATGGCCGGGGAGGCGGCGTACACCGCGGCCCGGGCCGCGCTCCAGCTGCACGGTGCCATCGGCTACACCGAGGAACTCGACCTCTCCCTCTGGCTGCGCAAGGCCCGCCCGCTGCGGGACGCGTGGGGCTCCCCCGCGACGTGCCGTGCGGCGCTCCTGCCCGGCTCCGCGGGGCTCTGACCGCAGCTCCGCCGAGGTGCAGGCGGCGCCCGGCTGGGCTGTGAGCGGCGCCTCCGCCGAACTGCGGACAGCGGTCCCGCAGGGCTCTGCCCCACCCCGCCGGAGGTGTGGGCGGCGGCTCCACCGAAGGTGTGGGCAGGCGTTCCGCAGGGCTCTGCCCCACCCTGGCCGGGGCGCGGCTCCGCCGGAGGTGTGGGCAGGCGTTCCGCAGGGCGATGGGGGTCCCCCCTGCTCGAGCGAAGTCGAGAGCTTGGGGGAGGGTGGGCACACCGGAACGCCGCTCCGCAGGCTCGCTCCCGCCCCACCGAAGCGATGGCCGGGCCCGGCCGCAGCCGCTGCCCCACGGCCCGGGCGGGGCTCCGCCAGGCCCGGCACCGCCCCGGAGCGGAGCTCCGCCCGGACGGGGTCCGACCCCGCGAGCGGGTCGGGGTGCAGGCACACGCTGCGCGTCCGGCGCGGGCCGGTGTGCCGTGTGCCCACCCGTGCCGCCCTGCGGCACGCCTGCCCACACGGCCGCGTGAAAGGCACGCCCGCCCACACGGCCGCGTGAACGGCACGCCCGCCCACACGGCCACGTGAACGGCACGCCCGCCCACACGGCCACGTGAAAGGCACGCCCGCCCACACGGCCACGTGAAAGGCACGACTGCCCACACGGCCGCGGGGTGCGGCTGCGGGGTACGGGGGCGTGGCGCGAGCGCGCGAGCGGTGGGCAGGATGGGGGCATGACAGAGCAGCGCGCTTCCGCCGAGACCCGCGCCCGGTCCTTCAGCTCGGCCGCCGGCCGCTACGGGACGTACCGCCCGAGCTATCCGCCCGCCCTGTTCGACGCCGTCGAGGAGATCACCGGGCGCCCGCTCCGCGGCGCCCGCGTCGCCGACGTCGGCGCCGGCACCGGGCTCGCCACCGAGCGGCTCCGGGAGCGCGGGGCCGAGGTGATCGGGGTGGAGCCCGGCGAGGGCATGGCCGCCGAGTTCCGGCGCCGGCTGCCGGACGTACCCGTGGTGCGCGGGGACGGCAACCGGCTGCCGTTCGCCGCCCATTGCCTCGACTTCCTCACCTACGCGCAGTCCTTCCACTGGACCGACCCCGCCCGCTCCGTCCCCGAGGCCGCGCGGGTCCTCCGTCCCGGCGGCGCCCTCGCGCTGTTCTGGAACGAGCCGGACGTGTCCGTCCCCTGGATCGCCGAGCAGGACGCCCGGCTCAAGTCCCGCTTCGGCGAGGGCTGGTACGTCGCCGACCACACCGTCCCGCCCGCCCGCCTCGGCCTCGGCTTCACCAGCCGGGTGCTGCACTGGGTCCGCCGGGTCCCCCTCGACGTCCACCTCGCGAAGCTGTCGACGCACTCGCTGTTCCTGACCGTGGGCCCGGCGGGCGAGGAGTTCCTCGCGGCCGAACGGGCCCTGCTCGCCGCCCGGTTCCCCTCCGGCGAGATCGACGAGCACTACGCGGTCACCCTGCTCCTGGGCGTCCGGGACGACCCGGCCTGAAACGGCGCCGCCGGTGCGGGTCAGGCCTGCCCGGGGCGGAAGTGCTCGATCAGCCGGGCGTATCCGTCCCCTGACTGGCCGCGGGCGATGGCTGCGGTCAGCAGGCCCCGGGTGAACTCCGGCAGCGACGCGTCGATGCCGCGGGCGCGGCTCTCGTCGATCAGGTGCTCGACAGGCGACAGATGGGAGGCGAGCGACGCGTCGACGGCCGCGAAGTCACCGCTGTCGACCTGGTCGGCGACCACCCCGGTGAACACGCCGATGGCGCCGAGCCACGAGGTGGCGAACGGCAGGAACTCCTTGGCGGTGACGCCGTCGGCGGCCAGCAGCGCCGCCGCGTGCACGAAGCCGTTCAGGCTGCCCCACATGATGCCGAGCAGCGCCACGTCGTACAGGGAGGCGATGCCGGTGTCCTCACTCAGGTGTGTGGTGCCGCCTCCGAGCAGCCGCAGGGTGTCCTCGTGCGCCGCGAACACGTCGGCGGGCCCGGCGTACAGCAGGACGGTGTCCGGCAGACCGATGCCGGGCGGCGTCATCATGATGGCGCCGTCCAGGTAGGCCGCGCCGTGCCCGGCGGCCCAGGCCGCCATCTCGCGCGCCTCGGCCGACGAGCCCGATGTCAGGTTCACGACGGTGCGACCGGAGAGGGCGTCGGCGACCGGGTCGAGGAACTCGCGCACCGCGCGGTAGTCGCGGACGCAGACGATCAGCAGATCGCCGGCCTCTACGGCGCGCCGGACGTCGGCGGCTTCGCGTGCGCCGCGTTCCACCAGGGCGTCCGCCCTGCCCGGGGTGCGGTTCCAGACGGTCGTCTCGCGGTCGCCGACGAGCATCGCCGAGGCCAGCGCCTGGCCCATCAGGCCGAGGCCGAAGACGGTGACGGTGCTGGTGCCGGAGTCGGTGCCGGCGTCGGTACGGGTGCCGCCCATGAGTTGTGCTCCTTGAGGTGTGCGTCTGCGTTCGTGAAGAAGCCTCGCAAGCGGCGAACCGTCACGACATGGGCAGGACTGACGACATTCACCAGATTCCTGCCATAGGCTTCCGATGTGAGCGAACCCAGCGCCCCGAGTGAGCCGAGCGACCCGAGGCGCCCCGGGTCCGTCGCCCTGGTGGTCTTCAACGACCGGGCTCTCCCGCCGTGGGACATGTTCGAGATCGGGCTGGCCTGCGCCGTGTTCGGCGTCCGGCACGACGGACTCTTCGACCCCTGGTACGACCTGCGACTGTGCGGCGTATCACCGGAAGCGGCGGACGGCGCGCCGGGGTTCGCGCTGAACGCGCCCTACGGGCTCGACGAACTGGCCCGCGCCGACACCGTCCTCGTCCCGGCGGTGCCGGAGGAGTGCATCGACGGCACCCGTGAGGTCCCGGCCGAGCTGATCGCCGCGCTGCGCGAGGCCGCCGACGCGGGGAAGCGGATCGCCTCGCTCTGCAACGGCGCGTTCGCGCTCGCCGCCGCCGGACTGCTGGACGGCCGCCCGGCCACCGCGCACTGGGCGCACACCGCGACCCTCGCCCGCCGCTACCCGAAGGTCGACGTCGACGACCAGGTCCTCTACATCGACGACGGTAACGTGCTGACCAGCGCCGGCATGAGCGGCGGCCTGGACCTGTGCCTGCACCTGGTGCGCCGGGACCTCGGCGCGCAGGTCGCGAACCAGCTGGCTCGCGTCCTCGTCGTGCCGGCCCACCGGCCGGGCGGACAGGCCCAGTTCGTCGAGCGCCCGGTTCCCGAGACCGACGACGACAGCCTCATGCCGGTCCTGGCCTGGGCTGCCGACAACCTCCACCGGACGCTCCCGGTCGACGATCTCGCCGCACGTGCCGGCATGAGCCCGCGGACCTTCCACCGCCGGATGCGGTCGGCGGTCGGCATCACACCGCTGCAATGGCTGCTGGCCCAACGCCTGAACAGGGCACAGGAACTGCTGGAGACGACCGACCTCCCGATCGACCACGTCGGGGAGCGGAGCGGGCTCGGGACGGCGAACAACCTGCGCCGCCTGTTCGCCCTGCACCTGGGCGTGTCCCCGACGGAGTACCGGCGGGCTTTCCCGTCCGCACACCCGGCCCGCGGCCCGCGGCCGGCCGGCCGGATGGCGGACGCCAGGGCATAGGGAGTGTCCACCGTGCGGGGCGGGCGCGGGCGGGCGGGCGGGCGGGCGGCGCAGTGGGGATCTCAGGCCGCGGTCATGCCGCCGTCCACCGTGAATTCCGCGCCGGTGATGTACGAGGAGGCGTCCGAGCACAGGAACAGCACCAGCCCGCCGACCTCCTCGGGGCGGCCCATCCGGCCCAGCGCCAGGTGCGCCCAGTCCCGCCCGGCGACCGCCCCGGCGACCATCGGGGTGTCGACCGCCCCGGGGTGCACCGAGTTGACCCGGATCCGGTCCGCGCCCAGGTCGAGCGCGGCCGAGCGGGTCAGGCCGCGCAGCCCGGACTTGGTGGACCCGTAGGCCGCGTGGCCGGGGATGCCGACCAGGCCGGCGGTGGAGGAGATGTTGACGATCGACCCGCCGCCGGCCGCCCGCAGCACCGGGGCGACCGCCCGGATGCCGAGGAAGGGGCCGAGCAGGTTGACCCGGATCAGCTCCTCGAAGCCCTCCAGGCTCTGCTGCTCCACGTGCGCGGTGCGCCACAGCGCCGCGTTGTTGACCAGCGCCGAGACCGTGCCGAAGGCGTCGACCGCCGCGCGTACCGCCGCGTCCCAGCCCACCGGGTCGGCCACGTCGTGACGGACGAACACGCCCTGGCCGCCGAGTTCGGCGGCGACCGCCCGGCCCTCCTCCTCCCTCAGGTCGGTGAGGACGACCCGCGCCCCCGCCTCCGCGCACAACCGGGCCTCGGCCGCGCCCTGGCCGCGTCCCGCGCCGGTGATCAGCACCACCTTGCCGTCGAGTGCGGTCACTCCCCCACCCTCCGAACAGTCACGCCGGGAAACCCGGCTATTTCTAATAGGCATACATGTAGCAGGCGTGGCCGCAGAGAGGAAGACGGCCGGACGGCGGTGCGCGCCCCGGCCTAGACTGCGCACCGTGGCAGACGACACGACGGACACGGCACGGGACCCCGGGAACCGGCGCGGCCTCCCCGCGACCGGCTGGGCCGTGCTCGGCCTGCTGTCCTTCGGCGGCGAACTCTCCGGCTACGACCTGAAGAAGTGGTCGGACCGGTCCCTGTGCTTCTTCTACTGGAGCCCGTCCTTCAGCCAGATCTACAGCGAGCTCAAGCGGCTGGAGAAGGCCGGCTACGCCGCCTCGCGGATGGTCGCCCAGGAGACCGGGACCCGCGACAAGCGGGTGTACCGGATCACCGACGAGGGCCTGGCCGCCGTACGGGACTGGGCACGCGAGACCCCGGTCGACGCGCCGGTGCTCAAGCACGGCCCGATGCTCCGGCTCTGGCTGGGGCACCTGCTGGAGCCGGGACAGATGCGCGAAGTCCTGCGCCGGCAAGAGGAGTTCGCCGAGTCGATGCGGCTGCGCGCGGCGGCCGACGCGCGGGACGCACAGGACGCAGAGGACGCAGAGGGTGCGCAGGACGAGCGGGACACGCAGGAGGTCCGGGACGGGGCCGCGGGGGCGTACCCGGCGCTCACGCTCAAGTGGGCCGAGCGGTACTACGCCTCCGAGCGCGACCTCGCGACCGCCATGCTCTCCGACATCGAGCGGCTCGGCGCGGAAGCCGACGGGCGCCTCTAGAGGTCACGGAGCGCCGCACCGGCCGTCGGCCCGCCTGGCGCTTTGATGGAGCTATGACGACGAACAACTGGGCAGCGTTCGAGAAGGCCGAGCCGGAGTTCGCGGACCAGGTGCAGAAGCGCTTCGGGCAGTACAAGCACCACGTCCTGGCCACCCTGCGCCGGGACGGCTCGCCCCGGGTGAGCGGCCTGAACACCGAGTTCCGCGGCGGGGAGCTGTGGCTGGGGATGATGCCCGGCTCGATGAAGGCGCTGGACCTCCGGCACGACCCGCGGTTCTCGCTGCACAGCAACCCGGGCGCGGACGAGACCATGCCGGACGGGGACGTGCGGATCTCGGGCCGGGCGATCGAGGTCGTGGACCCGCCGGAGCAGCACCGGTTCGCGGAGGAGACCGGGACGGAGCACCCGTTCCACCTGTTCCGCGTGGAGCTGACGGAGGTGGTGCGGATCAGCGTGGAGGGCGACGAGCTGGTGGTCCGGGCCTGGACCCCGGCGAAGGGCCTGCACACCCTGCGCCGGGGCGACGACGACGAGCCGGTGAGGGAGGACCCGCCCGGAGCGGCCTCCTGAGGGGCGCCTCCGGGAGGCGGGCCCGGGATTCTCAGGAGACGAGGAGGACGGCGAGGGCCGGCCCGAAGGCCCCGCCGAGCTGGTAGCAGAGGGTGAAGAGGCCGAGGGCGGCGGGCCGCTGTCCCGCGTCGACCCGGGCGGCGGCCCGCACCCCGAGGGTGGCCTGGCCACCGGTGGTCGCGAACACGGCCAGGCCGGCGGCGGGCAGCAGCAGCGCGGCCCACGGGCCGGCCACGGCCATCGCCAGGGCCAGGCCGCCGGCCGTGAGCAGCACGGCGAGCACCCGGCCGTGGCCGAGCCGGACGGAGGCCGCCGCCAGCAGCCAGGACAGGACGGAGCCGGTCAGCAGGGCTGCCAGCTGCCCGGCGCCGATGGCTCCGGCGGACCAGTCGGTGCGCTCGCCCAGCCACCGCGGGACGGCGAACAGCAGGGTGAAGTACGAGGTGGACAGCGCGCCGGCGATCAGCGCGGAGGAGAGGAAGCCGGGGGCGCGCAGCACGGCGACGGGCACGAAGCCCGTGGAACGGGCGCGGACGTGGGCGGCGAGCAGGGCGCCCAGCGGGAGGGCGAGGGCCAGGGCGGGCAGCGGGTGGCGGGGTACCAGCACCAGGGCGGTGACCAGGGCGAGGAGCAGCCCGGCGCCGCGCCCGTCGAAGGGGGTGGCCGGGTCGGGCCGCCCCGCGCGGGTGTGCCGGGCGACGGCCGGTACGGCGACCAGCGCGAGGACGGACACCGAGAGCGCGACCCGCCACGACAGGGCCCCCTCGATCCAGGAGCCCAGGAGGGGCCCGGTGGCTCCGAGCACACCGAACCCGGCGCTGACCACGCCCATCCGGCGGGCGGATCCGGCCAGGCCGAGGGCGACCGCGATCAGCCCGGCCGCGCCGAGCGCCTGCGCGGTCCGGCCCGCCAGGGCCAGGGGCAGCCAGGGGGCCGCGGCGAGCACCACCGTCCCACCGAGGACCAGCAGGGCGCCGGTCCACAGCGCCGGGCGGGCGCCGCGCTGCCGCACCAGGCCGGCCATCAGCGGGGTGCCGATCGCCATGCCCCAGGCATAGAGCTGTACGAACCAGGCGGCGGAGGCGGTCCCGGTCCCCCAGGCGGCGGCGATGTCGGGCAGGGTCAGCACGGGTGCGTTGGCCCCGGCGGCGGCCGGGGTGGCGAGCAGGGCCAGCCACAGGGGGTGGACGGGCGCCGCCCCGCGGCCCGCTTCCACCGCCGGACCCGCAGCCGCAGCCGCACCCGGACCCGCACCCGAGCCCCTTCGCACCGTCCGCGTCCCCAGCCGCACGCCCATGACGACCCCCACCTCTCAACATTCACTATCTCAACGTTAAGAGAATGGCCCGTGATTCGCTGCCCGTCAAGTCTCTTAACATTGAGAAGGTCTACGTTGAGAGGAGAGTGCGGTGAGCGACGCGATCGACGCGATCATCGGCCAGTGGGGTGCGGAACGACCCGATCTGGAAGCGGAGATGTGGCCCGTCCAGCTGCTGGGCCGGGTCCAGCGCCTGTCCCGCGTCATCGACCGCGAGTACAAGGCCTTCCTCGGCGGGCACGGCCTGGAACTCGGCGAGTTCGACGTGCTGACCACCCTGCGGCGCTCCGGTCCGCCGTACGCGATGACGGCCGGCGCCTTCCTGAAGGCCTCCATGGTCACCTCGGGCGCGATCACCAACCGGATCGACCGCATGGAGGCCAAGGGCCTGGTCGAACGCGTCCGCGACCCGGAGGACCGCCGCCAGGTACTGATCCGGCTCACCCCGCACGGCCGCACCCTCATCGACGAGGTGATGGAGGGCCACTTCCGGAACCTCGCCGACATCCTCGGGGGCCTGCCCCGCGAGGAGGCCGAGGCCGCCGGAGCCACCCTCCGCACCCTCCTGGAGTCGCTCGGCGACACCTCCCTCGGCTAGGCCGTCACCGTCCGCGGACGGCAAGGGCGCCGGGGAGGGGCCGAGCCGAAGGCCCGGGTCAGTGGTCCGGGTCAGTGGTCCGGGTCGTACGGGTCGTTGGGGAGCGGTGCGAACGGTGTCCGCGTGTGCCCCTCGGGTGAGCAGCCGGCGAACGGGCCCTGCCCGGGGTCCATCAGAACGCGCAGGTGCGGGTCGGCATGCTGGATCCACCACGTGGTCATGCCGAGGGCCGGGTCATGGCGCAGGTGCTCCCAGGCCAGCCAGAGCGCGGAGAGCCGGGCCCCGGCCTCGGGGTGGTCCCACCAGCGCGGGCACCATGTCGCCGACGTCCCGTCCAGCGGGCGGCGGATGACGTGGGCCAGGTAGGCGGTGACGAACTCGAAGACGTCGGCGAAGTAGAACGCGGGCTCGTCACCGGGGGCGGCGTCCGAGGCCGGCGCGGGGAAGACGGAACGCGGTTCGCGCCGCGGCCTGGGCGGGGCGTACGCGTGCAGCAGCGCGCCCAGGGCGCCGTCGCGCCGCCGGAGCTCGTCCAGGAGCCAGCCCTGGAGCTGTTCCTGCAGCTCGGCGACCTCGGCATAGGCATCCGCCTCCAGGCAGTCGACGAGCCGCTTCCTCCAGTCGTCCAGCTGCCGGGCGCGATGGCTCTCCTCGCGCGCCGACCGGGCGCCGGCCAGAAAGGAGGCCAAGGTCACGTGGTGACTCCTCGCCCACTCCTCGCCCGCGGCCTCGGCGGTGACCATCGCCGCCACCCGCCGCGCATGGGCGGTCGCCGCACCGTCCGTGGAGCCGGTGTTCTCGTTCGATGCTTCGTCCATGGAGCGACGATAACCCATTATCGTCGCAGCGACGATAATGCGGAACGTCTTCCTTGGAGCCCAATTGACCACCCTCAGCGCCCGGGCGCGCCCGCCCGGGGAACCACCCGGGGTTCCGGCCGCGTCGGATACCGCGTGCAGAAGAGGAAAAGCAGATTCCTGACCCTGGCCGCCGTACTCCTGGCCCTGCAGGGCGCCACCCTGGTCGCTCCGGCGTACGCGTGCGGCTGCGGGGCCATGGTCACCGACCGCACCGCGCGGCTGGGCGTGGAGAAGGAGACGTCGGCGGTCCATTGGGACGGGCGCACCGAGCAGATCGTCATGAGCTTCACCGTGAACGGGGACGCACCGCGGGCCGCGTGGATCATGCCGGTGCCGAGCCGGGCGACGGTGGAGCTCGGCGACCCGGCCCTGTTCGCCGATCTGGCCTGGCTGACCAGGCCGGAGCGGAAGACCCGCCACTACTTCTGGCCCCGGGGGAACGACTGGCCGTTCTCCAGCGGTACGAGCGACGGCGCAGCCGCCGCCGCGCCAGGCGCGGGCGCGCCGGTCGGCGTGGTCGGGCGCGAGCAGCTCGGCGACTTCGACGTGGCCCGGCTGACCGCCACGGACCCCGAAGCGCTGCGGAACTGGCTCGCCTCCAACGGCTTCGAGCTGCCGCCCGGCCTGGCCTCGGAACTGCGCCCGTACGTGGAACAGCGCTGGGAGTACGTCGCCGTACGCCTCGCCCCGCGCGAGCCGGGCCGGAAGCTGTACGGCACCCTGGACCCGCTGCGGATCCGCTTCGCCAGCGACCGCCTGGTCTATCCGATGCGCCTGTCCAGGCTGGCCCGTACGCCGCAGGCACTCGGCCTGTACGTGCTGGCCGACCACCGCATGGAGCCCCGTGACGCGATCGGCGGCGAAGCCCCCGAGGTCACCTTCGCGGGACGCGTCGAGCCTGACTCCGACGCCCCCCTGGCCTCCCTGACCAACGGCCGACCGGTCTTCCTGACCGCCGTCGAGCAGGACTTCCCGCGGCCGTCCGCCATCACCTCCGACCACGAACTCGTCCGCAGCCCGAAGGACACCCCGTACCGCCGCGCCACGTACACCAACGCGCTCCTCACCGTCGGCCCCGGCATCCCGGCCTGGCTGCTCACCACGGCCTCCGTCCTCCTGGCGGCGACCGCGGCACTGGTCACACTCCGCCTCCGCCGCCGGGCGCGCCCCGCCGCCGCCCGCTGATCCGAGCCCGTGGTACGGGGCCTGACGGGCAGGCACGGAAAATGCGGTGCCCGGGACCGGCACCGCTCCCTACACTCGCGGTGGCGAACGGGCGAGTACCCGCTCGCGCCGTCGTCCCGTACCGAACCGAAGAGAAGGGGAACAGGTCATGTGCCGCAGCCGTGTCATCGCCGCCGCTGCCGCCGTCGCCTTCGTTCCCCCCGCCCGGTACGACGTGATCCGGGTGTCCTCGTGCATGCGGTGCCGGCTGCGCGGCCGTCACCGCATGCCCGTGACGCACTTCTGAGCCTGAGTCGCCCTCACGCGCTCCGCCGTCCGGGGAATCGCGCTGCCCTGCTCGCACGCACGCATTCTTCGAAAGGCCATCGGCCATGCGCACGCACCTCGTCAACCCCCTGAGCACCGTCCGCAACATCGGCATCCTCGCCCACGTCGACGCCGGCAAGACCACCCTCACCGAACGCGTCCTGTTCGCGACCGGCACCATCCACAAACGGGGCGAGGTCCACGACGGCACCACCGTCACCGACTTCGACGCGCAGGAACGCGCCCGCGGCATCACCATCTTCGCCGCGGCCGTCAGCTGCACCTGGGACGGGCACCGGGTCAACCTGATCGACACCCCCGGCCACGTCGACTTCTCCGACGAGGTCGAACGCTCCCTGCGGGTGCTGGACGGGGCGGTCGCCGTGTTCGACGCCGTCGCCGGGGTGGAACCGCAGAGCGAATCGGTGTGGCGGCAGGCCGACCGGCACGGCGTCCCGCGGATCGCGTTCGTCAACAAGCTGGACCGGGCGGGCGCCGACCTCGACCGGGCGGTCGCCTCGATCCGGGACCGGCTGGGCGCCGTACCGCTGGTGGTGCAGCTGCCGATCGGCGGGGAGTCCGGCTTCACCGGCCTCGTGGACCTCCTCCGCATGGAGGCCCTGACCTGGGACGGCACCTCCGACGCACACACCGTCGGCGCGGTCCCGCCGGAACTCCGTGAGGAAGCGGGCCGACGGCGCCGCCTCCTGGAGGAGACGGTCGCCGGCCTCCATCCGGCCGCGCTGGAGGAGTTCTGCACGGCGGGCACCCTGACCGCCGGGACCCTTTCCACGGCCCTTCGCGAACTGACCCTGTCCGGGGACGGCGTGGTGGTGCTGTGCGGATCGGCGTACAAGAACCGTGGCGTCGAACCGCTGCTGGACGCGGTCCTGGCGTACCTGCCCTCCCCCGCCGACGTCCCGCCGGTACGCGGCACCCTGGCGGAAACGGAACAGGAACGGGAAGCGGACCCCTCCGCCCCCTTCACCGCCCTGGCCTTCAAGGTCGCGGCGACCCCGACGGGCAGGCTCACGTACGTACGCGTCTACGCGGGCACGCTCCGCAAGGGCGAGTCGGTGCTGGACCCTGTCACCGGCCGGACCGAACGCATCGGCCGCATCCTGCGGGTGCAGGCCGACCGCCACCAGGAAAGGGAGGAGGCGGTGGCGGGTGACATCGTCGCGGTCATCGGGCTGAAGTCGGCCCGCGCCGGCACCACGCTCTGCGCGCCGTCGGCCCCCCTGGTGCTCGAACCGCCGTCGGCGGCCGAGCCGGTGGTGTCGGTGGCCGTCGAGGCCCGCCGGAGCACCGACACCGGCCGGCTGGCGTCCGCCCTGGCCCATCTGATGGAGGAGGACCCGTCCCTGGTCGTCCGCACGGACGGCGAGACCGGCCAGACCCTGCTCTCCGGGATGGGAGAACTGCACCTGGAGGTGGCGGTGGAGAAGATCCGCCGCGACCGCGGGGTGGAGGTCACGGTCGGCCGCCCCCAGGTCTCGTACCGGGAGACGGTGGTCCGCGGGGTGGCGGGCTTCGTCCACCGGCACGTCAAACAGGACGGCGGCGCGGGCCAGTTCGCGCACATCGTCCTCGACGTGGAACCGCTCACCGGAGAAGAGGAGACCTTCGTGTTCCGCTCGACGGTGACCGGCGGCCGGGTGCCGCAGGAGTTCGTGCGCGCGGTGGAGGCCGGCTGCCGGGACGCCCTGGCGGAGGGCCCGCTGGGCGGCCACCCGGTGACGGGCCTCAGGGTCACGCTCACCGACGGCGCGACCCACACCAAGGACTCCTCGGAGATGGCGTTCCGGGCGGCGGGCCGCTTCGGCCTGCGCGAGGCACTCCGCGCGAGCACCCTCGAACTTCTGGAACCCGTCGCGGAGGTCACGGTCACCGTCCCGGAGGACGCGGTCGGCGGAGTCCTCGGTGACCTCGCCTCCCGCCGGGGCCGCGTCTCCGGCTCCACCTCCCGCTCCGGCACCTCGGTGATCACGGCGGAGGTCCCGCTGGCCGAACTCTTCGGCTACGCCTCCCGCCTCCGCAGCCGCACCCAGGGCCGCGGCACCTTCACCACCCGCCCCTCGGGCCTCGCCCCGGCCCCGGCGGCGGTCGCGGCCGAGCTCCTGAAGCGGTAGCGCCGGCCCGCCCTGCGGACAGCCGCGCCGCACCCGGCGACATCTGCGGGTCGCGGCGCGGCGGCGGGACGGGCAGCGAGCGTTCTCAGAACGGAGGCTCTTCCGAATAGCCACCACGCGTCCGGGCGTCCCATTCGGCGGCCAGGCGGGCGCGGAGCACGCGGGCCGCGATGTCCTCCGCGGTCTCCAGCTCGCGGATGTCGTGGCCCCATGCCTTGAGCGCCTCCAGAGTACGATCGCGTGTGCGGCGGTCCGTGCTCGTGGTCAGCAAGTCGTTGGCATGGGAAACGAGTTCGCCCTTGTGCGGCGCGAGGTCGGGGTGTTCCGCCAGGGGGACGGCTGCGACGAGGGCGGCATGCCGCACCTTCGCATCCTCGTGGTCGAGGAGGGGCCGGACCCCGGAGTAGAGCGCGGGGCGCAGGTCCCGGAACGCCCGGATCTCGGGGCATTCGTCGAGGAACGTCTTGCCGAAGAAGCGTTCGCCTGCGGCGACGGTCGCGTCGTCGGCGTCGTCGGCGGTTTCCCTGAGCCAGTCCAGCAGTGCCGCACGGGTGGGGCGGCGGTACGGCGCCCGGGCGTCTCCCTGCCCGTTTTCCCCCGTTGCGATGGCCGGGTGGCCGAGGATCGCGGCGACGTACAACGCCACCGGCACGGTGGCTTCGTAGATGCTGTTCTGGTGGGTGACGGCTCCGAGCGCATCCCTGACGGCGACCGCCCTGATGTCCGGGTCGGCGTCGAGGAGGAGTGCCAGAGCCCCGGGCAGATCCTCTCCCGTCCCGGCCGGGGTGGCCAGCGAACCCCAGTCCGTACCGTCCAGGAGCGTTTGGTGATGCGGGAGTTCGGCGCCCTGCGCGTCGCCGTTCCGGCTGAGGAGGTCGGTCACGGTACGGAGGCTAGTGCGGGCAGCGGCACTCGTGACACCCGGGTGGCACCCGCCCCCGGAACACGCCACGGCGCCCGTCATCCCTGGTCGGGGACATGACGGGCGCCGTGTCGGAGTTCCGCACGCCGTTGTACGGACCGTATGAGGGGTCCCCGGCCGGAGCCGGAGGGCTACTGCAAGACCTCAACCCCCACCCGACGGCCGGAGGCCGGCGCAGCCGGGCGAAGCCCGGGAGGCCGCCTGCGGCCGAGCGGTGCGAGTGCGGCGTCCAGGACTGGTGTCATGACGGGCGCCGTGTCGGAGTTCCGCACGCCGTTGTACGGACCGTATGAGGGGTCCCCGGCCGGAGCCGGAGGGCTACTGCAAGATCCCGGTGCCCGGGGCGGGAGGCCCCGGGGCACCGAAAGTGCTGTGCGTCAGACCGCGATCGCGCGGTCGGTCGGCTTGACCGGGTACGGGAGGGTGCTCGCGCCCGTCAGGTAGCGGTCCACGCCGCGGGCGGCCGAGCGGCCTTCCGCGATGGCCCACACGATCAGGGACTGGCCGCGGCCGGCGTCGCCGGCGACGAAGACGCCGTCGACGTTGGTCGCGTACGAGGCGTCGCGGGCGATGTTGCCCCGCGCGTCCAGGTCCACGCCGAACTGCTCGACCAGACCGTTGGCCTGGTCCGTGCCGGTGAAGCCCATGGCCAGGGTGACCAGCTGGGCCGGGATGACCCGCTCGGTGCCCGGCTTCGTGGTCAGCTTGCCGTCCACGAACTCGACCTCGACCAGGTGCAGCGCCTGGACGTTGCCGTCCTCGTCGCCCTCGAAGCGGGTGGTGTTGACGGAGTAGATCCGCTCGCCGCCCTCCTCGTGGGCCGAGGTGACCTTGTACAGCATCGGGAAGGTCGGCCAGGGCTGGGAGACCGCGTTCCGCTCCTCGTTCGGGCGGGGCATGATCTCCAGCTGGGTGACCGAGGCCGCGCCCTGGCGGTGGGCGGTGCCCACGCAGTCCGCGCCGGTGTCGCCGCCGCCGATGACCACCACGTGCTTGCCCTCGGCGGTGATCGGCGGGGCGAGGAAGTCGCCCTCCTGGACCTTGTTCGCGAGTGGCAGGTACTCCATCGCGAAGTGGATGCCGTTCAGCTCCCGGCCAGGTACCGGCAGGTCGCGGGAGACGGTGGCGCCGGCGGCCACGACCACCGCGTCGAACCGCTTCCGCAGGTCGGTCGCCGTGATGTCGCGGCCGACCTCGATGCCGGTGCGGAACTTGGTGCCCTCCGCGCGCATCTGCTCGATGCGGCGGTTGATGTGCACCTTCTCCATCTTGAACTCGGGGATGCCGTAGCGGAGCAGGCCGCCGATGCGGTCCGCGCGCTCGTACACCACCACGGTGTGGCCGGCCCGGGTCAGCTGCTGGGCCGCGGCCAGACCCGCCGGGCCCGAGCCGATGACGGCGACGGTCTTGCCGGACAGGCGCTCCGGGGCCTGCGGGGTGACGTCCCCGTTGTCCCACGCCTTGTCGATGATCGAGACCTCGACGTTCTTGATGGTGACGGCCGGCTGGTTGATGCCGAGCACGCACGCCGACTCACACGGGGCCGGGCACAGACGGCCCGTGAACTCCGGGAAGTTGTTCGTCGCGTGCAGCCGCTCCGACGCCGCCGACCAGTCCTCGCGGTAGGCGAAGTCGTTCCACTCGGGGATCAGGTTCCCCAGCGGGCAGCCGTTGTGGCAGAACGGGATGCCGCAGTCCATGCAGCGGCCGGCCTGCTTGCTGATGATCGGCAGCAGGGAGCCGGGGACGTAGACCTCGTTCCAGTCCTGGAGCCGCTCCTCGACGGGACGCGAGCAGGCGGTCTGGCGGGTGGTGGTGAGGAAGCCCTTCGGGTCAGCCATGGGTCGCCGCCTCCATCATCTTCTCGGTGGTCTCGGCCTCGGAGAGACCGGCCAGCTCAGCGGCGTCCTTGGCGGCGAGCACTGCCTTGTACGTGGTCGGGATGATCTTGCTGAACCGGGCCGCCGCGGCGTCCCAGTCGGCGAGGAGCTTCGCGGCCACCGTCGAGCCGGTCTCCTCCTCGTGGCGGCGCACCACGTCGTGCAGCCACTGCTTGTCCTCGTCGGACGGGGCCTCGACGGCGTCGAGGTTGCCGACGTTGACGTTGTCGCGGTCGAGGTCGATGACGTACGCGACGCCACCGGACATGCCGGCCGCGAAGTTGCGCCCGGTCTCGCCGAGGACGACCGCCGTACCGCCGGTCATGTACTCGCAGCCGTGGTCGCCCACGCCCTCCGAGACCACCAGCGCACCGGAGTTGCGGACGCAGAAGCGCTCGCCGGTGCGACCGCGGAGGAACATCTCACCGCTGGTCGCGCCGTAGCCGATGGTGTTGCCGGCGATGACCGAGTACTCGGCCAGGTGGTCGGCGCCGAGGTCCGGGCGGACCACGACCCGGCCGCCGGAGAGGCCCTTGCCGACGTAGTCGTTGGCGTCGCCCTCCAGGCGGAGGGTGACACCCTTCGGCACGAAGGCGCCGAAGGACTGGCCGGCGCTGCCGGTGAAGGTCAGGTCGATGGTGTCGTCGGGCAGGCCCGCACCGCCGAACTTCTTGGTGACCTCGTGGCCGAGCATGGTGCCGACGGTCCGGTTGATGTTCCGGATCGCGACCCGGGCCCGGACCGGCTGCGCCTCCTGCGCGGTGGCGGCGGTCAGCGCGTCGGCGGCGAGCTCGATCAGCTCGTTGTCGAGCGCCTTCTCCAGGCCGTGGTCCTGGGCGACCAGGGCGTGGCGGACCGCGCCCTCCGGCAGGTCCGGCACGTGGAACAGCGGCTCCAGGTCGAGACCCTGCGCCTTCCAGTGGGTGACGGCACGCGAGGTGTCGAGCAGCTCGGCGTGACCGACGGCCTCCTCGATCGTGCGGAAGCCCAGCTCGGCGAGGAGCTCGCGCACCTCCTCCGCGATGAACTCGAAGAAGTTCACCACGAACTCCGGCTTGCCGGAGAAGCGGTCGCGGAGCACCGGGTTCTGGGTGGCGATGCCGACCGGGCAGGTGTCCAGGTGGCAGACGCGCATCATGACGCAGCCGGAGACGACGAGCGGCGCGGTCGCGAAACCGAACTCCTCGGCGCCGAGCAGCGCGGCGATGACCACGTCGCGGCCGGTCTTGAGCTGGCCGTCGGTCTGGACGACGATCCGGTCGCGCAGGCCGTTGAGCAGCAGGGTCTGCTGGGTCTCGGCCAGGCCGAGCTCCCAGGGGCCGCCCGCGTGCTTCAGCGAGGTCAGCGGGGAGGCACCCGTGCCGCCGTCGTGGCCGGAGATCAGGACCACGTCCGCGTGCGCCTTGGAGACACCCGCGGCGACCGTGCCGACGCCGACCTCGGAGACGAGCTTCACGTGGATGCGCGCGCCCGGGTTGGCGTTCTTGAGGTCGTGGATCAGCTGAGCCAGGTCCTCGATGGAGTAGATGTCGTGGTGCGGCGGCGGGGAGATCAGGCCGACGCCCGGGGTGGAGTGCCGGGTCTTGGCGACCCACGGGTAGACCTTGTGGCCGGGCAGCTGGCCGCCCTCGCCGGGCTTGGCACCCTGCGCCATCTTGATCTGGATGTCGTCCGCGTTGACCAGGTACTCGGAGGTGACGCCGAAGCGGCCGGAGGCGACCTGCTTGATCGACGAACGGCGCGCCGGGTCGTACAGGCGCTCCGGGTCCTCGCCGCCCTCACCGGTGTTGGACTTGCCGCCCAGCTGGTTCATGGCGATGGCGAGGGTCTCGTGCGCCTCCTTGGAGATGGAGCCGTACGACATGGCGCCGGTGGAGAAGCGCTTGACGATCTCGGAGACCGGCTCGACCTCGTCGATGGAGATCGACGGGCGGTCGGAGGTGAGGCCGAACAGGCCGCGGAGCGTCATGAGGCGCTCGGACTGCTCGTTCACCCGGTCCGTGTACTGCTTGAAGATGTCGTAGCGGCGCTGCCGGGTGGCGTGCTGGAGGCGGAAGACCGTGTCCGGGTCGAACAGGTGCGGCTCGCCCTCGCGGCGCCACTGGTACTCGCCGCCGATCTCCAGCGCGCGGTGCGCCGGGGCGATGCCGGAGGCCGGGTACGCCTTGGCGTGGCGGGCGGCCACCTCCTTGGCGATGACGTCCAGGCCGGCGCCGCCGATCTTGGTGGCGGTGCCCTGGAAGTACTTCGCGACGAACTCGTCGTTCAGGCCGATGGCCTCGAAGACCTGCGCGCCGCGGTAGGAGGCGACGGTGGAGATGCCCATCTTGGACATGACCTTCAGTACGCCCTTGCCGAGGGAGTAGATCAGGTTCTTGATGGCCTTCTCGGGCTCCAGGCCGGAGAGGAAGGTGCCTGCGCGCAGCAGGTCCTCGACCGACTCCATGGCCAGGTACGGGTTGACGGCCGCGGCACCGTAACCGATGAGGAGGGCCACGTGGTGGACCTCGCGGACGTCGCCGGCCTCGACCAGCAGGCCCACGTGGGTGCGCTGCTTGGTGCGGATGAGGTGGTGGTGCACCGCGGAGGTGAGCAGCAGCGACGGGATCGGCGCGTGCTCGGCGTCCGAGTGGCGGTCCGAGAGGACGATCAGGCGGGCGCCGTCCTCGATGGCGGCGTCGGCCTCGGCGCAGATGGCCTCGATGCGGGCGGCGAGGGCCTCGCCGCCGCCGGAGACCCGGTACAGGCCGGACAGGGTCGCGGCCTTCATGCCCGGCATGTCGCCGTCGGCGTTGATGTGGATGAGCTTGGCGAGCTCGTCGTTGTCGATCACCGGGAACGGCAGCATCACGTTGCGGCAGGACGCGGCGCTCGGCTCCAGCAGGTTCGCCTGGGGACCGATGTGGGAGCGCAGCGAGGTGACGAGCTCCTCGCGGATGGCGTCCAGCGGCGGGTTGGTGACCTGCGCGAACAGCTGGGTGAAGTAGTCGAACAGCAGCCGGGGGCGCTCGGAGAGCGCGGCGATCGGCGAGTCGGTGCCCATGGAGCCGATCGGCTCGGCGCCGGTGCGGGCCATCGGCGCGAGGAGGACGCGGAGCTCTTCCTCGGTGTAGCCGAAGGTCTGCTGGCGGCGGGTGACCGAGGCGTGGGTGTGGACGATGTGCTCGCGCTCGGGGAGGTCCTCGAGCTCGATCTCGCCGGACTCCAGCCATTCGGCGTACGGGGCCTCGGCCGCGAGCTGCGCCTTGATCTCGTCGTCCTCGATGATCCGCTTCTGGGCGGTGTCGACGAGGAACATGCGGCCGGGCTGCAGGCGGCCCTTGCGGACGACCTTGGCCGGGTCGATGTCGAGGACGCCGACCTCGGAGCCGAGGACGACGAGGCCGTCGTCGGTGACCCAGTAGCGGCCCGGGCGCAGACCGTTGCGGTCGAGGACCGCGCCGACCTGGGTGCCGTCGGTGAAGGTGACGCAGGCGGGGCCGTCCCACGGCTCCATCATCGTCGCGTGGTACTGGTAGAACGCCTTGCGCGCCGGGTCCATGGAGGTGTGGTTCTCCCACGCCTCGGGGATCATCATCAGCACGCTGTGCGGCAGCGAGCGGCCGCCGAGGTGGAGGAGCTCCAGGACCTCGTCGAAGGAGGCCGAGTCGGAGGCGTCCGGGGTGCAGATCGGGAAGATCCGCGAGAGGTCCTTGCCGTCCTTGCCGCCGAAGAGCTCGGAGGCGAGCTGGGACTCGCGGGCGCGCATCCAGTTGCGGTTGCCCTTGACCGTGTTGATCTCGCCGTTGTGCGCGACGAAGCGGTACGGGTGGGCGAGCGGCCACGACGGGAAGGTGTTCGTGGAGAACCGGGAGTGGACCAGGGCGATCGCCGAGGCGAAGCGGCGGTCGGAGAGGTCCGGGAAGAAGGGCTCCAGCTGGCCGGTGGTCAGCATGCCCTTGTAGACGATGGTGCGCGACGACAGCGACGGGAAGTAGGTGCCGGCCTCGCGCTCGGCGCGCTTGCGCAGCACGAAGGCCTTGCGGTCCAGCTCGATGCCCGAGTTGCCGTTGCTCACGAACAGCTGGCGGAAGGCGGGCATGGTGGTGCGGGCGCCGTTGCCGAGCAGGTCGGGGGTGACGGGGACCTCGCGCCAGCCGAGGACGGTGAGGCCCTCCTCGGCGGCGATCGCCTCGATCTGCTCGACGGCGACGACCTGTGCGTTGTCGTCGCCGGCGAGGAAGGCGATGCCGACGGCGTAGGCGCCGGCCTCGGGGAGCTCGAACCCGGCGACCTCGCGGAGGAAGGCGTCCGGGACCTGGGAGAGGATGCCCGCGCCGTCGCCGGAGTCGGGCTCGGAGCCGGTGGCTCCGCGGTGTTCGAGGTTCCGCAGGACGGTCAGTGCCTGCTCGACGAGCGTGTGGGTCGCCTCGCCGGTGAGGTTCGCCACGAAGCCGACGCCGCAGGCGTCCTTCTCGTTGCGCGGGTCGTACATGCCCTGGGGGGCGGGGCGACCGTCCATGGGCGACCAGGCGGTGCTGCTGGGGCCGGTCGCGGAGTGCGTGGACGCGGAACGCATCGGCTCTCCCGTCGTCGTCGTGGCATAGGTGCGTGCCGAGGGACGACGTTGGCCCTCTGCGAAATTTCGTGCAGGTTACATGATGACGGCAATCCCGCGAACCGGATATCACGTTTCACCATGCGGACACTGCACGAAGCAGAAAGAAAGGGGACCTTCGCGGGGAGTGTCGGCGGGTCGTTGGCGACGGCCGGAGGGTCCCTGGCGCGGGGCGGGCATCCTTGCCCGCGCCGCCACGGTCTCATGCCCGGTGGACACGGAACCGAAACCACCGGGAAACAGACGAGATGCGACCTTTTATTTATGTGGGGTCACGCATAGTGTCTCACTCCCGGAAGCGTCAGCCTACGGCCGAACCGATCCAGGTTCCCAGGATGTACGTCACACCGGCCGCCGCGCCACCCAGCAGGAGCTGGCGCAGCCCGCTGTACCACGCCGAGGCCGCGGTGACCTTGGCGACCACCGCGCCGCACAGGAACAGTCCCGCCAGGGCCATCAGCACGGCCGGCCACAGGGCGGTCGCCCCGAGCAGGTACGGCAGTACGGGCACCAGCGCGCCCAGCGCGAACGAGCCGAACGAGGACACGGCGGCGACCAGCGGCGACGGCAGGTCGTCCGGGTCTATGCCGAGCTCCTCACGGGCGTGGATCCCCAGCGCCTGCTCGGGGTCCCGGGAGAGCTGCATGGCGACCTCGCGGGCCAGCGCGGGCTCGACGCCCCGGGACACGTAGAGCTCGGCGAGCTCCTCCATCTCGTCGACCGGGTGCTTGCGCAACTGCTGGCGCTCGACCTCGAGTTCCGCGAGGACCAGTTCCCGCTGGGACGCGACGGAGGTGTACTCCCCCGCCGCCATGGAGAAGGCGCCGGCCGCGAGTCCGGCGAGGCCGGTGATCACGACGGTCTGCGGGGCGACGGCGCCGCCCGCCACTCCGGTCATCAGGGCGAGGTTGGAGACCAGTCCGTCCATCGCGCCGAAGACCGCCGGCCGCAGCCATCCGCCGTTGACGTCACGGTGGGTGTGGTTGTCGCGGTGCGCCTCGTGCAGCGGCGCCTCGGTGGTGATGATGGACATGCCCTGCTCCCCTTCCCCCGGATTCCCCCCGGGTTCCCTCGGATGCGTGACCGGATGCGGGCGCGCCGGACACGGGCACGGCAAAATACGGGCATACCACGCGAAGTGCGCGGCCCCGGTGCGGGCCGACCGGCCCCCCTGAACACCTCGAAACTACGCACGATTTCCGGCGGCCGCCAGCAAGGAAGGCCGTACTTACCTGCGGTTTTGCGCTTCGGCGACCGGGTGACGGGCGGCTTCGGGGGGTGTTTCGCGACAACCGACAAACGACATGCCATGGCACAAATCCCCCAAGGGCTCATGATGGGTCCCAACACGTCGGAGAGGCGCGCCATGGAGCTGATTGCATGCGATCCGCAGGTCCTTCTGGAACGGGCCCGGGGCGCGCTCCTGGGCCTCGCGGTCGGTGACGCGCTGGGGGCGCCCGCGGAGAACATGAAGCCGTCCGAGATCCGTGCGCGCTGGGGCCGTATCGAGGGGTTCGTGGAGGACGACCCGGCGGGCACGGACGACACCGAGTACGCCATCTTCTCGGGCCTGTTGCTCGCCCGGCACGGCAGTGCGCTCACCGTCGCGCACGTCGAACGCGCCTGGCACCACTGGATCGCGGACCTCGACGAGGGCCCCTTCCGCGGCGCGGGCTTCAGCGAGCGCGGCACCCTGGAGAACCTCCGGCGCGGTCTCGCCGCCCCCATCTCCGCACAGCACCGGCACGCGTGGTCCGACGGGCTGGCGATGCGGGCCGCCCCGTTCGGGGTCTTCGCGGCCGGGCGGCCCGCCGAGGCGGCGCGGCTGGTCGCGATCGACGGGACGGTCAGCCACGACGGCGAGGGCATCTACGGCGGCCAGGCGGTGGCGGCGGGGGTGGCCGCCGCGATGGCGGGCGGTTCGCCCGCCTCGGTGGTCTCGGCCGCCCTGTCGGTCATCCCCTCCGACTCGTGGACGGCCCGCTCCCTGCGCCGCGCGGTGACGGCCGCCCCGCGCGGCGAGCGGGCGGTCCGCTCGGCGGTGGTCATCGGCGGCTATCCGTGGACGGACCTGGCCCCGGAGGCCGTCGGCCTGGCCTTCGGCGCGTTCGCCGCCTCCGGCGGCGACTTCCGCGCGTCCGTCCTGACCGCGGTCAACATGGGCCGCGACGCGGACACCACGGCGGCGGTCGCCGGCGCCCTGTCCGGCGCCCTGTCCGGCAGCGCCTCCATCCCGGCCGACTGGGCCGCCGCCATCGGCCCGGTCCGCGGCACCTGCCTCCCGGCCATGCGCGGCTACCACGTCCTGGACGTCGCGGACCTCCTGACCCCGGAAAGCGAGCCGCGCGCATGACCGCTCTCCACGACCCCGCCGAACCGCCCCTGCGGCCCCGTCCCGCCCCGACGGCCTCCCGGCCGGAGCCCGCCGGACCGGATGCCGGCCTGACCGTGCACGGGGCGCGCCCCGGACCGGCGGCCGCACCTGCGGCCGGGCCGGAATCCCCCGGAAACCCGCACGGCACCCGACCCGACGGACCGGAGAGCACCCCGGACGCGCACCGGGTGCAGCCGGGCACGGCAACCGAACCGGAACCCGCCGGAGGCCCGGACCGAGCCCGGCCCGAAGGGCCGGAGGCCGCCGCGGGCGCGCACGGGCTGCGACCCGGTGCGAAGACGGCCCGGCCGGAGGCCGCCGGCGGTGCGGGCGGCGGCCGGCCCTTCGTGCCTGTGACCGGCCCCCGGCCGGAAACCCCGGCGGGCACGGCACCGCGCGCCGGCCGGTCCGGGAGCCCGCCCCCGGCCCCGGGACGGACCGACCGGTCCCGTACCGCGCCCGCCAGGCCGGCGGAACCGGCCGCGGAGCAGGCCACCGGATCGCGCCGGATCGAAGGCCTGCTCCTCGGCCTCGCGGCCGGGGACGCCGCCGGATGGCCCGCCGCCCGCCACCGGGCGATCCGCATGCCCGAGTGGACCCGCCGGCTCACCCGCGAACTCGACACCTTCGCCGAGCAGAACGCCACCACCACCCTCCCCGTCCCCATCGCCCTCAACCAGCCCCCCGAGCCGCTCCGCCTCGGCCCGTCCGACGACGCCGAGTGGGCGGCCTTCGCCGCCGAGTCGGTGCTGACCGCCGCCGGCGTCCTGCTCAGCGACCTCAGCCGGTCCCGCCGCATGCGGGCCGCCATCGACCTGGCCTGGAACGCCCTCGCCTCCGAGGTCGCCGCGGCGGCGGAACGCGCCCCCGAGGTCGAGTCCGCCGTGCTCCCCCTGCGCGCCCGGATCTCCGTACGGGCCGGCCTCGGCAACCTCGCCGCCGGCCTGCGCCCGCCCGCCACCGGCCACGACAACCCGCACTACTTCGACGACGCCGCCTGCGTGCGCGCCGCCGTACTGGCCGTCGTCCACCCCGGGGACCCCGCCGCGGCGGCGGACCTCGCCGAGTTCGACGCCCGCTACACCCAGGACGGCGACGGCGTCCACGGCGCCCGCGCCATGGCCGCCGCCGTCGCCGCCGCGCTCGGCGGGGCCGATGTCGACACCGCCGTCGACGAAGCCCTCGGGCAGCTCCCCGGCCCCACCGAGATCGGCCGGAACGCCCGGCACGCGGTGAAACTCGCCCGCGACGCCACCGAGGGCGCCTTCGGCCTCGTCCCCACCCTCGAGCACGAGATCGTCGACCACGTCTACAGCTACGGCATCGCCGCCGCCGAAACCGTGCCCGTCGCCCTCGCCCTGGCGACCGCCGCCCGCGGCCGGGCCGCCGAGGCCGTGCCGGCCGCCGCCTGTCTGTCCCGGGTCGCGGACTCCGCCCCCGCCCTCGCCGGTGCGCTCACCGGCGCGCTCGGCGGTGGCGGCGCCATCCCCTCCGCCTGGCGCCAGGCGTGCCGGACCCTCTCCGGCTGCGCGCTTCCGCGGCTGGCCGGCACCGACCTGGTGGAGCTGGCCGCACTGCTCGCCCGTACGGAACTGACCTCGCCCAAAACACCGCCCGCGCCCGTCGCGCCCAAGGAACAAGGAGTCCTTCGCACATGACGCCCACTCTGGAGGACAAGGCGACCGGCTGCCTGGTCGGAGCCGCCGTCGGTGACGCGCTCGGCGGCCCGGTGGAGGGCTGGCCCCCGGACCGGATCGTGGAGCGGCACGGCGGCCGGGTGCACGGCATCGTCGGTCCCTGGTACGAGGACTGGCGCACGGCCCGCCCCATCGCCCCGTACCACAAGGGCGACGGGCACGTCACCGACGACACCCTGATGACCCACGCGCTGGTCCGGGTCTACCAGGCCGTACGGGACCACCTGGACGCGTACGCCATCGCCGACCACCTGGTCCCGGACCTGATGGGCACGCCCCGCTGGATCCCGGAGCTGGAGGCCGAGGCGCTGCCCCTGCAGCGGATCTTCCTGGCCGAGAAGTGGATCGTGGCCCGGCTGCACTACGGGCACGCGGATCCGCGGGAGGCGGGCACCGGGAACATCGTCAACTGCGGCGCGGCGATGTACATGGCTCCGGTCGGGATCGTCAACGCGGGCAATCCGCGGGGCGCGTACGAGGAGGCCATCGAGATCGCGGGCGCCCACCAGTCCTCCTACGGGCGGGAGGCCGCGGGGGTGTTCGCGGCGGCGGTCGCGGCGGCGTGCGCGCCGGGCGCGACGGCGGAGTCGGTGACGGAGGAGGCGCTGGCGCTGGCGAAGGACGGCACGCGGGCGGCGATCGCGGCGGTGCGTGAGGCGGCGGCGGGCCGGGTCTCCGCCGGGTACCGGGACTTCGAGTCGGCGATCGGTCCACTGCGGGCGGCGGTGGAACCGTACGACTCGGTCGGGCCGGACTACCGGAACCCCTCGCTCGGAGCGCGGCGGCCCTCGCGGCTGCACTCGATCGAGGAGCTGCCGGTGGCGCTGGGCATGCTGCTCGTCGCGGGCGGGGACTACACCACGGCGGTGCTGGGATCCGTGAACTACGGCCGGGACTGCGACTCGATCGCGACGATGGCCGGGGCGCTCGCGGGAGCGCTGGGCGGAGAGTCCGTGGTCCCGGCGGGCTGGGTGAAGCAGGTCGCCGAGGCCAGCCGGCTCGACCTGCACGCGCCGGCGGCGGCGGTCGCGGGGGTCGCGCGCGAGGTGTTCGCCCGTGACCGTGCACGGCGGCGCCGGCACGAAGCCGCGTTCGCGGCCCTGACGGAGCCCCGATGACGGTTCGCGGCCCCGCACGGCCCGCCTCCTCCCCGGCTCCACCGGCCGACGCCCCGGCCCCGGCGGGGTCCGGCGGCTCCCCGGCCCCGACAGGATCCAGAAGCTCTCCTGCCCCGGCAGGATCCGGCGGGTCCCCGGCCCCGGCAGCATCCAGCAGCTCCCCTGCCCCGGCAGGATCCGGCGGGTCCCCGGCCCCGGCGGCGCCTCCGGCGGCCGGCCCCCCGGGCGCCCCGCAGGGGGTACGGCTCACCTGGGTCCAGCCGGAGGACCTGGTGGGCCACGAGCTGCGGCAGGCGGAGGAAGACGGCCGGGACGCCGGAGCGCAGCTGCGGGCCTGGCTCGCGGCGGGCGGCCGCCTCCCGCCGGAGCGGGCCGGTGCCTCGCCCGACCCGGCCCCGCCGCACCTCCGCGCGCTCGCAGAACGCCTCCTGGACGAGCTGGCCGCCCTCCCGGTCCCCGCGGGGCCTTCCCCCACCCCGCGCGTTCCCGGAACGGGGGCTGCGCCCCCGGCCCCCTGTGGGGACGGCACCCCCACACCCCCACCGGGGCTCCGCCCCGAACCCCGTGCCGGGCTCCGCCCCGAGGCCGGGCAGCCTGCCCCGGGCCGCAGCCCCGGCGGCGCGGCCGGGCCCGTGGGCGACCGGGACACCGGCCCGGGCCGGTCCGCCGGAGTGGCCGGGGGGCCGGGGGCACAGCCCCGCCAGGCGGCGGAGCCGCACATCGGCACAGCGGGAAGGGGCGGGCCGGGGGAAACCCCCGCAGGGCCCGCCCCGGGTCTTACGCCGGAGCGCCGCCCGGGCGGAGGCCGTCGGCAGGACCGCCCGGCGGGCCGGCTGCCCGGGGACCGCCCGGCCCGAGGCGCCGCATGCGAGGGCATCGGGCCGCAGGGCGGCGCCGGGCTCTGCGCCCGGGAAGCATTCGCCGCGCGCATCGAGGCCGCGTGGGTGGGGCGGGCCGTGGGCTGTCTGCTCGGGAAGCCCGTCGAGAAACTGCCGCTGCACGGCATCCGGGCGCTGGCGGCCGCCGCGGGCAACTGGCCGCTCGACGACTGGTTCACCGCGCGCGGCGTCCCGCCGGAACTGCTCGCCGCACACCCCTGGAACCGCCGTTCCGCCGCCTGCTCCCTCGCCGAGAACATCGACGGGATGCCCGAGGACGACGACCTCAACTACCCCCTCCTCAACCTCCTCCTGCTGCAGCGGTACGGCAGGGACTTCGGCACCGCCGACGTCGGCCGGCTGTGGCTCGACGAGCTGCCCGCCGGGCGGACCTTCACCGCCGAGCGCATCGCCTACCGCAATCTGCTCCTCGGCCTGGAACCCCCGCTCACCGCCACCCACCGGAACCCGTTCCGCGAGTGGATCGGCGCCCTCATCCGCGCCGACGTCCACGGCTGGACCAACCCCGGTGATCCGGCCCGCGCGGCCGCCCAGGCGGCCCGCGACGCGGCGCTCAGCCACACCGGCAACGGTCTGCACGCCGCCCGGTTCGCCGCCGCGACGATCGCCGAGGCGGCCTCCGGCAGAGCCGACGTGCACGGCGCGCTCCGGGCCGGCCTGGCCGTCGTACCGGCCGGGTCGCGCCTCGCCGAGGCCGTCCGGTACGGGATCGGGGCCGCGACGCGCCGTGTGGACCTGGACTTCGGCCCGGTCGTGGACGAGTTGCACCGGCGGTACGGGCACTATCACTGGGTGCACGCCGTGCCCAACGCCGCACTGATCGCCGCCGCCCTCACGCACGCCGACGGGGACTTCACCCGCTCCGTGTGCGGGGCGGTGTCCGGCGGCTGGGACACCGATTCCAACGGGGCCACCGCCGGCAGTGTCGCCGGGCTGCTGGCCGGCGCACCGGACCGGCTGCCGCACCGCTGGACCGCGCCCCTGAAGAACCGGCTGGCCACCACCGTGCCGGGCTTCGACGGCATCGGATTCGACGCCCTGGCCCGGCTCACCGCGGCCCTCGCGGAACCCCTCGCAGGACCAGTCAACCCACAGGAGGAAGCCCCCTCATGACGGGCAACGCCAACGGCACCCGCACGGGCATCGCCGTGCTCGGCAGCACCAACATGGACCTCGTGGCCTACGTCGCGAAGGCCCCGCGCCTCGGGGAGACCGTGACCGGCCGGGAGTTCCGTACCGTCCCCGGCGGCAAAGGCGCCAACCAGGCCGTCGCCGCGGCCCGGGCCGGCGGCTCGGTGACGATGATCGGGGCAGTCGGCGCCGACGAGTTCGGCGTACGGCTGCGTGCGGCGCTCTCCTCGGCCGGAGTGGACACGGACGCCCTGCGCACCGTCGAGGGAGCCAGCGGCACCGCGCAGATCACGGTCGACGACGAGGGCGGCAACTCGATCGTGGTGATCCCCGGCGCCAACGGCCGCGTCACCGGCCTGGAGGCGGGCGACGAGGCGCGGATCGCGGCGGCCGGCTCCCTGCTGCTGCAGCTGGAGGTGCCGCTGTCCGCGGTCACCGCCGCCGCCCGGGCCGCGCGGGCGCACGGCGTACGGACCGTGCTGACGCCGGCGCCGGCGCAGCCGCTGCCACCCGAACTGCTCGCCGCCGTCGACCTGTTGGTGCCCAACGAGCACGAGGCGGCCGCGCTCACCGGGCTGACCGACGTCCGGCAGGCGGCCCGTGCGCTGCTGCAGGACGTCCCGGAGGTGGTGATCACCCTGGGTGCGGCGGGGGTGCTCTACGCGGCGCGCGGCCGGGAGCCGCTCTCCGTGCCGGCCCCGCGGGTCCGGGCCGTGGACACGACCGCGGCGGGCGACACCTTCGCCGGTGCCCTCGCCGTCGCCCTCGGCGAGGGCCGGCCGGTGCCCGGGGCGCTGGCCTGGGCCTCGGCCGCGGCCGCGCTGTCCGTGCAGCGGCCGGGTGCCCAGGACTCGATGCCGTCGCGGCCCGAGATCGACGCCGCCGCGACCGCGTTCGCGGAACAGGACGGCGCCGGGACCCCGTCGGGACGGGACACCGCCTCGTGAACACGACCCTGCCCGCCGGCACCGGCACGGAGCCCTCCCCCGGCCCGCTCCAGGGCCTGCGCGTCCTGGATCTCGCCACGCTCTTCGCCGGTCCCCTCGCGGCCACCCTGCTCGGGGACTTCGGCGCCGAGGTGATCAAGGTCGAGCATCCGCGCCGGCCCGACCCGTCCCGCGGCCACGGGCCGGCCAAGGACGGGGTCGGGCTGTGGTGGAAGCTGCTCGGGCGGAACAAGCGGACCATGACCCTCGACCTGTCCGTGTCCGGCGGCCGGGACACCCTGCTCAGGCTGGCCGCGACCGCGGACGTGATCGTCGAGAACTTCCGGCCCGGGACCCTGGAGAAATGGGGTCTGGGCTGGGCGGAGCTGAGCGCGGCCAACCCCCGGCTGGTGCTGGCCCGGGTGACCGGCTTCGGCCAGACCGGCCCGTACGCTCATCGCCCCGGCTTCGGCACGCTCGCCGAGGCGATGAGCGGTTTCGCCGCGATCACCGGGGAGCCGGACGGCCCGCCCACCCTGCCGCCCTTCGGGCTCGCCGACTCGATCGCCGCGCTGACCACCGCGTACGCCGTGATGACGGCCCTGGCAGGGCGGGACCGGACCGGCCGCGGCCAGGTCGTGGACCTGGCGATCATCGAGCCGATCCTGACCGTGCTCGGCCCGCACCCGCTCTGGTACGACCAGCTTGGCTACGTCCAGCCGCGCACCGGCAACCGGTCCACGAACAACGCGCCCCGCAACACCTACCGCAGCGCCGACGGGCGCTGGCTGGCGGTGTCCACCTCGGCCCAGTCCGTCGCGGAGCGGGTGATGCGCCTGGTGGGCCGGCCGGAGCTGGTCGACGAGCCCTGGTTCGCGACGGGCTCCGGGCGGGCCGAGCACGCCCCGCTGCTCGACGAGGCTGTCGGCGGATGGATCGCCCGGCACAAGGCGGACGAGGTCCTCGCCGCCTTCGAGGAGGCGGAGGCCGCGGTGGCGCTGGTGTACGACGTCCGGGACGTGATGACCGACCCGCAGTACGCGGCCCTGGACACGGTCACGGAGGTCGACGACCCGGAACTCGGCCCGCTGCGCATGCAGAACATCCTGTTCCGGCTGTCGGAGACCCCGGGCGGCATCCGCTGGGCGGGCCGCCCGCACGGCGCGGACACCGGGGCCGTGCTCGCCGAGCTCGGTCTGTCCGAGGCGGACGTGACCCGCCTCCGGGATGAGGGAGCACTGTGATCCTGACCTGGCTCTACGCACCCGGGGACCGCCCGGAGGTGGTGACGAAGGCGCTCGGCTCCGGCGCGGACGCGGTGATCGTGGACCTGGAGGACGCGGTGCCGGCCTCGCGCAAGGAGTACGCGCGGGCCGCGACGGCGGAGCTGCTGACGGCCCGGCCGCCGGTGCCGGTCCACGTCCGGGTCAACGCCCTGGACTCGCCGTGGGCGGGCGCGGACCTCGCCGCCCTGGCGGGCCTGCACGGCCTGGCGGGCCTGCGGCTGCCGAAGGTGACCGCACCCGAGCAGATCGTCCAGGTCGCGCACCGCACCGGCGGGGTGGCCCTGTACGCGTTGCTGGAGTCGGCGCTGGGTGTGGAACGGGCGTACGAGATCGCCCGCGCGCACCCGGCCCTGCGCGGGCTGTCGCTCGGCGAGGCGGACCTCCGCGCGGACCTCTGCCTGTCGGGCCCCCTCGCCGACGCGGGCCTGGACTGGCCGCGGTCCCGCGTGGTCGTCGCGGCCCGGGCTGCGGGCCTGGCCCCTCCCGCGCAGTCGGTCTTCCCGGACATCCGCGACCTGGAGGCCCTGGCAGTGTCCTGCGCCCGGGGCCGCGCCCTGGGGTTCCTGGGGCGGGCGGCGATCCACCCGCGCCAGCTGCCGGTGATCGAACGGGCGTACCTCCCGACCGCCGAGGAGATCACGGCGGCCCGCGAGGTGGTCACGGCCGCGGCGGCCGCCCCGGGCGCACTGGCCCTGCCGGACGGCCGCTTCGTCGACCCGGCGGTGGTGGCCGCCGCCAAACGGACGCTCTCCCTCACCCGGCGGGAGCCCGCGGCACCGCACTGCACCCCGGCGTCCTGAGGAGGGCGACACCGGCGGCGAAGGAGGGCGGGGAGCACGCCGAAGGGGTGCCGCGTCGGCGGCACCCCCTTCGGGACGTGTGTCAGGCCTTCTTCGCCTCGGCGGAGCCGTCGGCTTCCTCGGCCTCGGCCTCCGCAGGGGCCTTGGCCTCGGCAGGGGTCTTGGCTTCGGCGGGAGCCGCGTCGGCCGGCGCCGCGTCCGCGCGCCCGGCCGGCGCCGCCTTCTCCAGCTTGGCGGCGCCCCCCTTGACCGCGCTGCTCTTGGCGGCACTCGCCGCCTTCGCAGCCGCCACCACGGCCTTGATGTCCTCCGCCTCCGCGGTCGTGTCCGTGTCCGCCGGCTTGGCGTCCGCGTCCGCGCCCGCGTTCGGCTCGACCACCAGCTCGCGGCCCGGCCGGAACTTCGCCGACAGCACGAAGTAGGCCACCGCGAGGACGAAGACCACGATCGCGGTCCACACGTTCAGGCGTACGCCGAGGATGTGGTGGGCGTCGTCGACCCGCATGTACTCGATCCAGCCACGGCCCGCGCAGTACGCCGCCACGTAGAGGGCGAAGGCCCGGCCGTGGCCCAGCCGGAAGCGGCGGTCCGCCCAGATCACCAGCAGGGCCACGCCGACGCACCACAGGGACTCGTACAGGAACGTCGGGTGGTAGGTGCCCGCGACCCGGTTCGGGCCCTCGCTGATCTCCAGCGCCCACGGCAGGTCGGTCGCCCGGCCGTACAGCTCCTGGTTGAACCAGTTGCCCCAGCGGCCCAGCGCCTGGGCCAGCGCGATGCCCGGGGCGAGGGCGTCGGCCCAGGCGGGCAGCGGGATCCCGCGGCGGCGGCAGCCGATCCACGCACCGACCGCGCCCAGGGCGATGGCGCCCCAGATGCCCAGGCCGCCTTCCCAGATCTTGAAGGCGTCGACCCAGTCCCGGCCCTCGCCGAAGTAGAGCTGGTAGTCGGTGATCACGTGGTAGAGGCGGCCGCCGACCAGGCCGAACGGCACGGCCCAGACGGCGATGTCGGCCACCGTGCCCGACCTTCCGCCGCGCGCGATCCAGCGCTTGTTGCCGAGCCAGACGGCGACGAAGACGCCGATGATGATGCAGAACGCGTAGCCGCGCAGCGGGATCGGTCCGAGATGGATCACGCCGGTCGACGGGCTGGGGATGTAAGCAAGGTCCATGGCAGGTCCGACGCTACCTTGCCGGGCGGTACGCACCGCAACCCGCCCGGCAAGCCGAAACCAAACCGTCGCACGGAGCGGGGCCCCGCTCCGCCGCGGTCAGCCCTTGGCAGCCTGTTCCACGGCGGCCTTGAGCTTCTGCGGGGTCATCGGGTTCGCCTGGTCGGCGAAGATGTCCTTGCCGTTGAGCAGGACGGTGGGGGTGCCCCGGAAGTTCCCCGCCTTGAAGGCGTCGTAGGACTTGGCCACCCAGCTGTTGTGGGTCCCCTTCTCCACGCAGGCGCGGAACTCGTCGGTGTCCAGCCCCGGCACCTTCCCCGCGAGCTCCAGCAGCCTGGCGTCCTTGCCGTAGGCGTCGTCGACCTCCGACGGCTGGTTGACGAAGAGCACGTCGTGGTAGGGGGAGAACTTGCCGGCGTCCTGGGCGCAGGCCGCCGCGTTGGCGGCCTTGAGCGAGCCGCTGCCGCCCATGTTGTTGTCGATCAGCGTGACCAGGTGGTACTCGGCCTTGAGCAGGCCCTTGTTCTCCAGCTCGTGGACGACCGCGCGGTAGTTGTTCTCGAAGGACTTGCAGGCCGGGCAGCGGAAGTCCTCCCACACCGTGAGGGTGGACTTGGCCGGGTCCTGGCCGGTCTGGATGGCGAGCGCGTCCTTGCCGACGGCCCCGGACGGTGCGACGACCGGGCCCGCCCCGGCGCCCCCGTCGTCCTTGCCGGCATTGGCGGCGATCACGCCGACGACGGCCGCCAGGCCGAGCACGCCGACCACCGCGGCGGTCACCAGGAGGGTCCGCCGGCGCTTCTCCCGGCCCCTCTCCCGTTCCCGCTCCACCTGGAGTCGTTCCCGGGCCGATCGTTTCGCATCGCGGTTCGCACCGTCGTTCTTCTCGCTCACGTCCCGGCAAACGAAGCGGGGAGGCACCCCAGTGCCTCCCCGCGACCGGTTCCACCCGATCGGGCTACAGAACCACGTCCGTGCCCGGTCGTGTGAACACGCGTGCGTCAGCCGCGGCGGACGCCGTCCGCGAGCTCGCCCGCCAGGGCGCGTACGGCGGCCAGCCCGGCCGGCAGGTCCGGCGCGTCCAGCAGCAGCTTCACGAAGGCGGAGCCGACGATGACGCCGTCGGCGAAGGCGGCGACCTCCTTGGCCTGGACGGCGTTGGAGACGCCGAGGCCCACGCAGACCGGCAGGTCGGTGGTGCGGCGGGTGCGCTCGACCAGCTCCTGCGCCTGGTTGCCGACGGACTCGCGGGTGCCGGTGACGCCCATCAGCGAGGCCGCGTAGACGAAGCCGCTGCCGGCCGCCGTGATGGTGGCCAGGCGCTCGTCCTTGCTGGACGGGGCGACCACGAACACGGTCGCCAGACCGTGCTTCGCTGCGTGCTCGCGCCACAGCGCGGACTCCTGGACCGGCAGGTCGGGCAGGATGCAGCCGGCCCCGCCGGCCGCCGCGAGCTCCTGCGTGAACCGCTCGACGCCGTAGCGGTCGATCGGGTTCCAGTAGGTCATGACGAGGATCGGCGCGCCGGTCGCCTCGTACGCCTCGCGGACGGTGCGCAGCACGTCGGCGATCTTCACGCCGCCGCGCAGGGCGATGTCGTCGGCGGTCTGGATGATCGCGCCGTCCAGGACGGGGTCGCTGTGCGGGAGGCCGATCTCGACGACGTCCGCGCCGCCCGCGAGGACGGCCTTGACCGCCTCGATGGCGCCGTCGACGGTCGGGAAGCCGGCCGGGAGGTAGGCGACGAGGGCGGCGCGGTCCTCGGACTTGGCCTTGGCGAGCGTGTCGCTCAGCAGCTGGATCTTGCCGTTGCTCACTTCGACTCCCCCTCAGCGTTCTCGCCGTCGTACAGCCCGAAGTAGCGGGCTGCCGTGTCCATGTCCTTGTCACCGCGGCCGGACAGGTTGACGACCAGCAGGCCGTCCTTGCCCAGCTCCTTGCCGAGGTCCAGCGCGCCGGCGAGGGCGTGTGCCGACTCGATGGCCGGGATGATGCCCTCGGTGCGGGAGAGCAGGCGCAGGGCCTGCATCGCCGCGTCGTCGGTGACGGCACGGTACTCGCCGCGGCCGGAGTCCTTGAGGTAGGAGTGCTCCGGGCCGATGCCGGGGTAGTCCAGGCCGGCCGAGATGGAGTACGGCTCGGTGATCTGGCCCTCCTCGTCCTGGAGGACGTAGGAGCGGGAGCCGTGCAGGATGCCGGGCTCGCCGGCGGTCAGGGTGGCCGCGTGCTCGCCGGTCTCGACGCCGTGTCCGGCGGGCTCGAAGCCGACCAGGCGGACGTCGGCGTCCGGGATGAAGGCGTGGAACAGGCCGATGGCGTTGGAGCCGCCGCCGACGCAGGCCGCTACGGCGTCGGGCAGGCGGCCGGCGCGCTCCAGGATCTGGCGGCGGGCCTCGACGCCGATGACCCGGTGGAAGTCGCGGACCATGGCGGGGAAGGGGTGCGGGCCGGCGACCGTGCCGAAGAGGTAGTGGGTCTGGTCGACGTTGGCGACCCAGTCGCGGAACGCCTCGTTGATGGCGTCCTTGAGGGTGCGGGAGCCGGACTTCACCGCGATGACCTCGGCGCCCAGCATGCGCATGCGGGCCACGTTGAGGGCCTGTCGCTGGGTGTCGATCTCGCCCATGTAGATGGTGCAGTCGAGGCCGAACAGGGCACAGGCGGTGGCGGTGGCCACGCCGTGCTGGCCGGCGCCGGTCTCGGCGATGACGCGGGTCTTGCCCATGCGCTTGGTGAGCAGCGCCTGGCCCAGCACGTTGTTGATCTTGTGCGAGCCGGTGTGGTTCAGGTCCTCGCGCTTGAGGAAGATCCGTGCGCCGCCGGCGTGCTCGGCGAACCGGGGCACCTCGGTGAGGGCGCTGGGCCGGCCCGTGTAGTTGACGAGCAGGTCGTTGAGCTCGGCCGCGAAGGCCGGGTCGCCCTTGGCCTTCTCGTACTCGACGGCGACCTCGTCCACGGCGGCGACCAGCGCCTCCGGGATGAACTTGCCGCCGAAGTCGCCGAAATAGCCCTCGGCGTTGGGGACGTGACCCTCCGGGTCCGGGATGAAGAACTGCTCGCTGGACATGGCCAGAACTCCTACGGAAGCGACGGTTGGGAACAACGTATTGCGCCGTCGGCCCAAACGGCCCACACCGGGGTGAAACCACCGTAAACGGATGTCACGGGATGTGGGTGCGGCAGGCGCGGCGGGTACGCCGGCATGCCGGAATGGGCGGAGCAGCTTGCGGCCGGGCCGGTCGGCCCCGGCGGCAAGTGGAGGGCACCGCGGACGGTACGGGCGCCCGGCGTGCGCGGAGGGCGCGCGGCGGGGGCGTACCTGCCGGGGGTGCGCTACGACGCGCCCCCGGCGTGCCATCGCATGCCGTTGACCTGTCCCGGCTCGGAGCCGATCACGTACCGCACCCGGCGGCCGAGCACCCGCCGGGCCGGGGCCCGGCAGCCGCGGGGCTTGCGGCCCCGGGCCAGGCGGGCGTGCGGATCACGGGCCTGCGCCGCCGTCCCGGGCACGCCGGCGCGCGGCCCGGGGCGGAAACGGCCCTCGGGACGGCGGCGGGTGCGCGGGCTGGTGGCGGTCACGGTGGTGGTTCAGCTCCGGCCGTGGCGCAGAGCGGGGTGGGCGCCGGCGGCGACCAGGTCGGCGACGGCCGCCTTCGGGTCGCGGCCGGTGACCAGGGACTCACCGACGAGGACGGCGTCGGCGCCCTCGTTGGCGTACGCGATCAGGTCGTGCGGCCCGCGGATGCCGGACTCGGCGACCTTGACGATGTGCGCCGGGATCTCCGGAGCGACCCGCTCGAAGGTGGAGCGGTCCACCTTCAGGTCCTTCAGGTTGCGCGCGTTGACGCCGATGATCTTGGCGCCGGCGGCGACGGCCCGCTCGACCTCTTCCTCGTCGTGGACCTCGACCAGCGGGGTCAGGCCGATGGACTCGGCACGCTCGATGAGGGAGACCAGGGCCTCCTGCTCCAGGGCCGCGACGATCAGCAGGGCAAGGTCGGCGCCGTAGGCGCGGGCCTCCCACAGCTGGTACGCCGTGACGATGAAGTCCTTGCGGAGGATCGGGATGTCCACGCGGGCACGGACGGCCTCGAGGTCCGCCAGCGAGCCGCCGAAACGGCGCTGCTCGGTGAGGACCGAGATGACCGCGGCACCGCCCGCCTCGTAGTCCGCGGCGAGCCCCGCCGGGTCGGCGATCGCGGCCAGCGCGCCCTTGGACGGGCTGGAGCGCTTGACCTCGCAGATCACCTTGACGCCGTCGCCGCGGAGGGCCGCGACGCCGTCCTTCGCGCGGGGCGCCTTGGCGGCACGCTCCTTGAGCTCGTCGAGGCTGACGCGAGCCTGCCGTTCGGCAAGGTCTTCGCGGACCCCTTCGATGATCTCGTCGAGCACACTCACGCGAGCGGCCCCCTTCCGGGTCGGATGGCTGGTTCAGGGTCGGTTCGACTGCCTCATGGTCAGCAATCAAATGGTATCCGCAGCTGCCGTCTCGCCCGGCATGCGGTTGATGCCATCCCACCACCCGGACATTCGGAATCCAAGGCGCACCTGACGGATCACGGCGCGAACCATGTGCCGATGGGCAGATTCCGGACAACGGCGAAGGCCAGAGCAAGGATACCGATGGCCCACCAGGCCTGCGATTTCAAGGCGATGCGCGGGGTGGGGGCACCCTGGACGGCACGTTTCAGCCACACGGCCATGTAGGCCGCGAAGACCAGATAGCCGGCCACGGCGAGGGCGTTCGCGCTCGTCGCGGTGATCAGGTCGGCGTGTGCGAAGGCGTGGGCGCTGCGAAGTCCGCCGCAGCCGGGGCAGAGAATTCCGGTCAGCCGGAAGAGGGGGCAGACGGGGTAGTGGCCCGGCTCGTTCGGGTCGACGGCGCCGACGTAGGCGAAGGCGGCGACGACCCCGGCGGCGGTGACGACCGGCGCCGCGAGGCGCCGGTGGAGCGGGCCGGGCCGTGGCCCCGGCGCCGGCGTCGGCGCGGTCGGGTGCAGAGCGTCCATGCGCCGATTGTCCCCCGGGCCCGGGCAGTCGTCCCGCAGGGCAGGCGGTGCCGCGGGGCTGCGGCGTGGGCAGGCGTCCCGCAGGGCTGCGGCGTGGGCAGGCGCCACTGCGCCGCCGTGTGGGCAGTCGTGCCGCAGGGCGGCACGGGTGGGCACACGGCACCGGAGCCGCCGCGCCGCATCCCGCTGCCCCCGCACAGCCGCGTCCGGCTGGGCGGGGTACGAAGCCGCGCCGGGTGTCCCGGTGTGCCCACCCTCCCCCAAGCTCTCGACTCCGCTCGAGCAGGGGGGACCCCCATCGCCCTGCGGGACGCCTGCCCACACCGGGGGGGCGGGGCGGCACGCCTGCGCACACAAGGGGTGGGTACGACGAAGGGCGCAGCCCGGGGAGGCTGCGCCCTGCGCGGGGCCGTGAAGGCTCAGGCGGTCTTGGCGGCGATGACCTCGGCCAGGTCGTCGTGCTCCGGCTTCTTCTGGCCCATGCCGGCCGCACGCATCGCCATGCCGACGACACCACCGATCGCGACGATCACCATGCCGGCCCAGAATCCGAGCGGGTTGGCCAGCACCATGAAGGCGCCGGAGACGCAGAAACCGATGAAGGCGATGGTGACACCGGTCCAGGCGGCCGGGGTGTGTCCGTGGCTGCTGCCCGCCATGAGTTGCTCCTCGTTGCTCTGTCCGAACGCGCTGTGTAGAACGCTCGGGAATCATTCTCCCGCACCGGGCGTGACCCGGCCTCAGCGGGTCCGGGTTCGCGGGTCGCGGTTGACGCGCCGGGGCCGGTGCGGTGGCCCGGCAGGGCCGGTGACCCCGCGGGAGGCCGGTTCAGCCGGTCGGGTCCTCGCCGCGGTCCAGCGCCTTCCAGAGGTCCTCGGGCCGGTCGGGGTCCGGCGCCGGCGCGGCGGACGCGCGGCGCGGACGGGGCCGGGCGGTGCCCTCCCGCTCGTACCGGCCGCCCATCGCGGGCCAGGTCCGCCCGTAGCGCAGGGCCAGCAGCCCCGCGAGGAGGATCAGCAGCCCGCCCGCGGCGGTGACGTACGGCCAGGCGGTGTGGGTGAGCCCGGCCACCCGCGCCGCGGTGTCCGCGGTGGTACGGGCGGCCTCGTCGTCCAGGGCCGCCCGGTCCGAGGCACCGGCCAGCGCGGACGCGGCGGCGCCCAGGCCGCTCAGTGCCAGCAGCGCGGCCACCGCCAGCCGGCCCTTGCTCCGTACGGCGAACACGGCCACCAGGGCCGCCAGGCCGACGATGGCCAGGGCGGCCGGCACACCGGTGACCTCGCGGCCCTCGGCGCTCAGCGCCAGCGAGGAGTCCGCGATCGCGGCGGTGCCCCGGGCCCAGACCCGGCCGGAGGCCAGCAGCACGACGGTGGCGCCGAGGGCGCCGAGCAGCAGCGCGATCGCCACGCTGCGGCGGCCGGCGGCACGGCCGGGGCCGTCGGCAGCCGGGGCGTCGGCACCGGCGGCGTCGGAGGCATCGGAACGAGGTGGGGGTACGGCACTCACGTACCCCACTATCCCCTACGCCCGTCTCAGCCGTGGAGGCGGTTGGCCGCTCCCACGGCCCGGAGCACCGCGGCCGCCTTGTTGCGGCACTCGTTGTCCTCCGCCTCGGGCACCGAGTCGGCGACCACGCCCGCCCCGGCCTGCACGTACGCCGTGCCGTCGCGCAGCACCGCGGTGCGGATGGCGATCGCGGTGTCGGAGTCCCCGGCGAAGTCGAGGTAGCCGACGCAGCCGCCGTACAGCCCGCGGCGGGTGGGCTCCAGCTCCTCGATGATCTGCATGGCGCGCGGCTTGGGCGCACCGGACAGGGTGCCGGCGGGGAAGCAGGCGGTCAGCACGTCGAAGGCGGTCTTGTCCTCGGCCACCCGGCCGGTGACCGTCGAGACGATGTGCATGACGTGGGAGTACCGCTCGATCGACATGAAGTCGACGACCTCGACGGACCCGGGCTCGCAGACCCGGCCCAGGTCGTTGCGGGCCAGGTCGACGAGCATCAGGTGCTCGGCCCGCTCCTTGGGGTCGGCGAGCAGTTCCTCGGCGAGCTCGTGGTCGGCCTGCGGGGTGGCCCCGCGGTGGCGGGTGCCGGCGATCGGGTGGACCATCGCCTGCCGGTCCTCGACCTTGACCAGTGCCTCCGGGCTGGAGCCGACCACGTCGAAGCCGTCGAACCGGAAGAGGTACATGTACGGCGAGGGGTTGGTGGCCCGCAGCACCCGGTACACGTCCAGGGCGCTCGCGTCGCAGTGCGTCTCGAACCGCTGCGAGGGCACCACCTGGAAGGCCTCGCCGGCCCGGATCCGCTCCTTGATGTCCTCGACGGCCTCCCGGTACTTCTCGCCGCCCCACAGGCCGGAGAACTCCGGCAGCTCGGAGGCGGGCAGGGGGGCGGGCGCGTACGGCGCGGGCCGGGCGAGGTCGGCCTCCATGGCGTCGAGCCGGGCCACGGCGTCCGCGTAGGCCTCGTCGACCCCGGAGTCGAGGTCGTTGTGGTTGATGGCGTTGGCGATCAGCAGGACCGTGCCGTCCCAGTGGTCGAGGACCGCCAGGTCGGAGGTGAGCAGCATGGTCAGCTCGGGGAGCTTCAGGTCGTCGGTGCCGTGCTCGCCGATGCGCTCCAGGCGGCGGACGATGTCGTAGCCGAGGTAGCCGACCATGCCGCCGGTGAAGGGGGGCATACCCGTGGCGAGGTCGCGCGGGGTGTGCAGGGTGTCGACCGTGCGGCGCAGCGCCTCCAGCGGGTCGCCGTCCACGGGTACGCCGACCGGCGGCGTGCCGATCCAGTGCGCCTGGCCGTCGCGGACCGTCAGGGTGGCGTCGGACCGGACTCCGACGAAGGAGTAGCGGGACCAAGAGCGTCCGTTCTCGGCGGACTCCAGGAGGAAGGTGCCCGGTCGTTCGGCGGCCAGCTTCCGGTAGAGGCCGACGGGGGTGTCACCGTCGGCCAGCAGGCGGCGGCTGACGGGAATGACACGGCGGTCGTCCGCGAGCTTGCGGAACGTCTCAAGATCCATGTTCTGGGACCTTACCTGTGCGAGAGCGGCAGGACGTCGGCGTCGAAGCAGGTGCGGGCGCCGGTGTGGCAGGCGGCGCCGACCTGGTCGACCTTGACGAGGACGGTGTCGGCGTCGCAGTCGAGTGCCACCGACTTCACGTGCTGGAAGTGGCCGGAGGTGTCCCCCTTGACCCAGTACTCCTGGCGGCTGCGGGACCAGTAGGTGCAGCGTCCGGTGGTCAGGGTGCGGTGCAGGGCCTCGTCGTCCATCCAGCCGAGCATGAGCACCTCACCGGTGTCGTACTGCTGGGCGATGGCGGGCACCAGGCCGTCCGGGGACCGCTTGAGGCGGGCCGCGATGGCCGGGTCGAGGTCGCTGGGGCGGGGGGCGGTACTCATGCGTGCCATTGTGCCGCGCGCGTCGGCGGGGCCGGGCGGGCCGTCCGCCTGATGGGCGGGCATCTGTCAGGTTCGCGCCGTAGTCTTGCCGCATGTCGACGCATGCGAAGCGTGAACGTCTTTTGCTGGCGGACCTGTTGGAGGCTGCGGGACCGGAGGCCCCCACCCTGTGCGAGGGCTGGGCCTGCCGCGATCTGGCCGCGCACGTGGTGGTGAGGGAGCGCCGGCCGGATGCCGCGGGGGGCCTGGTGCTGGGCCTGCTGAAGGAGCGGCTGGAGCGGGTGATGGCCGAGTACACGGCCAAGCCGTACGAGGAGCTGATCCAGCTGATCCGCACCGGGCCGCCGAAGATGTCGCCGTACGCGCTGAAGCAGATCGACGAGGCGGCGAACGCGGTGGAGTTCTACGTCCACGCGGAGGACGTCCGGCGTGCCCAGCCGGACTGGTCGCCGCGTGCGCTGGACCCGGTGTTCTCGGACGCGCTGTGGAACCGGCTGGAGAGGATGGCGCGGCTGACCGGCCGCCGTTCCCCGGTCGGGCTGGTGCTGCGGCGGCCGGACGGGCGGACGGCGGTCGCCCGCAAGGGCACGCCGGTGGTCACCGTGACCGGGGAGCCCGGCGAGCTGACCCTGTTCTGTTTCGGGCGGCAGGACGCCGCGCAGATCGACCTGGAGGGCGAGAAGCCGGCCATCGCCGCCCTGACGACGGCGAAGCTCGGCCTCTGACCGGCCGCGGGCCCGGGTCTGCTGCGCCGAGCGCCCCCTCGCCCCGGACGCCGGCCGAGCCGGCATGTCCAGGGGCGCGGGGAACTGCGCGACCGGCCACGACGGCGCCGCAGACCCGGAAACGGCCGTACCCGCGTCCCGGGCCGGGGCGGGTGTCCCGCCCGACGGGACAGGGGACCTGCGGCGCCGCGCAGCGGGTCAGCGGACCGGGTGGCCGGCTTCCCGGAGGGTGTCCTTGACCTGCCCGATGCGCAGGTCGCCGAAGTGGAACACGGAGGCGGCCAGTACCGCGTCCGCGCCCGCCTCGATGGCCGGCGGGAAGTCGGCGAGCCTGCCGGCGCCGCCGGAGGCGATCACCGGCACGGTGACGTGCTTGCGCACGGCCGCGATCATCTCGATGTCGTAGCCGTCCTTGGTGCCGTCGGCGTCCATGGAGTTGAGCAGGATCTCGCCGGCGCCGAGGTCGGCCGCCCGGTGCGCCCACTCGACGGCGTCGATGCCGGTGCCCTTGCGGCCGCCGTGCGTGGTGACCTCGAAGGAGCCGGACGGGGTGCGCCGCGCGTCGACGGACAGGACGAGCACCTGGCGGCCGAACCGCTCGGCGATCTCCTGGATCAGCTCGGGCCGGGCGATGGCCGCGGTGTTGACCCCGACCTTGTCCGCCCCGGCCCGCAGCAGCTTGTCCACGTCGTCGGCGGTGCGGACGCCGCCGCCCACCGTGAGCGGGATGAAGACCTGCTCGGCGGTGCGGCGCACCACGTCGTAGGTGGTCTCCCGGTTGCCCGAGGAGGCCGTGATGTCGAGGAAGGTCAGCTCGTCGGCGCCCTCGGCGTCGTAGAGCTTGGCCATCTCGACCGGGTCGCCCGCGTCACGCAGGTTCTGGAAGTTGACCCCCTTCACCACCCGGCCGTTGTCCACGTCCAGGCAGGGGATCACGCGTACGGCGAGGGTCATGCCGCACCTCCCCGGTACGCCTCGACCTCGACCTCGACGACGAGGTTGGGGTCGACCAGGCCGGCCACGATGACCATGGTGCTGGCGGGGCGGGCGGTGTCGAAGAGTTCCTTGTGGGCGCGGCCCACCTCGTCGACGTCCCGCGCGTGGGTGAGGTACATGCGGGTGCGGACCACGTCCTGTGCGCCCAGCCCGACCTGCGCCAGGGCCTTGAGGGCCACGTCGAAGGAGTTGACCGTCTGCTCGTAGGGGTTGCCGTAGACGACGGCCCCGTCGACGACGGAGGTGCAGCCGGAGACCAGGACCATGCCGTTGGGGAGCTCGACGGCGCGGGAGTACGCGATCGCGTCCTCCCAGGGGCCGCCGGAGGAGATGCGCCTGACCTCGCCGGTGCGCTCGCTCATGCGGAGACCACCTCCAGCGCCTCCTGCAGGGTGAACGCCTTGGCGTAGAGGGCCTTGCCGACGATGGCGCCCTCGACGCCCGCCGGCACCAGGCCGGACAGGGCGCGCAGGTCGTCGAGCGAGGAGACCCCGCCGGAGGCGACGACCGGCCTGTCGGTGGCGGCGCAGACGTTCTTCAGCAGCTCCAGGTTGGGGCCGGTGAGGGTGCCGTCCTTGCCGATGTCGGTGACCACGTACCGGGCGCAGCCCTCGGAGTCGAGGCGGGCCAGGGTCTCGTACAGGTCGCCGCCCTCGCTGGTCCAGCCGCGGCCCTTGAGGGTGGTGCCGACCACGTCGAGGCCGACGGCGATCCTGTCGCCGTGCTCGGCGATGACCTTGGCGACCCACTCGGGGGTCTCCAGGGCGGCGGTGCCCAGGTTGACCCGGGTGCAGCCGGTGGCCAGGGCCTTGGCGAGGGTGGCGTCGTCGCGGATGCCGCCGGACAGTTCGACCTTGATGTCCATGGCTCCGGTGATCTCGGCGACCAGATCGCGGTTGTCGCCGGTGCCGAAGGCGGCGTCCAGGTCGACCAGGTGGAGCCATTCGGCTCCGGCGGCCTGCCAGGCGAGGGCGGCCTGGAGCGGGGACCCGTAGGAGGTCTCGGTGCCGGACTCGCCGTGGACGAGGCGGACGGCCTGGCCGTCGCGGACGTCCACCGCGGGCAGGAGTTCGAGCTTGTTCGGCATCAGAGGGTCTCGATCCAGTTGGTGAGGAGCTGGGCTCCGGCGTCGCCGGACTTCTCGGGGTGGAACTGGGTGGCCCACAGGGCCCCGTTCTCCACCGCCGCCACGAACGGTTCGCCGTGGGTGGCCCAGGTGACCTTGGGAGCTCGGATGTTCGGGTTGCCGACTTCGAGGGTCCATTCGCGGACGGCGTAGGAGTGCACGAAGTAGAACCGGGCGTCGGTGTCCAGGCCGGCGAACGCCTGGCTGTCGGCCGGGGCGTCGACGGTGTTCCAGCCCATGTGCGGGACGACGGGGGCCTTCAGCGGTTCGACGGTGCCGGGCCACTGGTCGAGCCCCTCGGTCTCGACTCCGTGCTCGATGCCCCGCTCGAAGAGGATCTGCATGCCGACGCAGATGCCCATGACGGGGCGTCCGCCGGAGAGCCGGCGGCCGACGATCCAGTCGCCGCGGACGTCCCGGAGGCCCTGCATGCAGGCGGCGAAGGCGCCGACGCCGGGGACGAGGAGTCCGTCGGCGTCCATGGCCTTGTCGTAGTCGCGGGTGATCTCGACGTCCGCGCCGACCCGGGCGAGCGCCCGCTCGGCGGAGCGGACGTTGCCGAAGCCGTAGTCGAAGACGACGACGTTCTTCTTGCTCATCCCCAGATTCCTTGGATTCGCAGGACTCCGGCGAGCAGACACATCGCGGAGCCGATGGCGAGCAGGAAAATCACCGATTTCGGCATTTTCTGCTTCTGGAACGAGTAGACGCCGCCGGCCAGGAAGAGGCCGACGACGATCAGGATGGTGGACAGGCCGGTCACGGCTACAGGGCGCCCTTCGTGGAGGGAAGGATGCCCGCGGCGCGCGGGTCGCGCTCGGAGGCGTAGCGCAGGGCGCGGGCCAGGGCCTTGAACTGGCACTCGACGATGTGGTGGGCGTTGCGGCCGTACGGCACGTGCACGTGCAGCGCGATCTGGGCCTGGGCCACGAAGGACTCCAGGATGTGGCGCGTCATCGTGGTGTCGTACTCGCCGATCATCGGCGCCATGTTCTCGGGCTCGGTGTGCACGAGGTACGGGCGGCCGGAGAGGTCGACGGTGACCTGGGCGAGGGACTCGTCCAGCGGCACGGTGCAGTTGCCGAACCGGTAGATGCCGACCTTGTCGCCGAGCGCCTGCTTGAAGGCGGCGCCGAGCGCGAGGGCGGTGTCCTCGATGGTGTGGTGGGAGTCGATGTGCAGGTCGCCGTCGGTCTTGACGGTGAGGTCGAAGAGACCGTGGCGGCCGAGCTGGTCGAGCATGTGGTCGTAGAAGCCCACGCCGGTGGACACGTCGACCTTGCCGGTGCCGTCGAGGTCTATCTCGACCAGGACCGAGGTCTCCTTGGTGGTGCGTTCGACCCGTCCGATGCGGCTCATGCCTGCTGCTCCTTCTTCAGTGCGCGAACCGCTTCCAGGAACGCGTCGTTCTCTGCCGGGGTGCCGGCGGTGACCCGCAGCCGGCCCGGTACGCCGTTGTCCCGGACCAGGACGCCCCGGTCGAGGATCTGCTGCCAGGCGGTGTGGGAATCGGCGAACTTGCCGAACTGGACGAAGTTCGCGTCCGAGTCGGTGACCTCGTAGCCGATCGCCCGCAGTTCGTCGACCAGCCGGTCCCGCTCGGCCTTGAGCTGCTCGACGTAGCCGAGCAGGGTGTCGGTGTGCTCCAGGGCGGCCAGTGCCGTGGCCTGGGTGACGGCGGACAGGTGGTACGGCAGGCGCACCAGCTGGACGGCGTCGACCACGGCGGGGTGGGCGGCCAGGTAGCCCAGGCGCAGGCCGGCCGCGCCGAAGGCCTTGGACATGGTCCGGGAGATCACCAGGTTGGGGCGGCCCTCGATCAGCGGGAGGAGGGAGTCCCGGTGGGAGAACTCCACGTACGCCTCGTCGACGATCACCAGGGAGGGCTTCGCCGCCTGCGCCGCCTCGTACACGGCGAGGACGGTCGCGGCCTCGACGGCCGTGCCGGTGGGGTTGTTGGGCGAGGCGATGAAGACGACGTCGGGGGCGTGCTCGGCGATCGCCCGCTCGGCCGCGGCGAGGTCGATGGTGAAGTCCTCGTTGCGGGGGCCGGAGATCCAGCCGGTGCCGGTGCCACGGGCGATCAGGGCGTGCATCGAGTACGAGGGCTCGAAGCCGATCGCGGTGCGGCCGGGGCCGCCGAAGGTCTGCAGCAGCTGCTGGAGCACTTCGTTGGAGCCGTTGGCGGCCCAGACGTTCTCCTTGGCGACCCGGTGGCCGGCCGTCCGGGTGAGGTACTTCGCGAGCTCGGTGCGCAGCTCGACCGCGTCCCGGTCGGGGTAGCGGTTGAGGTTGCGGGCGGCCTCGGCGACCCGTTCGGCGATCCGCCGTACGAGCTCCTCGGGGAGCGGGTACGGGTTCTCGTTGGTGTTCAGCTGGACGGGGACGTCGAGCTGCGGGGCGCCGTAGGGGGTCTTGCCGCGGAGCTCCTCCCGGATGGGGAGGTCGTCGATGCCGACGGTGCGGGCGTTGCCGATGCTGCCGGTGCTGCCGATGTTGCCGGTGTTGCTGGTGTTGCTCACTTGCCGGGCACCTTCCATCCGAACCTCGCCTTGAGGGCCGCCCCGTGCGCGGGCAGGTCCTCGGCCTCGGCCAGCGTCACCACGTGGTGGGTGACCTCGGCCAGGGCGTCGCGCGTGTAGTCGACGATGTGGATGCCGCGCAGGAAGGACTGCACGGACAGGCCCGAGGAGTGGCAGGCGCAGCCGCCGGTGGGCAGGACGTGGTTGGACCCGGCGCAGTAGTCGCCGAGGGAGACCGGGGCCCAGGGGCCGACGAAGATCGCGCCGGCGTTGCGGACCCGGGCGGCCAGCGCCGCGGCGTCGGCGGTCTGCACCTCCAGGTGCTCGGCGCCGTACGCGTCGACCACCTTCAGGCCGTCCTCCAGGTCCCGTACGAGCACGATCGCGGACTGCTTGCCCTCCAGGGCCGGCTTGATCCGGTCCTCGACGTGCTTGGACGCGGCGACCTGAGTCTCCAGCTCCCGCTCGACGGCCTCGGCCAGCTCCGCGGAGTCGGTGACGAGGACGGCGGCGGCCAGCGGGTCGTGCTCGGCCTGGCTGATCAGGTCGGCGGCGACGTGCACCGGGTCGGCGCCGGCGTCCGCGAGGATCGCGATCTCGGTCGGGCCGGCCTCGGTGTCGATGCCGATCTTCCCGGTGAAGTAGCGCTTGGCGGCGGCCACCCAGATGTTGCCGGGGCCGGTCACCATGTTCGCCGGGGCGCACTCGTCGGTGCCGTACGCGAACATCGCGACGGCCTGGGCGCCGCCGGCCGCGTACACCTCGTCCACGCCGAGCAGCGCGCACGCGGCCAGGATGGTCGGGTGCGGCAGCCCGCCGAACTCCTTCTGCGGCGGGGAGGCCAGGGCGACGGACTCCACGCCCGCCTCCTGGGCCGGGACCACGTTCATCACGACGGAGGACGGGTAGACGGAACGGCCGCCCGGCGCGTAGAGGCCGACGCGCTCGACCGGGACCCACTTCTCGGTCACGGTGCCGCCGCGCACCACCTGGGTGGTGTGCTCGGTGCGGCGCTGGGCCGCGTGCACGATCCGGGCGCGCCGGATCGACTCCTCGAGGGCGGCGCGGACGTCCGGGTCGAGGTCGGCGAGGGCCTTCTCCAGGGCCTCGGCGGGTACCCGGATGCGCTCCAGGGTGACCCCGTCGAACTTCTGCGCGTACTCGATCAGCGCCGCCGTGCCACGATGATGGACGTCCTCGCAGATCGGCCGGACCTTGTCCAGGGCGGCCGCGACGTCGAACTCGGCACGGGGAAGCAGATCGCGCAGGGCGGCACCCTCGGGGAGGGCGTCACCGCGCAGGTCGATTCGAGAGATCACGTCCCAATTCTCTCAGACCCGCTCCCGCCGCCGTCCGCCCGTATCACTGGCTGATACACGTCCCGGATGTCACACCCGGCCGATAGCGTTCCGGTACGGGCGGACGGGCGAGCGGAGGGGGACCGCATGACGGAGGTGCGCGCCGAGACGGAACCGGACGACCTGACCACGGCCGAACGGCGGATGTGGCAGGCGTTCCGCACCGGCAGCGTCTGTGATCTGAGTGCCCGTGCCGCCGGGCAGGACGACCCGTTCGGGGAGCGCGCGTGGGGCCCGGAGCGCAGCGTCCGCGCCCGGGTGGTCGCCCTGTTGCTGCTGCACGGCCCGCCGCCGGTGCCGGGCCGGGTGCCCTCGCTGAAGCTGCGGGGCGTACGGATCACCGGGCGGCTGGACCTCTCCGGCGGCACGGTGGAGCCGTACGTGGAGCTCCAGGCGTGCCGCTTCGACAGCGAGGTGCAGCTGTCCGAGGCCCGGTTCGGCACCCTGCGGCTGGTGCGGTGCGCGGTCCCCCGGCTGGAGGCGGCCCGGCTGCACACCGAGGGGGACCTGCACCTGCCGCGCTGCCGGGTGGCCAGGGGCATCCGGCTCACCGACGCGCAGATCGGCACGGACCTGCTGATCAGCCAGGCGGTGGTGCAGCGGGACAGCAAGGGGCGGGCGATCGCGGCCGACGGGATGTCGGTGGCCCAGGACCTCCAGGCGGAGTTGCTGGAGGCGTACGGGGAGGTCAGCCTGCGCGGTGCCAAGATCGGCGTGTCCATGAGCATGCGCGGGGCGAAGCTGGTCAATCCCACGGGGCGGCGCGCGCTGAACGCCCCGCAGCTGACGGTGGAGCGCACCCTCTACCTGACCTCGATCTCCATGGACTACGGGGTGGACGGCGGCTCCACTCCCCCGTACGGCATGGGCCAGACCCCGACCCGGGGCGGGCGGGCGCAGCACTTCGAGTGCCGGGGAGGACTGCGGCTGGACGACGGCCGGTTCGGGGACGCGGTGGATTTCTACGGGGCGCGGTTCCTGCTGGCGGACGAGCAGGAGGTGTCGCTGCGCCGGATACAGACCCCGGAGTTCCGCTTCGTCGGGGAGCGTCCTGAGCGCGGGCGGGTGGTGGTCTCCGGTGCGCGCGTGGACAAGCTGGTCGACCGGTCCACCAGCTGGCCGGGCCCGGGACGCCTCTCCATGGAGGGGTTCGTCTACGGGAACCTGGCTCCGCGCGGGCACTTCCCGCTGGTCCGGCGGCTGGAGTGGGTGGCGGCGGCCACCGTGGAGTACTCCCCGGAGCCGTACGAGCGGCTGGCGGCGGTACTGCGGACCGGCGGGGAGGACGCGGACGCCCGGGAGGTGCTGCTGGCCAAGCAGCGGCGGCGCCGGGCGACCCTGCCGCCCGCTGCCAGGGCGTGGGGGTACCTGCAGGACTGGACGGTGGCGTACGGCTACCGGCCGGGGCGGGCGGCGGTGTGGATGCTGGTGCTGTGGGCGGCGGGTGCCGCGGTGTTCTCCCGGCACGAGCCGGCGCCGGTGAAGGCGGGCGAGTCCCCGCAGTGGAACGCGGTGCTGTACGCCCTGGACCTGCTGCTGCCGGTGGTGGATCTGGGCCAGCAGGGCCACTGGAAGGTGCAGGGCGGCTGGCAGTGGGGGGCGGCCGCGCTGGTGATGCTGGGCTGGATCCTGGCGACGACGGTGGCGGCGGGGGCCTCCCGGCTGCTGCGCCGCGGGTGACGGTGGCGGGCTCCGGGCCATTACCCTGTGGCTCGTGACCACCGTTCGCCTGCCGCTGTTCCCGCTGAACACGGTGCTGTTCCCCGGGCTCGTGCTGCCGCTCAACGTCTTCGAGGAGCGGTATCGCGCCATGATGCGCGAGCTGCTGAAGGCCGGCGACGAGGAACCGCGCCGCTTCGCCGTCGTCGCCATCCGCGACGGGCGGGAGGTGGCCGCGACCGCGCCGGGGATGCCGGACGAGACCGCCCTGCCGGAGCGTGGACCGGCGGCCGGCTTCGGGGCGGACCCGATCCAGGCGTTCCACCGGGTGGGCTGCATCGCGGACGCGGCGACCATCCGGGAGCGGGAGGACGGCAGCTTCGAGGTGCTGGCGACCGGCACCATCCGGGTCCGGCTGCTGTCGGTCGACGCCACCGGCCCGTTCCTGGTGGCGGAGCTGGAGGAGCTGCCGGAGGACCCGGGCGAGGGCGCCGGGGCACTGGCGGACGGGGTGCTGCGGGCGTTCCGGAACTACCAGAAGCGGCTCGCGGGCGCCCGGGAGCGGTCGCTGGCCCACACGGGTGCGGAACTGCCGGACGACCCGTCCGTGGTCTCGTACCTGGTCGCGGCGGCGGCGGTGCTGGACGTGCCGTCGAAGCAGCGGCTGCTGCAGGCGCCGGACACGGCGACCCGGCTGTCGGAGGAGCTGAAGCTGCTGCGGACGGAGTCCGCGGTGATCCGGCACCTGCCGTCGCTGCCGGCGGTGGACCTGACATTCTCTCCGACCAGCCCGAACTGAGGCCGCCGCTGCCATGGCGAAGAAGAACAAGGCCGGCAAGGCCGCCGCGGGTGCCGGTGCCGGCACCCCCGCCCTGACGGTGGTGACGGGCGCCGGGGTCCCGCACACGGTGCACAGCTACGACCACGACCCGGCGCACCCCTCGTACGGCGAGGAGGCGGCCGAGGCCCTCGGGGTGTCGCCCGACCGGGTGTTCAAGACCCTGGTCGCGGACGTCGACGGAGCGCTGACGGTGGCGGTCCTGCCGGTGTCCGGCTCGCTGGACCTCAAGGCGCTGGCCGCGGCGGTGGGCGGCAAGCGGGCCGCGATGGCGGACCCGGTGCTGGCGGAGCGCACCACCGGCTACGTGCGCGGCGGCATCTCCCCGCTGGGCCAGCGCCGCCGCCTCCGTACGGTGCTGGACGCGTCGGCTTCGGCGCACGCGACGATCTGCGTTTCGGCCGGGCGCCGCGGCCTGGAGGTCGAGCTGGCCCCCGCCGACCTGGCGTCCCTCACCTCGGCCGTCCTCGCCCCGGTGGCCCGCGTCTGACCGCTGCGCGGAGCCTTTCCCCACCCCGCCCTTTCCCGAAACTGTGGCCTGCGGCCCCAGACCCCGCCCCGGTCCGGGGCGGCCCCGTCGTACCGGGTCTGTCGGCCGTCCGTGGCCGGTCGCGCAGTTCCCCGCGCCCCTGGCGGGGCGCAGCCGGAGCGCCGCTCGCAGGCTCCGCTACGCCGCGGGGCCCGGTGGGGCAGGAGGCTGGGCCCCCGGGATCCACGGCTCCGGGGCGGGGTCCCGTGGACCCCAGAGCGCCGTCAGGGCGAGGTGGACCGCCACCGCGGCCGCCGCCCAGGCCAGCAGCGCCCCGTGCGCCAGCAACTGCAGCGGCGCGTCGAAGGGCACGCCCTTGCCCGCCGCCTTCGCCGCCGCCACCAGGTCCCGCGACGGCCCGAGCCACAGCCCCAGCCGCCACCCCACCAGCGCCGCGAACACCGACCCGACGGCCAGCCCGATCACCAGCGGCACGCCGCCCCCGCGCCGCCACAGGAAGACGGCGAGGGCGCTCAGCGCACCGAGCCCCAGGGACAGCAGGAAGAAGGTGCCGTCCGAGCCGATCCGGGCCTCGCTCTCGGTGTCCCGCAGGAACACCGCCTCACCGTTGGACACGTACTGCACGCGCGGCGCCAGCCACACCCACAGCAGGCCGAGCAGCACCCCGGCCACGCCCACCAGCAGGGTCACGGCCGCCGCGTCCCGGACGTCGGCGGCGGTGATGCCGCTCTTCGGGCCTGCGGGGTCGGGGCCGGGCTCCGGATCGGGCGCGAACGGATCGGCGGGCGGCGGCGGGGTCACGGCTTCGGTCACCCTCACATCGTGCCAGGTGGCACCGGCCGGGGCCGCGCCGGACCACCGCCGGGCGGTACGGCCGGGGCGGGCGCCGGGGCGAAGGCCGGTCTCAGCGGACCGCTGCCCGCCGGTACGCCAGGGTGGCCACGGCCAGCGACAGCACCCCGACCGCCCCGCACACGGCCAGGTCGGCCGCGACGGTGGACCAGTCCGGGTGCGGGGCGAAGGTGTGCGCGAACGCCTCGACCCCGTACGTGGACGGCAGCAGGTCCCGCGCCCACACGATCACCCCGGGCATCCGCTCCGGCGGCAGCACCCCCAGCAGCAGGGCCGCCGACATGCCCAGCTGCCCGGCCAGCGTGGCCAGCTCCTGTCGGGGCGCCAGCAGACCCAGGGCCGCGCCCAGTCCGGCCAGGGCCGCCCCGGCCAGCGGGACCACCGCGGCGAGGATCCACAGGCCGCCCATCGGCAGCCCGAAGAGCACGCAGCCGAACACCGCCGTGACCAGGGTGCCCGGCAGGGTGAAGGAGGCATACGCGGCGGCGGCGCCGAGCACCACCGAAGCGGGCGGCACCGGCAGGGTGGCGTAGTGGTCGAGCCCGCCGCTCGCCCGCAGCTGGCCGAAGTACTGGGCCAGCAGGTTGAGCGCGACGAAGGCGACCACCAGCACCGAGGAACCGGCGACCACGGCGCGGGCCTCCGAGCCGCCGTCCACCACCCCGCGCATCAGGATCATGATCCCGACGGACTGGAAGGTGGCCACGAACAGCAGCGGGATCCGGGCCACCCGGGCCCGGCTGAGCTGTGCCCGGTAGACCGCGGCCAGCGCCGGGAAGAACCGTGCCCGGGGCGCGAGCGGAACCTGTTCCGCCGGCGCCCGCGTCGCCCCGTCGGTCATCCCTTCACCAGCCCCTTCGTCCGCCCGCCGAGGGCCAGGTACACGTCCTCCAGGCTCGGCGTGGCGAGCGTGAAATCGTCGAGGGCAGCGAAGGCCGGACCGCTGGTCACGGCCGCGACGGCCGCCCGCGCCTCGTCCGGGCCCATCCGCAGCACCCACTTGCGCCCGGTCTCGGCGGCCAGCGGCCGCAGCCCGGCCACCTCGGGCACGTCCAGCGGGGGCACCGAGCGCCACACCAGTTCCAGCCGCACCTCGTCGGCGACCTGTGCCTTCAGCCCCGCGGGGGTGTCACAGGCGATCACCCGGCCGCGGTCGATGACGGCGACCCGGTCGAGGACCGTCTCGGCCTCGATCACGTTGTGGGTGACCAGCAGCACCGTCGTACCGTGCTCGGCGCGCCGCCGGTCGACGGCCTGCCAGACGGCCCGGCGGGCGACGGGATCCATGCCGGTGGTGGGCTCGTCCAGCACCAGCAGCGGGCGCTCTCCCACGAGGGAGGTCGCGAAGCAGGCCAGCCGCCGCTGTCCGCCGGACAGCTTCTTCAGGGGGCGTCCGGCGATGCCGGTCAGGTCCAGTTCGGTCAGGACGGCGTCCCGCTCGGCGCGGGCCCGGCCGGTGGCGAGCCCGCGCAGCCGGGCGGTGGTCTCCACCGCCAGCGCGACCGTCAGCTCGTCCAGCGCCGTGGACTCCTGCCCGAGGTAGGCCAGCAGGCGGGAGGCCCGCTCGGGGTGGCCGACGAGGTCGTGGCCCAGCAGCCGCACCGTGCCGGAGTCGGGCCGCAGAAGACCGGTGAGCTGTCGTACGAGCGTGGACTTGCCGGCTCCGTTGGGGCCCAGGAGGCCGAAAACCTCGCCGCGGTGCACGTCCAGGGAGATGCCGTCGGTGGCCCGGACGGCGGGCAGCGCGGGGGCTCCGCGCCGGCCCCGCACCGCCGGGTACGTCTTGACGAGGTCGCGCACCACGCAGACCGGGTCGGCGGCAGCGGCGCCCGCCGTGCCGTGTTCCGCCTCTGCAGTGCCCGTACTCACGAGGGAGCAGCCTACGGGGTTACGGCGCCTCCCCGACCCCCGGGGTCACCGGCGCGGCGACCGGGGAGGCGGCGGCGCGCACGTCGATCTCCCGCCAGAACCCGGCCCGGATGGCGTACCGGTCGTGCTCGTCGATCTGGTCGTCCTTGTGGGCGAGCAGGCCGAACCGGGCGGCGTAGCGCAGCAGCTCGCCGTCGATGCGGTGCGGGATCCGCGGGTACATGATGGAGAGTTTCTGCAGGTGGACGGTCTCCGGTAGGCGTTCCATCCAGCGGCGGGCGAAGACCTGGCCCACCTCGAAGGGGTCGCCGCCGACGGTGGTGATGTCCTCCTCGCGGTCCGCCCAGCGCTGCTCGGCGCTGGTGAGCTGGGCGAGGGTGGGCAGGGAGGCGGTCTCGGCGGGTTCGCCGAGGGGGCCGCCCCGGTCGATCCAGCCCTTGTCGGAGGACCAGCGCAGGGCGCTGCCGGCGGGGGGCAGCGGGCTGGGCACGGTGGCGGTGCCGCCGGGAGCGGCGGGCGGGCGGAGTCCGGCGAGGTCCTTGGGCGTGGGGACGGTCCGGCCGGACACGGCCGGGGCGGAGGGGGTGGCCGTCCCGGCGGGGCTCTCGGGGGCCGCGGGGCCGCCCAGGCCGGACACGGCCGGCACGGCGCCGTTGCGGGCGGCCTCGGCGAGGGCTGCCTCCGGCAGCGGCGCGGAGAGGATGGCGGCGATCTCGGGGCGAGGGGCGGGCGGCGGCGGACAGAGCCCGGTGAGGTCCCTGGCCCGGACCGCGCGGGTGATCCAGGACCGGTCCAGGACCCGGCGTTCGTCGGCCTCGGCGACCAGGTCCTCGGACTGGTTGTAGTCGCCGTCGGCGGCCTGTACGGCCCACAGGTGGACGGCGACCCCGTGCTCCTTGGCGGACATCAGGCCGGGGAGCAGGTCGCCGTCGCCGGTGACGAGGACCACGTCGGAGCATGCGCGGTTTCTGGCCAGCTCGGTGAGCTCGGCGTGCATGGCCGCGTCCACGCCCTTCTGGGCCCAGCGGCCGTCGCTGCGGGTCAGGGCACCCAGCCGGACGGTGACCCGGGGCATCACGCGGAGCCTGCGGTGCTCGGGCTGGGGCACCCGGTCTGGGGCACCGTCGAACCAGTAGATGCGCAGCAGGGGCTGCGCGGTGTCGGCCTCGGCTCCTTCCCGGAGCCCCTGGATGAGGGCGGCGTGGTCGACGGTGATGCGGGAGCGGGACGGCTCCCCTGCGAGAAGGCTCGCGGCGGCGCCCAGCAGATAGCCGGCGTCCACCAGGACGACGCAGCGGTCCACGCTTTCCACCCTCTTCCGGGAGAGCTCGGCTTTCCACCGAGTCTGCCCGACAGCAAGGGTGTTGACGGCCGGAACTCGATCATCGGCGTGGCGGATCTCACGATCGGCACGCGAAGGGCGGCCACTACGCACAGTAATGATCCAAAATGCGCGGTATCCGGGGGTGTGTGAGGGTGAAGGCGGCCCTGGCCCCTACACCCCACATGGAGGCTTCACCATGGCCAAGAACAAGAACCAGAAGCAGCCCGCGAAGCAGCAGGACCGCTCCACGCAGCAGCCCGCCGGCTCGCAGCCGAGCGCGTCCGAGCCATCGACCTCGGCGCCCAGTCCGATGGACATGGCCCACAAGCGCAAGGAAAAGAAGTTCGGCCACAACTGACGTTCGCGGCCGCTTCACCACGACGAGGGCGCCCCCGGCACACGGCCGGGGGCGCCCTCGCGTCCGTACGGAGGCTCCTGCCCTCAGCCGGCCAGGCAGCTCGGGCCGAGGAGCACCTTCAGGTCGCCGAACAGCGCGGGGTCGGGCTGCACCCGGTGCCGGTCGAGCCGGAGCACGGTGGTGGTCCGCGGCCCCTGGAGCTTGATCCGGACCTCGGTGTTGCCCTTGTGGTGGCGCAGGATCTCGCCGAGGCGGGTGACCATCGGCGGGGTGACCTTCAGGGCCGGGATGGTGAGCACCACGGGGGCGTTGGTCCCGGCGGAGGACAGGTCGGGGACCATCAGCTCCATGGCGACCAGCCGGGGCACGTCCTCCCGCTTGTCGAGGCGTCCCTTGACGAAGACCACGGCGTCCTCGACGAGCTGGGTGGAGACCAGCTGGTAGGTGGCCGGGAAGAACATGCACTCGATCGAGCCGGCCAGGTCCTCCACGGTGGCGATGGCCCAGGCGTTGCCCTGCTTGGTCATCTTGCGCTGGAGGCCGGAGATGATGCCGCCGATGGTGACGACCGCGCCGTCGCTGTGCTCGCCGCCGGTCAGCTGGGAGATGCCGGCGTCGGTCTTGTCGGAGAGGACGTGCTCCAGGCCGAACAGCGGGTGGTCGGAGACGTACAGGCCGAGCATCTCGCGCTCCTGCGCGAGCAGGTAGGACTTCTCCCACTCCACGTCGGAGAACTCGACGTCGAGGCCGAAGCCGGGCTCGTCGCTCTCCTCGTCGCCCATTCCGCCGAACAGGTCGAACTGTCCCTCGGCTTCCTTGCGCTTCACCGCGACCACGGTGTCGATCATCGACTCGTGGTGGGCGACCAGCCCCTTGCGGGTGTGGCCCATCTCGTCGTACGCGCCGGCCTTGATCAGCGACTCGACGGTCCGCTTGTTGCAGACCACGGCCTCGACCTTGTCCAGGAAGTCGGGGAAGGAGCTGTACTTCCCCTTGGACTTCCTGGTCTTGATGATCGAGTCGACGACGTTCTGGCCGACGTTGCGCACCGCGGTGAGGCCGAAGAGGATCACGTCGTCGCCCTGGGCGGCGAAGTTGGACTCGGACTCGTTCACGTTGGGCGGGAGCACCTTGATGCCCATGCGCCGGCACTCGTTCAGGTAGATCGCGGACTTGTCCTTGTCGTCCTTGACCGAGGTGAGAAGTCCGGCCATGTACTCGGCCGGGAAGTTCGCCTTGAGGTAGGCGGTCCAGTAGGAGACCAGGCCGTACGCGGCGGAGTGCGCCTTGTTGAAGGCGTAGCCGGCGAAGGGGACCAGGACGTCCCAGAGGGCCTGGATGGCCTGGTCGGTGTAGCCGTTCTTCCGGGCGCCCTCCTGGAAGATCGTGAAGTTCTTGGCCAGCTCCTCGGGCTTCTTCTTGCCCATGACGCGGCGGAGGATGTCGGCCTCGCCGAGCGAGTAGCCGGCGATGATCTGGGCGGCCTTCTGCACCTGCTCCTGGTACACGATCAGGCCGTAGGTGACCGCGAGCACCTCTTCGAGGGGCTTCTCCAGCTCCGGGTGGATCGGGGTGATCTCCTGCTGCAGGTTCTTGCGCAGGGCGTAGTTCGTGTGCGAGTTCATGCCCATCGGGCCCGGCCGGTAGAGGGCCGACACGGCGGAGATGTCTTCGAAGTTGTCGGGCTTCATCAGCCGGAGCAGCGAGCGCATGGGGCCACCGTCGAACTGGAACACGCCGAGGGTGTCACCGCGCTGGAGCAGCTCGAAGGTCTTGGGGTCGTCGAGCGGGAGGGCCAGGAGATCGATGTCGATCCCCTTGTTGGCCTTCACCATCTTGACGGCGTCGTCCATGATCGTGAGGTTGCGGAGGCCGAGGAAGTCCATCTTCAGCAGGCCGAGCGACTCGCAGCTCGGGTAGTCCCACTGGGTGATGGTGACGCCGTCGGTGTGCCGCACCCAGACCGGCACGTGGTCGGTGATCCGCTCGCTGGACATGATCACGCCGGCGGCGTGCACGCCCATCTGGCGGACCAGGCCCTCCACACCGCGGGCGGTGTCGATGACCTTCTTCACGTCCGGCTCGTTCTCGTACATGCCGCGGATCTCGCCGGCCTCGCCGTAGCGGGGGTGCTGCGGGTCGAGGATGCCGGAGAGCGGGATGCCCTTGCCGAGGACGTCGGCGGGCATGGCCTTGGTGAGCCGGTCGCCCATGGCGTACGGGTAGCCCAGGACCCGCGCCGAGTCCTTGATCGCGTTCTTGGCCTTGATGGTGCCGTAGGTGCCGATCATGGCGACCTTGTCGGCGCCGTACTTCTCGGTCACGTACCTGATCACCTCGACGCGCCTGCGCTCGTCGAAGTCGATGTCGACATCGGGCATGGAGACGCGCTCGGGGTTGAGGAACCGCTCGAAGATCAGGCCGTGCGGGATCGGGTCGAGGTCGGTGATGCCCATGGCGTACGCGACGATCGAGCCGGCCGCGGAGCCACGGCCCGGGCCCACCGCGATGCCCTGGTTCTTGGCCCACATGATGAAGTCGGCGACCACGAGGAAGTAGCCGGGGAAGCCCATCGAGATGATCGTGTCCATCTCGTACTCGACCTGCTTCATGCGGTCCTCGGGGATGCCGCCGGGGAAGCGGCGGTGCATCCCCTTCATGGTCTCCTCGCGGAACCAGGTGACCTCGGTGTAGCCCTCCGGGATGTCGAACTTCGGCATCAGGTTCCGGAACTTGAACATGCCCTCGGTGTCGACCTGCTCGGCTACCAGCCGGGTGTTGGCACAACCCTCCTGCCAGGCGTCCGAGGAGTCGATGGCGTACATCTCGTCGGTCGACTTCAGGTAGTAGCCGGAGCCGTCGAAACGGAAGCGGTCGGGGTCCGAGAGGTTCTTGCCCGTCTGGATGCAGAGCAGGGCGTCGTGCGCGCCGGCCTCGCTCGCGTAGGTGTAGTGCGAGTCGTTCGTCACCAGCGGCGGGATGCCGAGCTTCTTGCCGATCTCCAGCAGTCCGTCGCGGACCCGGCGCTCGATCTCGATGCCGTGGTCCATCAGCTCCAGGAAGTACCGGCCCTCGCCGAAGATGTCCTTGTAGTCCGAGGCGGCCTTGATGGCCTCGTCGAACTGGCCGAGGCGGAGACGGGTCTGCACCTCGCCGGAGGGACAGCCGGTGGAGGCGATGAGCCCCTCGGACCACTGGGCGATGGTCTCCTTGTCCATCCGGGGCCACTTGGTCAGCCAGCCCTCGGCGTACGCGTCGGAGGACAGCCGGTAGAGGTTGTGCAGGCCGGTGTTGTTCGCCGCCCAGATCGTCTTGTGGGTGTAACCGCCGGAGCCGGAGACGTCGTCGCGCTTCTGGTGCGGCTGGCCCCACTGGATCCTGCGCTTGTTGCGCCGGGACTCGGGGGCGACGTACGCCTCGATCCCGATGATCGGCGTGATCCCCGCCTTCTGCGCCGAGTGGAAGAAGTCGTACGCGCCGTGCAGGTTGCCGTGGTCGGACATGGCGATGTGGGTCATGCCCATCTCGTTGCACGCGTTGAACATGTCCTTCAGCCGCGCGGCACCGTCCAGCAGGGAGTACTGGGTGTGGACGTGCAGGTGCGTGAACGGCGGCTTGGTCACGGCGGGAGGCTCCAGAGCACGAGGGGGCGGGGGGCAGCTCTGAATCCTACGTCGATCCGAGCGGCCGGAGGGGGTGCCGGGAACCGGGCACGCGGGAGTAGCGTCGCCCGTTGCACAGCCAGGACAAGAGTCCTGGAATCGATCAAGCCTGCGCCACCAGGAGGCACCCGCCATGGCGGTCCCCGACACCCCGAACGAGCAGCGCGCCGAGCAGATCCTCGACGTGTTCGACACCACTTTCGGTGAGCTGCTGGCCGCGGACCCGGCCGCCTTCCAGGTGAAGTTCCGCAAGATGGCGGCCTCGGCGTTCGCCTTCTACCGGGGGACGGCCTGCCTCTTCTACGCGGACCTGGAGCACGAGGGCGGCAGGAACCAGGGGGCCGGGCCGTACCTGGACGACCGCACCGGCCGGGTGTGGATCCACGGCGATCTCCACGCCGAGAACTTCGGCACGTACATGGACTCCACCGGCCGCCTGATCTTCAACGTCAACGACTTCGACGAGGCCTACGTCGGCCCCTTCACCTGGGACCTGAAGCGGTTCGCCGCCTCGGTGGCACTGATCGGCTATTCCAAGGCGCTCAGCGACGAGCAGATCAGCCGCATCGTGCGGGTCTACGCCGCCGCCTACCGGGAGCGCATCCACCTCCTGGCCACCGGCACCAAGCATGACGAGGTGCCGTCCTTCACCCTGGACACCTCCGACGGCGCACTGCTGGACGCCCTGCGCTCCGCCCGGGCCCGGACCCGGTTCGCGCTGCTGGACTCCATGACCGAGATCCGCGACCACGAGCGCCGCTTCTCCGCCGGGGGCGGCGCGATAGAACTGGACGCCGCGACCCGCTACAAGGTGCTGGCCGCCTTCGACGGCTATCTGGAGACCCTGCCGGAGTCGAGCCTGCTGCGCCCGGACTCCTACCGGGTGAAGGACGTGGTGGGCCGTCGGGGCATCGGCATCGGCTCCGCCGGCCTGCCCTCGTACAACATCCTGCTGGAGGGGCACAGCGACGCCCTGGAGAACGACGTCGTGATCTACGTCAAGCAGGCGCAGACCCCGGCGGTGTCCCGGCACATCACCGACCGGGAGGTCCGCGAGTACTTCCACCACGAGGGGCACCGCACCGTGATCTCCCAGCGGGCCCTGCAGGCGCACGCCGACCCGTGGCTGGGCTGGACGGAGCTGGACGGTGCCGGGCAGCTGGTCGCCGAGGTCTCCCCCTACGCCGTGGACCTGGACTGGTCCGACATCGACGACCCGGAGGAGATCGCGGCGGTGGTCGCGGACCTCGGCCGGGCGACGGCCTCCATGCACGCGGCCGCCGACGAGGACGAGAGCGGCCAGTCGCTGGTCCCCTTCTCCACGGAGCGGGCGATCGACGCGGCGATCGCCGCCGACGAGGAGGGCTTCGCGGAGCTGCTGGTGGACTTCGCCCACGCCTACGGCGCGCGGGCCCGCTCGGACCACCAGATCTTCGTGGACCTCTTCCGCAACGGCCGGATCATGCCCGCGTCGTGACCTGAGTCGCTCGCGCACCGCCCGCCTCCTCGCTCCGGCCCGTGGCCTCGGTGAGCACCTCGCGCAGCCGCGCGGCCCAGGCCGCCGGGTGCGTGAGGTTGCCGTTGTGCCCGCCGGGGAACTCGGCCGTCTCCGTGCCGAGCGAGGCCGCGAGCTCCTCGGCACACCGGTGGTCGAAGACGGTGCGCGGGGTGGTCCGGCCGGTCACCGGCACGATCCGCGGGCCGGCCCCGCCCCGCTCCGCCGGGCCCGCCAGGGCCCGCAGGTCCGCCGGGTCGAAGGTGTCCTCGACGATCGCGGTGAGATCGCGGGTGAGGAAGAAGTCGAAGTCGGCGGCGCGCTCCGCGAGGCCGGGCTGCGGGGTCAGTCCGGGCTCGCGGTCCTGGGCGACGGGGTCGATGCCGAGCACCCGCGCCACCTCCGCCAGCGCGGGCAGCAGCCCGTCGCGCCGGTAACGCTCCTGTATGTCCCTCAGCTCCTGCTCGTGCCGGTCCCGCTCCGCGGCGGGCAGCAGCCGGGGGGTCACCGGCTCGTGGGCGACCAGGACCGACACCTGTCGGGGGTGGCGGACGGCGAGGTGCAGTCCGATCGAGGCCCCGAGGCTGAGCCCCAGCACGATGGCCGGCTCCTCGGTCAGCTCGGCCAGCAGCCGGTGCACGTCGTCGGCGTGCTCCTCCATCGTCACGCCCCGTCCCGCCGGGAGGGCGCTGCGGGACAGCCCGCGGCGGTCATAGGTGACCACGGTGTAGTCCTCGGCCAGCCGGTCCACCAGGTCGACGCTGCGGCCGGCGTTGCCCTCGCCGCTCTGCGCGATCAGCAGCAGCGGCCCGCTCCCCCGCACCTCGTAGTGCAACTCGGCCCCGGGCACCGGGAGCCTCCCGCAGTCCTGCACGCCCTCCACGCCCTTCGCGTTCTTCGTCGTGTTCTCCGTCTTCGTCATGCCACCACCGTAATCCATCTATCTCGATGCATCAAGAGAGATGAATCGAAAAAGATGAATCCATCGCGATGTACCGTGGCCCCGTGAGCGACAGCCTGAGCGCGGTCGAGCTCTTCCTGCTCGGCCGGACCCTGATGAAGATCGGCGAAGAGGCGCTGCCCGCCCCCGAGGGGGCCGGGGGGAGCCCCACCGCCGCGCAGGGCGCCCGCGCGGTGCTCATCGCCCTCAGCGACGTCACCGCCCACCCCGGCAGCGCGGTCGGTGAGATCGCCCGCCGCACCGGGCTGCCGCAGAGCCAGGTCTCCACCGCGGTCGCCCGCCTGAAGAAGGCCGGTTCGGTGGTGACCTCCCCCGACCCCGCCGACGGCCGCCGTCTGCTGGTCCGGCCGGCCGAGGAGGTCTCCGAGCGGGTCGAGCAGGTGCGCGCCACCCGGATCGAGTCCGCGCTCGCCGCCGCCCTCGGCACCGCCGACGCAGCCGCGTTGAGCGAGGTCACCGCGGCACTGGAGGTGCTGGCCCGGCACCTCCCGCCGGGCGCGCTGGCCAATCTGCGCCCCTGATCCGGCCGCGGGCGCCACCGAATCCTCTTTTCACAGGAACGCATGGCACACTCGCCGGGATGGACATATCAGGAGCACGGCTCAGGGGGCTGCGGGCAGCGCTGTTCAGCGCGCTCGTCGTGCTGCTCTCCAGTTGCTCCCACGTCCTGCTGTCCCACGTGCCGCTGCCGCCGTCCCTGGTGCTCGGCGCCTTCGTCTCCGTGTTCGCGATCGCCTACGCACTGGCCGGGCGCGAGCGCGGCTTCGGCCCGATCGCCGGGCTGCTGGTGCCGCTGGAACTCGCCGCCGACACCGTCTTCACCGCCGGACAGCACGTCTGTTACGGCCCCGCGGGCGGTCCCGTCTCCGGGCCGCTGCGCGCCCTGGGGCTGGAGGAGCTCTGCGGCGGCACCCCCGTGGGCGGGCCGCTGGCCGAGGTGACCGGCCCGGCCGGCAGCGCCGCGGCCCTGCTCGCGTCCGCGGGTCCGTGGACCCCCTGGCTACTGCTGGCCGCCCACGTCTCGGTCGGCCTGCTGGCCGCGCTCTGGCTGTGGCAGGGCGAGCGGTCGCTGGGCCGACTGCTCCGGACGGTGGCCGTGCTGGCCTTCCGTCCGCTGGCACTGGCGGTGGCCGCCGTCACGGCGGTGTCCCGGCCGGCCCGCCGGGCGGTCCGCACGGCGCGTACCGCCGCGCGGGCCCGGACCCGGTTCCCCGTGCACTCCGTGGGACGGCGGGGTCCGCCCGCGTTCGCCACGGCGCCCTCCGGCGCCTGAGCGACGCAAGGCAGGACACCTCACCCTCCCCCGGGCCCCGCCCGCCGGGAGACCCCGCACATCTCATTCACGGAGTACCACCATGAGCGCACGCAACAACAAGGCGAACAAGGCCGCGGCCCGCGAGCGGCTGCGCCAGGAACTCGAGGCCCAGGCCAAGAAGGACAAGGCGCGCCGCCAGGCCATCGTGGCCGGCTCGGTCGCCGGAGTGCTGGCGCTGGCCGGCGGCATCGGCTGGATGGTCATGGAGATGACCAAGCCGGACGCCTGGGAGAAGGCCGAGACCGCCGCCCTGGTCACGCCGAAGAACGCCACCGGGGACAAGGGCACCACCGTGGTCATCGGCAAGCCCGAGGCCAAGAAGACCCTGGACGTGTACGAGGACCCGCGCTGCCCGGCTTGCGCCTCGTTCGAACAGAGCATGGGCGACCAGGTCAAGAAGGACGTGGACGCCGGCAAGTACAAGCTGCGGTACGTCGGCGCGACCTTCATCGACAAGGGCGTCCCCGGCGAGGGATCGAGGAACGCGCTGAGCGCGCTGGGCGCGGCGCTGAACGTCAGCCCCGAGGCGTTCCTGGAGTACAAGGCGGCGCTGTACTCGAAGGCGAACCACCCCGAGGAGACCAGCGACAAGTTCGCCAAGGACGACTACCTGATCAAGGTGGCCGACGGGGTGGCCGCGCTGAAGGGCAACACCGGGTTCCAGCAGGCCGTGAAGAACGGCACCTACGACCGGTGGGCGCTGGAGATGTCGAAGTCCTTCGACGCGTCGGGCGTCAAGGGCACCCCGACGCTGATGATGGACGGCAAGAAGATCGAGATCCCGCAGACGCCGGCGGCGTTCACCGAGGCCATCGACAAGGCCCTGAAGGGCTGACCCGTCGACCGGCTGACCGGCTGATCCCGGAAGGGGCGGTACGCCCCTGACGGACCGAAAAGTCACCCCCTGCCAACGGGCGGGCGGACTCCTGGAGTTCGTCCGCCCGTTGCCGTTCAGGGGGTGTTAAATTCGTCATACTGGCCAGTAATATGACCGGCCGTGACCAGTCAACTCCCCCACGATTCCGCGGCTTCGCCGCGCCGGCGCACGGTCGTCCTGGCCGCTGCCGCCACCGCCGCCCTCGCCCCGCTGGCCTTCACCGGCGCAAGCGCGCAGGCGGCCGAGAACGCCCCGGCGTTCCTGCACGGCGTCGCCTCCGGCGACCCGCTCCCGGACGGGGTCCTGCTGTGGACCCGCGTCACACCCACACCCGAGGCGGTCCCCGGCTCCGGCAACGGCCCGGACACCCAGGTCCTCTGGGAAGTGGCCGAGGACAAGGGCTTCTCCCGGATCGTCGCGCGCGGCAGCGTGACCGCCTCCGCCGCCGGGGACCACACCGTCAAGGCCGACGTACGCGGACTGCGGCCCGGGACGGCGTACTTCTACCGGTTCACCGCCGGTCCCACGGTCTCCCCGGTGGGCCGCACCCGCACCACCCCGGCGCACGACGCCACCACCCCGGGGGTCCGCTTCGGCGTGGTGTCCTGCGCCAACTGGGAGGCCGGATACTTCTCGGCCTACCGCCACCTGGCGGCCCGCGCCGACCTGGACGCGATCCTGCACCTCGGCGACTACATCTACGAGTACCAGACCGGGGGTTACCCGGAGGCGAAGTACACCGTCCGCCGGCACGAGCCCGCGCACGAGATCACCACCCTCGCGGACTACCGGACCCGGCACGGCAAGTACAAGACCGACGCCGACCTCCAGGCCCTGCACGCCGCGCACCCGGTCATCGCCATCTGGGACGACCACGAGTTCGCGAACGACGCGTGGTCCGGCGGCGCCGAGAACCACACCCCGGGCGCCGAGGGCGACTGGGCGGCCCGCGCGGCCTCGGCCAAGCAGGCCTACTTCGAGTGGATGCCGGTTCGCGCCTCCGTCGCGGGCACCGTCTACCGGCGGCTGCGCTTCGGCACCCTGGCCGACCTCCACCTGCTCGACCTGCGTTCGTTCCGCTCGCAGCAGACCAAGGTCGGCAGCGGTTCGGTGGACGACCCCGAGCGCACCATCACCGGCCGCGCCCAGCTGGACTGGCTCAAGTCGGGGCTGGCGGCCTCGGACGCGACCTGGAAGCTGGTCGGCACCTCGGTGATGATCTCGCCGGTGGCCTTCGGCTCGCTGCCCGCGCACCTGCTGGCGCCGCTGGCGAAGCTGCTCGGACTGCCCGAGGGCGGCCTGGCGATCAACGTGGACCAGTGGGACGGGTACACGGACGACCGCAAGGAACTGCTCGGCCACCTGAAGAGCCGGAACATCAAGAACACCGTGTTCCTCACCGGCGACATCCACATGGCGTGGGCTAACGAGGTCCCGGTGAACATGGCGACGTACCCGGGCTCGGGCACCGCCGCCACCGAGTTCGTCGTGACCTCGGTGACCTCGGACAACATCGACGACCTCCTCCACGTGCTGCCGAACACCCTCTCGCTGGTGGCGGAGTCCGCCATCAAGGCGGCGAACTGGCACGTGAAGTGGCTGGACATGGACGACCACGGCTACGGCGTCCTCGACGTGACCGCCGAACGGTCCCAGATGGACTACTACGTGGTGTCCGACAAGAAGAAGGCGGACGCCGGATCGTCCTGGTCCCGCTCGTACCGGACCATGAACGGTACCCAGAAGGTGGAGCGGGTATACCAGCCCGTCCGATGACCCGGAATGACCTGACATACCCATGACGGGCACTTGATCCTGACGTCCCGTCAAATTTGCGGCCGACGGCGGCGTCCGGAAAATCTCGGGCGCCGCTGTGCGGATTCGGCAACAATTCTTTTACGTCAGACGTCTTGACGTCTCGATGACATGCACACGTAAGCTTCGCGCCAACCGGGAGATCTTTCCCGGCCAGTAACCCCCCACCACCCGCGAGGAGCACACGTGCGCGCCGTTGCCCGCATATCCCCCACTCTCCGCCGCCGTCTGATCGGCTCCGCCGCCCTGGCCGGTGCCCTGGCACTGTCCCCGCTGGCCGGCCCCACGTCGGTCGCCGCGGCCAAGACCCCGGCCGAGGTGTGTGTCGAGGCGGCCGATGCTCCGGCCAACGCCCGCGTGGCCAAGCCGCAGGGCCCGAAGGCCGCCGAGCCGAACGAGGTCAGCGAAGCCCAGGCCGCGGCCATGGACGCCGACCTCAAGGTGAAGCTGGACAAGGCCCTCAAGAACCAGCCGCAGCGCAGCCTGCGTGCCGCCGAGGCCGTGAAGACCATCCCGGTCTACTTCCACGTCATCCACTCCGGCACCACCGGCAAGCTGACCTCAACCGACGTCAGCAAGCAGATGACCGTCCTGAACTCCGCCTTCGGCGGCCAGGGCACCGGCAACGTGAACAGCAACTTCCAGTTCCAGCTGGTCTCGACCGACTACACGGACAACGCGAGCTGGTACAACCTGGGCTCCGGCTCCGCGGCCGAGACCAGCATGAAGACCACCCTGCGCAAGGGCGGCTCCGACGCGCTGAACATCTACACCGCCAACCTGTCCGGCGGCCTGCTCGGCTGGGCGACCTTCCCGAGCTCCTACGCCTCGAAGCCCAAGATGGACGGCGTGGTCCTGCTCGACTCCTCACTGCCGGGCGGCGCCGCGGCCAACTACAACGAGGGCGACACCGGCACCCACGAGGTCGGCCACTGGATGGGCCTGTACCACACCTTCCAGGGCGGCTGTAACGGAAGCGGCGACTCCGTCTCCGACACCCCGGCCGAGAAGACCGCCGCGTACGAGTGCCCCGAGGGCCGCGACTCCTGCGCCAGCAAGGCCGGCACGGACCCGATCCACAACTTCATGGACTACACGTACGACGCGTGCATGTACCAGTTCACCGCCGGCCAGGTGGCCCGCATGAACAGCCACTGGACGGCGTACCGCGGAGCCTGAGTCACGGTGTCCCCCGCTGCCCTAACCTAGCGCCATGAGCGCCACGGGGGACGTGATCGACGGACGGTTCGAGCTGCTGGAACGGCTCGGCAGCGGGGGGATGGGCACGGTCTGGCGAGCGCTGGACCGTGCCCTTCACCGTGAGGTGGCCGTCAAGGAGGTACGGGCGTCCGCGGGCCGGGACGACCCGGAACGCGGGCGGGTACTGCGCGAGCGGGTGCTGCGCGAGGCCCGCGCCCAGGCCCGGATCAACCATCCCAACGTGGTCACCATCCATCACATCGTGGACGAGGGGGAACACCCCTGGCTGGTGATGGAACTGCTGCCCGGCCACTCCCTCCAGCAGCGGCTGGAACAGCGGCCGCTGTCGCCGGCCGAGGCGGCCCGGACCGGCCGCGAGGTGCTCGCCGGGCTGCGGGCCGCGCACGCGGCCGGCATCCACCACCGGGACGTGAAGCCCGCCAACGTGCTGCTGCGGACGGACGGTTCGGCCGTGCTCACCGACTTCGGCATCGCCGCCCTGCAGGACGCCGCCTCGCTCACGATGACCGGGGAGGTCATCGGCACCCCCGAGTACCTGGCGCCCGAGCGGATCCGCGGTGCCGACCTGCCGGCCTCCGACCTGTGGTCGCTGGGCATGACGCTCTACGCGTGCGTGGAAGGCGTCAGCCCGATGCGGCGCGCCACCACCCTGGCCACGCTGGCCGCGGTCCTCGACGAGCCGGTGCCCGCACCGCGCCGGGCCGGACCGCTGGCCGCCGTCCTGGCCGAGCTGCTCGTCCGCGACCCGGAGGCGCGGCCCGACGCGGAGCGGCTGGACCGGCTGCTGGCGGCCGTCACCCGGCGCACCGGGGATGCCGGGGACCCCGGAGACGCCGGAGACGCCGTACCGCCGGAACCCACCCGCCTCGACCGGGCTCCCGACCCCTCCTCCGCCTCCGGACGCCCGCCCTCCGGGAGCCGGTTCGGCCCGCCGCCCCCGCTGCCGCCGGGCCCGGCCCCCCGGCCGGAGCAGGCCGCGCAGGCATCACCCGCCACGCCTCCCGCCACGCCTCCGGTCACACCGCAGGCCGTTCCACAGGCCACCCCCGTGCCGTTCCCGCCGCACGCGGCCACGCCCCGGGACGCCCTGCCCACCCTCGGCACCCTGACCGGCGGCAGCTCCCCCGGAACCGCACCGGACCGCCGCCGGAAGGTCACCCCGCTCGCCGCCGCGGCCGCCGTGATGGCCCTGGCACTGCTCGGCATCGGCGGCTACGCACTGTTCGACCCGGGCGCGGACGGCGGCGCGGACGGCAAGGGCACCACCGCACCGACGGCTTCCGCCCTCTCCACGGCCCCGGGCCCGCCCTCGGCAACTCCGGCGGGCAGCACCGCCGCCACGCCGTCGACACCCCCGGCACCCCCACTGGGCCCGGCCCCGGGCACCACCGGCACTCCGGCGACGACGGCCACGGCGAGCGCGCCGACCGCCACGCCGCCGAGCGCCCCTCCGGCCACCGCCCCCGGCGGCGACGGCCCGGCACCCGAAGGCGGCCGCTGGATCGCCCAGCTGTACTCCGAGCCGGAGAGCTCCGGCACCGCCGCCCGCGACAGCCGGCTGGCCGAGATCCGCGCCACGGTCCCGGAGGCGCAGCTGCTGCGCAGCCGGGACCACGCCTCCCTCAACCCCGGCTACTGGGTGGTGTACGCCCCCGGCCCGTTCTCCGACGGCCGGGCGGCTCTCGCCTTCTGCGCGCAGAAGGGCCGGACCACCGCCGACCGGTGCATCGGCCGCTACCTCAGCGACGACCGGGCCGATTACGCGTACCAGTGCACCCCGCCGGCCGGCTCCCCCGGCGGCCGCTGCCGGCGTTCCTGACGGGAGCCACGGCAACCGGGGCGAGGACGGCAACTACCGCAGTGAGTCCAGGAAGCCGAGCGCGATGGTCCACGTCCGCTCGGCGGCCTCCTCGTCGTAGTCCGGGAGCTCGGGGTCGGTGTACAGGTGCCCGGCGCCCGGGTACCGGTGCACCTCCACGTCCGCACCGGCCCGGCCCATCCGCAGGTACCAGGTGTTCAGCCAGTCGTGCGGCTCGAACGGGTCCGGGTCGGCGATGTGCAGCTGCACCGGCAGCTCGTCCACCGAGGTGTCGTCGGCGATGTCGGAGGTGCCGTGCAGCAGGAGCAGGCCGCGCGCCTTCTCGTCGTGCAGGGCCAGGTGCTGGGCGATCGAGCCGCCGAAGGAGAAGCCCGCGTAGACCAGGCCCCGGTCCGAGTAGGGGGCGGCGGCCAGCACGGCCCGCTTGAGCAGTTCGTCCCGCCCGATCTCCTCCTGGTGCGCCATGCCCTCCTCGACGGTGTCGAAGGTCCGGCCCTCGAAGAGGTCCGGCACGTGGACCTGGTGGCCGGCCGCCCGGAGCCGGTCCGCCGCGGCGTTCACCGCGGGTCGGAGGCCGTACGTGGAGTGGAAGAGCACGATGTTCATGCGCCCATCGTGCCAGCCGCCACCGGCAATCCCGCCACCGGCGACCGTGCGGCCGGCGACGGCCGTCCGCTACGGTCGAAGGCATGGAGACCGCGCTCCGTACGCTGCTGCTGCGCCGCTGCCTGCCGCCGTCCCTGGTGCTGCTCTGCGCCGTCGGGCTGAAGGCGTTCCTGCGTCCCGCCGACTGGTGGGGCAGAGCCCTGACCCTGGTGGTCATCGGCGCGGCGGCCTGGCTGCTGGTCCGGATCGCCGACGCGGTCATCGACACCTGGTACGCCCGCTACGCCGCCGCCGCGGCCCCCGAACAGGACGCCAGGGTCCGCCGGGTCCGCACCCAGGTCACCCTGATCCACCGGGTGGTGACCGCCGTCGTGGTGGTGGTGACCATCGCGGCGATGCTGCTGACCTTCCCCGCCATGCGAGCGGTGGGTGCCTCGATGCTGGCCTCCGCCGGCGTGCTGGGCATCGTGGCGGGCATCGCTGCCCAGTCCACCCTGGGGAACCTCTTCGCCGGGCTGCAGATCGCCTTCGGCGACACCGTCCGGATCGGGGACACGGTGGTCGTCGACAAGGAGTGGGGACAGGTCGAGGAGATCACCCTGACCTTCCTGGTGGTGCGCACCTGGGACGAGCGCCGGATCACCATGCCCGTCTCGTACTTCACCTCGAAGCCGTACGAGAACTGGTCGCGCGGCGGCGCCCAGCTGACGGGCACGGTCTTCCTGCACCTGGACCACCGGGCTCCCGTACAGCTGATGCGGGAGAGGCTGGAACTGATCCTCAAGGAGCTCCCGGAGTGGGACGGACGGTCGAGCGGACTGGTCGTCACCGACACCACCCCGCACACCGTCCAGGTCCGCGCGGTGGTCACCGCGAAGGACTCCGACGATCTGTGGACCCTGCGCTGCGCGGTACGCGAACGCCTGATCGCCTGGCTCGCCGCGGAACACCCCTACGCCCTGCCCCGCATCGCCAGCGCCCCGGCGGCCCCCGGCCCCGGCGAGGAATCCGGCCAGGCCTGACCGGGGCGGGCCGCGCCGGCGGCCGGGACGGCCCGTCCCCGCCGCTCGCGCCAGCTGCCGCCCGCGCGGGTCCGCCTCCCGCGTCCGCCGAATCGATCCGCCCTCACCCGGACGGCCCGCACGGTATGGTCCCGCCAGGCGGTCACGGTGCCGTCATGGAACCCAGCAGCGCCTCCGTGCACTCCTCGGTGAGGTCCTCGGCGTACGGAGGCAGGGGGGTGCCCGCGCGCAGGTGACGGCGGACCACGGTCAGCGGCAGGTCGACGAGGGCCAGGGCGACCCGGTCCCGCGCCTGTTCGTCCCCGGCGCCCAGTGATACGGCGAGCCCGCCCAGCCGGGCGAAGACCCTCCCGTTGCCGAGGTCGGCGCGTGCGGCGTGCTCCCCGGACCAGTCGGCGCGCCCGAAGTCGGCGGCACCGTAGAGGAGGAGGGTCGCCTCGTCCGGGTTCTCCCGGCACCAGGCCACCACGTGCCGGGAGGCCGCGCGCGCCGCCCGGCGGGGGTCGGCCTCGCCGTCGAGCACGGCCAGGTAGCCCTGCTGGAACCGCTCCACGGTGCGCAGCCACACCTCGGCGAGCAGGGCCGTGCGCCCGGCGAACCGGTGGTAGACCGAGCCGCTGGGCGCGCCGGTGGCCTGGGCGACGGCCGACATGGTCACGGCCGCCGGTCCGCCCGCGGCCGCGAGGGCTACGGCGGCGTCGAGGAGCTTGCCAGTGTCGAAGCGGGGTGGTCTCGCCATGAATCAGAGAGTACCCTCCAATTTATTGGAGAGAGGTCTCCAATACTGTGGAGGGGAGGACGCATGGGCGTCCACAACGTGCACGAGCGCCTGCTGCCCGCGAAAGAGAGCGAGGTGGGCGCACTGATCGACAGCCTGGCCACCGGCGAGGGCGACCTGCTGTGGCCCGGCCGCGACTGGTCCCCCATGGAGTTCGACCGCCCGCTGGGACCCGGTGCCGCGGGGGGCCACGGGCCGGTGCGGTACACCGTGGCCGGGTACGCGCCGGGGCGCTGGATCCGCTTCGAGTTCACCGGGCCGCGCGGCTTCCACGGCCATCACGAGCTGGCCGTGCTGCCGGTGGACGCGGACCACACCCGGCTGCACCACACCCTGACGATGTCCACCACCGGCCTGGCCCGCCTCACCTGGCCGCTGGCCTGGCGGCCGCTGCACGACGCCTGCCTGGAGGACGGCCTCGACCGCGCCGAACACGCCTGCACCGGACGGGTGGCCCGCCCGGCGCGCTGGTCGCCGTACGTGCGGTTCCTGCGCGCCCTGGCGGCCCGCGCCGGCCTCTGACCGCACCCCTTGCCGCCACGGGCTCGGGCTACGGGCGCAGGCTGCGGACGTCCAGGTGGCGCAGGACACGGTCCACGACCTCCGGGTCGGCGCCCGGTTCGCTGCGCGCCGCGAGCACCTCGTGACGGGCGGCGGACAGCATCTCGCGCTGGACGTGCTGGATGTGACGGAGCCGCGAGACCCGCTGCGCGTAGGCCTCGCGGCGTTCCTCGTCGACCAGGTCGGGGCTGATCCGGGCGCCCACGTCGTACGCGCGCCGCTGGAGCTGTTCGAGGAGGTCCTCGGGGAGCTCCTCGACCTCCTGGATCTCCCTGAGGCGGCGCTTCGCCGCCTTCGCCGCGCGCAGGGCCAACTCCCGCCGGAAGGCCCGCTCGGCGTCCGTGTCCGCCCGGACGCCGAGCCGGCGTACCAGCCAGGGCAGGGTCAGGCCCTGGAGGATCAGCGTGGTCATGATGACCGCGAAGGCGATGAAGACGATCTCATCGCGGGCCGGGAAGGGTTCGCCGGAGTCGGTGCGGAGCGGGATCGCCAGGGCCAGCGCCACCGAGGCCACCCCGCGCATGCCGGCCCACCACATCACCACGCTCTCCCGCCAGCTCAGCGGGATCTCCTCGTCGTAGTCGCGCCGCCCGTGCAGCCGTCTGGCCAGCCACGAGGCGGGGAGCAGCCACACCAGCCGTACGCCGACCACCACCGCGACCACGGCCGCCGCCCAGCCGGCCATCTGCTCCCACCGGCCCGCGGCCGTGCCGAACACGTTGTGCAGTTCCAGCCCGATCAGCCCGAACGCCACCCCGGTGACCAGCATGTCGACGACCTCCCAGAAGGTGTGCCCGGCCAGCCGGCCCAGGACGTCGTCGGCGTCGCTCGCGAACTCCGCCAGGAACAGGGCGGTGGTGAGGACGGCCAGCACCCCCGAGCCCATCAGCTCCTCCGCCAGCGTGTACGCCACGAAGGGCAGGAGCAGGGTCAGACCGATCTGCAGGGTGGCGTCGCCGAGCCGCCCGATCAGCAGCTTCGCCAACCAGCCCAGGGCCAGTCCGACGGCCACCGCGACCACCGCCGACAGCACGAACTCCAGGGTGGCCTCCGGCCAGGAGAAGCTGCCGCTGACGGCGGCGGCGATCGCCACGTGGTACAGCACGATGGCCGTCACGTCGTTGAACAGGCCCTCGCCCTCCAGGATCGACACCAGGCGGCGCGGCAGCCCGAGCGAGCCGGCCACGGCGGTGGCCGCGACCGGGTCGGGCGGCGCGACCAGCGCGCCCAGCGCCACGGCGGCGGCCACCGGCAGCCCGGGCACCACCGCGTTCGCAACGGCGGCGACGGCGGCCGTGGTGACGAAGACCAGCGCGACCGCCAGCAGCAGGATCGGCCGTACGTTGGCGGCGAACTGCCGCCAGGAGGTGCGCTGCGCGGAGGCGTACAGCAGCGGCGGCAGCACCAGCGGGAGGATGAACTCGGGCGGGATGTCCACGTTCGGCACGACCGGCACCAGGGCCAGCACGATGCCGCCGAGGGTCATCAGGACCGGCGCGGGCAGGCCCAGCCGGTCCCCGACCGGCACGCTGACGACGGCACCCAGCAGCAGCACGAAGAGGAGGAGGAGCTGATCCACTCCCCCACCCTGCCAGGCGCGCCCGATTCGTTCGGTTAAGGAAGGGTGCGTCGCATCGCGCGGTGCGGCATGCCCGCGTCCTCGAACTCGGGACCGTACGCCGCGTAGCCGAGCCGCTCGTAGAAGCCGAGGGCGTGCGTCTGCGCGCCCAGGTCCACGGCGGTCAGGCCCAGCCGGACCGCCTCCGCCTCCAGCGCCCGGACCAGGGCCGCGCCCACGCCGAGGCCGCGCGCGGACTTCAGGACGGCCAGGCGGCCGAGCGAGCCGACGCCCGGCGTGCCGGTCTTGCCGAGGGCGGCCTCGCCGTGCAGCAGCCGGCCGGTGCCCAGGGGGCCGTCCGGGCCGGTCGCCAGCACGTGCACGGCGTCCGCGTCGTAGGCGTCGTACTCGATCTCCTCGGGCACGGACTGTTCGACGACGAAGACCTCGGTGCGGACGGCGAAGCAGGCCGCGAGGTCGGCCTCGCCGACGGCGACCCGGACCTCGTACGGCGCGGACCCGGGCTCGGACGCGGGCCCGGGCGCGGACGCCGGGGAGGTCACTCGCTCTCCGCGCGGATCATGTCCAGCGCGTGCTGCAGGTCGTCCGGGTAGTGGCTCGCGAACTCCACCCACTGGCCGTCCGCCGGGTGCTCGAAGCCGAGCCGCACCGCGTGCAGCCACTGGCGGGTGAGGCCCAGGCGCTTGGCGATGGTCGGGTCGGCGCCGTAGGTGAGGTCGCCCACGCAGGGGTGCCGGTGCGCCGACATGTGCACGCGGATCTGGTGGGTGCGGCCGGTCTCCAGCTTGATGTCCAGCAGGGAGGCCGCCCGGAACGCCTCGATGAGGTCGTAGTGGGTGACGGAGGCCTTGCCGTCCTGGATCACGGCCCACTTGTAGTCGTGGTTGGGGTGCCGGCCGATGGGGGCGTCGATCGTGCCGCTCATCGGGTCCGGGTGACCCTGGACCAGGGTGTGGTAGCGCTTGTCCACGACGCGCTCGCGGAACTGGTTCTTCAGCGAGGTGTACGCGCGCTCGGACTTGGCCACCACCATCAGGCCGGAGGTGCCGACGTCCAGGCGGTGCACGATGCCCTGGCGCTCGGCGGCGCCGGAGGTGGAGATCCGGTACCCGGCGGCGGCCAGGCCGCCGATCACGGTGGTGCCGGTCCAGCCGGGGCTGGGGTGCGCGGCGACCCCCACCGGCTTCATGATCACGACGATGTCCTCGTCGTCGTGGACGATCTCCATGCCCTCGACCGGCTCGGCGACGATCTCGACCGGGCGCGGCGGGGCGGGCATCTCGACCTCGAGCCAGGCGCCGCCGTGCACCCGCTCGGACTTCCCGACGACGCTGCCGTCGACCGCGACCTTGCCGGCCGCGGCCAGCTCGGCCGCCTTGGTCCGGGAGAACCCGAACATACGGGCGATCGCGGCGTCTACGCGCTCGCCTTCGAGGCCGTCGGGAACGGGCAGGGTGCGGATCTCGGGAATCGTACTCACCCGTCGAGTATGCCGGACTCGCGTGGCGGCCCGTTCTCGATCTTGTTCCGCCCCGTTCCCGCGACTGTACCCGCGGGGGGCCGGCTCAGTCCTTGTGGATCGTGCCGTCGGGGTCCAGACCCCGGAAGGAGAGCAGCACGATCAGGATGCCGCCGCACACGATCGCGGAGTCCGCGAGGTTGAAGACCGCGAAGTGGGCGGGGGCGATGAAGTCCACGACGGCACCGCGGAAGACGCCCGGCGAGCGGAAGATCCGGTCGGTGAGGTTGCCCAGTGCGCCGCCGAGCAGCAGGCCGAGCGCGATGGCCCAGGGCAGGCTGTAGAGCTTCCGGGCCAGCCGCACGATCACCACGATCACGGTGGCCGCGATGATGGTGAAGATGATCGTGAACGCCTCGCCGAAGCCGAAGGCGGCGCCGGGGTTCCGGATCGCCTCGAACTTCAGCAGATCACCGACGATCTCGATGGGGGGCTGGTGCTCCAGCTTGGCCACGACCAGCATCTTGCTGCCGAGGTCGAGCAGGTAGGCCAGCACGGCCACGACGAGCAGCGCGGTGATCCGCCGCCGCCCCTTGGGCTGCGCGGGCTCCGGCTGCGTGTCGTCCCCGACCTCCGGCGTACCGATGATGCGCTCCGCCTCTGCCACGTGCGTCCCTCGAACTCGCTCGACAACTGTGACGAGAGTACGTCAGCCGCGCGCGGACCGGGGGCCCCAGGTCCCCCGCTCCGGACACGACCGCGGACGCGCCTCAGTGGCGCCGCTCCTGCTTCGCCTTGCACTCCACGCACAGGGTGGCCCGCGGGAACGCCTGCATCCGCGCCTTGCCGATGGGGTTCCCGCAGTTCTCGCAGACGCCGTAGGTGCCGGCGTCCAGTCGTTCCAGGGCCCGCTCGGTCTGCTCCAGCATCTCGCGGGCGTTCGCGGCGAGGGCGATCTCGTGTTCGCGGGTGATGTTCTTGCTGCCCGTGTCGGCCTCGTCGTCGCCGGCACCGGCGCCGCCGTCCCGCATCAGGCCGGTGATGGCCAGCTCGGAGGCCTCCAGCTCGGCCCGCAGCCGCAGCACCTCCGTCTCCAGCTCCGTACGGGCCTCCGCGACCTCCGCCGGGGTCCAGGGCTCCTCGCCGGGGCGTACCGCGAGCTCGCCGGGGGCTGCGGCCGCACGGCCGGCTGCCACCGTACGGGTCTTGGGCAGCCCGCTGGTGGCCGCCGTGGCGGTCTTCCTGGCCTTGCTCGTGCCCGTGCTCTTCTTGGCAACCACTGTTCCGGCTCCCGTCTCTTCCGCGGCCTGGGCCGCCCCCTCGGCCACGGCACCGGTCGGGGCCGTGGCCTTCTTCGTGGTCGTCCTGCCGGCGCCGTTCTTCTTCGCCGGGGCCGCGGTGGACCCGGTCTTCTTCGCCGCCGCCCTGCCGCCAGGGTCGGCCGAGGCGGCCGAGGCGGCCTTTCCGGTCGCAGCCTTCTTGGCCGCGACCTTCTTGGCCACGGCCTTCCGGGCCGGGGCCTTCGCCGGAGCGGCCTTCCCGTCGGCCGCCGCCTTCCCGTCGGCCGCGGCGGCCTTCGCCGGAGCCTTCCCGGCCGTCACCTTCCCGGGGGCCGGTTCCTCGGCCGCAGTCGCGGCCACCGCCTGCTTCTTCGCCACCATGGCCGCGGCCCCTTCACATATGGTGATCTAGCACGCAAATCGTGCTGGGACGATAAATCGACTCCATCCCCGCGGCAACGGGTACGCGCCCGCCGCGACCAACCTGCATCCGTTGTGCCCAGCCCCGGCCCAGGTATTCCGCCACTCGCCTGCACACCGAGACCATTCGGGCGCATCGGACCATTCGGGTCACCGTAAACAGGTCGGCCGGCCCGCCCCCCGGCCTTACACTGAGCCCAGCGAAAGGCATGGATGGGGACGAGTAGCGTCGTACGCAGCCAGGAGCGACCCGGGGACGGTGAGAGCCCGGGGGCGAGCGCGTCGTGAAGGATCACCCCGGAGCCGCCGGAAGAACGCCCAGGGCCCCGGCCCGGGCCAGTAGAACCGGCTTCGCACCCCAATGAGGGGGCCACCGGACCCGTCCGGCGGCCAAGGAGGGTGGTACCGCGGGAGCCCAGCGCTCTCGTCCCTCCGGACGGAGAGACGAAGCCCGCCGGAGGAAGACGAAGAGCCTCATGACGAACCCGCCGCAGTACCGCCCGGTGCCCGCCCAGGTCGACCTGCCCGCCCTGGAGCACGCAGTCCTCGACTTCTGGCGCGAGAGCAAGACCTTCGCCAAGACCCTGGAGCAGTCCGAGGGACGCCCCGAGTGGGTCTTCTACGAGGGCCCGCCGACCGCCAACGGCATGCCCGGTGCCCACCACATCGAGGCCCGCGTCTTCAAGGACGTCTTCCCCCGCTTCCGCACCATGCGCGGCTACCACGTGGCCCGCAAGGCCGGCTGGGACTGCCACGGCCTGCCCGTCGAGCTGGCCGTCGAGAAGGAGCTCGGCTTCAACGGCAAGCAGGACATCGAGGCGTACGGCATCGCCGAGTTCAACGCCAAGTGCCGCGAGTCCGTGACCCGCCACACCGACGCGTTCGCCGAGCTCACCACCCGCATGGGCTACTGGGTGGACCTGGACGACGCCTACCGGACCATGGACCCCGAGTACGTCGAGTCCGTGTGGTGGTCGCTGAAGGAGATCTTCAACAAGGGCCTGCTGGTCCAGGACCACCGCGTCGCCCCCTGGTGCCCGCGCTGCGGCACCGGCCTCTCCGACCACGAGCTCGCCCAGGGCTACGAGACGGTCGTCGACCCCTCCGTCTACGTCCGCTTCCCGCTGACCTCCGGCCCGCTGGCCGGCGAGGCCTCGCTGCTGGTCTGGACGACCACCCCGTGGACCCTGGTCTCCAACACGGCCGTGGCCGCCCACCCCGAGGTCACGTACGTCGTGGCGACGCCCGCCGGTGGCGACGGCGACGAGAAGATCGTCGTCGCGCAGCCGCTGCTGGAGAAGGCGCTCGGCGAGGGATGGGAGTCCACCGGCCGGACCTTCACCGGCAAGGAGATGGAGCGCTGGACCTACCGGCGCCCGTTCGAGCTGGTCCCCTTCGAGGCCCCGGCCCACTTCGTGGTCAACGCCGAGTACGTGACCACCGAGGACGGCACCGGTCTGGTCCACCAGGCCCCGGCCTTCGGCGCCGACGACCTCGCGGTCTGCCGCGCGTACGGCCTGCCGGTGGTGAACCCGGTCCGCCCCGACGGCACCTTCGCCGAGGAGGTCCCGCTCGTCGGCGGCGTCTTCTTCAAGAAGGCCGACGAGAAGCTGACCGCCGACCTCGACGCCCGCGGCCTGCTGTTCAGGCACATCGCGTACGAGCACAGCTACCCGCACTGCTGGCGCTGCCACACCGCGCTGCTCTACTACGCGCAGCCGTCCTGGTACATCCGCACCACCGCCGTCAAGGACGCGATGCTGCGGGAGAACGAGAAGACCAACTGGTTCCCGGAGTCGGTCAAGCAGGGCCGGTTCGGCGACTGGCTGAACAACAACATCGACTGGGCGCTGTCCCGCAACCGCTACTGGGGCACCCCGCTGCCGATCTGGCGCTGCGAGGAGGGCCACCTCACCTGCGTCGGCTCCCGCGCGGAGCTCAGCGAGCTGTCCGGCCGGGACCACTCGGGCCTCGACCCGCACCGCCCGTTCATCGACGAAGTGACCTTCCCCTGCACCGCCGAGGGCTGCGCGCACACGGCGGTCCGCGTGCCGGAGGTCATCGACGCCTGGTACGACTCCGGCTCGATGCCGTTCGCCCAGTACGGCTACCCGTACAAGAACAAGGACCTCTTCGAGAAGCGCTACCCGGCGCAGTTCATCTCCGAGGCGATCGACCAGACCCGCGGCTGGTTCTACACGCTGATGGCGGTCGGCACGCTCGTCTTCGACAAGTCCTCGTACGAGAACGTGGTCTGCCTGGGCCACATCCTCGCCGAGGACGGCCGCAAGATGTCCAAGCACCTGGGCAACATCCTGCAGCCGATCCCGCTGATGGACCAGCACGGCGCCGACGCGGTGCGGTGGTTCATGGCGGCCGGCGGTTCGCCGTGGGCGGCGCGCCGGGTCGGCCACGGCACCATCCAGGAGGTCGTCCGCAAGACGCTCCTCACCTACTGGAACACGGTGGCCTTCCAGGCCCTCTACGCCCGCACCTCCAACTGGGCGCCGTCGGCGGCCGATCCGGCGCCGGCCGAGCGCACGGTGCTCGACCGGTGGCTGCTCTCCGAGCTGCACACGCTCGTCGGGGACGTCACCGAGGCCATGGAGGCGTACGACACCCAGCGGGCCGGCAAGCTGCTGTCGGCCTTCGTCGACGACCTCTCGAACTGGTACGTGCGCCGGTCGCGCCGCCGGTTCTGGCAGGGTGACAAGGCTGCGCTGCGCACCCTCCACGACGTGGTCGAGACGGTCACCCGCCTGATGGCCCCGCTGACCCCGTTCATCACGGAGCGGGTCTGGCAGGACATGGTCGTCCCGGTGAGCCCGGACGCCCCGGAGTCGGTGCACCTGACCTCGTGGCCGGAGGCCGACGCGGCGCTCGTGGACCCGGTGCTGTCCCAGCAGATGCTGCTGGTCCGGCGGCTGGTCGAGCTGGGCCGCGCCACGCGCGCCGAGTCCGGCGTCAAGACCCGCCAGCCGCTGTCGCGGGCGCTCGTCGCCGCGGCGGGCTTCTCCGACCTGTCGGCCGGTCTGCAGGCGCAGATCACGGAGGAGCTGAACGTCTCCTCCCTGGCCTCCCTCTCGGAGGTCGGCGGCTCGCTGGTGGACACCACGGCGAAGGCGAACTTCCGGGCGCTGGGCAAGCGCTTCGGCAAGGGCGTGCAGGACGTCGCCAAGGCCGTGGCCGCGGCGGACGCGGCCGCGCTCTCGCTGGCGCTCCGGTCCGGCGAGGCCACGGTCGAGGTCAACGGCGAGACGGTCACTCTCACCCCCGAGGAAGTGATCATCACGGAGACCCCGCGTGAGGGCTGGTCCGTGGCCTCGGACTCGGGCGCGACGGTCGCCCTGGACCTGGAGATCACCCCGGAGCTGAAGCTGGCGGGCCTGGCCCGTGACGCGATCCGGCTGATCCAGGAGGCGCGGAAGAACTCCGGCCTGGACGTCGCGGACCGCATCGCGCTGCGGTGGTCCTCGGCGGATCCGGAGGTCGTGACGGCCCTGACCGACCACGCGGCGCTGATCGCGGACGAGGTCCTGGCCACGGACTACGCGTCCGGCGACGCCGACGACACGTACGGTGACCCCTTCACGGACGAGTCCCTCGGCCTGACCTTCCGCCTCCGCAAGGCATAACCCGGGCTGGGGCCAGGCCGGTCCCGGCCTGGCCCCAGCCCGGGCCAACCCCGGCCCCGGCCTCTGTGGCCCGGTGTCCCGCCCACCCCGGCGGGCGCCGGGCCATATCCGTTTCCGGGCCCGTGCCCGTCGCCCTGCGGGGCATGCCCCCTCCCCGCCCTCCCCCAGACTTCGTCCGGGGGGACCCCCATCCCGAAACCGGGGCTCCGCCCCCGGACCCCGCCCCGGTTCGGGGCGGCCCCCTAGTACCGGGCCTGCGGGCCGGCCGTGGCTGGTCGCGCAGTTCCCCGCGCCCCTGACGGGGCACCCCCGGCGGGGTGCAGGGACGGAGCCCCGCAGGGGCGTGGGGCGTAAGCCCCACAGTGGGGTCCGGGGCGGAGCCCCGGCTTCGGGAAGGGGCGGGGCGGGGAGAGAGCTCCGCGCAGCGGGCAGCGGGCAGCGGGCAGCGGGCAGCGGGCAGCGGGCAGCGGGGGGTACGCGAAACGGGCCGGGCCCGGATCCCCTGAGGGGTCCGGGCCCGGCCCGTGAATGCTGCCGACGGCGGCGTCGTAGCGCGGTGCGACTAGTTGTCGTCCTCGTCGATCAGGAAGCCCCGCATCGGCGACGGCGCCTGCTGCATCGGCTGCGGCGCAGCCGGCCGCACCGGAGCCATCGGCTGGGTCATCGCCGGGGACATCTGCTGCTGGCCGCCGTAGGACGGGCCGCCCGACATCGGCGAGGGACCGCCCGACATCGGCGAGGAGTGCCCCATCGCCCCGGCCGGAGCCATCGACGGCGCCGGGCTCGGCGGCAGCGAAGCCGTCGCCGGGGTCCGCGGCGGGGCCAGCGAGTCGTCCGCCTGGGTCTCCAGCTGGCGCAGCTGCGACTCCAGGTAGGACTTCAGACGCGTGCGGTACTCACGCTCGAAGCCCCGCAGGTCCTCGACCTTGCGCTCCAGCGTGGCGCGGGCGGACTCCAGCGAGCCCATCGCGACGCGGTGCTTCTCCTGGGCGTCCCGCTCCAGCGCGTCCGCCTTGGCGCGGGCGTCCCGCTCCAGGCCCTCGGCGCGGCTGCGCGCCTCGCCGACGATCTTGTTGGCCTCGGAACGGGCCTCCGCGATCGCCTGGTCGGCGGTCTGCTGGGCGAGCGAGAGGACACGCGCGGCGCTGTCGCCACCGGGGCCCTGGCCGGGAGCCGGCAGCTGCGGCTGCTGCTGCGGAGGCATGCCCATGGGCTGGCCCATCGGCTGCATCTGGCCCATCGGCTGCATCTGCTGCATCGGCTGGCCGAGCGGGTTCTGGCCGCCCATGGACGGGTTCGGACCCATGCCGGGGTTCGGGCCCATGCCCGGGTTCGGACCCATGCCGTTCGGACCCATGCCCGGGTTCGGACCCATGCCCGGGTTCGGACCCATGCCGTTCGGACCCATGCCCGGGTTCGGACCCATGCCGGGGTTCGGACCGCCCATCGGGTGCTGCTGCATCGGACCGCCCATGGGGCCGCCCATCGGGCCGGGACCCTGCGGACCCTGTCCACCGGGACCGGGCGGCAGCTGCGGGGCGCCGCCCGGCAGCTGCGGCGGGCCCTGCTGGGCCGGCGGGCCGGATATGGCGGCGGGCACGGGGGCGCCCGGGCCACGCTGGTCCTGCGGCTCCGGCTTGCGCATGTTGGCCTGCTGCTGGCTCTGGGCCGCGGCCCGCGTCGCCGCGGCGAGCTTGGCGCGCAGGTCCTCGTTCTCCCGCAGCAGACGCGTCAGTTCGGCCTCGACCTCGTCGAGAAAGGCATCGACCTCGTCCTCGTCATAGCCTTCTCGGAGGCGGACGGTCGTGAACTGCTTGTTCCGCACGTCCTCGGGGGTCAGCGGCATGTCTTCTTCACCTCTACGTAGTCGTCGGCAGTCGGCAGGCCCGTGTCGTCCATGTCCGTCCTCATCTCGCGAAGCCGCTCACGATGCTGATCAGGACGTAGACGATGATCATCAGCACGAAGAAGGACAGGTCGAGTGCCACGCCCCCGAGACGCAGCGGCGGGATGAATCGCCGCAGAAGCTTGAGCGGTGGGTCGGTGACAGTGTAGGTGGCCTCAAGAACGACCACCATCGCCTTCCCGGGTTCCCAGGAACGTGCGAACTGGAAGACGTAATCCATGACGAGCCGGAAGATCAGCACGATGAGGAAGCACGTCAGCGCAATGTAGATCACATCCAGTGCGACACCCATCCCGTACTTCCCTCTCCCCTTGCCCTCGCCTGTCCGGTCTAGCTCTGGTTGAAGAACCCGCCCTCCGCGATGCGGGCCTTGTCCTCCGCCGTGACATCGACGTTAGCAGGCGACAGCAGGAACACCTTCTGTGTCACGCGTTCAATGCTGCCGTGCAGACCGAACACGAGACCGGCCGCGAAGTCGACCAGACGCTTGGCGTCAGTGTCGTCCATCTCGGTCAGATTCATGATCACCGGGGTGCCCTCACGGAAGTGTTCCCCGATGGTACGGGCCTCGTTGTAGGTCCGGGGGTGCAGCGTCGTGATGCGGTACGGCTCCCGCTCGGAGACGACCTTGGGCATGATCACGGGGGCGTTCTTCTCCAGGTTCGAGCGTTCGGGTGTGATGGATGCCACGGGGGCGATTCGGGCGGGTCGTCCGCTTTCAACGGGCAATGAGATGGGTTCACGCGGAGCCGGAGGCTGTGCCACTCGTACCGGTTCGTCCCTTACGGGCGGTTGGTGCACCGGCTGCTCCCGGCGGTCCCGCTCCCGGGGCGCCAGCTCCGGCTCGGGCTCGAACTCGTCATCGGGGTCGTATCCCGGGTTGTCGTACCGGTCGTCCTCCACGAGGCCGAGGTAGACCGCCATCTTGCGCATTGCGCCGGCCATTCTCTGAGTCCTCCGCTCTGTGGTGGATCGCCCACCGACAAATCTCGCAGTGTCACAAAAGTCACCAACTGCCCGCGATCCACGTGGCCTGCCCGCTCATCAGCGGTAATGACCATATTTTCTGCTGTGGTCCGACTTTCTTCGCGACGTTACCCGAGCCTGGGTCTCCCGCCGAGTACCGCCGTGCCGACGCGTACGTGTGTCGCTCCGGCGGCCACGGCCTGCTCCAGATCGGCGCTCATCCCGGCCGACACCATGGTCGCAGCCGGATGGGCCGTGCGCAGGCCGCTTGACAATTCCACCAGCCGCTGGAAAGCGGCCTGTTCGCGTCCCGCGTAGCGGCCGGCCAGCGGAGCCACCGTCATCACCCCGGCCAGCCGCAGTCCCGGGGCCTCCTCGATCAGCCCGGCCAACTCGCCCAGCTGCTCCGGCGCCGCGCCGCCCCGCTCCCCGCGCTCCCCCGACTCCGCGTCGAGGGCGATCTGCACCAGGCAGCCGAGTTCCCGTTCCGCCTTCACCGCCGCCGCCGAGAGCGCGGACACCAGCCGGGGCCGGTCGACGGACTGCACCAGATGCGCGTATCCCGCCACGGAACGGACTTTGTTCGTCTGCAACTGACCGACAAAGTGCCAGGTGAGCGGCAGATCCGCACAGACCAGGGCTTTCGGGCCGGCCTCCTGGTCGCGGTTCTCCGCCACATGACGGACACCCAGCTCCGCCAGGAGACGTACGTCGCTCGCGGGGTAGGTCTTGGTGACCACGATGAGGGTCACCTCCTCCCGCTTGCGCCCGGCCGCGGCGCAGGCGGCGGAGATTCGTTCCTCCACCCGCGCCAGGTTCGCGGCGAGCTCGGCCTTACGATCTGTCATTCCTCAGTCCAACCAGACATATCCGGCAAGCCGGCCGGTCACCCGGTCACGGCGGTACGAGAAGTGGTCGCGCGATTCCAGTGTGCAGACGGGGGACCGCTGAGCGTCCGTCACCCCCAGTCCGGCGAGCTGGGCGTGCACCCCCGCCACCACGTCGACGGCCGGAGTGCCCCAGCTGGTCTCGGCACGGGCGGCCGGCACCACGTCGGCGACCGCGTCCCGCATCTCGGCCGGCACCTCGTAGCAGCGCCCGCACACGGCGGGTCCGGTACGGGCGACCAGCCGGGCGGGGTCCGCGCCGAGCGCGGTCATCGCCTCCACCGCGGCCGGCACCACCCCGGCGACCAGGCCGGGCCGGCCCGCGTGCGCCGCGGCGACGACCCCGGCGACGGGGTCGGCCAGCAGGACCGGGACGCAGTCGGCGGTGAGGACCGCGAGGGCGAGCCCCCGACGGGCGGTCACCACCGCGTCCACGGCGGGAATCTCTGCGGAATCTCCCCAGGGTCCGTCCACCACGGCCACGTCCCGGCCGTGCACCTGGTTCATCCAGACCACCTGGCCGGGGTCGATGCCCAGGGTGCGCGCGGCCCGCGCGCGGTTCTCCCGTACGGCAGCCGGGTCGTCCCCGACGGCGCCGCCGAGGTTGAGCTCCTCGTACGGAACGGCGCTCACCCCGCCCCACCGGTCGGTGAAGGCGAAGTGGGCGCCGCTCACGATGTGCTGCCCTATCGTCACTTCAAGAAGTCCGGAACGTCCAGTTCCTCGGCCGGGCTGTCCTGGTAGGGACGCGGGACCGTCGGGGGCGCGACCGGGGTCTGCGGGATCTCGGCGACCGGGGCCGGCTCGACCGGAGCCGGGGGCTCCTCACGCGGGGTGACCGTACCGAGGCCGCCGAAGGACGGGCGGACCGGCTCGGGTCGGCTGACCGGGGCCGGGGGCTCCTCGCGCTTGGTCGAGGCGGCGCCGATCACGTTGTCCCGGCGGGCCGGGGGCTGGCCCCCGTCGAACCCGGCCGCGATGACGGTGACCCGCACCTCGTCGCCGAGCGCGTCGTCGATGACGGCGCCGAAGATGATGTTCGCCTCGGGGTGGGCGGCCTCGCTGACCAGCTGGGCGGCCTCGTTGATCTCGAAGAGGCCGAGGTCGGAACCGCCGGAGATGGAGAGCAGGACGCCGCGGGCGCCGTCGATGGACGCCTCCAGGAGCGGCGAGGAGATCGCCATCTCGGCGGCGGCCACGGCGCGGTCGTCGCCGCGGGCGGAGCCGATGCCCATGAGCGCCGATCCGGCCTCGGACATCACGGACTTGACGTCGGCGAAGTCCAGGTTGATCAGACCGGGCGTGGTGATGAGGTCGGTGATGCCCTGCACACCGCTCAGCAGCACCTGGTCGGCCGACTTGAAGGCGTCGAGCACCGAGACCTGGCGGTCCGAGATGGACAGCAGGCGGTCGTTGGGGATGACGATGAGGGTGTCGACCTCTTCGCGGAGCTCGGCGATGCCGTCCTCCGCCTGGTTGGCGCGACGGCGGCCCTCGAAGGTGAACGGCCGGGTGACCACACCGATCGTCAGGGCGCCCAGGGAGCGCGCGATGTTGGCGACGACGGGCGCGCCGCCGGTGCCGGTGCCGCCGCCCTCGCCGGCGGTGACGAAGACCATGTCGGCCCCCTTGAGGACCTCCTCGATCTCCTCACGGTGGTCCTCTGCCGCCTTGCGACCGACTGCCGGGTTGGCACCGGCGCCGAGGCCCCGGGTGAGTTCACGGCCGACGTCGAGCTTGACGTCGGCGTCGCTCATCAACAGCGCCTGGGCGTCCGTGTTGATGGCGATGAACTCGACGCCCTTGAGACCGACCTCGATCATTCGGTTGATGGCATTGACACCACCGCCGCCGACACCGATGACCTTGATGACTGCGAGGTAGTTCTGCGGTGCTGCCACGTCGAAGGCCTCTCGCCTCGAGTTACGTGTCGCCGCCTCGCGGGCCTGCGGTGCGACGACTGATGCCGAAAACAGGGACGGTCCGATACATGCCGACCCGAACCCTAACCCTGAAGTTTAGGGTTAAGACTGTGTCTGTTCCTTGGACTCTTCCGAACAGGACACTAAGTCGACAAGTAGCGCGTGTTCAACGAACACGCCGAACCTCCCGTTTTTCTTTTCACCCTATGTGATCACCCATATCGCTGGCCAACCAGGGTGCGCCGCTGTTCGACCTCGCGTCAACTCCCGGCCACCGAGGGTGCCGTGGGAGCGCTCACATCGAAGTGCCCGGCCCTGGGTGCGGCCTTCAGCAGAGCCGTCAGCGCACGGGCTTTCGCCGGTCCCTGCCCGGAACTTCCCCAGACCACGGTACGGTCCCGGCTCAACTCCAGTTCCACGGAGTCGTACGAGGTCATCCGGATCCGGAGGGTCTCCTTGGCCACCGCCGCGGGGAGGTCCCCGGCGATGCCCACCGCCTCGTGCAGCAGCCGTTCCTCGTCGAACCGGCGCAGACTGGGCGAGTTGCCCGCGTTCAGTTCCAGAACGGGCACACCGGCAGGGGGTTTCGCCACCGTGTCGAACCGGACGCCCGAAGCGTCCACTTCGACGAACTTGGCATCCTTCCTGATGAGCAGGACGGGTTTGCGCTCCGTGACGTTCAGTCCGATCCCGTGCGGCCAGGAACGCACCACGTCGACCGATTCGATGCGGGGCAGCCGCCCGCGCAGCCGCGCCTCGATCTCGTCGGTGTCGACGGTGGCGAGCGGGGCCCCGACGGGTACCGCCGCCGCCCGGAGCACCTGCTCCGGGGTGAGCACCCCGGTGCCGGTGGTGGTGACCTTCTCCACCCGCAGCCAGTCCGAGCCGTACAAGGCCCAGCTGCTGCCGCCGGCGAGCAGCACGGCGGCGGCGAGGGCGGCCAGTACGGGGCCCCGGCGGAGGTGTCTCACGCCGGGGCCTTGGGGGACGTGGCCGGACTGTTTCGGCTTCGGCGGCTTCGGCGGTCCCGCCGGCTGCGGCGCCTTCGGCTGCTTCGTCGGTCCGGCCACGTGCGGTGCCTCCTGCGTCTGTGCTTTCCCGCCTCAGCGGGTCCGGTGCGCCGCGATGGCCTCGTACACCATGGCGACCAGCAGTTCGTCGGCGTCCCGGCGGCCGAACTCGGCGGCCGCGCGGGACATCTCGTAGAGCCGGTGCGGATCGGCGAGCACCGGGAGGACGTTGCCCTGGACCCACTCGGGGGTCAGTTCGGCGTCGTCCACCAGCAGACCGCCGCCCGCCTTGACCACCGGCTGGGCGTTGAGCCGCTGCTCGCCGTTGCCGATGGGCAGCGGGACGTAGGCGGCGGGCAGTCCGACGGCGGAGAGTTCGGCGACGGTCATCGCGCCCGCGCGGCACAGCATCATGTCGGCGGCGGCGTACGCGAGATCCATCCGGTCCAGGTACGGTACCGGGACGTACGGCGGCATTCCGGGCATGTTGTCCACACGCGGCAGTTCGTTCTTCGGGCCGACCGCGTGGAGGATCTGGATCCCGGCGCGCTGGAGCGCCGGTGCCACCTGCTGCACGACCTCGTTGAGCCGGCGCGCGCCCTGGGAGCCGCCGGAGACCAGCAGGGTGGGCAGGTTCGGGTCGAGCCCGAAGAGCGCGCGCCCCTCGGGCCGGGCGGCCGCCCGGTCGAGGGTGGCGATGGTGCGGCGCAGCGGGATGCCGACGTAGCGGGCGTTGCGGAGCTTGCTGTCGGGCGTGGAGACCGCGACCGCGGCCGCGTACCGGGAGCCGATCTTGTTGGCCAGGCCGGGCCGGGCGTTGGCCTCGTGGACGATGATCGGCACGCCGAGCCGCTTGGCGGCCAGGTAGCCGGGCAGGGCCACGTAGCCGCCGAAGCCGACGACGATGTCGGCCTTTGTGCGCGCCAGGATCTCCTCGGCGGCCTTGATGGTGCCGCGCAGCCGGCCGGGGACGGTGATCAGCTCGGGGGTGGGCTTCCGGGGCAGCGGCACGGCCGGGATCAGGCCGAGATCGTAGCCGCGCTCCGGCACCAGCCGGGTCTCCAGGCCGCGCTCCGTGCCGAGGGCGGTGATCCCCACGGCGGGGTCCTGCCTGCGCAGGGCATCCGCGAGGGCGAGCGCCGGCTCGATGTGGCCGGCGGTCCCCCCACCGGCGAGTACGACATGCACCGAAATTCACCGCTCTCCGGACGGACGCCTCTTGACGCGCCGCCTCATCGACTTCCAGATCGGCCCGGTCCGCTTCCAGCCGAACCTCGGCTGTCGCATCGCGAGCGCCGCGCGCGCCGCGGGCTCCTCCCGCGCGAAGGCGATGAGCAGTCCGACGGCGAACATGGTCGGCAGCAGGGCGGACCCTCCGTAGGAGAACAGCGGGAGCGGGACCCCGGCGATCGGCAGCAGACCGAGCACCGCGCCGATGTTGATCACGGCCTGGGCCGTGATCCAGGTGGTCACGCCTCCCGCGGCATACCTCACGAAGGGGTCCTCCGTGCGTCCGGCCACGCGGATACCCGCATAGCCTAGAGCCGCGAAGAGACCCAGGACCGACAGCGTCCCCGCCAGCCCCAGTTCCTCCCCGGTGATGGCAAAGATGAAGTCGTTGTGTGCTTCGGGTAGTTCCCCCCATTTTTCCACACTGGCACCCAGACCGGAACCGAACCATCCGCCGGACGCGAGGGCGAAGATTCCATGAACGGCCTGCCAGCATTCACCTTGCGGCCCGAGATCGGTCGCGCCGATGCAGGAGAGTCGCTGCATCCGGTGCGGGGCGGTCCTGATCAGAACCGCTCCGATCACGACGGCGACGGCCAGCACCCCGACGAACAGCCGGGTCGGGGCTCCCGCCAGCCACAGCAGTCCGAAGAGGATGGCGCAGAGGATCATCGCGGTGCCCATGTCGCCGCCCAGCATGATCAGTCCGAGCAGCAGGAAGGCCACCGGCACCAGCGGGACCAGCAGGTGCTTCCACTGGACCAGCAGGCCCTTGTCGCCCTTGCGGGCCATCAGGTCCGCGCCCCACAGGATCAGGGCCAGCTTGCCGAACTCGCTGGGCTGCAGCATGAAGGGGCCGCCCAGGGAGATCCAGTTCTGGTTGCCCTGGATGGAGACCCCTATCCCGGGGATCTGGACGAGCACCATCAGGAAGACGGTCGCGGCCAGCACCGGGTAGGCCAGCGCGCGGTGCAGCTTGACCGGCATCCGGGAGGCGGCGAGCAGCAGGCCGGCGCCGATGGCGGCGGCCAGGAACTGCTTCTGGAAGAAGTACGAGGGGGACAGGCCCAGCTGGAGCGCCTTGATCATGGAGGCGCTGTAGACCATCACCAGGCCCAGCACCGTAATCAGCAGCGAACTGCCGAAAATCAGGTAATAAGCGGTGAGTGGCCGGTCCCAAGTCCGGCGCAGGCGACGGTAGGTGCGCCGGATCCCGTCCAGCGGCCCCTGCCCCGCGGGCCCCTTGGCGGTCACCGAAGGACGCTTGCGCCCCTGCGCCCGGACGGCGGCGGGCCGTCGTCCGGGCAGCATCTGCTTGGCCGGCATCTGTCGTCTTCCCCTCCACTCGTACGAGCAGCCGGTCGGACGGTCCCCAGGACCTAGGCGCTCTGCTCCGCGGCCAGTTCGCGCACGGCGTCGGCGAACGCTTCCCCGCGCTTGCTGTAGTTCACGAACATGTCCATCGAGGCGCAGGCCGGTGCCAGCAGGACCGTGTCACCGGGCTCGGCGAGCCGGGCCGCTTCCCGGACCGCTGCGAGCATCGCCTCAGTGTCGGTCCGGTCGAGGTCGACGACCGGGACATCGGGGGCGTGTCGCGCCAGAGCGTCCCGGATCAGCGCCCGGTCGGCGCCGATCAGCACGGCTCCGCGGAGCTGCTTGGCCGACTTGCGCACCAGCTCGTCGAAGGTGGCGCCCTTCGCCAGACCGCCCGCGATCCAGACCACCGGCTCGTAGGCGGCCAGCGAGGCCTCGGCCGCGTGGGTGTTGGTCGCCTTGGAGTCGTCGATGTAGGTGACCCCGCCGACCTCGGCGACGTGGGCGATCCGGTGGGCGTCCGGGCGGAAGGCCCGCAGGCCGTCGCGGACCGCCTTGGGCTCCACGCCGAAGGCACGGGCCAGGGCGGCCGCGGCGAGGGCGTTGGCGATGTTGTGCGGGGCCGGCGGGCTGACGTCCGCGACCTCGGCGAGCTCCTGGGCGTTCTTCTGCCGGTTCTGGACGAAGGCCCGGTCGACCAGGATTCCGTCGACGACGCCGAGCATGGAGGGGCCGGGGGCGCCGAGGGTGAAGCCGATGGCCCGGCAGCCCTCGACCACGTCCGCGTCCTCGACCAGCTTCTCGGTGGCCGCGTCGGCCACGTTGTAGACGCAGGCCACGGTGTTGCCCTCGTAGATCCGGCCCTTGTCGGCGGCGTACGCCTCCATGGAGCCGTGCCAGTCGAGGTGGTCGGGTGCCAGGTTGAGCACGGCCCCGGAGTGGGCGCGCAGGCTGGGCGCCCAGTGCAGCTGGTAGCTGGACAGTTCCACGGCGAGGACGTCGTACGTCTCCTCGCCGAGCACCACGTCGATGATCGGCGTGCCGATGTTGCCGACGGCGGCGGTGCGCAGTCCGGCGGCCCGCAGGATGGAGGCGAGCATCTGGGTGGTGGTGGTCTTGCCGTTGGTGCCGGTGATGGCGAGCCATTCCGCGGCCGGGGCCGGTCCGGCCTCCGCGGCCGTGCGGGCGGCGCGGAGGGCCGTGCCGGCGTCGCGGAGGCGCCAGGCGATCTCGACGTCGCCCACGACGTCCACACCGGCCTTGGCGGCCTCCAGGAAGAGCGGGCTGTCCGGCTTCCAGCCGGGCGAGGTCACCACCAGCTCGGTGCCCTCGGGGAGGGTCTCCCCCGCCTTGGCACCGTCGGCCAGCCGGCCGAGGCGGGTCTCGATGCCGAGCTCCGCCAGTTCGGCGGCACGGGCCCGGTGGGTGTCCCCGTCACCGTTGTCGACGACGGTCACGGCCGCGCCGAACCGGGCCAGCGCGCGGGCGGCACTGATGCCGCTCACGCCCAGGCCCGCGACGGTGATCCGCCGCGGCAGCCCGTACCGGGCCAGTGCGTCGGGGCCCAGCAGGGCCAGGTACTCCGGGTTGCTCACTTGTCCGCTGCCCATCCGGCGTAGAAGATGCCCAGACCCACGATGACGCACATGCCCTGGATGATCCAGAACCGGACCACCACAAGGACCTCGGACCACCCCTTGAGCTCGAAGTGGTGCTGCAGCGGGGCCATCCGGAAGACGCGCTTCCCGGTGAGGCGGAAGGATCCGACCTGGATGACCACGGACAGGGTGATGAGCACGAAGAGGCCACCCAGCAGCGCGAGCAGCAGCTCGGTGCGGGAGCAGATGGCCAGGCCGGCGAGCGCGCCGCCGAGGGCCAGCGAGCCGGTGTCACCCATGAAGATCTTGGCGGGCGAGGTGTTCCACCACAGGAAGCCGAAACAGGCGCCCATCAGGGCGGAGGCGACCACCGCGAGGTCCAGCGGGTCGCGGACCTCGAAGCAGGCGGCCGGGTTCATCAGGGTCTCCGCGTTGGCGCAGGACTCCTGGTACTGCCAGACGCCGATGAACGTGTAGGCGCCGAAGACCATCACCGAGGCGCCGGTGGCCAGACCGTCGAGGCCGTCGGTGAGGTTCACGCCGTTGGACATCGCCAGGATCATGAACAGCGCCCAGACGACGAACAGCACCGGTCCGATGGACCAGCCGAAGTCGGTGACGAAGGAGATCTTGGTGGAGGCCGGGGCGAGCCCGCGCGAGTCCGAGAACTGCAGCGCGAGCACCGCGAAGGCGATGCCGACGATCAGCTGGCCGGCCATCTTCGCCTTGGCCCGCAGACCGAGCGAACGCTGCTTGACGATCTTGATGTAGTCGTCGAGGAAGCCGACGAGGCCCATGCCGGCCATCAGGAAGAGCACCAGCAGGCCGGAGAAGGTCGGCTCGCTGGAGGTGATCACCTTCGTCAGGGCGTACGCGGCGAGCGTCGCCAGGATGAAGGAGATGCCGCCCATGGTGGGCGTGCCCTTCTTGCCGGCGTGGCCGCGCGGGCCGTCGTCCCGGATGAACTGGCCGTAGCCCTTGCGGGCCAGCAGCTTGATCAGCAGCGGGGTGCCGACGATCGTGAGGAACATACCGATGACACCGGCGAACAGGATCTGCCTCATCGGTCGGCACCCTCGCCCTCAAGCAGCGCCTGCGCGATCCGCTCCAGGCCGATCGACCTGGATGCCTTCACCAGCACGACGTCCCCCGGGCGCAGTTCTCTGCGCAACAGGTCGACCGCCGCCTGCGCGTCGGACACGAGCACCGACTCCTCACCCCACGAACCCTCGTTATATGCGCCCAGTTGCAGCCAGGACGCTTCCCTGCCCCCGACTGCGACGAGCTTGCTCACGTTGAGCCGGACGACAAGCCGTCCGACCGCGTCGTGCTCGGCGAGCGATGCGTCACCGAGCTCGGCCATCGGGCCGAGCACCGCCCACGTGCGTCCCCCTCGCTCCTGGGCGGCGCTGCCCATCGCGGCCAGCGCGCGCAGTGCGGCCCGCATGGACTCGGGGTTCGCGTTGTAGGCGTCGTTGACGATCGTCACTCCGTCCGCGCGCTCGGTGACCTCCATCCGCCAGCGGGAGAGCGTGCCCGCGCCGGAGAGCGCGGTGGCGATCTCGTCGGTGGACATGCCCAGCACGTGGGCGACGGCGGCCGCGGCGAGCGCGTTCGACACGTGGTGCTCACCGTACAGCCGCAAGGTCACATCGCTGCACCCGGAGGGTGTGTGCAGTGTGAAGGAAGGCTGTCCGTGGTCCGTCATCCGGACGTTCGCGGCCCGGACTTCGGCGTCCTCCGCCTCTCCGAAGAGGACCGTACGGGCCTTCGTACGGGCGGCCATGGCGCGGACCAGCGGGTCGTCGGCGTTGAGTACGGCGACGCCGCCCTCGGCTTCGGCCGGCAGGGCTTCGACCAGCTCTCCCTTGGCCTGGGCGATGGCCTCGCGGCCGCCGAACTCGCCGATGTGGGCGGTGCCGACGTTGAGCACCACGCCGATCCGCGGCGGGGTCAGGCCGGTGAGGTAGGCGATGTGGCCGATGCCGCGGGCGCCCATCTCCAGCACCAGGTGCCGGGTTTCCGGGGTGGCGCGGAGGGCGGTGACGGGCAGGCCGATCTCGTTGTTGAGCGAGCCGGGCGTCCACACCGTGGGCGCGTGGCTCTGCAGCACCTGCGCGATGAGGTCCTTGGTGGAGGTCTTTCCGGCCGATCCGGTCAGGGCCACCACGTCGGTGCCGAGCCGGGAGACGACGGCGCGGGCGAGGGCACCCAGCGCCTCCTGGACGTCGGGGACGACGACCGCGGGGACCCCGACGGGCCGGGTCGCGAGGACCGCGGCGGCACCGGCGGCGACCGCGCGCTCGGCGTAGTCGTGGCCGTCCACGCGCTCTCCGTTGAAGGCGGCGAACAGGCTGCCCTGTTCGACCTCCCGGGAGTCGTAGACCACGGATCCGGTGACCTCGGCGGACGGATCCGGTATGTCGTGGAGTTGCCCGCCGGTGATGTCGGCGATCTCGGCGAGGGAGAGGGGGATCACTTAGTTCACCTCGGCCTGTCGGGCCTGCTGGAGCGCGTCTTCTTCGGACACGGCGTTTCCGGGTGCGGCCGCGATGGCGGCGCGGAGCACCTCGCGGTCGTCGAAGGGCCGTACCACGCCGGCCGTTTCCTGGCCCTGCTCGTGGCCCTTGCCCGCGACCAGGACGGTGTCACCGGGCTCGGCCCGGGCGACCGCGGCGGCGATGGCCGCGGCCCGGTCGGCGTCGACGAGGACGGTGCCGCGCTCCTCCGCGGGGACGGAGACGGCGCCCTCGAACATGGCGGCGAGGATCTTCAGCGGGTCCTCGGAGCGCGGGTTGTCGGAGGTCAGCACGGCGGTGTCGGCGTACCGGGCGGCGGCGGCGCCCATCGGGGCGCGCTTGGTGGTGTCGCGGTCCCCGCCGCAGCCGAGCACGATGTGCAGCCTGCCGGTGGTGACTTCGCGCAGGGCGCGGAGCACCGAGACGACGGCGTCGGTCTTGTGGGCGTAGTCGACGACGGCGAGGTAGCCCTGGCCGGCGTCGACCCGCTCCAGCCGGCCGGGGACACCGGGGACGGCGGCGACACCGTCGGCGGCGGTCTGCGGGTCCACCCCGGCGGTGGCGAGCGTGACGATCGCGGCGACGGTGTTGGCGACGTTGAAGGGGCCGGGCAGCGGGGCGGTGGCGCTGATCCGCTGCCCGTCGGGGCCGAGCAGGGTCAGGGTGGAGTCCATGTGGCCGGAAACCACGTCCTGCGCGCGCCAGTCGGCGGCCGGGTCGCCGGCGGCGGAGAAGGTGACCACGGGGATCGTGGACTCCTTGGCCAGCCGGCGGCCGTACTCGTCGTCGACGTTGACCACGCCGACGCGGGCCCGGGCGGGCGTGAACAGCCGGGCCTTGGCCTGGAAGTAGTCCTCCATGTCGGAGTGGAACTCCATGTGCTCCGGGCTGAGGTTGTTGAAGACGGCGACGTCGAAGACGCAGCCGTCGACCCGGCCGAGCATCAGGGCGTGGCTGGACACCTCCATGGCGACCGCGTCGACGCCGCGCTCCCGCATGACGGCGAAGAGGGCCTGCAGGTCGGGGGCCTCGGGGGTGGTGCGCTCGGACTTGATCCGCTCGTCGGCGATCCGCATCTCGACCGTGCCGACCAGGCCGGTACGGCGCCCGGCGCCGCGCAGGCCGCCCTCCACGAGGTAGGCGGTGGTGGTCTTGCCGGAGGTGCCGGTGATGCCGATCTGGAGGAGGGCCTCGCCGGGCCGTCCGTAGATCTCGGCGGCGAGCTCGCCCATCCGGCCGCGCGGGTCGTCCACGACCAGCACCGGGAGGCCGGTGGCGGCGGCCCGCTCGGCGCCGGCCGGGTCGGTCAGGACCGCGGCCGCTCCCAGGGAGGCGGCCTGGGCGGCGAAGTCGGCGCCGTGCAGGCGGGCACCGGCCAGGGCGGCGTAGACGTCGCCGGGGCGGACCGCGCGCGAGTCGTGCGTGATGCCGGTGATCTGCGCCGCGGTTCCCTGCCCGGAGGGGGCCTGGACGGTGCTGCCCAGCAGGGCGGCCAGCTCGCCGAGGGGGATCGGACGGGCCACCGCGGGGCGGGGCGCTCCCGGCGGCGCTGCCGGGGGATTCTGGGCGGTTCTGGGCTGATCAGCGTGGGGCACGGCGGTGAGCGTACCGGGCGCGGCGGGCCCGGCAGGAATTGAGGGGCCCGGGGAGCTCTCGTTCCCGGGTTTCGGGGTGATCGTTGTCACTGGGGGTGCCTCACGCTTTTCTCGGTCGCCGGGCGGCGGTCACGGTCAGGGCTGGAAGGTGACCGGCAGCCCGGCGGGGGCGGTTCCGGTGGGGGCGACCGAAAGGGTCTTGAGGGCGAACTCCATCACGGTCTTGTAGATGGGGCCGCAGATCTGGCCACCGAAGTAGCTGCCCTTGGTCGGGTTCTGGATGGCGCAGTAGACGGTGATGCGGGGGTTGTCGGCGGGCGCGAAGCCGGCGAAGGAGGCGGTGTAGCCCTTGTAGCGGCCGGTGGCCGGATCCACCCGGTTGGAGGTGCCGGTCTTGCCGCCGACACGGTAGCCGGGGATGCGGGCCTTGGTGCCGGTGCCCTCCTGGTCGTCGACCACCGATTCGAGCATGGCGGCCAGCGTCTTCGCGGTCTCCTCGCTCACCACGCGGGTCTTCTCGGGCGCGGGGGCGGGGGTGAACCGGCCGTCGGCGCCCTTGTAGCCGCGGACGAGGGTGGGTTCGGTGCGTACCCCGCCGTTGGCGATGGTGGAGTACACGGAGGCCGCCTGCATGGCGTTGAGGGACAGGCCCTGCCCGAAGGGGATCGTGTACTGCTGCGAGGTGGACCAGTCCCCGGGGTCGGCGAGGATGCCGCGGGACTCCCCCGGGTAGTCCAGGCCGGTGGGCCGGCCGATGCCGAACCGGGTCAGGTAGGAGTGCAGCACCTTGTTGGACTCGGCCTGGTTCTTCCCGAGCTGGCCGGTGGCGAGGATGGTGCCGATGTTGCTGGACTTGGCGAGGACCCCGTTGAGGGTCAGGTACCAGGTCGGGTGGTCGATGTCGTCCTTGAACAGCCGGTCACCGCGGTGCAGCCGGTTGGGGACGGTGACGTGGGTGGTGGGGGTGGCCTTCTTCTCCTCCAGTACGGCGGCCATGGACATCACCTTGGCGGTGGAGCCGGGCTCGTAGACGTCCTGGAGGGCGGCGTTGCCCATGGCCGCGGAGCGGGCCTTGGAGAGGTCGTTGGGGTCAAAGCCGGGGGCGTTGGCCATGGCCAGCACCTCGCCGGTGCGGGTGTCCTGGACGATCACGTAACCGCGGTCGGCGGCCGACTCCTGGACCTGCTTGGTGATGGCGCTCTGGGCGGCCCACTGGATGTCCCGGTCGATGGTCAGCTCGATGTCCTGGCCGGGTTCGGCGGGCTTCTCGCTGGATCCGGCGGTGGGCACGCGGCGGCCGCCGGACTGGGCGTAGGTGACCTCGCCGTCCTTGCCGGCCAGCCGCTTGTCGAAGGAGGACTCCAGGCCGCCGGCGCCGTGGCCCTCGGCGTTGACATAGCCCAGTATCCCGGCGGCGAGGGTGCCGTTGGGGTAGATCCGCTTGCTGCTCTCCTCGTTGAAGATCCCGGCGAGCACGTTGGCGCCCGGGCCGTTGCTCCTCTTGTCGGCCGTCGCCTTGTCGGCGAAGACCCGCTTGAGGTCGCGGATCTGGTTCCAGACCTGCGGGGTCTGGCGGCGGGCGAGGACGACGTACCGGGTGTTCTTGGTGCGCAGCCGGTCGGCGATCTCGCCGGCGTCCTTGCCCAGGATGGGCGCGAGGAGGGCGGCGGCCTGCTGCGGGGCGTCCGGGGCCTTGCTCTCCTCGGGCGTGAACATGGACGGGTCGGCGGTGATGTCGTACGCGTCCACGCTGGTGGCGAGGGCGACGCCCTTGCGGTCGGTGATGTCTCCGCGTTCGGCGGCCAGGGTGTAGCTGGCGTAGCGGTTCTTGGAGGCGACGGCGGAGAAGGTGGAGGCGTCGACGGCCTGGACCTGGAGCAGCCGGACCACGAAGGCGAGCATGACCAGGGTCAGGCCGATGCCGACCAGGCGGAGCCGGGGGCGCGGGCTGCCCAGCTTGATGGTGTGCGGGGCGCGGGGCGGCGCGGGGCGCCGTGTGGCCGGCCTCGTCGCCGGGCGTCCCGCGGGCCTGTTCCCGCCCTGCGGGCGCGGCCGTGCGGGCCCGGGCACGGTCCGCCTGCGCGGCGGCTCCCTGCCGCTCATGCCGCGGCCTGCCGACGTCCGCTGCGCGGGGCTCTCTCCCCACCCCGCCCTCCCCTTGGCTTCGCCGGGAGGAGGGCGGGGTGGGGGCAATGCCCCGCAGGGCACACCACAGCTGCGGGGTGGGTCACGTCGTCACCGTCCGGGTGTCGGAGTGGACTGCGCGGAAGCGTCGGGGGTCGCGGGGGCGGAGCCGCCGGGCGCGGCCGGCTCCGGCTGGGTTCCGGGGCCGGAGCCCGCGGGGGTTCCGGGCGCGGAGCCCGGGGCGGGTTCGGAGGCGGTGCCGGGGCCGGAGCCGACGGGGGCTGGGCCGCCGGGCGCGGCTGCGGCGGGGCCCGCCGGGGCCGCGGGGGGCGGCGGCGGGCTCTGGGCGGGGGTCGGGGTGCCCGCCGTCTTGCCGTCCGCGCCGAGGAAGACCGGGCTGCCGCCGGGGACCATGCCGAGCTCGCGGGCCCGCCGTTCCAGCGCGTCGGGCGCCGAGTGGGCGTCGACGTCGCGCTGCAGGGCCTGCTGTTCGTCGGTGAGCGCGGTGGTCTCCTTCTTCAGCCGGCTCAGCTGGAAGGAGCCCTGGTTGAGGGCCGAGTTCAGCAGCAGCAGGCTGATCAGGCCACCGGCGAGGAGGACCACGACCAGCAGGACGAAGGGGGTGCGGGCGGCCTGTCCGGGCGCCGCTCCCCCGCCGGTCCGGCCGCCGCCGGGCCGCGGGCGGCGCGATCCGAGCCGCGCCACCCGCAACCGCGTCGCGGTGGCCACCCTGTTCACAGGTGCGCCTCGCGGATGCGCTGGACCCCGCGCAGGCGGGCCGGGGCCGCGCGGCGGTTCTCCGCGACCTCTTCCTCCGTGGGCAGTTCCGCACCACGGGTCAGGAGTTTCAGCTTGGGCTGGTACTTCTCCGGTACGACGGGCAGCCCGGGCGGCGCGGTGGACGCGGCGCCCGCCGCGAAGACCGTCTTGACCAGGCGGTCCTCCAGCGAGTGGTAGGAGAGGACGGCGATCCGGCCGCCGACCGCGATCCGGTCCACCGCCGCCGGGATGGCCTTCTCCAGCCCGGACAGCTCGCTGTTGACCTCGATGCGCAGGGCCTGGAAGGTCCGCTTGGCGGGGTTGCCGCCGGTCCGCTTCGCCGCCTGCGGCAGGGCGTCGCGGATCAGTTCCACCAGCCGGGCGCTGTTCGAGAACGGCTCCTTGTCGCGCTCGCGCACGATCGCGGACACGATCCGCTTGGCCTGCTTCTCCTCGCCGTACTGGCGCAGGATCCGTACGAGCTCGCCGGGCGCGTAGGTGTTGAGCACCTCGGCGGCGCTGATGCCCGTCGTCTGGTCCATGCGCATGTCCAGCGGGGCGTCCTGCGCGTACGCGAACCCGCGGTCGGCCTCGTCGAGCTGCATGGAGGAGACGCCGAGGTCGAAGAGGATGCCCTGGACGGCGGGGATGCCCAGACCGTCGAGGACCTCGGCCAGGTCCGCGTAGATCGCGTGGACGAGGGTGACCCGGTCGCCGTAGGGGGCGAGCCGTTCACCGGAGAGCAGCAGGGCGTCCTTGTCGCGGTCCAGCCCGATGAGCCGTACCTCGGGGAACCGCCTGAGCATCGCCTCGCTGTGGCCTCCGAGGCCGAGGGTGCAGTCGACGACGATCGCGCCGGGCTTCTCCAGCGCCGGGGCCAACATGTCCAGGCACCGCTGGAGCATCACCGGGACGTGTCGGGATTCGCTGGTCAATGCGCCCTCTCAGACAACGGCGCGGCAGGCGTATGCGTAGGCGTACGCACCGCGCACGCGGATTCATTTACGTGTACGGCCCTGCGGCCATCTCGGCACGGCCGTCCTCCGGCCGGTTTCGCGTCACTTTAGTCCAACGCCCGGCGCGGTCAACGAACCGGCCCGTACCCGGTGTGCCCCGCTCCGCGCGAACCCCCAAAAGCCGCGAATCACCCGAACAGCCGGATCCTCCACACCCCTGTGGGTTAGCTCACATCAAGGTTCATTGACGTTCTTTGTCCAACCTCACACGAGGCCCACCCGGGCGGTGACCACTAACGTCGTACACATGACGACTTCCGCACACCTGCCCGCAGACTCCGCCGCCGAGCCCCTCGCCGAGCACGCCGGGGGCACCGTCATCGACAACCTGGTCGACCACAACCGCACCTACGCCGGCCGCTTCACCGACCCCGGCATGGACGCCAGCCCGGTACTCCACGTGGCCGTGGTGGCCTGCATGGACGCCCGCCTCGACCTGCACGCCGCGCTCGGCCTGCAGCTCGGCGACTGCCACACCATCCGCAACGCGGGCGGCGTGGTCACCGACGACGTGATCCGCTCCCTCACCATCAGCCAGCGCGCCCTGGGCACCCGCAGCGTCATACTCATCCACCACACCGGCTGTGGCCTGGAGCGCCTGACCGAGGACTTCCGGCACGAGCTGGAGGACGAGGTCGGCCAGCGTCCGTCCTGGGCCGTGGAGGCGTTCCGCGACGTCGACAAGGACGTCCGCCAGTCCATGCAGCGGGTCCGCACGAACCCCTTCCTGCTGCACAAGGACGATGTGCGAGGCTTCGTCTTCGACGTGCACACCGGCCTGCTTCGGGAGATCGACCCCGCTTCGTGAGTGACACGGGGCGGGGACGGCGTCAAGAATGCGGGTTGAACGCCGCCCGGACACCAGTCCGTGCACCCGTCCGTGCACGCGCTGCCGTACCGGGCGGGCGTCCGCACTTTTGATCGCTTTTGGGTGTTTGGGGTGGAGAACCAGGTGACGACCTACGACGACCGTGCCAGCCTCGCTGATCTGACGAGCACCGCGGAGCGGGTCCGCAGGTCGGTGGAGAGCGTGATCGAGGGCAAGCCCGAGGTCGTACGGATCGCGCTGACCGTCCTGCTCGCCGAGGGCCACCTGCTGATCGAGGACGTCCCGGGCGTCGGCAAGACCATGCTGGCGAAGTCCCTGGCGAAGTCCATCGACTGCTCGGTGCAGCGCATCCAGTTCACGCCGGACCTGCTGCCCTCCGACATCACCGGCGTCAGCATCTACGACCAGCAGCGCCGCGAGTTCGAGTTCAAGCCGGGCGCGATCTTCGCGCAGATCGTGATCGGCGACGAGATCAACCGGGCCTCGCCCAAGACCCAGTCCGCGCTGCTGGAGTCGATGGAGGAGCGCCAGGTCACCATCGACGGACAGACCTACGAGCTGCCCTCCCCGTTCATGGTCGTCGCCACCCAGAACCCGGTGGAGATGGAGGGCACCTACCCGCTCCCCGAGGCCCAGCGCGACCGCTTCATGGCCAAGGTCTCCGTCGGCTACCCCAGCCCCGCCGCCGAGCTCCAGATGCTCGACGTGCACGGCGCGGTCAACCCGCTCGACGACCTCACGGCCGTGGCCCACGCCCACGACGTCCTCAAGCTGATCGAGGCCGTCCGCGAGGTGTACGTCGCCGAGCCCGTCCGCCGCTACGTGGTGGAGCTGGTCTCCGCCACCCGCAACCACCCGGACCTGCGCCTGGGCGCCTCGCCGCGCGCCACCCTGCACCTGCTGCGCGCCGCGAAGGCCTCCGCCGCCCTCTCCGGCCGGGACTACGTGCTGCCCGACGACGTCCAGGCGCTGGCCGCGCCGGTCCTCGCGCACCGGCTGATGCCCACCGCCCAGGCCCAGCTGAGCCGGCGCACCGCCGAGCACGTCATCGCCGACATCCTGCAGCGCACCCCGGTGCCCGCCGCGCACCCGAACGCCCACCAGGACGCCCACCCGAACGGCCGGCCGCAGCAGCCGGGCGTCCGGGGCTTCTGATGACCACCGGTACCCGTGGCGGTGCCGGCGGGGAGAGCGCCGGACTGCGCGCGGCGCTGTCCGGGCTCACCACCCGCGGCCGCTCCTTCCTGGCCGCCGGCCTCGCCGCGGCCGTGTGCGCCTTCGTCCTCGGCCAGACCGCACTGCTCCAGGTCGGCCTGCTGATCACCGTCCTCCCGCTGATCTGCGTCTACGCCCTGCACCGCACCCGCTACCGGGTCTCCGGCAGCCGCCGGCTGACCCCGGTGCGGGTGCCCGCCGGCGCCGAGGCCCGGGTGCAGCTGCGCATGGACAACGTGTCCCGGCTGCCCACCGGCCTGCTGATGCTGCAGGACCGGGTGCCCTACGTACTGGGCCCCCGGCCCCGCTTCGTGCTGGACCGGGTGGAGCCCGGCGGCCGCCGGGAGGTGTCCTACCGGGTCCGCTCGGACCTGCGCGGCCGCTACCCGCTGGGCCCGCTGCAGCTGCGCCTGGCCGACCCGTTCGGCCTGGTCGAGCTGACCCGCTCGTTCAGCACGTACGACACGCTCACCGTGATCCCGCGCACCGAGGCGCTGCCCCCGGTGAAGCTGGCCGGCGAGTCGGGCGGCTTCGGCGAGGGCAACCAGCGCTCGCTGGCCCTGGCCGGCGACGACGACGTGATCCCGCGCGGCTACCGGTACGGCGACGACCTGCGCCGCGTCCACTGGCGTTCCACGGCCCGCTACGGCGAGCTGATGGTGCGCCGCGAGGAGCAGCCGCAACGGGCCCGCGCCACCGTCCTGCTGGACACCCGGCAGGAGGCATTCGAGGGCGCCGGACCCGACTCGGCCTTCGAGTGGGCGGTCTCCGCGGCCGCCTCCAGCCTGCTGCACCTGCTCGAACGGGGCTTCTCCGTACGGCTGCTGACCGACACCGGGGACGTGGTGCCCGGGGAGGGCGGCGGCGGGTTCTCGGCGGGCGCCGGGGAGTCCGCCGAGGCCGCCGGGCTGATGCTGGACACCCTGGCGGTCGTCGGGCACTCCGACGGCAGCGGCCTGGCCCGGGCCTACGAGGCGGTCCGGGGCGGGCAGGAGGGGCTGCTGGTCGCCTTCTTCGGCGGCCTGGACGAGGAACAGGCCGGGCTGGCCGCGAAGATGCGGCAGCGCGGCGGCGGAGCGGTGGCCTTCGTGCTGGACCCGGCCGCCTGGACCGGGCGGGCGCCGCAGGACTCCGCCGGGGGCCCGGCGGAGCAGCGGCTGCGCCGGCTCCGCGAAGCGGGCTGGACGGTCGTGCCGGTGCCTCCGGGCGCCGGCTTCGGTGACATGTGGCGGCAGGCCGCGGCGGGCGCCCCGGACGCGCCCTGGGGCCCGGCGGCCGCCACGGGGACTTCGGCGGGGGGCCGGTCATGAGCGGCATGGCGAGACTGACGCTGTTCGCCTGGCTGGCGACGCTGCTGACGGCGGTGTCGCTGTCGCCCCTGGTGGACGCGCAGGGCTGGCTGCTGCAGGCGGGCGGGCTGCTGGCGGTGCAGAGCGGGGTCGGCGCGCTGGGCCGGCGGGTGCCGCTGGCGCGTTCGCTGACGGTTGCCGCGCAGGTGCTGGTCTCCCTGGTGCTGCTGGTCCTGATGTTCGCCGGTCAGGGCCGCTCGGTGGCGGCCTCCGACGGGATCGGCACCCAGCTGCTGACCGGACTGGGCACGCTCTTCCAGGAGGGCGTCGCCGACGTCGGCGAGTACGCCATACCGGCTCCGCAGACCGACGGCATCCGGCTGATGCTGGTCTCCGGGGTGCTGCTGATCGGGCTGCTGGTCGACCTGCTCGCGGTGACTTTCCGGACGGCCGCGGCCTCCGGGCTCCCGCTGCTCGCGCTGTACTCGGTGGCCGCCGGCCTGTCCGGCGGCGAGGGCTGGCTGCTGTTCGTGCTCGCGGGCTGCGGCTACCTGACGCTGCTGCTGGCGGAGAGCCGGGACCGGCTGGCCCAGTGGGGCCGGGTCTTCGGCGGCACCCCCGGCGGGGGCGCCACCAGGGCGGGCGCCCAGGCGGTCGCGCCGCTCCGCACCGGCCGGCGCATCGGCGCGGTGGCGGTGCTGGTCGCGCTGGGCGCGGCGTACGTGCTGCCCACACCGACCGGCGGGCTGCTGGGCGAGAACGGCCCGGGCGGCGCCTCCGGCGGCTCCGGCCCCGGCGGCGGCACCATCTCGGCGGTGAACCCGCTGGTGGCCCTGCAGGACAGCCTGAACAACCGGGACGACCGGGTGGTGCTGCGCTACCGCACCGACAGCCGGCCGGCCGACCAGTACCTGCGGATCGTCTCCCTGGACGAGTTCGACGGCACCGAGTGGAAGTCCTCCGGGCGCAGCCTGACGGAGGTGCCGCAGCGGTTCCCGCAGGCGCCGGGGCTGAGCAGCCAGGTGCGGCTGAACGGCACCGAGGTGCGGACCAGCGTCTCGGCGGCCCAGGACTACGTGCAGCGGTACGTGCCGATGCCGTACCCGGCGACCGGGGTGGAGATCGAGGGGCGCTGGCGGTTCGAGCAGGTCGGACGCACCGTGATCGGCGACGAGCTGGGCAAGAGCAAGAAGCAGACCGTGCAGGGCGCCCAGTACACGGTGACGAGTCTGGTGCTGCGCCCCACCGCGCAGCAGCTGTCGGCGGCGCCGAAGCCGTCCGCGGAGTTCCTGCAGGAGTTCACCCGGCTGCCGGACAACCTGCCGCCGGTGGTCGCGGACACGGCCCGGCAGGTCACGCGCGCGGCCCGGGACGACTACGCCAGGGCGCTGAAGCTGCAGAACTGGTTCGCGGTGAAGGAGCAGGGCGGGTTCACGTACAACACGAAGACCTCCTCGGGCTCGGGCGCGAACGCCATCGCCCGGTTCCTGAAGGACAAGGAGGGCTTCTGCGTCCACTTCTCCTTCTCGATGGCGGCGATGGCGCGGTCCCTGGGCATTCCGGCCCGGGTCGCGGTCGGCTTCACCCCGGGCACCTCGCTGCCGGACGGCAGCATGCAGGTGACCATGAAGGACGCGCACGCCTGGCCCGAGCTGTACTTCGAGGGCGTGGGCTGGACGCGCTTCGAGCCGACCCCGACCCGGGGCACCGCTCCGGACTACACCCGGACCGAGGTGCCGGCCGCGCAGCCTTCGGCACCGGCTCCGCTGCCCTCGTCCAGCGCGAGCACCCCGGCGCCGGCGCCGTCGAAGAGCGCCGACCGGTGCCCGCCGGAGCTCAAGCGGCTCGGCGACTGCGACACCGCGGCCGCGCCGGTCGTCGGCGAGGACGGCGGGGACTTCCCGTGGGGTCCGGTGCTCGGCTTCACCGCGCTGGGCCTCGCCGTGCTCGCCCTGCCGCTGCTGCCTCTGCTGTGGCGCGGGCGGCTGCGGGCGCGCCGGCTCGCGTCCGGGGACCCGCTGATCGCGTGGCGGGAGCTGGGTGACGCCGCGTGGGACGTGGGCATCGCCCCGGACGGTGCGCTGTCCCCGCGCCGGGCGGCCGTCCGGGTCGTCGAGCTGGGCAGGCTGGATCCGGTGGCCGCGGCCTCGGTGCACCGCATCGCCTCCTCGGTGGAGCGGGCACTGTACGCGAAGCCGGGCGCGGCCGCCGGGTATCCGGAGCTGGCCTCGGACGTGCTGCTGGTGCGGGGCGGGCTGCTGGCCGGGGTGGGCCGGGGCGCCCGGCTGCGCGGGCTGCTGCTGCCGCGGTCGGCGGCGCGGATCGGCTGGGCGGTGTCCGCCCGCTGGTCGGCCCTGTCCGGGCGGGTGTCGGCGGGCCTGGCCCGGTTCGGTGCCTCGCTCCCCCGGCCGAAGCGCCTGAAGCGGGGCTGACGCTCTGCAGAAACGCCGGTGCGGCGGGACCCGTTCCCCCGGGATCCCGCCGCACCGGCGTTCCGCTTTTCCGGGCCCCCCGTGCTCCTCGCTTTCCCCCTGCACCTCTCCCGGCACGGGCGAGGGCACCGGTCCGCTCCGCAGCCCCGTGTCGGCGGTGCGGGACCGGTGCCCCTGTCCGTGACCTCCAGTCTGCTGTTTCCGCAGGTGGTGGCCCATCCGTACGCATACTCATCTCTGCGTCTAGGTACGGATACCTAGGTGACGGACACCTAGTTGTACGCGGTGCGGGCCCCCGAGCGGCACCGCCGACCGGGGGTCTGCCGGAATTCCCGGGCCCGAGGGCCGGTTCCGCTTCAGCTGCCGCCGCTCACCCGTCCGCGCAGCAGCAGCGAGAGCGCGGAGTGGACGTCGTCCAGGGACCGCTCCCGCTGGAAGGACTGCCAGTCCAGCGCGGCCACCAGCACCATGCCGACCAGGGCGGCCGCGGTGAGCGGGACGTCGATCTCGGCGCTGAGCTCGCCGCGTTCCACGCCCTCGCGCAGCACTCCCTCGACCACCGCGACCGCCTCCTGGCGGACCACCATGAGGGTGGACTGCCAGGCCCGGTTGGTGCGCCAGAGCTCGGCGACGTACATCTGGGTGAAGGACGGGTAGCGTTCGATGAAGACCAGGCCGGCGCGGATCATCGCGTCGAGGGCCTCGACGCGGGTGCCGCCGCGCGCCTCGGTCTCCTCGGCGGCGGTCCGCAGCGAGGCGGCGAGCAGGCCGACTCCGTGCCTCAGCAGTTCCTCGAAGAGATCCGTCTTGCTCGCGAAGTTGTAGTAGACGGTGCCTTTCGCGACGCCCGCGCGTTCCGCGATCTCGTCGACCGTGGTGGCCGAGAAGCCCTGCTCGGCGATGAGCGTGACGGCCGCTTCGTAGAGCTTCTGGCGGGTCGCCTGCCGGCGCGTGCTGGTGCTGCTTTCCATGGCGCTGATTGTCACAGGTGTCACCGGTCCCTACAGGCTGAGTTCAGGGTGCAGACGGTCCATGGTCCAGACCTGCTTGCCGCGGGCGGCGAGCGCGGTGAGGGCCAGGGCACCGAGGGTGAAGGCCAGCAGCACCGCGGAGCCCTGCCAGACCGGGGTGAGATCGCCCCCGGTGATGAGCCGGCGCAGGCTCTCCACCACGTAGGACATCGGCAGGTACGGGTGGATGGCGTTGAAGAAGCCGGGGCTGGTCTGCACCGGGTAGGTGCCGCCCGCCGAGGTCAGCTGGAGCATCAGCACCACCAGGACCAGGATCCGGCCGGCCGCGCCGAACTTGGCGTTGAGCCACTGCACCATCGCCGCGAAGCAGGCGGTGACCAGCGCGAGGAAGCCGATGGTCGCGGCCGGGTGGGCCATCTCCAGGCCGAGGCCGAAGTGGAGCACGGACATCAGCAGGGCGACCTGGAGCACGCCCAGCGAGGCCACGGGCAGCCAGCCGGCCAGCGCGATCCGCCAGGCGGGGGCACCGGCGGCGAGCGCCCGGCGGTTGAGCGGGGTGATCAGCATGTAGGCGACCATCGCGCCGACCCAGAGGGACAGCGGGATGAAGTACGGGGCGAAACCGGTGCCGTAGTTGGGCGCCTTGTGCAGGGACTCGGCGGCGAGCCGGACCGGGTCGGCCATGACCTCGGTGCGGGCGTCGCGCTGCTTCTCGTCGTAGTCGGGGATCTGGTCCACACCGGCGTGCAGGCCGGAAGCCAGTTCGCCGGAGCCGTCGACCAGCTTGAAGATGCCGCCGTCCAGGCTGTGCGCGCCGTCGCCGAGCTTGCCCACGCCGGTGTTGATCTTCGCGGAGCCCTTGCTGGCGGAGGTGATGCCGGTGTGCAGCTTGTCCATGCCGGTGGCGACCTTGTGGGCGCCGGTGTTGAGGGCGTTGACCTTGGCGACGGCGGCGTCGAGGTCGGAGGAGAGGCCCGGGGCCTTCCTCACCACCTCGCGGGCCTTGTCCTCCAGGTCGGTCAGCTGCTTCTTGAGCGTGGCGAGGTCGCCCTTGGAGGTCTTGACGACGTCGTTGACGTCTCCGGCGAGCTCGGCGGCGTCGGCGGCGTCGTTCTTGAGGTGCTTCATCTCGGGGCAGGTGGCGGGCACCGGCTTGGGGCCCTTGACGCACGTCTTGGTGTAGACGGAGTCGGCGCCCGTGGACACCTTCTTGGTGAGGGCGGCGGCGGCCGGGGCGTGCTCCGCGAACTTGTCGAGGTGGCCGCGGACGGTGCGGGCGGAGTCGGCGACCAGCTCGGCCTGGGCCGCCAGGTTCTGCGGGTCCTTGAGGAAGGGGCGAGCCTTGGCGGCGGCCCCGTTCACCTTGTCCGCGAGGGCCTGGGTGCCGGAGGCGATGTCCTTGGTGCCGGTCTCCAGCCGGCCGGCGGCCGAGTCGAGGGACTTCAGGCCGCTCGACAGCTCGCCGGTCTTCTCCTTGGCGGTGTCCAGGCCGTCGGCCAGGTCCTTGGCGCCCTTCTTGGCCTGGACGGTGCCGTCCTTGAGCTTGGTGGCGCCGTCGGCGGCCTCGGCGGTCTTGTCGTGCAGGTCGGAGAAGGAGACGAAGATCTTGTCGAGGAAGCCGCGGGAGGTGTTGCTGGACGCGGCCGCGCGGACCTCGGAGAACACGGTCTTCGAGATCGAGCCGACGACGTAGTTGTTGGAGTCGTTGGTCCGCACCTGGAGGGCGCCCGTGGTCGGGTCCTCGCCGGAGCTGGAGGCGAGCCGCTCGCTGAAGTCGGCGGGCATGGTGAGGGTCAGGTAGTACGTCCCGTCCTCCAGCCCCTTGGCCGCCTCGCGTTCGCCGACCTCCTTCCAGCCGAAGGTCTTGCTGTCCTTGAGCTTCCTGGCGATCTCGTCGCCCGCGTCGATGCGCTTGCCGTCCACGGTGGCGCCGCGGTCGGCGTTGACGAGGGCCACCGGCACCTTGTCGAGCCGGCTGTACGGGTCCCAGAAGGAGCAGAGGTACAGGGCGCCGTAGAGGAGCGGGAGCAGCAGCAGCGAGACCAGGGCGGCGATCGGCAGCTTGCCCCGGCCGAAGCGCTTGAGCTCAAGCGCGGCGAGCTTCGGCGAGCGCATCGGCCGCCTCCTTCTTGTCGTCGGTGGGGGTGGTGGCGTCGGGGGGCGCGACGTCGGTCGCGGTCGCCCCGGAGGGGGACGCGCCGGAAGCGGTCGCGGCTTCGCCGCCGGACGCGCCGGCTGTCTCGTCGGCCGCGCTGTCGGCTGCCTGGGCGGCCGTCTTGTCGGCCGTCTTCGCGTCTGCCTCGGCCGTGGCCTCGGGGCCGGACCCGGCGGCGGGCTTGTGGTCGCCTTCGGGTGCGGAGGGTGCGGAGGGTGCGGAGGCCCCTTCGGCCCCAGGCGGATGCGGCTGCGCGGCCGGGCCGGTGGAGCCCCCCGGCTCCACCGACGCGACCGCGGGTTCTGGGGCCGGGGCGGACTGCGGGGCGTCCGCCGGTGCCGTCGGCTTGCCGGTGGCCGCCGCCAGGGAGCGGGAGCGCCTGCGGGAGCGGGCGGGAGCGGACCCGGACGGGGCGAAGGCCGCCGAGGCGGGACCGCCCTCGGCGGGTGCCGGGGCCGCGGTGCCCGTCCGGAGGACGATCGCGTCGGCCGGGGCCTGGCTGCAGACCGCCAGCACGGTGGTGCCGGCCTCGGTCAGGCCGCGCAGCAGGGCCCAGGCCTCGACGCGTTCGGCGTCGGAGAGCTTGAGGTCGGCGTCGTCCACGGCGATCAGGCCGGGGGCGCCCAGCAGCGCGATGGCCAGGGAGAGGCGGAGCCCTTCCAGCCGCTCCAGGTCCCGCACCGAGGTGCGCATGCCCTTCGGCAGGGCGTCGACGTCCAGCCCTGCGGCGGCGACCGCCGCGTCGATACGGGCGGCGGTGGCGGCGGCGCGTGCCCGCGGGGAGCGGAGCAGCGCCCGGACCGGGCCGCCGTAGCGGCGCCGCAGCAGGGCGCCCTCGCGCAGCTGCTCGGCGACGGTGAGGGAGGGGTCGAGCTCGTTGACGCCGGCCACCGGGCCGAGGGCGGTGGTGCGGCGGACCGCGGCCATCCGCTTGGGCAGGTCGTGGCCGCCGACGCGGGCACGGCCCTCCGTGGCCTTCATCCGGCCGGTGAGCGCGAGCAGCAGACAGGTGCGACCGCTGCCGGAGGGTCCCTCCACGGCGATGAGCGAGCCGGGCGCGGCGTCGATGCCGACGCCGCGGAACACCCAGCCCCGTGGCCCCTTGAGTCCAAAGTCCTCGGCCGTGACGGCCGCGCCCCGCGGGCTGTCCACACCCTCCCCCTCCATTTTGAACTGACTGGTCAGTTCAAAAACTAGCATCCTTCGTAGCAAGGCCGGAACCGCGGGGTGGAATTCGGCAAAAGCGCAGGTCAGGGCGATTGTCAGTGGGGGCCGTCACGATGGGGGCAGAGAAAGAAGCCGGCAGTACCCGTTGAGCAGCACGCAATGACAGGAGGTTCGTCATGGCCACACCGTCCCCGTCCCCTGTCCACCCCGTCCCGCGGAGGTCGGCCGCCCCGCCGGCCGCCCTCGACCTGCTCGCCAAGGCCCGCCGCGGCCTGGACGAGGCCGCCCTGCTCCCCCGGCCCAACGAGCGCTACGCCACAGCCCACCTCGCCGCGCTGCGCACCGCCGCCGCCGTCCTGGCCGCCCGCGGCCGGCCGGAGCCGGTCAGCCCCCGCCGCCGGCCCCGGATCCGCAGCGCCTGGGAGGTGCTGCCGGAAATAGCTCCGGAACTGACCGAGTGGAGCGCCCTCTTCGCCTCCGGCGCCGCCCGCCGGGCCCGGGCCGAGGCGGGCATACGGGACGCGGCCAGCAGCCGGGACGCGGACGACCTGGTGCGGGCGGCCGGGATGTTCCTGCGCCTGGTCGAACGGATGCTGGCGCTCCAGCCGGCACTGCCGCAGCCACGCCCCGACGCGGGATGACCGGCCCGGCGACGGAAGGCAATAGGGTGTGGTGAAACCGCGCACCCACCCCTTCCGCGCCGAGGAGCAACACGTCGTGTCCGACAATTCCCGTCCCCGCGCCTCCCTCCGTACCGCCGTGGTGTGGGAGGTCCTCAAGGACGCCCTCGACCGCCGGGTCAAGGCGACCGGGCGGGACGCGCTGGACGTGCTGGACACCGGCGGCGGGACCGGCAAGTTCGCCGTCCCGGTGGCGCACCTCGGCCACCGGGTCACCGTGGTCGACCCCAGCCCGAACGCCCTGTTCGGGCTGGAGCGCCGGGTCGCCGAGGCCGGCGTCGCCGACCTGGTGCGCGGGGTCCAGGGCGACGCCCAGGGCCTGCTGGACGTCGTCGAGCAGGGCTCGTACGACGTGGTGCTCTGCCACGGAGTGCTGGAGTACGTGGACGACCCGGCCGAGGGCGTGGCCAACGCCGTCGCCGCGCTGCGTCCCGGCGGCACCCTGAGCCTGCTCGCCGCCGGACTCGGCGGCGCGGTGCTGGCCCGCGCCCTGGCCGGGCACTTCACCGAGGCCCGGACCGCGCTCACCGACCCGGCCGGCCGCTGGGGCGCCGGTGACCCGGTGCCGCGCCGGTTCACCGCGGAGCAGCTCACCGAGCTGGTCGGCGGGGCCGGGCTGGAGGTCGGCGCGGTGCACGGTGTCCGCGTCTTCGCGGACCTGGTGCCCGGGGTCCTCGTCGACACCGAGCCGGGCGCCGTGGAGGCCCTGCTCAAGCTGGAGGAGGCCGCCGCCGAGCTGCCCGCCTTCCACGCGGTCGCCACGCAGCTGCACGTCCTGGGCGAGAAGCGGGGCTGAGCTGCGGCACGGCAGGTCACGCCGCATCTGACGCGAACGCGATGCGGACGTGATGCAGTCCTGCGCAAGCCCTCCGATTCAGCCACCGGACCCGTATGATCGGGGCAACGCCGTACGGTGTGGTGGGGTTGCCGTTGGGGAACAATGGCCTCACCGGCCCACCCGCCTGACGGCACGGTTGGCCGGAGTGCCGATCTCGGCAATGCTTGTCGTGAAGCTGTACTTGTCTTGAAGCTGTACTTGTCTTGAAAGCGTGTGGCGTAGAGGGGCGGGTTTCACGGGGGCGATTCCCTGCCTATCCTGGAGGGGACCCCCGGTCGCTCCCCCCGCGACCGACGGATGAGGAGGACTCCCGTGCCGCTCTCGGAGCACGAGCAGCGAATGCTCGAGCAGATGGAGCGAGCGCTGTACGCCGAAGATCCCAAGTTCGCGACAGCGCTTGAGGGAAGCGGGCTGCGTACGTACACCCGGCGACGGGTCTACCAGGCGGTCGCAGGCTTCCTGGTGGGTATCGCGCTCCTCATGACCGGAATGGTCGCGCAGGGAAATCTGATCTGGATCAGCGTGGTGGGTTTCCTCGTCATGCTGGGCTGCGCGGTCCTCGCGGTCACCGGATGGCGCAAGGCACCCAAACCCGGCGAGCAGCCCGTCTCCGGCGGTGCCGGCGGCTCGGGCCGCGGCCACAACCGGCCGCGCCGGTCGATGATGAACCGCATCGAACAGCGGTGGCAGCGTCGCCGCGATGAGCAGCAAGGACACTGACGCTCTTGGTGACGAGGGGGTGACCGCCGGCGGCGGCCACCCCCTCTCGCACAACGGGCCCGTCACCCGGCCGGATGACCTGTGCTGGGGCATGCTGGGCTGATGAGTGTGCTCCCCCTGGTGTTCACCAGCGGCTGGGCCAGCGGGATCAACGCCTATGCCGTGGTCCTCCTGCTCGGCCTGTTCGGCCGGGCCGGGCTCACCGACGAGGTGCCCGCGTCCCTGCAGCGCACCGATGTCCTGATCGCCGCCGGTGTGCTCTTCCTCTGCGAGGCCGTCGCCGACAAGATCCCCTACGTCGACTCCCTCTGGGACACCGTCCACACCGTGATCCGGCCGGCCGTCGGCGCCGTGATCGGCGCCCTGCTCGCCGGGCAGAGCGGCTCGCTCCCCGAGCTCGCGGCCGGAGCGCTCGGCGGGACCACCGCACTGGCCAGCCACGCGGTCAAGGCCGGCACCAGAATGGCGATCAACACCTCGCCGGAGCCCTTCAGCAACATCGCCATGAGCACTGCCGAGGACGCCACGGTCGGCGGGATCATCACCTTCGCCATGTTCAACCCCGAGGCGGCCGCGGTGATCGCCGGCGTGCTGCTGCTGGCCGGGCTGATCGTGCTGGTCTACCTGTGGACCCGGATCCGCCGCTTCCTGCGCCGCCGCGCCCAGCGCCGCGAGGAACGGCGGCTGGCCCGCCTGGAGCGGCCCCCGAGGTTCCCGGGGACCGGACGGCTCCCGGCCTGCCTTCCGAACGGCCTTCCGGACGGCCCACCGCGCCGCCCCGCTGAGCAGGGCCGCTGAGCAGGGCCGCTGAGCAGGGCCGCTGAGCAGGGCCGATAGGGTCGGCCGCATGGCACGAATTGCGGTGATCGGCGCCGGGATGGGCGCGATGGCGACGGCGGCCCGGCTGGCCGTGGCGGGCCACCGGGTGACGGTGTACGAGCGCTCGGCGACCTACGGCGGAGCGGTCGGGCAGTACGTACGGGACGGGTTCTCCTTCGACACCGGCCCCGGTCTGCTGCACCTGCCCGCCGTCTACCGCGACCTGTTCGTGAAGACCGGCAAGCGGAGCCTGGAACAGTGCGTGGACACCGTCCAGATCGACCCGCAGGTCTGCCACGTCCTGCCGGACGGCACCCGGGTCGCCCTGCCCGGCGCCTCCCGGGGCGGCGTGGCCGCCGCCCTCGACGCGGCGTTCGGTGCGGGCGCCGGAGAACGCTGGAACGCCGTCCTGGGCCGGGCCCGGGACGCCTGGGACCGCACCCGCCGGCCCCTGCTGGAAGAACCGCTGCGGGCCGGCCGGCAGGGCCTCGGCCAGGACCCCTACCCCGCGCTCCGAAAGTCCGGCCTGCTCCGGCGCCGCCCGCCCACCCTGGCCGAGGCCGCCGAACGGGAGCTCGGCGGCCACTTGGCCGCCCTGCCGGAGAGCGCGGTGCTCGCGCACGGCCTCCTCCCGCACACCGCCCCCGCGTCCGCGGCGGTGATCCCGTACATGGAGCAGACCTTCGGCAGCTGGTACGTGCGCGGCGGCATGCGGGCCCTGGCCACCGCCGTGTACGAACGCTGCCTGGAGCGGAGGGTGGAGTTCGTCTTCGGGGCCGAGGTCCGGGAGGTCCTGGCCCGGGACGGCCGGGCCTGCGGGCTGCTGCTCGCCGACGGCACCCGGACCGAGTGCGACACCGTGGTCAGCGCCGTCGACCCGCACCGGTTCCTGGTGCCCACCCTGCCCGGTGGCGTTCCCTGGTCCGGTGGTGCCGCCGAGGAGGACACCGTCGGGCCGCGGTCCGGGCTGCCCAGCCGGTTCACCCTGTTCCTGGCCCTGCGCGGGGGACGCCCGGAGGGCACCCCCCACCGGACCGTGGTCCACTCCCCCTCCGCCGGGGCCGAGGGGCGGGCGCTCTCCGCCGGGGCCCACGCCGAGCGGCCCACCGTCACCGTGCTGCGCCCCGGCGACCCCGCGCAGGTGCCCGACGCCGGCCACGAGGCCGTCACCCTGACCGCCGTGTGCGCCCCGCAGGGCGTGCTGGACTGGGCGGACGCCTCCCTGGTCGCCCGCTACACGGAGGAGCTGCTGGGGGCCGCCGAGCGGGCCGTCCCGGACCTCCGCGAGCGCATGCTGTGGCACGAGGCCCGTACCCCGCTCGACGTGGAGGCCGCGACCGGGGCCCACGGCGGATCCGTGCCCGCCCCGGCCCTCGCGGGCTCCGGGGGCCGGATGCTGTACCCGTCCAACGCCACCGCCCTGCCCGGGCTCTACCTGGCCGGCGGGTGGGCGCACCCCGGCGGCGGGCTGGCGCACGCCGGGATGACCGGCGCACTGGTGGCCGGGCTGATCGTGGAGGGCGCGGACTTCCGCGGCTCCCAGTGAGCCGCGCCGGCCTCCCGCCGGACAGCCGGCGGGCGGCCGGCGGCGTCAGTCAGTCAGTCAGTCAGTCAGTAGCGGTACTGCTCGTACTCGTCGGTGCCCCGGTAGGGGTACTGCTGCGGGTCGTACTGCTCCTGGCCGGGCCACTGCTGGGGGTAGGCATCGGGCTGGGCGGCGTCCGTGGACCGCTGCTGCGGCACCCACACCCCGCCGGGCGGGGTGTCCGTCGAGTACTGCCCGTACTGCTGGTAGGGGTCGCCGTAGCCGTACGACTGCGACCCGTCGACGCCGGCGGTGCCGATGTACGGGTCGGAGTACGCCGCGTACACCTGCTGCTCGCCGCCGGTCTGGTAACCGCCCGCGTAGTCGTAGCCGCCCTGGGTCTGCGGGTCGTAGTAGGCCGCGTACTGGTGGGCGTCCTGCTCGGCGGTGGTGAAGGGCGAGGCGAAGGGGGCGGTCTGCGCGGGGTCGGCGGCGGGGGCGAAGCCCCCGGAGCCGGGCGCGAACCCTCCGGAGCCGGGGGCGAAACCCCCGGAGCCGGGCGCGAAGCCCCCGGAGTCGGGGGCGAAGCCGGCACCGGGCCCGAAGCCCTGGCCGGCGCCCTGGCCGGGGCTCTGCCCCTGGCCCGGGCCCTGGTCGCGGTCCCGCAGGCTCTGGATGCCGTACGAGCCGGTGTCCTCGGGCAGCGGCTCCGGGCGGAAGAACGCCGGCTCGGGGCGCTCGCCGGCCTCGTCACCCTGGCTGCCGGGGCGGCCCGCCGCGCCCTGGGCGCCGTACGCGAGGTCGGAGACGCGGAGCGCGGCCGCCGGGGTGTCGGCGGTACCGCGCCGGCGTTTGGCGGCGGCCGGCGGCTCTTCCTCGGGCGCGTTCCTGCGCAGCGCCCAGCCGGCCACGAACCCCTTGCGGAAGGACAGCGTCACCAGGGTCTGGCCGACGGCGAAGGCCGCGGCGCCGGCCCCGATGACCAGGACGGAGGGGAGTATCACGCCCGCGACCACACCGAGGAAGCCCGAGAAGGCCAGCAGGCGCCAGCGCAGCCGGGCCTTGTACTGCAGCAGCACCTCGGCGAGCAGCCACAGCGCGACCAAGCCGAACGCGCCGTAGAGCACGTACATCCCCATGCCTGGCCCCTCTCGCTACGGCCGCCGACGGGGTGCGGCCGGTCTAGGCCCGCTGGTGCAGACCGAGGTTCTCGTAGATCTCGAGAGTCGCCGTGGAGTTGTTGAGCGTGATGAAGTGCAGCCCCGGGACACCCTCGGACAGCAGCCTCGCGCAGAACTCCGTGGCGAACTCGATGCCAATGGAGCGTACAGCGGCTGCGTCGTCCTTGACGGCGAGCATGCGCTCTTTCACGTCCGCGGGGAAGACCGCGGTGCTGAGCTGGGGCAGCCGGTCGAGCTGCTTGATGCCGACAACAGGCATGACCTCAGGGATGATCGGGGTTTCGCAGCCCGCCTTGTGCACGCTGTCGCGGAGCCGCAGATAATTCTCCGGATCGAAGAACATCTGGGTGATCGCGTAATCCGCACCGGCGCGGCACTTGTCCACGAAGTGCCGGATGTCCGTGTCCCAGTCGCGGGACCGCGGGTGCATCTCGGGGAAGGCGGCGACGCCGACGCAGAAGTCTCCGGACTCCTTGAGCAACCGGACCAGGTCGGCGGCGTAGTGGACGCCCTCCGGGTGCGGCACCCACTCGCCCATCGGGTCGCCCGGCGGGTCGCCGCGCAGGGCGAGCATGTTGCGGATGCCGGCGTCCGCGAACTGCCCGATGACGTGGCGCAGCTCGGCGATGGAGTGGTCGACGGCGGTGAGGTGCGCGACCGGGGTGAGGGTGGTGTCGGCGGCGATCTCCTGGGTGGCCTTGACGGTGCCGCCGCGGGTGGAGCCGCCGGCCCCGTAGGTCACGGACACGAAGCTCGGGGATACCGCCTCGACCCGGCGGAGCGCGTTCCAGAGGTTCCGCTCGCCCTTCTCGGTCTTGGGAGCCCAGAACTCGAAGGAGTACGAGGGGGCACCGGACGAGAGCAGCTCATGGACCGTGCGTGCACGGTCCGTCCAGGTCGAAGCGGTTCCAAGGGCCATACGGGCAGGTTAGACGGGCGTCACGGCGCGCCGAAGCCATGTCCACGCATTGGACAGGTTTTTGGACACCTTGCCCGCGGGGCCCTCAGGGCCCCGGTGATTCGGACAAACTGATCCGGACAGGACGTATCCCTCGGGAGGAGGGTGGTTCAGGCGAGGCGTTCGCGGACCCGCTTGGCCAGGTCAGCGGCGGCGGCGCCGGGGTCGGAGGCCTCGGTGAGGGCACGGACGACCACGATCCGGGTGGCGCCCGCGTCCAGCACCTCGTCCAGGTTCCCGGCGTCGATGCCGCCGATGGCGAACCAGGGGCGCTGCTGGTCGAGGGAGGCGGCGTACCGGACGAGGTCCAGACCGGGCGCGTGCCGGCCGGGCTTGGTCGGGGTGGGCCAGCAGGGGCCGGTGCAGAAGTAGTCGACGCCGGGCTCGGCGACGGCCGCGTCGACCTCCGCCTCGGCGTGGCAGGAGCGGCCGATGATCACGGAGGCGGGCAGGATGGCCCGGGCGGCGGGGACGGGGATGTCGCCCTGGCCGAGGTGCAGGACGTCGGAGCCGATGGCGTGGGCGACGTCGGCGCGGTCGTTCACCGCGAGGAGCTTGCCGTGGCGGCGGGCCGCCTCCGCGAAGACCTGGAGGTGCTCCAGCTCCTCTCCGGCCTCCATGCCCTTGTCGCGGAGCTGGACGATGTCCACGCCGCCGCCGAGGACCGCGTCCAGGAACTCGGGCAGGTCGCCCTGGCGCTTGCGGGCATCGGTGCAGAGGTAGAGCCGGGCATCGGCCAGGGACATGGGAAAACCCCCCGGGTGGGCGGGGTACGGGCCCCGCGGGGGGCCCGTACGCCGTGGATGGATCGGTTGTGGACGGTACGGATCAGACGGCGAGCGCCTGCGCTCGGCGCTTCACCTCCGTGCCGCGATTCTCGCTCAGGGCCTGCGCGGGGGTCCCTGGCAGGGTCGGGTCGGCGGTGAAGAGCCACTCGAGCATCTCTTCGTCGGTGAAGCCGTCGTCCCGGAGCAGGGTCAGGGTCCCCGCGAGGCCCTTGACCACCTTGTCGCCGTCGATGAAGGCGGCGGGCACCTGCAGCGCCCGGTTCTCACCCCGGCGTACGGCGATGAGCTGGCCCTCCTTGACCAGCTGGCGGACCCGGGTCACCTCGACGTCGAGCATCTCGGCGATGTCGGGAAGGTAGAGCCACTCGGGGACGAGAGCGTCGGTTTTTGCGTCAATCTCGGTCACGCGGCCAAGCCTGCCATCCCCGGCCGACACCCGGTAGCCGAGCCGCCCGTCCGGGGGCCCCGCCCCCCCGGTGCGGCGGGGTGCGGCGGGGTGCGGCACGGGTGCCCGTGCGGCGGTGGGCCGCTAGGGGATGGCGGACTTGAGCGGGATCGCGGGGTCGGTGAGCTTGGACGGGTCGACCGGGGTGGCCGATTCGATCAGGCGGCGGCCCTGCGCGATGTCGCGCGGGCGGCCGACCGACAGGAGGGCCACCAGGGCGCCGTCCCGGAGCCAGCAGACCGACCAGGCCGCGTCCGCGGGGTTCCCCCGCAGCAGCTGCGTGTCGGCGCCGGCGTGGTGGCCCGCGTACTGGACGAAGCGCCCGAACTGCTCCGACCAGAAGTACGGCACCGGGTCGTACGCCCGCTCCCCGCCCAGGATGTTCAGGGCGACCGTCCGCGGCCCCTGCAGCGCGTTGTCCCAGTGGTGCACCAGCAGCCGCTTGCCGTAGCGCGCGGACGGGAAGGAGGCGCAGTCGCCGACCGCGTACACGCCCGGCAGCGAGGTGCGCAGCCGGTCGTCGGTCGCGACCGAGCCGTCCGGGCCGAGTTCCACGCCCGTGCCGGCCAGCCAGCCCGTTGCGGGGCGGGCGCCGATGCCGACCACCACCGCGCCGGCGGGCAGCTCGCGGCCGTCCGCCAGCCGGACCAGGCCGGGCTCGACCGAGGCGACCTTGACGCCGGTGAGCAGGCGGACGCCGGCCTCCGCGTACCAGTCGGCCATGGGGCCGGTGATCTCGTCGGGCAGCGCGCCCGCCAGGACCCGGTCGGCGGCCTCGACCACGGTGACCGCGCAGCCGGCCGCGCGGGCGGCCGTGGCGAACTCCGCGCCGATCCAGCCCGCGCCCACGACCACCAGGTCATGGGCCTGCGCGAGCACCGGCCGCAGCCGTTCCGCGTCGTCCAGGGTGCGCAGCAGGTGCACGCCGGGCACGCCTTCGGCGCCCGGCAGGGTCAGCGGTTCGGCACCGGTGGCGAGGACCAGGCTGCCGTACGGGACCGGGCCCGCGGCGGTGTCCAGCTCCTGGTCCTGCGGGCGCAGCCCGGTGACCTCCAGGCCGAGCCGGAGCTCGATGCCGAGGTCGTCGAAGTCGACGTCGAAGGCGGAGCCCTCGGCCTCGCCGAGCAGCACCGCCTTGGAAAGCGGGGGCCGGTCGTAGGGCTGGTGCGGCTCGGCACCGATCAGGGTGACCGGGCCGGTGAAGCCCGCCTCGCGCAGGGCCACGGCCGTCTGCACCCCGGCCATTCCGGCCCCGACGATCACCACGCCGCCCGCGGCCGGCGCGTCCGCGGGGTCCTTCTGATCCGTCAGTTCGATCTGATTGCTCACGCCCGACACCCTAACTATCTGACGCTCCGTCAGGAAGTGGCGGCGGCCGGGCGGCCTTACCCGGGCCTTGCGGCGGAGGTAGGGTGGCCACCGTATCCAACCGCGGGAGTCCGGGCGCACCGGACTGAGAGGGAGGCTGGCCGGCCTCCGACCGTACGAACCTGATCCGGGTCATGCCGGCGAAGGGAGGGGCTCGACGCCCATGCGTTCATTCACCCACAACGGGCCGGGCGGCCCGGCCGCGGGCTCGGACGTCCTCGTCATCGGGGGCGGCATCATCGGCCTGGTCACCGCCTGGCGGGCGGCCCGGCGCGGCATGTCCGTCGCGCTCGCCGACCCCTCGCCCGGCGGCGGGGCCGCCCGGGTCGCGGCCGGCATGCTGGCCGCCGTCACCGAGCTGCACTACGGCGAGGAGACCCTGCTGGGCCTCAACCTCGCCTCCGCGGCCCGCTACGAGGAGTTCGCCGCGGAACTCTCCGACGCGAGCGGCGGACTGGACATCGGCTACCGCGCCTGCGGCACCCTCGCCGTGGCTCTGGACTCCGACGACCGCCTGCACCTGCGCGAACTGCACGCCCTGCAGCGGCGCTGCGGCCTGGAATCGGAATGGCTGACCGGCCGCGAGTGCCGCCGCCTGGAGCCGATGCTGGCGCCCGGCGTACGCGGCGGGCTGCGCGTGGACGGCGACCACCAGGTCGACCCGCGCCGGCTGGCCGCCGCCCTGGTCGCCGCCTGCGAGCGGGCCGGCGTGGTCTTCCACCGGGCCGCCGCCGAGCGGCTGGCGGTCACCGCCGGCCGGGCCTCCGGCGCCCTGCTCGACGACGGCACCGAGCGGTCCGCCGACCAGGTCGTCCTGGCCGCGGGCAGCCTCAGCGGGCGGCTGGACGGAGTCCCGGCGGAGGTCGTCCCGCCGGTGCGCCCGGTGAAGGGCCAGGTGCTCCGGCTCACCGTGCCGCCGGCGTACGCGCCGTTCCTGTCCCGGACGGTCCGCGCGGTGGTGCGCGGCAGCCACGTCTACCTGGTGCCGCGGGAGAACGGCGAACTCGTCGTCGGAGCGACCAGCGAGGAACTCGGCTGGGACACCACGGTCACCGCGGGCGGGGTGTACGAACTCCTGCGGGACGCCCACGAGCTGGTGCCCGGCATCACCGAACTCCCGCTCACCGAGACCCTGGCGGGGCTGCGGCCGGGCTCCCCTGACAACGCGCCGCTGCTCGGCCCGACCGAACTGCCCGGACTGCACCTGGCCACCGGCCACTACCGCAACGGGGTGCTGCTGACCCCGGTCACCGGGGACGTCATGGCCGAGGTCCTGGCCACCGGCGAAGTCCCCGACGTGGCCCGCCCGTTCACCCCCCGCCGGTTCTCCCCCGCCCGCGCCGGGGCGGCGGCCGCCCGAGAGGAGTCCTACGCATGACCATCTCCGTCAACGGCGAGCCCCGCGAGGTCGCCGCGGGCACCACGCTGGACCTGGTGGTGGCGACCCTCACCACCTCCCCGTCCGGGGTCGCGGCGGCGCTCAACGAGACCGTCGTACCGCGCGGGCAGTGGCCTGCCACGGCGGTGGGCGAGGGCGACCGGGTCGAGATCCTCACCGCGGTCCAGGGAGGCTGACGCGATCATGGCTGATGACCTGTTCTCCCTCGGCGGGCGGACCTTCTCCTCCCGCCTGATCATGGGCACCGGCGGCGCGCCGAGCCTGGAGATCCTCGAACGGGCGCTGGTCGCCTCCGGGACGGAGCTGACCACCGTCGCCATGCGCCGGCTGGACCCCACAGTCCAGGGCTCGGTGCTGTCGGTCCTGTCGAAGCTCGGCATCGGCGTACTGCCGAACACGGCGGGCTGCTTCACCGCGGGCGAGGCGGTGCTGACCGCGCGGCTCGCGCGGGAGGCGCTGGGCACGGACTGGATCAAGCTGGAGGTCGTCGCGGACGAGCGGACCCTGCTTCCGGACGGGGAGGAACTCCTCGCCGCGGCGGAGACGCTGGTGGACGACGGCTTCACGGTGCTGCCGTACACCAACGACGACCCGGTGCTGGCACGGAAGCTGGAGGACGCGGGCTGCGCGGCGATCATGCCGCTGGGCTCGCCGATCGGCTCGGGGCTGGGCATCCGGAACCCGCACAACTTCGAGCTGATCGTGGAGCGGGCCGGGGTGCCGGTGATCCTCGACGCGGGGGCGGGCACCGCGTCGGACGTCGCGCTCGCGATGGAGCTGGGGTGTGCCGCGGTCATGCTGGCCTCGGCGGTCACGCGGGCGCAGGAGCCGGTGCTCATGGCCGCGGCGATGCGGGACGCGGTTTCGGCGGGGCGCCTGGCGTACCGTGCGGGCCGGATCCCGGTCCGCCGCTTCGCCCACGCCTCCTCCCCGACCGAGGGCGTCGCCGCCCTCGACCCGGAACGCCCCGCGTTCTGACCCGTGGTCCCGCTGCGCGGTGCCATGTCCCCGCCCCGCCCTCCCCCAGACTCCGTCCGGGGGGGGACCCCCATTCCCGAAACCGGGGCTCCGGCCGCGCCCGTCAGGGGCGCGGGGAACTGCGCGACCAGCCACAGCCAACCCGAGGGGCGGGGGTCCGGGGCAGGCGCCCCGGTTTCGGGAAAGGGCGGGGCGGGGAGAAGCCCCGCGCAGCGGCAGCCCGGCAGCACGCAGGGCGGCAGCACGCAGGGCGGGCCCGCCCATGCCGCGGCCACGTCACAGCTCTGCCGCAAGGCACCCCGCCCCCGGCCGGGCACAGCCGACGCGCTCGTAGAATCGCCGGGTGGATACGACCCTGGATGACCCCCTCGTCGGGCGCGTGCTCGACGGCCGCTACCGCATCGACGCCCGGATCGCGGCCGGCGGCATGGCCACGGTCTACCGCGCCCTCGACACCCGCCTCGACCGCGTCCTCGCACTGAAGATCATGCACCCCGCCCTCGCGGCCGAGCCCGGCTTCGTCGAGCGGTTCATCCGGGAGGCCAAGTCGGTGGCCCGGCTCGCCCACCCCAATGTGGTGGCCGTCTTCGACCAGGGCGCCGAGGGACCGTACGTCTACCTCGCCATGGAGTACGTCTCCGGCTGCACCCTGCGCGACGTCCTGCGCGAGCGTGGCGCACTCCAGCCGCGGGCCGCGCTGGACATCCTGGAGCCGGTGCTCGCCGCGCTCGGGGCCGCGCACCGCGCCGGTTTCGTGCACCGGGACATGAAGCCCGAGAACGTCCTGATCGGCGACGACGGCCGGGTGAAGGTCGCCGACTTTGGCCTGGTCCGCAGTGTGGACACGGTGACCAGCACCACCGGTGCCGTCCTCGGCACGGTCTCCTACCTCGCGCCCGAGCAGATCGAGAACGGCACCGCCGACACCCGTGCCGACGTGTACGCCTGCGGCGTGGTGCTCTACGAGATGCTCACCGGCGGCAAGCCGCACTCCGGCGGCACCCCCGCCCAGGTGCTCTACCGGCACCTCAACGAGGACGTGCCCGCACCCTCCGCGGCCGTGCCGGGACTGCCGGCCGCCCTGGACGGGCTGGTCGCCACGGCCACCGCGCGCTCACCCGAGGGGCGTCCGGAGGACGCGGTGGCCCTGCTGGGCCTGGCCCGCGGCGCCCGCGCCGGGCTGACCGACGCCGAGCTGGACGCCGTACCGCCGCAGGCGCGGGCCGGCGAGCGGTCCTCCGCGGAGGACCGTACCGGGGTGATCCCCCGCCCGATGGGCGTCCCCGCGCACAATCCGCACCACACCTCGCGGCTGGAGATGCCGCCGGTGCCGCCCGCCGCGCCCGCCGCGCCCGCGCCTGCCGCGTCCCGGCTGCGGGCGCCCCGGCGCGGGGTGCTGCTCGCGCTGGCGGGGGTGCTGCTCGCGCTCGGCCTCGGCGCCGGCGTCTGGTACATCAGCTCCGGGCAGTTCACGCAGGTCCCGCCCGTGCTCGGGAAGACCGAGCAGCAGGCCCGGGACCGGCTGAAGGAAGCCGGGCTCGGGGTGAAGGGCGTGGACCGGAGGTTCAGCAGCACCTTCGAGCGCGGGACCGTCATGGACAGCGACCCGGCACCCGGGCAGCAGGTCCGCGGGAACGGCTCGGTCACCCTCGTGGTCTCGCGGGGACCGGAGATCGTGTCCGTGCCCGGCGTCAAGGGCAAGCCGCTGGAGGCGGCCAGGGCCGAGCTCACCAAGGCCGGCCTGGCACCCGGCATGGTCACCCAGGCCTTCAGCGCGGACGTCCCGCAGGGCTCTGTCATCAGCACCGACCCGGCGGCAGGCCAGAAGCGCGCCCCGGACACCGCGGTGGCGCTGGTGGTCAGCAAGGGCCGCCCGGTCCCGGTGCCCTCCACCGTCGGTATGCCGACGGACCAGGCCCGGTCCGTCCTGGAGGGCCTCGGCCTGAAGGTCGAGACGGCCGCCGAGCAGGTCCACTCGCTCCAGCCGGCCGGCCGGGTGGCGAACCAGTCGGTGGCCGCGGGCACCCAGGCCGCGGCCGGGGACACGGTGACGCTGACCGTGTCCAAGGGCCCGCGGCAGGTCCCGGTCCCGGACGTCCGGGGCCGGAACGTGGACGATGCCCGGAAGACGCTGGAGGCAGCCGGGTTCCAGGTGAAGGTGGACCGGCCGTTCCTGTCGTTCTCCGACACCGTGGACGCCCAGTCGGTGCCGGGCGGCTCGGCCGCCCCCGAGGGCAGCACCATCACCATCCGGACCAAGGGGCTGTAGCAGCACGTGAACGACGCCATGCGCAATCCGGTGGGCGGGCACGTGCCCGTCGCGGGCGGTCTCGCCTCCGTCGGGCTCACGTACGCGCGGGAGATGGGCGCCGAGGCGGTGCAGGTCTTCGTGGCCAATCCGCGCGGCTGGGCCACCCCGACCGGGAATCCGGCGCAGGACGAGCTGTTCCGCGAGCAGTGCGCGGAGCTGGGCATCCCCGCGTACGTGCACGCGCCGTATCTGATCAACTTCGGCTCGCACACGGAGGCCACTGTGGAGAAGTCGGTGGAGTCACTGCGGCACTCGCTGCGCCGGGGGCGGGAGATCGGCGCGCTCGGCGTGGTGGTGCACACCGGTTCGGCGACCGGCGGCCGGCCGCGCGAGGTGGCGCTCGCGCAGGTCAGGGAGCACATGCTGCCGCTGCTGGACGAGCTGACGCACGACGACGACCCCTTCCTGCTGCTGGAGTCCACCGCCGGGCAGGGCTCCTCGCTCTGCTCGCGGACCTGGGACTTCGGGCCCTACTTCGAGGCACTGGACGCCCATCCGAAGCTCGGGATCTGCCTGGACACCTGCCACATCTTCGCGGCGGGCCATGACCTGGCCGGTCCGGGCGGGGCCAAGGAGACGCTGGACCTGCTGGTGGAGACGGTGGGGCCGGGGCGGCTGAAGCTGATCCACGCCAACGACTCCAAGGAGGGCGTGGGCGCCCACAAGGACCGGCACGCCAACATCGGGGCCGGGCACATCGGCCGGGACGCCTTCGCCGAGCTGATGACTCACGGGGAGACGGCCGGGGTGCCGCTGATCATCGAGACGCCGGGCGGCAAGGAGGGGCACGCGGCGGACGTGGCGCTGCTGAAATCGCTCCGTTGATCCGTTGATCGTTTTCCTTGGCGCACCCCGTTGAGGAATACCCCTAGGGGGTATACGGTTCTGTCTGTCGGCAGGACCGTTACTCTGACGTTCCCAGGGGGTTCCCATGGACCACGCGCAGCACGCACACGCTCACCACGAGCAGCACGGGCACCACGAGCAGCAGCACGGACAGCACGAGACGCACGAGCAGCGCGGGCACGACGGCGGGCACGACCATCACGGCCACCACGGCCACCGCGGCGGCGGCCCGGTCAGCTGGGCCATGGCGGCGAAGGCCACCCTGCACTGCCTGACCGGATGCGCCATCGGCGAGGTGCTGGGCATGGTCATCGGCACCGCACTGGGCTGGGGCAACATGCCGACCATGATCCTGGCGATCATCCTGGCGTTCTTCTTCGGCTACGCGCTCACCCTGCGCGGGATCCTGAGCGCCGGCGTTGACTTCCGTACCGCCATCCGGGTGGCGCTGGCCGCCGACACCCTGTCCATCGCCGTCATGGAGCTGATCGACAACGGGGTGATCGCACTGTGGCCGGGGGCCATGGACGCCCACCTGTCGGACCCGCTGTTCTGGATCGTGCTGGCGATCGCCCTGGCGGCCGCCTTCGTGATCACCACCCCGGTCAACAAGTGGATGATCGGCCGCGGCAAGGGCCACGCGGTGGTCCACCAGTACCACCACTGAGCGACTAGGGTCTGTCCGGCGGATCAGGCCCGGCCGTGATCCGCCGGACAGGCCCTAGACCTCCGGGCCGTCCCCGGGCTCCTCCTGGTACGAGTAGCGCTGTTCGCGCCAGGGGTCGCCGATGTTGTGGTAGCCGCGCTCCTCCCAGAAGCCGCGGCGGTCGGCGGTCATGTACTCCACCCCGCGGACCCACTTGGGGCCCTTCCAGGCGTAGAGGTGCGGGACGACCAGCCGGAGCGGGAACCCGTGCTCGGCGGTGAGCAGTTCACCGCCCTGATGCGTGGCGAAGACGGTGCGGTCGGAAGCGAAGTCCGACAGCCGCATGTTGGAGCTGAAGCCGTACTCGGCCCACACCATCACATGCGTGACCTGCGGCGACGGCGGCGCCAACTCGAGCACGGAACGGGCGAGCACCCCGCCCCATTCGGCCCCCTGCATGCTGAACTTCGTCACGCAGTGCAGGTCCGCGACGACCGAGGCGAACGGCAGCGCCGAGAACTCCTCGTGGTTCCAGCAGTGTTTCTCGCCGTCGGCGGTGGCCCCGAAGACCCTGAACTCCCACCGGTCCGGCTTGAACTTGGGGACGGGTCCGTAGTGCGTCACCGGCCAGCCCCGCTGCAGCCGCTGCCCCGGGGGAAGCTCCAGCTGCTCTGCTCCCGGAGATTCCCGGCTGTCCGGCTGACCCATGACTCCATGGTGACAGACCGGCAAGGGTGGTCATGACCAGGTGACGGCGATTGGGGCAACTCCTACTAAGGAGGCACTTACTGGACGGTCATCGGTGGCGGTGCAAGGATGCGCGCATTGCCACGTTCTCCTGCTCTGGAAGGAGCATGAAGCCATGCAGGGCGACCCCGAGGTCCTCGAGTTTCTGAACGAACAGCTCACCGGCGAGCTGACGGCGATCAACCAGTACTGGCTGCACTACCGCATTCAGGACAACAAGGGCTGGACCAAGCTCGCCAAGTACACGCGTGAAGAATCCATCGACGAGATGAAGCACGCGGACAAGCTCACCGAGCGCATCCTCATGCTGGACGGCCTGCCGAACTACCAGCGGCTGTTCCACGTCCGGGTGGGCCAGACCCTCACCGAGATGTTCCAGGCGGACCGGCAGGTCGAGGTGGAGGCGATCGACCGGCTCAAGCGCGGTATCGAGGTCATGCGCGGCAAGGGTGACATCACCTCGGCCCGGCTCTTCGAGGAGATCCTGGAGGACGAGGAGCACCACATCGACTACCTCGACACCCAGCTGGAACTCATCGAGACCCTGGGCGAGCCGCTCTACATCGCCCAGCTCGTCGAGCAGCCGGAGAGCTAGGCCGGCCGGAGTGCTAGGCCGCTTCCACCAGCTCGGACTCCGGCGCCAGGACCGCGGCCCCCGTACGGCCCTTCTCCAGCAGCTCGCGGCGGGGGCACGCACCCCGGCCCAGCAGGCCCTGGATGGTACGGACGCAGGATCCGCAGTCGGTGCCGGCCTTGGTGGCCGAGGCGATCTGGCGGGGGGTGCAGGCCCCGGCAGCCGCGTGTTCCTTCACCTGCTTGTCGGTGATGCCGAAGCAAGAGCAGACGTACACGCGGTTCACCTCCCTGAGAGGAATGCTCGGACCAGCCATCCCCTATTCGGTGAGGCTTACCTAACCGTACCCAAACTTAGGGTTCCCTAAAAGGCCTGAAGACGACTGTGGGGCGCGGATCACAGATCCACGCCCCACAGCTCGTACAAAGCTACTTACTGATCACGACTCACTGGTCGCGGTACATCTCAGCCACCAGGAACGCCAGGTCCAGCGACTGGCTGCGGTTGAGCCGCGGGTCGCAGGCCGTCTCGTAACGCTGGTGCAGGTCGTCGACGAAGATCTCGTCGCCGCCGCCCACGCACTCGGTGACGTCGTCGCCGGTGAGCTCCACGTGGATGCCGCCCGGGTGGGTGCCCAGCGCCTTGTGGACCTCGAAGAAGCCCTTGACCTCGTCGAGCACGTCGTCGAAGCGACGCGTCTTGTGGCCGGAGGCCGCCTCGAAGGTGTTGCCGTGCATCGGGTCGGTGACCCAGGCGACGACCGCACCGGACGCGGTGACCTTCTCGACCAGCTCGGGCAGCTTGTCGCGGACCTTGTCGGCGCCCATGCGGACGACGAAGGTCAGCCGGCCGGGCTCGCGGTCCGGGTCGAGGCGGTCGATGTAGGTCAGAGCCTCGTCCACCGTGGTGGTCGGGCCGAGCTTGATGCCGACCGGGTTGGCGATCCGGGAGCAGAACTCGATGTGCGCGTGGTCCAGCTGGCGGGTGCGCTCACCGATCCACACCATGTGGCCCGAGGTGTCGTACAGCTTGCCGGTCCGCGAGTCGGTGCGGGTCAGCGCACCCTCGTAGTCGAGCAGCAGCGCCTCGTGCGAGGCGTAGAACTCCACCGCCTTGAACTCGGCCGGGTCGGTGCCACAGGCCTTCATGAAGTTCAGGGCGTTGTCGATCTCCCGCGCGAGCGCCTCGTAGCGCTGCCCGGACGGGGAGGACTTCACGAAGTCCTGGTTCCAGGCGTGCACCTGGCGCAGGTCGGCGTAGCCACCGGTGGTGAAGGCGCGCACCAGGTTCAGCGTCGAGGCGGACGCGTGGTACATCCGCTTCAGGCGCTCCGGGTCCGGAACGCGGGCCTCTTCGGTGAAGGCGAAGCCGTTGACGGAGTCACCGCGGTAGGTGGGCAGCGTGACCCCGTCGCGGGTCTCGGTGTCCTTGGAGCGCGGCTTGGAGTACTGTCCGGCGATGCGTCCGACCTTGACCACGGGCACGGAGGCCGCGTAGGTCAGGACGGCCGACATCTGGAGCAGCGTCTTGAGCTTGGCACGGATGTGGTCGGCGGACACGGCGTCGAAGGCCTCGGCGCAGTCGCCACCCTGGAGGAGGAACGCCTCGCCCCGGGCGACGGCTCCCAGGCGGGCGCGCAGCTGGTCGCACTCGCCCGCGAAAACGAGCGGAGGATACGACTCGAGGTCCGCGACGACAGCGCGCAGAGCCTCGGCATCGGGGTACGAAGGCTGCTGCGCCGCGGGCAGGTCTCGCCAGGTCGCCTTGGCGGCGGGGGCGTGGGTTTCAGCGTTCACGGTCACCTCGTAAACATTACGTCGTGAAGGCCGTTGTCCGACCCGGTGCCCACAACGTGAGACGGGAATCTCCGGATTCACACCGTCGCGGGTGTAGGGTCACCGGCATGTTCGCGCACAGCAACCAGAACTGGTGGTGGACCGCTCATCCGGCGGCCCACTGACTGCGCGTACCCGTTAACTGACGCGAAGGCCGCCCGAGGGGCGGCCTTCTTGCTTTCCCGGGCCGTTCCCCCGCGTCCTCCCAGTATTCCCCGGAAGGAACCGCCCCATGAGTCAGGTCAGTCCCCTCGGCCCGCTCCTCGACCGGCTGCTCGACCCCGACGGCCCTCCCTTCGCTCTGCTGCGCCGCCGTACCCCGGGCCGCGACCACGACACCGTCGAGGTGCTCACCGGCCCGGTCCGGGAGGTCGGGTCCCTGGCCGACCTGCCGGTGGGCGAGCTGCCCTCGCTCGCCCTGGTCCCGTTCCGGCAGATCCGGGAGCGCGGCTTCGACGTACGGGACGACGGGACCCCGCTGTGCGTCCTGACCGCGGCGGAGGCGTACGAGTTCCCGCTCGCCGAGGCTCTGGCCACCCTGCCGGACCACCCGGTCGCCGTCACCGGAGGCGGCTTCGATGTCACCGATGAGGAGTACGCGCGGACCGTACGCCGGGTGATCGAGGACGAGATCGGCCGGGGCGAGGGGGCGAACTTCGTCATCCGCCGCACCTACCGGGGCCGGATCGACGGGTTCGGGCGGGCCGACGCCCTCGCGCTGTTCCGGCGGCTGCTGGCGGGCGAGCGCGGCGCGTACTGGACGTACGTCGTGCACACCGGAAACGAGGACGGGCCCGGAGGGCCTTCCTTGCAGGGGCGGCGGCGGGCGGCGGGCGGGCGCACGCTGGTCGGGGCCAGCCCCGAGGTGCACGTCCGGATGACCGGGGGCACCGTCGTGATGAACCCGATCAGCGGCACCTACCGCTACCCGGCGGGCGGGCCCACCGCGGAGTCGCTGCTGGCCTTCCTCGGCGACCGCAAGGAGCGCGAGGAGCTCTCCATGGTGGTCGACGAGGAACTCAAGATGATGTGCACCGTCGGCGATCGCGGCGGGGTGGTGGTGGGGCCGCGCCTGAAGGAGATGGCCCACCTCGCCCACACCGAGTACGAGCTGCGCGGCCGCTCCTCGCTGGACGTGCGCGAGGTGCTGCGGGAGACCATGTTCGCCGCCACCGTGACCGGCTCACCGGTACAGAACGCCTGCCGGGTGATCGAGCGGTACGAGACCGGCGGCCGGGGCTACTACGCGGGGGCGCTGGCCCTGCTGGGCCTGGACGCGAACGGGACGCAGACCCTGGACTCCCCCATCCTGATCCGCACCGCCGACATCGCCCCCGACGGCACCGTGCGGGTGCCGGTCGGCGCCACCCTGGTCCGGCACTCCGACCCGGCAGGGGAGGTCGCCGAGACCCACGCGAAGGCGGCCGGGGTGCTGGCGGCGCTGGGCGTACGGCCTCCGGCCGGGCCGCCCCCGCGGGACGCGGAGGGCACCGCGGCCCCGCTGGCGGAGGACCCGCGGGTGCGGGCGGCACTGGCCTCCCGGCGGGCCGGCCTGGCCCCGTTCTGGCTGCGGATGCAGGACCGGCCCGCCGGGCCGGCCGGCCGCGCCCTGGTGGTGGACGGCGAGGACACCTTCACCGCCATGCTGGCGCACCTGTTGCGGGTGTCCGGCCTGGAGGTGTCCGTACGCCGCTACGACGATCCCGGGCTGCGGGCTGCCGCCCTGGCGTGGGAGGGGCCGGTGCTCCTCGGCCCCGGTCCCGGCGATCCGGAGGACTCCGCCGACCCGAAGATGCGCGGCCTGCGCGCGCTGACGGCGGACCTGCTGGCCGGTCGCCGGCACGGGCACGGGCCCGCCCGCCGCCCGACCACCACCCCTCATCGAGGGCCTTCGGGCCGCGTGATCCTCGGGGTGTGCCTGGGCCACGAGCTGCTCGCCGCGGAGCTCGGGCTGCCGCTGGTCCGCAAGGCGGAGCCGGCGCAGGGGGCGCAGACCCGGATCGACCTGTTCGGGTCGCCGGAGGTGGTCGGCTTCTACAACACGTACACGGCGGCCTGCGACGCAGCACTCGCGGCCCGGCTGGCGGAGCGGGGCGTGGAGGTCTCCCGGGACCCGGCCACGGACGAGGTGCACGCGCTGCGCGGCCCCGGCTTCGCCGGGGTCCAGTTCCACCCGGAGTCGGTCCTGACCCTGCGCGGGGCGGAGCTGGTGCGGGAGCTGCTGGCCCGGATCACGGCCCCGGCACCGGCGTAGGCCCTGGCCCGTGCGGGCGGGGCGGGCCGGGCCTGGCATGCTCACGTTGGATCTTGTCGTCTTGTCCTGAGCGGGCCGAGCGGGGGAGCGGGGATGTCGGAGTCGAGGGTGCCGGAGTCGGGGGTGCCGGGCGGGCCGGCCGGACAGGTGGTCCTGGCGGAACGGTTCGAGGCGGACCGGGCGCACCTGAGGGCGGTGGCCTACCGGATGCTGGGCTCGCTCAGCGAGGCCGAGGACGCGGTGCAGGACGCCTGGCTGCGGGCGAGCGGCGCCGACATCAGCGAGGTCTCGAACCTCACCGGGTGGCTGACCACGGTGGTGGGCCGGGTGTGCCTGAACCACCTGCGGACGCGGCGGACCCGCGGCGAGGAGTCGCTGGACGCCCCGGCGTCCGGCCCGGACGTGCCCGGGTCCGGCGAGGGCACGGACCCGGAGCAGGAGGCCGTGATGGCCGACTCGGTCGGGGTGGCGCTGCTGGTGGTGCTGGACACGCTGGCACCGGCCGAGCGGGTCGCGTTCGTCCTGCACGACATGTTCGCCGTGCCCTTCGAGGACATCGCCCGGCTGATCGAGAAGACCCCGGCGGCGACCCGGCAGCTGGCCAGCCGGGCCCGCCGCCGGGTCAGGGGCGGCAGCCCGCTGCCCGAGGCCGACCTGACCCGGCGCCGCCGGGTCGTGGACGCGTTCCTGTCCGCCACCCGCGGCGGGGACTTCGAGGCACTGCTCGCCCTGCTCGACCCGGACGTGGTGCTGCGGGCCGACCGGTTCGTGGTCCCGACCCCGGAGCCGATCCGGGTGGGCGGCGCGGTCGCGGTCGCCCAGGGCGCGATGGCGGCCGTGTCCCGGGCCCGGCTCGCCGGTCCCGCACTGGTCGACGGCTCGGTCGGGCTGGCCATGGCCGTGCACGGCCGACTGTTCCTCGTCCTGTCGTTCACCTTCGGGGAGGGCGAGAACGCCGGCACCATCACCGCGATCGACATCATCGCGGACCAGGACCGGCTGGCCGAGGTGGAGCTCGGCGTGCCGGAGGTCTAGGGGGTGTCTCGCCGATCACGCCGGGCTCGCGGCGTCTGGCACCGCGCCTCGCCGCGTTGTCCTCAGTCGCCGATGTCCCCCAGCTGCCGCTGGGAGGTGCCCCCACCGCATCGACTCCATCGTCCGCCTTGCGATGCACGGCGCCAGACGCCGCGAGCTGATCCGGCCTGATCGACAAGACACCCCCTAGGTCCCGGTGCCGCCGGGGCGCCGACGCGCCCCGGCGGCCCTGCGGGCACGGCGGCCCTGCGGGTGCGTGGGACCGAGTGCGGACTCAGCCGAAGAAGACGCTGACTTCCCTGTACAGCTCCGGGTCCACCGTCTTCAGCTTCGTCGTGGCCTCGGCGATGGGCACCCGCACCACGTCGGTGCCCTTCAGCGCCACCATCTTCCCGAAGTCCCCGTCCCGCACGGCCTCGATGGCGTGCAGGCCGAAGCGGGTGGCCAGCCAGCGGTCGTACGCGCTCGGGGTGCCGCCGCGCTGGACGTGCCCGAGAACGGTGGTCCGGGCCTCCTTGCCGGTGCGCGCCTCGATCTCCTTGGCCAGCCACTCGCCGACGCCGGACAGCCGTACGTGCCCGAACGAGTCCTTGGTCGCGTCCTTGAGCACCATGTCGCCGTCCTTGGGCATGGCGCCCTCGGCGACGACCACGATCGGCGCGTAACTGGCCTTGAAGCGGGAGGTGACCCAGGCGCACACCTGGTCCAGGTCGAAGCGCTGCTCGGGGATGAGGATGACGTTGGCGCCGCCCGCCAGCCCGGAGTGCAGGGCGATCCAGCCGGCGTGCCGGCCCATCACCTCCACCACCAGGACCCGCATGTGGGACTCGGCCGTGGTGTGCAGCCGGTCGATGGCCTCGGTGGCGATGCCCACGGCGGTGTCGAAACCGAAGGTGTAGTCGGTGGCGGACAGGTCGTTGTCGATGGTCTTCGGCACACCCACGCACGGGACGCCGAACTCCGCGTGGAGCCGGGCGGCCACGCCCAGGGTGTCCTCTCCGCCGATCGCGATCAGCGCGTCGACCTCGTTCTTGGCGAGGTTCTCCTTGATGTCCCGGACGCCGTTCTCGGTCTTGAAGGGGTTCGTCCGGGAGGAGCCGAGGATGGTTCCGCCGCGCGGCAGGATGCCGCGGACGGACGGGATGTCGAGCGGGACGGTGGCCCCCTCCAGCGGTCCCCGCCAGCCGTCCCGGAAGCCGACGAACTCGTACTGGTATTCCTGGACGCCCTTGCGGACGATGCCGCGGATGACCGCGTTGAGCCCGGGGCAGTCGCCGCCGCCGGTGAGCACTCCGACCTTCATGGAATCTCCTTTCGCCATGGCGGTCACGCTAGTGAGACGCGGTCCGTGTCTTTCCGGCGCGCAGCGGCAACTCCGGCGGAACCACAGGGCGTTGCGCGCTCCAGGTTCACCCGCAGGAGGGAAGCCGAAGGGGCGGGGAGCGACGGTTTTGCCGTCTCCGCAAACTTCCTGGGCCGTCGGAGCCCTCCGGACGCAGGCTGGCCGGGAAGGTGATTCCGGACGCGAGGGGCAGAGCATGGCCGAGACGAGGATTTCGACGGGAACCGGGCCGGTGACCGGAACGGGGAAGGGGCAGGGGAAGGGGAAGGGGAAGGCCGGTGCTCCGGGCGCTGCCGGGACTCCGGGTGCTCCGGCGGCCCTGAGTGCCCGCGGGCGGTGGACGGTGCTGGCCGTCTGCGCGCTGAGCATGTTCCTGGTGGGCCTGGACACCACGATCGTCAACGTGGGCCTGCCCGCGATCGGGCAGGGCCTGGGGGTCGGCACCCGCGGCCTGCAGTGGACCGTGGACGCGTACACCCTCGTCCTGGCCGCCCTGCTGATCTCCTCCGGCGCACTGGCGGACCGGTACGGCCGCCGCCGGGTGTTCCGCTGCGGCCTCGCCGTGTTCGGTGCGGCCTCGCTGGTCTGCGCGCTCGCCCCGTCGCTCGGGGTGCTCGTCGCCGCCCGGGCCGCACAGGGCATCGGCGCCTCCATGCTCAGTCCCGTGGCCCTCGCGATCGTGGTCAACGCGATGCCGGACCCCAGGGAGCGGGCCCAGGCGATCGGTGTCTGGGCGGCGGTCTTCGGACTGAGCATGGCCGCCGGGCCCGTCACGGGCGGCGCGCTCGTCGCCGCCTTCGGCTGGCGGTCGCTGTTCTGGGTCAACCTGCCGGTCGTGGTGGCCGCGCTGGTGCTCACCGCGGTCTTCGTACCGGAGTCCCGGGCGGAGCGGGCCCGGCGGCTCGACCTGCCCGGCCAGGCCCTGCTGACCGTACTCGTCGCCGTCTCGGTCGGCGTGCTCATCGAGGGCCCGCACATCGGCTGGACCTCGCCCGCGGCACTGGCGGGGTACGCGGCGACCGCCGCGGCCGCCGCCGCGTTCGTGCGGGTGGAGTCCCGGCGGCGGGAGCCGCTCGTGGACCTGGGGCTGTTCCGGGAGCCGGCCTTCCGCGGAGCGTTCCTCGGGGCGGTGGCCGTGTTCGTCGCCCTCAGCACGGCCCTGCTGCTCAACACCTTCTATCTGCAGCAGGTCCGGGGCTGGACGCCGCCGGCCTCCGGGCTGGCGACCCTGCCCATGGCCCTCGGGGCGACCGTCTGCGCGCCCTGGTCCGGGCGGCTGACCGGCCGGACCGGACCGCGGCTGCCGCTCCTCCTGGCCGGCGGTTTCCTCACCGCGGGCGGGCTGTGCCTGGCCCGGCTCGGCGACGGCACCGGCGTGGCCCTGCTGCTGTTCGCGTACCTGCTCATCGGCATCGGGTTCGGCTTCGCCAACGCCCCGATCACCAACACCGCGGTCGGCGGGCTCCCGCCCGCCCGGGCCGGGGTGGCCGGGGCGATCACGTCCGCCGCCCGTCAGCTCGGCTCCGCGATCGGCATCGCCGTCGCGGGCGGCCTGGTCGCGGGTGCCGGACCGGCCGGTCTCGCGCAGGCCTCGCGGCCCGGCTGGATCCTGGTGGCCGGCTGCGGAGCGGTCCTGTTCGCGGTCGCCCGTACGGCCCGTACGACCCGCACGGCCGGCCCGGGGAGCCGGTCGCCTCAGGCGTCGTCGAGGCCCCGCTCGATGGCGTAGCGGACGAGCTCCACCCGGTTGTGCAGCTGCAGCTTGCCGAGGGTGTTCTGGACGTGGTTCTGCACCGTGCGGTGCGAGATCACCAGCCGCTCCGCGATCTGCTTGTACGACAACCCCTTGGCCACCAGCCGCAGCACCTCGGTCTCCCGGTCGGTCAGCTGCGGAGCCTTCGGCTCGTCGGCGGCCACCGGCGCCGGCTCGGTGGCCAGCCTCCGGTACTCGCCGAGCACCAGCCCGGCCAGGCCCGGCGTGAACACCGGGTCCCCGACCGCCGTACGGCGCACCGCGTCGATCAGCTCCCCGGCACCCGCGGACTTCAGCAGGTAGCCGGTGGCCCCCGACTTCACGGCCTCCAGTACGTCGGCGTGCTCACCGCTCGCCGACAGCACCAGCACGCGCAGCGCCGGGTTGACCCCGACCAGCTCCTTGCAGACCTGGACCCCGGGCATACCGGGCAGGTTGAGGTCGAGGACGAGCACGTCGGGGCCGGCCGCCAGGGCACGGCGGACCGCCTGCGGGCCGTCCCCGGCGGTGGCGACCACCTCGAACCCGGCCGCGCCGAGGTCGCGGGCGACCGCATCCCGCCACATCGGATGGTCGTCCACGACCATCACCTTGATGCCGCTCACGTCGGCGCTGTCCCTCACATCGGCGGTCATCGCTTGTCCGTCCTCCCCCTGGGTACCTTCAGTTCCACTTCGGTGCCCTGTCCCGGTACGGACACCAGCTCGGCGGTGCCGCCGAGGTCACGCAGCCGGCCCTGGATGGACAGGGCCACTCCCATCCGGCCCTCGCCGGCCGCCTGGTCGAGCCTGCCCGGCGGGATCCCGGGCCCGTCGTCGCGGACCGTGACGATCACCTCGTCGCCCCAGTCCTCCAGCAGGATCCAGGCACGGGCCCCGTCGCCGGCGTGCTTGCGCACGTTGTCGAGCGCGGCCCCGACGGCGGCGGCCAGCTCCCGGGCCGCCGGGCCCGGCAGCGGCACCGGTGCGCCCGGCTCCGCGAAGCTCACCCGGGACCCGGCGTGCGGGGCCAGCAGGGTGCGCAGGTCGATCTCGGCGAGCCCGTCCTCGTCCGCCCTGGGGTCGGACACGTCGACCGTGTCGACCAGGGCGCCGTGCGCGGCGTCTCGGGAGACCCGGGAGGGCGGCACCAGCCCGCCCGCCACCAGGGTGCGCAGCGCCACCTCCTGCTCCCCCGCCATCCGGCCCAGCTCCGCCGCCTCGCCGCCGATCTCGCTGCCGCGCCGCTGGACCATGGCGAGGACCTGCAGGACCCCGTCGTGGATATCCCGGGCCAGTCGCTCCCGCTCACGGGTCGCGGCCTCGATCTCCAGGGCGCGGGCCAGGGTGGCCTCGCTGGCCCGGGCGACCTCGACGACGTACCCGATGGCGATCGAGGCGACCCACACCAGCAGGACGTTGTGCAGGGTGTCCCGGGTGGGTTCGCCGCGCTGGGCGATGTTGGCCACGGCCACGAAGGTGGACGCGAAGCCCGCCCAGCGCCAGCCTCCCTTGATCGCGAAGGCGAGGACCGAGCCCGCCGTCCAGATGCTGGGGATGGTGGGGCCGCCGTCCGCTATCCGCGCGGGGTCGTCGGCGAGCGGGGTGAGGAGGATGCCGGTCAGGGCGAGCGCGAGGTCGGCGCCGAGGAACCGCCTGGTGCAGCTGGCGGCGTTGGCCACCTTCGGGGTGGTGGCCACGGTCCACACGGCGAGCACGGCGAGGTAGCCGATGGCGACCCAGGGCCGGACGAAGTCCCGGTGGGCGGACACGAACAGCAGCACCGCGTAGACCACGGTGAGCAGACGGTAGACGGTCAGAGCCCGCCACAGCGGCTGCTCGACCGACATACGCACCACGCGCTCGCGCTTGACCATCTCCCCCACCCTTCGCGGGCCTCCTCGCGGACGGCCCCGACGGGTCACTCCCCGCCCTTGTCCTTCTCTCTGGCGGCCTTCTCGGCCTTCTCGGCCTCCCTGGAGGCCTTCTCCGCTTCCTTGGCAGCCTTCTCGGCATCCGCGATCTGCCGCTTGGCGGCCGTCGCGTAGATGTCGACGTACTCCTGGCCGGAGAGCTTCATGATCTCGTACATGACCTCGTCGGTCACCGAGCGGAGGATGAAGCGGTCGCCGTCCATGCCCATGTAGCGGCTGAAGTCCAGCGGCTTGCCGATCCGGATGCCCGGACGCATCAGCTTCGGGACGACCTTGCCGGGCGGCTGGATCTTCTCCGTGTCGATCATCGCGACGGGGATCACGGGCGCGCCGGTGGCCAGGGCGACCCGGGCGAGGCCGCCGGGCTTGCCACGGTAGAGCCGGCCGTCGGGGGAACGCGTCCCCTCCGGGTAGATACCGAACAGCTCACCGCGCTCGATGACCTCGATGCCGCTCTTGATGGCCGCCTCGCCGGCACCGCGGGCGCCGGAGCGGTCCACCGGGAGCTGGCCCACGCCCTTGAAGAACGCGGCGGTGAGCTTGCCCTTCACGCCGGGCGAGGTGAAGTACTCGGCCTTGGCGATGAAGGTGACCTTGCGGTCCAGTACCGCGGGAAGGAAGAAGGAATCGGAGAACGACAGGTGGTTGCTCGCGAGGATCGCAGGCCCCTCGGCGGGAATGTTCTCGAGGCCCTCCACCCACGGCCTGAAGGCGAGCTTCAGGGAACCCCCGATGGAGAACTTCATGGCGCCGTAGATCAACTGATGAGCCTTCCTGTGTCTGTCGAACAGACCTTAACCCCTGGCTGTGCCCGGAGAGCCCTACGACCCTGGTCGGTGCCTGCGCCGTCGCGTACCGTGAAGTCACACGGCGCACCCGTGCGCCGAGCGCCGCCCCCTCGTCGTCGTTTCCGCCGTTTTTGGTCACTGCCGTCGCCTTCGCCAGTGCTCCCGCTGTCCTCTTCGTTCTCGTCCACATCCCTCTCAAGGAGATCCAGGTGCCCGTCCTCCCCGGTGCCGAGCCGTTCCGCCACGACGGCGGAGATGTAGGCGTCCTCCTCTGCCACGGCTTCACCGGCTCCCCGCAGTCCCTGCGGCCGTGGGCCGAGTATCTGGCCGAGCGCGGTCTGACGGTCTCCCTCCCGCTGCTGCCCGGTCACGGCACGCGCTGGCAGGACATGCAGCTGACCGGCTGGGAGGACTGGTACGCCGAGGTCGACCGTGCCCTGCGCGAGCTGCTGGGCCGGTGCACCAAGGTGTTCGTGTTCGGCCTGTCCATGGGCGGGGCGCTGTCCCTGCGGCTGGCGGCCAGGCACGGGGACGCGATCACCGGCGTGGTCGTCGTCAACCCGGCGAACAAGGTGCACGACCCTCTGGCCGTGACCCTTCCGGTGGTCAAGCACTTCGTACGGTCCACCCCGGGCATCGCGAGCGACATCGCCAAGCCGGGCTCCGCGGAGGTCGGCTACGACCGGGTGCCGACCCGGGCGGCGGACTCACTGCGGAAGTTCCTGCAGCTGGTGGACGGGGAGCTGCCGCAGGTGACGCAGCCGCTGCTGGTGCTGCACAGCCCGCAGGACCACGTTGTCCCGCCCGTCGACTCGGCGCGCGTACTGGCCCGGGTGTCCTCCACCGACCTGACGGAGACCCTCCTGGAACAGAGTTACCACGTCGCGACGTTGGACCATGACGCGGAGCAGATCTTCGCGGACAGCTACGCGTTCATCGGAAGGCTCGCGGGAACGAGCGACAGGGAGGGGGCGGCTACAGGTGGCTGAGCAGGAGGAGCCGTCGGGCGGCGTCCCGCCGCTGGACGAGGAAGCGGCCTGGGCGGCGATCGTCGCCGGGTACGGCGAGGAACCACCGGACCCGCCGGGCGCCCGGCCGTTCAAACCGATCGAGAACCTGTTGCTGCCCGAGGAGGACGTCCAGCCGGAGCCCCCGGCCGCGTCCCCGAAGCCGCCGGAGAAGGACACGGGGACAAGCACGGGGACGAGCACGGGGACGAGCACGGGGACGAGCACGGAGAAGGACACCGGGGGTGCGGGGAAGGACACCGGCGGCCCGCTGGGCAGCTCGGTCGTCTTCGCACCGGGTGTGGGCGGGGCCGGCCCCCGCGACCACTCCCTGGCCGAGCCGTCCGACGACGACCTCGACATGTCCGACGAGGGCCACTTCGTCCCGCCGGAGCCGCCCCCGCTCCCCGAGGCGGACACCACGGCCAAGTTCGCCTGGCTCGCCGTCATCGGCGGCCCGGTGCTGCTGCTGCTCGCGGTGGTGCTCCAGTGGGACATGACGTGGTGGCTGACCACCCTGGGTGTGGGCGGCTTCCTGGGCGGCTTCGCCACCCTGATCGCCCGCATGTCCCACGGCGACGACGAGGACGACGACGACCCGGGCCGGGGCGCGGTGGTCTGAGGGACGGGGGGGTACGCCCCCCCACCCGCGAGGTCGCGGGCAACCGCCAGGCTCCGGCCACACTCGACCAACCTGTGGGGCGGGGTGAGAGGCGCCGGGCACTCCTGGACGGAATCAGGAGGTGCCCGGGGGCTGCCCGTCAGTCCTCATCGTCCTTCCGTGCCGGACGTCGGCGTCAAGGGCGCTCCCTTCGGTCGCGTCGCCTCCGGCGATGGCCCTTCGGGCCACCCATGACCCCGACGTCCGTCCCGGAACGACAAGGACTGTCGGGCGGCCCCCGGGGGAACGGCATAGGGGGACCTACGGGTCCTGAAGCGGTGGCGTTGGCGGGCACAAGCAGCAGCTCCGCCCGGCCAGCCGCCCATTCGGGCGGACGCAGCAGTGCAGTCGATCAGATCCACGTAATCCAGCTCGGCCCAGGCGCCTTGGATCGCTAAGCGCTCCTGTCGGATGGCGGGTGCGGGCTGCCGGGGGCCGGACATAGGCCGCCAACGATCGCTACGCGCTCCCGCCGGACGGCGAGTGCGGGTAGCGATCGTTGGCGCCATCCTCCGAGCCCAGGACTGCGGGCATTCGCCATCGGGCGGGCCCGCATCCACCGACAAGCAGAAGCACGTAGCGATCGTGGGCGGCCGATGTCCGCCCCCCGGCGAACCGCACCCACCGACGAGCAGAAGCACGTAGCGATCGTGGGCGGCCCATGTCCGGCCCCCGGCGGCCCGTATCCGCTGAGAAAACAGGAGCGCGTAGCGATCTGGTGCGCGTGGGCCAAGCTGGATTACGTAGATCTGATCGACTTCGACCCTGCGTCCGCCCGGAAGGGCGGCTGGCCGAGCGGCAGCCGCCGCCCGTGCCCGCCGAAGCCGATGACGACTGGCCTCGGGTCCCTCCATGCCATCCCCCGGGGGCCGCCCGACAGTCCTTGTCGTTCCGGGACGGACGTCGGGGTCAAGGGTGGCCCGAAGGGCCATCGCCGGAGGCGACGCGACCGCAGGGAGCGCCCTTGACGCCGGCGGCCGGCACGGAAAGACACTGGGACTGACGGGCAGCCCCCGGGCACCCCCCAGACGCCGACCCAGCGGAGCCCCCGCGCACCCGCGCCCCAAGCCCCGCAGACCGATCAGGTCCCGGCTGAGTCCCGGCGGTCTCCGGCTCCGCCCCGCGGAACGGTCCGCCTCGGGCCCAGTCCGGCCGCTGCCCCGGCCCCACTACGTCACCCAGCGCGGTGTGCGGTGCCGGGGGGCGGGTGGGCAACCCCCGCCCCGGCCCCGTGGGGCTCGGGGGGTGGAGCGGGGCGCAGCAGTGGAGCCGTAGCCCCGCCCCTCAGCCCGTAGCCCGCAGCCTCAGCGCCGCCAGGACCGGGAGGTGGTCCGAGGCGGACTTCAGGTCGGTCTCCGTGATGCCCTCCAGGGTGGTGGGGGTGGGGACGCCGCAGCCCAGGACCTCCACGCCGGGGGTGGTCAGGATGGCGTCGATGCGGCGGTTCGGGGCGGTGGTCGGGAAGGTGTTCTCGTCGCCCCAGGGGGCGACGGTCCGGCAGTCCTGCAGGTCGGCCGTCAGCCGGGCGAAGGCCGGGCCGTCCGGGGTTTCGTTGAGGTCGCCCGCGGCGATGGCGTGCGGGGTGTCCAGCTCGCGGAGTTTCTCCAGCAGTAGCTCCACCTGGGTCGCGCGTTCCGCCCGCTGGAGGGAGAGGTGCGTGCTCAGCAGCCCGACCCTGGCGTCGGCGATCCTTACGACCGCGGTCGCGAAGCCCCGGCGGTGCAGGCCCGGGGTGAGCGGCAGGAGCACGTCCTCGGTGCGCTCCACGTGGGCGCGCAGCGAGCACATCAGCAGGGGTCCGGCGGCGGTCGCTCCGCCGCCGAGCACCACCAGTTCGGCCTTCGCCGCCAGCCGGGCGGCGTGTTTGCGCCAGCGGAAGAAACGGGGTGCCTCCTGGGCGAAGACCAGGTCCGGGGAGCAGGCGCGGATCACCCGGGCGAGGGCGTCCTCGTCGTCGCGCATGGAGCGGAGGTTGTAGGAGAGCACCCGGATCACCGCGGAGCCGTCCGATTCCGTGTGGGACTGAGGCAGATCATCCATGTGGGGCAACATATGCCGCTGCCCGCCGTGCCCACAGGGGGCGCGGCGGGCAGACACCGGAGTCACAGCCCCGGCCGGCGGCCGGTTCGGCCCTGGTCGGTCCCGAACGGTCCCGATCGGTCCCGACCCGGTCCCGAACGGTCCTCGTCAGCCCTGGCGGGCCAGGTCCGCGGCGCCGACCAGGCCGGCCTTGCCGCCGAGCTGCGCGGCCAGCACCTGCGCGTGCGGCCGGTACTGGGCACCGATCAGCCAGCGCCGGAAGGACTTGCGGATCGGTTCGAGGACCAGCTCGCCCTCGTCGGAGACCCCGCCGCCGACGATGAACGCGGACGGGTCGAAGAGGGACGCGAGGTCGGCGAGACCGGCGCCGGCCCAGCGGGCCAGCTCGCGGAAGGAGTCCACGGCCACCGGGTCGCCGGCCCTGGCGGCCTGGCTGATGTGCTTGCCCTCGATGCCCTCGATGGTGCCGTCGCCGAGGCCGAGGAGGATCTCGGCCCGCTCCGGGGTGGCGTTGGCGCGCTGCTTGGCGTAACGCACCAGAGCACGGCCGGAGGCGTACTGCTCCCAGCAGCCCTGGCTGCCGCAGCCGCACAGCAGGCCGTCCGGGACCACCCGGATGTGCCCGAATTCGGCGGCCACGCCGAAGCGGCCGCGGCGCAGCTTGTTGCCGATGATGATGCCGCCGCCGAGGCCGGTGCCCAGGGTGATGCAGATGACGTCCTCGTGGCCCTGGCCCGCGCCGAAGCGGTACTCGCCCCAGGCGGCGGCGTTGGCGTCGTTCTCGACGACCACGGGGAGGCCGATGCGCTGCTCGACCTTGTCCTTGAGCGGCTCGTGCCGCCAGTTGATGTTGGGCGCGAAGAGTACGGTCGCGCGCTTGTCGTCGACGTATCCGGCGGCGCCGATGCCGACCGCCTCGACGGCGTGGTTGCTGCTGACCTCCGCGACGGCGGCGCAGATCGCCTCCGTCACGCCGTCCGCGGTCGGCGGGGTGGGCACCTTGTACGTCTCAAGGATGGTGCCCTCTTCGTCGACCACGCCGGCCGCGATCTTCGTGCCGCCGATGTCGACGCCGATGGTGAGTCCCATTAGTCCCTCGGTTTCCGGTCAAACCCCGCCACGGCCAAAGGTACCGGAGGGCGGCCGTGACTCAGTCGAGGTCGATTCGACCCGAAGGGCCGAGTCCGTCGCCGTTCCCGTCGCCGTTCCCGTCGCCGAATCCGTCGCCGAATCCGTCGTCGCGCGGGTCACGGCCGCGGTCGCCCGCGCTGTCGCGGGCGGGGCCCTGGTCCGGGTGGCGGGGCTGTTCCGTGTGGTCACCCGTGGTGTCGCCGCGGGTCCAGCGGCGTTCGTGGCCCTCCACCGCCGTGCGGTAGGCCGCGAGCAGCTCGGAACCGGCGGCGGCGAGGTGGTCGAAGACCTCCGGATTGCGTTCGATGACGGGCTTGGCGGCGCTCTTCGCCTGGTTGACGAACTGGCGGACGGCGCCCTGGGCGGCGGTGCCGAACAGCGGGTTGTTCAGCCCGGACACCTTGTCCGCGACGGCTTCGAAGAGCTTGAACAGCTCCTCGGCGGCGGTCCCGGTGCCGCTGCCACTGCCACCGGCCGCGTTCCGTTCCGTACGGCGGGCCCGCTCGGCGGCGAGGTCCTCCGCGCAGGCCTTCGCCCAGGCGTCGTCGTCGGCGGGACGGTCGGTGGCCTCGCTCATGGCGGACTCTCCTGCGGCAGCTGGGGCGGACACTGGCGGATACCTCCGACGTTACCCGAACGGGGGTATGGGGCTGGGTCCGGCGGTGTTGCTCCCGGTCCTCCCCGTACCGGCTCGGAGTCAGCGCTTCGGCCAGAGGGCCGGGTCCGGGGTGAAGCGGATCCGGAGGGCGCCGTCGGCGAGGGAGGCGCCCGAGACGGTGCAGCGGCGCAGTGCCGAGGGGAGGGGAACGATCCTGCGGTACGGGCCCACGCCGAGCAGCAGTTCGTCGCCGCGCCGGACCAGGTCGAGCTCCCGCTTCTCGGCGCCGGGCAGCGGCACCGCCCAGACCAGCAGCCCGTCCTCGGCACGACGGTCCTCGACCGGCCAGGCGGCGCGGTCGGGGGCCGGGACCGGGCCGGGGTCGAGCAGGGCCAGGTCCTCGGGGCCGCGGGGTGCCCGGCCGAGGTGGGGCAGCGGCCGGTACGCGCCCCACCCGGTGGCGTACTTGTCCTGTTCGGCGGCGAGACCGGCCAGCCAGGGGTCGCCGGAGCCGTTGGGGACCATGCGGTTGGCGATCACCGGGCCGGCGGGCAGCCCGTGCAGGGCCAGGCCGAGCCGGCCCAGCCGCAGGGCCTCGGCGGCGGCCGGGCCGGGCTCGGCGACCAGCCGTACGGAGGTGGTGTCGGCCTCGATGACCGCCTGGACGGCGGCGAGTTCCGCGTCCCAGCGGGTGGCGGTCTCGTAGAGCCACTGCGCGGGCATGGGCACTCCGGCCAGCTGTGCCAGTACGGGGCGCAGGGCGCGGGCGGCCTGCCGCTCGGCGGGGACGAGGCGGGTGAGGTAGCGGCGGAGCTGGGCGGGGAGGGCGAGGGCGGCCAGCGCCTGGTCGAGCGGCGGCATGTCCACGACGACGAGGTCGAAGGGGGTGGTGCGGGAGGTGCCGGTGTCCCTGCCGGCGCCGGTGTCCGTGCCGGTGTCCGTGCCTGCGGCCCTGCGCAGGGCGCGGAGCAGGGCGAACTGTTCCGCGCCGGGCAGTTCGGTGAGTTCCTCGGCGGACAGGGGCCGGGCGCCGAGCATGCCGAGTACGGCGGTGCCGCGTTCCTGGAGCTCGGCCAGGCCCTCCCGGAAGTCGTCGCCGGAGTCGATCCGGGCCCGCCAGAGGCCGTCGGCGGCGACGGGTTCGGCGCGCAGGCCGGGCGCGAAGTCGGCGGCCGGGCCGCGGGGCGGGCCGAGCAGTGTGCCGAGGGGGTCGGCGGTGTCTCCGGACATGACGAGCACGCGCTGCCCGCGTTGTGCGGCCGCGAGGGCGGTGGCGGCGGCCACGGTGGTGCGGCCGGCTCCGCCTGGGCCGGTGACGAGCAGGGTGTGCATGGTGTGGCGTACTCCGTCGGTCGTTGTCGTCGTGGTCCGCTGCGCGGGGCTTCCTCCCCGCCCCGCCCCTTCCCGAACCGGGGCTCAGCCCAGCCCCCCGTCGTGGGGGCTCCGCCCCCACGCCGTACCGGGACTTCGCCCCCGCCTCTCGCGGGTCCCGGGCCCCACCCTCTTGGGGGCTCCGCCCGTGAACCCCTCGCGGGTCCCGACCCCGCGGGGGCGCCGCCCCGACCCCGGCATGACTCGGGTGCGGAGACGGCGGGGACTCCGCTCCCGGCCTCGCGTCGGCGCGGGGTCAGGAATGCGGTCGTGCGGCTCCGACCCGGAGTCCGGCGGGACCAGGGCGCGACACCGGGGCGTGCACCGTCCCGCACCGGGCCGGGCCGTGCCAGGCCGAGCCGTGTCCGGGCCGCGCCGGGCAGTCCGTGGATGCCCTCGCTCCGGTGTGGCCGGGCCGGATGTCGTGGGGCTTCGCCCATGGCCCGCCCGCCCACCCGCCGGTTCGCGGCGGACCGGCCGTGGCCGGTCGCGTGGTTTCCTGCGGACCTGAGGCGGCGCAGCCTGAGAGCCGGAGCTGTTGGGCGATACGGGACGGGGCCCCGGCCCTGTGTGGGAGTGGCCGGTCAGGGCCGGGCGTCCGGGCCGTGCGTCAGGTCGCGGACTCCACGCGCTTCTTCAGGCCGGCCAGTGCGCGGTCGATGATGACCTTCTCGGCCTTGCGCTTGATCATGCCGAGCATCGGGATCTTGACGTCCACGGTCAGCTGGTACGTGACCTCGGTCCGGTCGCCCGCGCCCAGCGGGGCCAGCCGGTAGGAGCCGTCGAGCTGGCGGAGCATCTGGGACTTGTCCAGGGTCCAGCTGACCTCGTCGGCGCCCTTCCAGGTGTAGAGGAGGGTGTGGTCGTCCTTGATGGCGCCGGCGTCCAGGACCAGGCGCACCTTCTCGGCGCGGCCTTCGGCGTCGGTGGCGAGGACCTCGGCCTGCTTCACCTCGCCGGTCCACTCCGGGTAGCGGGCGAAGTCGGCGATCACCGCCATGACGTCGGCCGGCGCCGCATCGATCGTGATGCTCGAGCTGGTGTGTTCCGCCATCGCGGTGGCTCCTCCGGGCTGGTGGTACCTCCCAGCGGGAGCTGGGGGAATTCGAGGACTGCGCGGCCTCCGGCCGCCCCGCGTGAAGGCTACCGCGCGTCGTGGAGTCGCCACTCCAGGGCCCAGGAGGTCGCCTCGCCCCGGCCTGCGGGCCGCCTCTCCCCGCCCCCTCGGGTCACCTCTCCCCCGCCCCTTCGGTCGCCTCTCCCCGGTCCCGCGGGTCGCCTCTCCCCAGTCCTGCGGGCCCTCTGCCCCGGCCCGCGTGGCCGCTCCCCGATGCCCGGCGGTCACCACTCCAGGGCCCACGGCCTCCCGGTCGCCGCGAAGTGGCCGACGTTCACGCACTCGGTGCCGCCGACCCGCATGCGCTGGGCCAGCGGCTGGTGGACGTGGCCGAAAAGGGCGTATTTGGGGCGGGTGCGCAGGATCGCCTGGAGCAGGGCGGCGCTGCCCCGCTCGAAGCGGCGCGCGACGGTGTCGTAGCAGAGCTCCGGGACCTCCGGCGGGATGTGCGAGCAGAGCACGTCCACCTCGCCGAGGGCCTCGACCTTGGCCGCGTACTCCTCGACGTCGACCTCGTAGGGGGTGCGCATCGGCGTGGGCAGGCCGCCGCCGACGAAGCCGAAGACCCGGCCGCCGATCTCGACCCGCTCGCCGTCCAGGACAGTGGTTCCGGTTCCGGCGTACTCCGGCCACAGGGTCGGTATGTCGACATTGCCGTAGGTGGCGTAGGTCGGGGTGGGGAAGGCGGCGAACATTTCGGCGTACTGACGGCGTACGGCCTCCTCGATGACCTGTTCGCGGGCCTTGTCGCCGGGGAGGGCGGCCCACAGGTCTCGGCCGAACTCCCGGGCCTCGGCGAACCGCCGCTCGGTGCGCAGGGCGACGATCCGGTGGGCGTTCTCGGCGCCGAAGAGGTCGGGGAAGATCCCGCGCGAGTGGTCGGCGTAATCGAGGAAGAGGACCAGGTCACCGAGGCAGACCAGGGCGTCGGCACCCTCGCCCGCTCTGGCCAGGGCCTCGGTGTTGCCGTGGACGTCGCTGACGACGTGGACCCGCGTGCCGCGTTTTGATCCCCTCATGACGGCCAGCCTAGGGGGAGCCGCCCGCCCGGACCAGAGGCCGTCGCAGCCCGCCGGACCTGCGGTTACTTCCAAGTCCGGAAAGGGGTGGACTACTGTCGACGCATCAATGCCGCGTCATGTGACGCACGGAACATCTGGCCGGTTCCCCCTACCGGGAACCCACTACCGGTGGGTAACGTCCGGTCGGTCCACATCGTGGCGATGGCGCCCCAGAGGAGCAGCAGTCTTGCGCGAGTTCAGCCTTCCGGCCCTGTACGAGGTCCCCTCCGACGGGAACCTCACGGATCTCATCCGCCGCAATGCCGCGCAGCATCCCGACACTGCCGTCATGGCCCGCAAGACCGCTTCCGGTTCCGGCTGGGAGGACGTGTCCGCGAGCCGTTTCCTCGACGAGGTGCGGGCCGTGGCCAAGGGCCTGATCGCGGCGGGCGTGCAGCCGGGCGACCGGGTCGCGCTGATCTCGCGCACCCGCTACGAGTGGGTGCTGATCGACTTCGCGATCTGGAGCGCGGGCGCCGTCACCGTCCCGGTCTACGAGACCTCCTCCCCCGAGCAGATCCAGTGGATCCTCGGTGACTCCGGCGCGGTGGCCGCGGTGGTCGAGGGTGCCGGGCACAGCTCGGCCGTGGCCTCGCTGCGCGACGCGCTGCCGGAGCTGCGCGAGGTCTGGGAGATCGAGCAGGGCGCGCTGGAGACCCTGACGGCGGCCGGCGCCGGCGTCACCGACGCCGAGCTGGACGAGCGCAGCTCCCTGGCGAACGCCGACGACCCGGCCACGATCGTGTACACCTCGGGCACCACCGGCCGTCCCAAGGGCTGCGTGCTGACCCACCGCAACTTCTTCGCCGAGTGCGGCAACGTGGTGGAGCGGCTGAGCCCGCTGTTCCGTACCGGCGACTGCTCGGTGCTGCTCTTCCTGCCGGCGGCCCACGTGTTCGGGCGGCTGGTGGAGGTCGCGTCGGTGCTGGCGCCGATCCGCCTGGGCTGCGTGCCGGACATCAAGAACCTGACCGACGAGCTGGCGTCCTTCCGGCCGACCCTGATCCTGGGCGTGCCGCGGGTGTTCGAGAAGGTCTACAACTCGGCCCGGGCGAAGGCCCAGGCCGACGGCAAGGGCCGGATCTTCGACGCGGCGGCCGAGACGGCGATCGCGTACAGCCGGGCGCTGGACACCCCGGGCGGGCCGGGCTTCGGGCTGCGGCTGAAGCACAAGATCTTCTCCAAGCTGGTCTACAGCAAGCTGCACACCGTCCTCGGCGGCCGCGGCGAGTACGCGATCTCCGGCGGTGCCCCGCTGGGCGAGCGGCTCGGACACTTCTACCGGGGCATCGGCTTCACCGTGCTGGAGGGCTACGGCCTGACCGAGTCCTGCGCGGCCACGGCCTTCAACCCCTGGGACCGCCCGAAGATCGGTACGGTCGGCCAGCCGCTGCCGGGCTCCGTGGTGCGCATCGCGGACGACGGCGAGGTGCTGCTGCACGGCGAGCACATCTTCAAGGAGTACTGGAAGAACGAGTCGGCCACCGCGGAGGCACTGACCGACGGCTGGTTCCACACCGGTGACGTCGGCACCCTGGACGAGGACGGTTACCTCGCCATCACCGGGCGGAAGAAGGAGCTCATCGTCACGGCGGGCGGCAAGAACGTGGCCCCCGCGGTGATCGAGGACCGGATCCGGGCGCACGCGCTGGTCGCGGAGTGCATGGTGGTGGGCGACGGCCGGCCGTTCGTGGCCGCGCTGGTGACCCTCGACGAGGAGTTCCTCGGCCGCTGGGCGCAGGAGAACGGGAAGCCGGCGGGTGTGACGGCGGCGGAGCTGCGCGAGGACGCGGAGCTGATCGCCGCCGTCCAGAAGGCGATCGATGACGGCAACGCTGCGGTTTCCAAGGCGGAATCGGTGCGGAAGTTCCGCATTCTCGGCTCCCAGTTCACGGAGGAGTCGGGCCACATCACGCCCTCGCTGAAGCTGAAGCGGAACGTGGTGGCGAAGGACTTCGCGGACGAGATCGAGGCGCTTTACCACGGCTGAGCGGCTGGGCCGCCGGGCGGCTGATGCCGACGGCGTGGCCGGCGTGGCCGGCGCCGCTCGCGCGGCTGTTCCGGACTAGCTCGGGTCCTCGGCGAGGATCCGGGCCATGTTCCGTTCGGCCAGTGCCGTGATGGTGACGAACGGGTTCACGCCGAGGGAGCCCGGGATCAGCGAACCGTCGACCACGTACAGGCCCTGGTAGCCGCGGGCCCGCCCGTATCCGTCGGTGGCCCGGCCGAGCACGCAGCCGCCCAGCGGGTGGTAGGTGAAGGTGTCGGCGAAGGCCTTGTTCTCGCCGAACAGGTCGTGCCGGTAGACCGTGACGTTGGCCCGGTTGACCCGGTCGAAGAGGCGCTTGGCGGCGTTGACGGACGGGGCGTTCTGGTCCCGCCGCCAGTTGAGGCGGGCCGAGTCGGTGGCGGCGTCGTACGTGAAGTGCCCGCGCTCGGGGTTCCTGGTGATCGCCAGGTAGAGCGAGATCCAGTGCTCCAGCCCCATGGGGAGGGGCGCGATCTCGGCGAACACCGGGTTGCCGGTGTTGTCCCAGTCGTCGATGCCCAGGGCGGGCATGGTGGACTGGCGGGCGCCGACGGTGTCCCAGAGGTGGTTGGCGCGGGCGGTCATCACGTTGCCGTTGGTGCCCCAGCCGAGGCCGACCTGCTCGCTGAGGGCGGGCAGGGTGCCGGTCTCCCGGGCCCGGAGCAGGATCTCGGTGGTACCGAGGCTGCCGGCGCCCAGGAACAGCCGGCGGCAGCCGAGTTCGCGGGTGCCGGTGACCCGGCCGGACTCGTCGATGCCCTGCACGGTGAGGACGTAGCCGCCCGCCGGGTCGGGGCGGACCGCGGTGACCCGCTGCAGGGTCTCGATGGTGACGTTGCCGGTGCCGAGGGCGGCGGCGAGGTAGGTCTTGTCGACGCTCTTCTTGCCGTGGTTGTTGCCGTAGATGACCTCTCCGGCGAGCGCGGACTTCGGGGCCTGGCCCGCCGCTTCGCGCTTCATGTGCTCGAAGTCGTAGACGTTGGGCACGAAGACGGTGCGCAGGCCGGTGTTCGCGGCGTGCTTGCGGGAGATCCGGGCGAAGCGATACCACTCGGTGGACTCGAACCAGGCCGGGTCGATGTCGTTGACCCCGAGCATCCGGCGGGCGAGGGGGAAGTACGTCCCGTACATCTCGTCGGCGTCGACGCCGGGGAGGACCTCGGTGAAGTACGAGCGGCGGGGCGTGGGCGCCATGCCGCCGTTGACGAGTGAGCCGCCGCCGACGCCGCGGCCGACGTACACGGACATGTCGCCGTAGTGGACGCGGTCCAGCACGCCGGGGTAGGGGCTGATGTTGCGGTTGACCACGTCCAGCCAGAGGAACTGGGCGAGGGGGGCCTCGGTGCGGGTGCGGAACCACATGGAGCGGCGGTCGGGGGCGGTGGTGGACGGGAAGATCCTGCCGTCGGGACCGGGGGTGTTCCACAGCCGGCCCATTTCGAGGACGACGGTCCGTACGCCGGCCTGGCCGAGCCGGAGCGCGGCCACGGCGGAACCGTAACCGGAGCCGACGACGACGGCCGGGGCGTAGTGGGCGGCCGGGGGTGGTTCGTCGGCGGACGCCGGGGACAGGCCGATTCTGGTGAAGCCGAGGGCGGCGGCGGTCTGGAGGGCACCGAGGCCCAGTATGTGACGCCGCGTCAGGTTTGGTGTCATGGCCGCATCATGGGCGGAATCCGGCCTTCCGCCCATACGTGGCGCAGCCACGGTTGAGCGTGACAGTCAGCTCTGGCTGCGCGGGGTGGGGCGGCGGCTCGCCCGCGGCGTCACACCTGCTCGGTGGGGCGGACCTGGATCTCGGCGAGGGCGACGTGACGGGGGCGGGTGACGGCGTACGCCACCGCGTCCGCGACGTCCTCCGGCCGCAGGCGCTCGATCGCGCCGAGCACCTGGTCGATCGCCTGCTGCACCTCGGGGACGTTGTGGGTGCGCAGCTCGGTGTCCACACTGCCGGGCTCCACCACGCAGACCCGTACGTGCTGCCGGGCGAGCTCCTGGCGCACGGATTCGCTGAACGCGTTCACGCCGAACTTGGTGGCGCAGTAGGCGGCGCTCCCGGCGAAGGCGTGGCGGCCCGCCACCGAGGAGATGTTCACCAGGTCGGCCACCCGGCGCGGTCCCTGGGCGGCGGCTTCGAGCAGGTGCGGCAGGGCCGCGTGCGTGGTGTGCATCAGTCCGGTCAGGTTGATGTCCACCATGCGCTGCCAGTCGGCGGTCGCGGACTGCGTGACGTGTCCGAGGAGCATCAGCCCGGCGTTGTTCACCAGGGTGTCGAGGCGGCCGAGTTCGGCCACGGTGAAGCGCACCGCCTCGGCGGCCTCCTCGTGGTCGGCGATGTCCGCGGCGAGCGGGAGGGCGGTGCCGCCGGCCGCGTGGATCTCCGCTGCGAGCTCCCGCAGCAGCTCGGCGCGGCGGGCCGTGAGCGCGACCGCCGCGCCGCGGGCGGCCAGGGCGAGGGCCGTCGCGCGGCCGATGCCGCTCGACGCGCCGGTCACCAGGGCCACGGTTCCGCGCAGCGATTGGTCGTCCATGGTTCTCGGCACTCCCTGGCGCAGGGCGCGCTGCGATGGTGCGGCGCGCGTCGGGGCGATCCCTTCCGCGCGGGTGCGGGGGTCTAACGGGCTCCGCCCGGAAGTTCCCCCACGCCGCCCTCCCCCAGACCTCGTCCGGAGGAGGGCGGCGTGGGGGCGTGGCCCGGTCGGCGCTACAGGAGGTCGCGGAGGCGGTCGGCCAGGAGGTCCCAGCGCCAGCGTTCCTCGACCCAGGCGCGGCCCCTGGCGCCCATGCGGGCGCGGAGTTCCGGGTCCCGCAGGAGGGTCACGATGCGGTCCGCCGAGTCCTCCGGGACGCCGCCGCGGACCACCCAGCCGGTCTCGCCGTCCAGCACCGCGTCCGGTGCGCCGCCCGAGTCGCCCGCGACCACCGGCAGGCCGGTGGCCGAGGCCTCCAGGTAGACGATGCCCAGTCCCTCCACGTCCAGGCCGCCGCGCCGGGTCCGGCAGGGCATGGCGAAGACGTCGCCCGCGCCGTAGTGCGCGGGGAGTTCGGACCAGGGGACGGCGCCGGTGAAGACCACCGAGTCCGCGACCCCCGTGGCGGCGGCCAGCCGGCGCAGGTCGGCCTCGTAGGGCCCGCCGCCGACGATCAGCAGCACCGCGTCCGGCACCGCCGCCAGGATCCGCGGCATCGCCCGGATCAGGGTGTCCTGGCCCTTCCGCGGGACCAGGCGCGAGACGCACACCACGACCGGGCGGTCGGAGAGGCCGAGCCGGGCCCGGACCTCGTCGCCGCCGGAGTCGGGGTGGAAGGTCTTCTCGTCCACGCCGGGCGGCAGTTGGACCATCCGGTCCGCCGCCCGGTCGGTGAGCGCCGAGGCGATCCGGGAGCGGGTGTACTCGCCGAGGTAGGTGAGCGTGTCCGTGCCCTCGCCGATCCGGCGCAGCAGCTGCCGGGCCGCAGGCAGCTGCGCCCAGCCCGCCTCGTGGCCGTGCGTGGTCGCCACCAGCCGGCGCGCGCCGGCCCGCCGCAGCGCCGGTCCCATCAGGCCCAGCGGTGCCGCCGCCCCGAACCACACCGACTCACAGCCGTGCTCGCGCAGCAGTCCGACCGCCCGCTTCGTCACCCTCGGGGTGGGCAGCAGCATGGTCGTACGGTCGCGGACCACCCGGAACGGCTGCTCGGCGTCGAAGGCCGCGGTGGCGGCCCGGCCCTCCGCGCTGTGCTTCCACGTGGAGGCGTAGACGACGATCCGGTCGGGGTCCAGGCGGAGCGCCATGTTGTGCAGGAACGCCTGGATGCCACCGGGCCTCGGCGGGAAGTCGTTGGTCACGATCAGGGTCTTGTGCATCGCCTGCCGACAGTACCGGACTGGTTTCGTTTATCGCGTCCCGTGGCCCTGAGGGCTCCGACCTGGGCATCATGGCGCGGTGTTGAAGCTTTCATCGGCCTGGTCGGCCACACGGATCCTGCTCCTTTTGTGCACCTTCCGGGTGATTCCGCTGCCGGGTGCGGACGTGACGGTCGACGTCACAGTGATCTACCAGGGCTGGTACGGGGTCCTGCAGACCGGCACGTTCCCCATGGACGACGTGACCTGGCAGTACCCGCCGGGTGCGGCGCTGGCGATCCTGGCGCCGGGACTGCTGCCGTTCCTGTCGTACACCGCCGCCTTCATCGTGCTCTGCCTCGCGGCCGACGCTCTGGTGACCGGGCTGCTGGCCCGCCGGAACCCGCGGGCCGCCTGGTACTGGGTGTGGGCGGTGCCGCTGGTCGGCCCGACGGCGTACGCGCGGTACGACATCTTCGTCTCGGCGGTGGCGGTGGCGGCCCTGCTGCTGCCGCGGCTGCGCGGCCCGCTCATCGCGTTCGGCGCGGTGCTGAAGGTCTGGCCGGCGCTGCTGCTGGCGGGCGTCCGCAGCAAGGCGGTCTGGCTGTCCACGGCCGCGACGGGCGTGCTGCTGCTGACGGTGTTCGCGGTCACCACTCCGGGGTCGCTGGCCTTCCTGACGTTCCAGCGGGACCGGGGCACCGAGGTGGAGTCGCTGGGCGCGCTGCCGCTGCACTTCGCCCGCCGGTTCGGCTGGTGGGAGGGTGAGGTGAAGCTGAACTACGGCTCGATCGAGTTCCTCGGCCCCTGGGTGGAGACCATCAGCACCCTCTCGCTGGGTCTGACGGTGGTGGCGTTCGGCTGGCTGCTGCTGTGGCGGCTGCGGACCCGGATCCGGGCCGGCGACGAGCGCGTGGTCTTCGACGCGGCGTTCGCCGCGGTGCTGCTGTTCACCGTCACCAGCCGGGTGATCAGCCCGCAGTACCTGGTGTGGCTGGTCGCCCTGGCGGCGGTGTGCCTGACCCTGGCGGACTCGAAGATGGTCCGGGCCACCCGGATCCTGCTGGTGGCCACGGGATTCACGCAGCTGGAGTTCCCGACCTACTTCTCGGAGATCATGGGCAGCGAGTGGCTCGGCATCGTGCTGATCGTGATCCGCAACGGTCTGCTGGTCTGGGCGGCGGTCTCCGCGTGCAGGGTGCTGTGGGAGGCGTCGAAGGCGGCGCCGGAGGCGGCCGGAGCGGAGCCGGTGCCCGGCGCCCGTGCCGAGGGCGGTGTGCCGGCCGGCCGCTGAGCGCTGGGCGCCGCGGGGAGCGGAGCTCTGCCCTCGCGGGGTCCGACCTGTCCGCGGGGTCGGGGCGCAGGGACACGCTGCGCGTCCGGCGCGGGCCGGTGTGCCGTGTGCCCACCCGTGCCGCCCCAGCGGCACGACTGCCCACACGGCCGCGTGAACGGCCGCCGGGCCGCACGGCGGCGGCAGCCGTCAGGCGGCCGGGGCCTACGGGTGTCCCAGTTCGGTGCGCAGGGTGGTCTGCCAGGCGGCGGTCAGTGTCGGGAGGTCGGTGCCGAGGGTGTGGGAGAGGGCTTCGGGGAGGGGTTCGCGGGCGGTGGCCGCGTAGAGGCGGAGCAGGGACTCCTCGCCCCAGCGGGCCGCGATCGTGCGGCAGGCCAGCCAGGACTCCTCGTACGCCCGGGACAGCGCCTCCTGGTCCCCGCCGAAGGCGAAGGCCCCGTTCGCGGGCAGGGCCGCCGGGAGCCGGCCCGCACGGACCGCGCGGGCCGCCGCGGGGGCGATGTCCGCCGGCGTACGGCCGCTCCCCCGGTACGCCACCCAGTCCGCGAGGCCCTCCGAGAGCCACAGCGGGGTCGAGGCGGAGGTCGCCGACCGGGTCGCGACATGGGTGATCTCGTGGGTCAGCACGATGCGGCGGCCCTCCTCGCCGAGTTCGGCGTAGGCCTGCGGGTTGATCACGACGCGGTCCGCGGGGGCCGGGGAGACGCCCACCCTTCCGGTGGTGACCGCGGCCATCCCCCGGTATGCGCCGGGCGCCGACCCGAGCAGGGTGGCCATCCGGTCCGCCGAGCCGGGCACCAGCAGCACCGCCCGGCCGTTCCACGAACGCCCTCCGGACGCCGTGGCGGGAGCTCCGGGCCAGGCCGAGGCCACGGCGGGGACGGCCGCGTCCGCGGCCTCCGCGATCCCGTTCAGCCGCTCCCGCGGGCCCGTGCCCAGCACCAGCGCGTACCGGCCCCGTACCGCCTCCACCGGGCCCTGGTCCCACAGTTCCGGCAGGGCGCCCGGCGCGGGCCGGTCACGCTCGACCCGCCACCGCCCGTCCCGTTCGGCCAGGGTGAGCTCGCGGGCACCGCCGGCGGGGGCGGCGTCGTGTCCGGCCAGCCGGTAGCGGAGCTCCGCCCCGGCCTCGGCCCGGGTCCCGCCCTGCGTGACGCGGACCGAGCGGACCTCGTACGCCCAGGACTCCAGCGGCACCCCGGCGGGCCGTCCGCCCCCGCCGGCCGCCCAGTCGGCGACCGCCCGCCGGACCTCCGCCTGCGCCCGCGGGCCGTCGGCAGATGTCGCGGCGCAGCCGGCCGTGAGGCCGAGCAGCAGCGGCAGGAGCAGCAGCCCGGCCGGCAAGCGGAACCCGAAACGGAACGCGGGACCCGGCGGGGAGCCGGGCCCGGACCGGAGCGGGGAGGGGAGGCGGTGCACCCCGCGATCGTACGCAGCCGCCCGCCCGCGGTCCCCCTGGCGCCTGTCCCCTACGGTCGCGTGACCCCGGACACCGGCATCATGCCGACCGGGTCGTAGCGGACCGGGGCGCCCGGGTAGGGGGCGTGGATGACCTGCCCGTTGCCGACGTACATGCCGACGTGGCTGGCATCGGACCGGTAGGTGATCAGGTCGCCGGGCCGGGCCTCGGAGAGCGGGACCCGGCGTCCGGCGAACCGCTGGGCCTGCGAGGTGCGCGGCAGGGCGACGCCCGCCTGCCGGTAGGACCACACCATCAGTCCCGAGCAGTCGAACCCGGAGGGTCCGGTCGCGCCCCAGACGTACGGACGGCCGACGGCGGCGCGGGCCGCCATCACCGCGGCGGCGGCACGCCCGGAGGCCGGGGCGGCGCCGGACGGGCCGGCCGGGTCGGGCAGCGCGCCGGCCCGGTCGCCCGACCGCGAGGAGCGCTCGTACTCCGCCCGCTCCTGCGCGGGCATCTCGTTCAGCAGCCGCCGTGCCGCCGCCAGCTTGGCGGTGACGGAGCGCTTGTGCCGCGCCACGTCCGCGCGCAGCGAGTCGAGTTCGGCGAGCTTGCGGGAGGCCTCCTTGCGCTGCTGGTCCAGCCGGCGCTGCTCCTCGCGGAGTTCGCCGAGCTGCCGGGCCTGCCGTGCGGTCAGCCGGTCCAGGGTGCCGGCCTTCTCCAGGTACTCGTCGGGGTCCTCGGTGAGCAGCAGCTCCATCGTGGGGTCGAGGCCGCCGGACCGGTACTGGGCCCCGGCGAACGCGCCGAGCAGGCCCCGCATGGTGTTGATGCGGTCCTGGGCGCGGGCCGCCGCCTCCTGGGCCCGGCGCACCTCGGCGCGCAGCTTCGCGGACCGCTCCCCCGCCTCGTTGAAGCGTTCGGTGGCCTGCTCGGCCTCCTCGAAGAGGCGGTCGACCGCGGCTCTGGCGTCGCCCGCCGGGTCCGCGGGGGCGGCTGCCGCGGGCAGGGCCGTCAGGGCGGTGGCGGTGGCTGCCGCGGCGGCCGACAGGACGTGCGCTCTGGAGTTCCGGTCGAGGCCGAGGGGCCCGGTCCGGCGATGGGTCGCCACGGGAAGCCGTACTCCCTTCCGCTGCGCGACCCGTGTCCGCCCCCCGTGGACGGCCGGTTCCGGGTTCCGCGCCGGCTGACAGTAACCGCGCGGACACACCCCGGCCAACGACCGTGTCCCGGCCGGTACGCCGACGCCCCGCCGACAGACGCAGGTCATCGGCGGGGCGTGTGGCAGAGCGGCCCACTTGGAATTCGCCCGGACGGTCGACGTCCGGCGTGCCCTGGCGTTCCGTCAGGAAGAGTGAGAGCGATGCCCGGAACAGCGGGAGGAACGGGGACGATTCAGCCCCTGACGGGTCAGATGCGGACGCCGAACTGGGGCTCCATGTAGCTGATCTTCTCGTACTTGACCCCGCCGCGCGGGTTCGAGGCGTGCAGGGTCATGCCGTTGCCCGCGTAGAGGCCGACGTGGTGCAGGTCGGAGTAGAAGAACACCAGGTCGCCGGGCTGCAGCTGGCTGAGGGGGATGCGGGTGCCCTCCTTGGCCTGGGTCCAGGTGGTGCGGGTGATGCCCACGCCGGCCTGCTTGTAGGCCCACTGGGTCAGTCCGGAGCAGTCGAAGGCGGTGGGACCCTCCGCGCCCGATATGTACGCGCTGCCCAGCTTCGTCTTGGCGGCGGCGAGGGCGGCGCCCGCGCGGCCCGAGGCCTTGACGTTGCCGAGGTTCGCCCGCTGGCCGTCGTCGCGGCTGGCCCGCTGCTCGTCGTCCTTGAGCTGGCTGCGCTCCTGCGCGGTGAGGGTGTTGAGCAGCTTCTGGGCCTCGGCGAGCTTGGCCTGGGCGGCGGACTTCTTGTCGGCCAGCTCCTTGCGGGTGGCGTCGAGGTCCTTGAGCTTGCCCTGGGCCTCCTGCCGCTGCTGGGCGAGGGTGCGCTGCTTGGCCTGGATCTGCTGGACGGCCTCGAGCTGCTGCCCCGTCAACTGGTCGAGGGTGGCCGCCTCGTCGAGGTAGTCCTCGGGGTCCGAGGAGAGGAAGAGGGCGAGGGAGGGGTCGATGCCGCCGTTGCGGTACTGCGCCGTGGCCATCGAACCCAGCCTGTTGCGGAGCTCGTTGAGCTCGCCCTGGCCGCGGGCCACCTGGTCCTGGAGCTGCCCGATCGACTTCTCCAGCTTGTCCTGCTGCTCCTTGGCGCCGTTCGCCTTCTCGGTGGCCTGCTCGGCCTCCTCGTAGAGGGCGTCGACCTTCGCCTTGACCTCGTCCTTCCCCGGCTTGGCCGGGGCGGCCACGGCCGCGTGCGAGGAGAGGGCGACGGCTGCCGCGGCGGTGGCGGTGAGGACGGTCACGCGCGCGCGGTTCGGCTGCTTGGGTCGACGGTGGGACGCCACGGAGACGAGCTCCTTCTTCCTCTGGCCGCCGGCGGCGTACGCACGCGCCCGGCAGCACCTCCGCCGCCACCCGGTCGAGTGATCTACCGCACGAAGGTTTGGGCCAGACCCTAGTGACCCCGCCGTGATCACTTCAAATCCTGGAGGGAAAAAATCCGCCCGCTGACCGGCTTCTTTACCTTCACCGCACTCTGAGTGCCGGTGAGTTGACCCTGCGTTCCGCGATCACCGGGTCAATTCGGGCATTGGTTACAGGAGTTACAGGTGTTACGAGACGCGCGAAAGCCGCTTCAGCAACAACAGGGACGCGACCGGCCGGGCACCCGCCTTGGCCACCCCGTCCGCCACTTCCCGGTCCGTGGAGACCACCACGACCGGACGGCCCGACGGCTCGGCCCGCACCAGCTGCCGGATGAGCTCGTCCGCCGTCACGCCCGGCTTGGAGAACAGCACCCGCACCCCGCGCGGCGGCGCCAGCAGCACCGGGGCGGCCAGCTCCGCACCGTCGAACACGCAGGTCATCTCGGCCCCGGTCTGGGCCGCCAGCATGGACAGCCCGCCCAGCAGCCGCAGCCGCTGCTGCTCCAGCGGCATCGTCGGATAGCCGGTCTTGGTGACGTTGTACCCGTCGACCACCAGATGCGCCTGAGGCAGTGCCAGCAGCTGGTCCAGCAGTGCCGGGTCGGTCTCCGACAGGGCGCGCGCCGCGATGTCCTTCGGGGTCATCCGCCCCGGCTCCACCGCGTCGACGGAGTCGGCCGGGCGGGCCGAGACCGGCGGCAGCGCCAGCTCGCGGCGCAGCCCCTGGGCCGCGTCCAGCACGGTGTCCAGCAGCAGCCGCAACCGCATGTCCTCGACGCTGCGGCCCTCGCGGGTGGCCCGGCGGGACGCTTCCAGGGCCGACTCGGCCTCGCCGAGCCGCGCCTTGAGCCGCCGGTTCTCCGTCTCCGCGGCCGCCACCTGGGCGGCCGCCTCGCCCTTGACGCCCTCGATCTCGGCCGCCGTCTTGCGCAGCGCGGCCTCCCCGCGCTTGACGTCGTTGAGCGCGCTGCGGAGCTTGCGCTGAAGCGATTCGGCTTCCCTGCGGGCCGCCTCCAGCTCGGCGCGCAGCTGCTCGCCGCCGTTGCGCTGTGCGTCGCGGGCCACGGCCAGCTCCTCGCGGAGCCGCTCCAGCTCGCGCCGACTCTCCTCGCCGATCCGTTCGGCGTCGGCGCGCTGCGCCTCCTCGCCGGCCGCGGCGACCAGCTTGACCCAGCCGACGGGGCGCAGCACGTACGCGGCGGCCGCTACGTCGAGGGGGTCGGCGGCGGCCGGCGGCGCGCCGGACTCCAGGGCGGCGGCAAGCTCGGGCTGCGCCTCGCGCACCTTCTCCGCGACCCGGCCGCGGAAGACGGCGTCCGTCTCCACGGCGGCCGCCATCGCGTTGCCCGCGAACTTGGCGCGGCGGGAGGGGGTGAAGCGGGCGTACTGCCGCAGCTGCGCCGGCAGATCGGCGAGGGTCAGCCCGCCGAAGGCGTCCGAGACGAGCGCGACGACCTTGCGCCGCACGCCTTCCGGCAGCGGGCGGTCGAGGACCTCCGCGGCGTCACCGGCCCCGTCGGCCGGTTCAGCACCGCTTGCCGGTTCCACAATCCGTCACCCCTACCGTTGTTTCTTCCCTCGGCCCGCCGCTCCCCTCAGGAGTCCGCGCCCGGCCTGTCCACGAGTTCGATCTGGTCCACCGCGTTGCACCAGCGGCAGCGGACCGACTCGATGGTCTCATTGACCACCTCGCGTTCCTCGACCTTGGGCTCCCCGGCGAGGTCCAGGTGGACGTACTCCACGACCTTGGACGAGCGGGTGACGTCGAACCGGGTGAGGTTGCCGCAGAGCGTGCAGCGCCACCGGGTGGTCTCGGTCGGCAAGGGGACCGTCATGGTGCCGTTCTCTCCTTCGTCGCTCATTCAAGTAAACCGCCTCACCGGCGGCAGCACGTAACCCTACGGCCCACCCGGCATCGGCGGGGCATGCGATCGGTATCCGTCCGGTTACGCCATGCTCTTCGCATGATCGTAAGGTGGCGGACCGTGCGGGAGGCCGCCCGGGGTCCGGTGGTCACGCACGCCCTGATCGCGGGCTGCTGCGCGGTGTTCCTCATCGGCCCGGCCTCGGGCCTGAATCCCGGTTACGGGACGGGCGCGGCGCTGGTGGAGTCCGGGACGGAGTACTTCCGGCGCTGGGGGGTGGTGCCGGCCGAACTGTTCGACGGCGGCATACGCGAGCTGCTCACCCCGCTGACCGCGCTGTTCGTCCACGGCAGCTGGCTGCACCTGCTGGGCAACATGCTGTTCCTCTTCGTCTTCGGGGCGATGACGGAGGAGCGGATGGGCCGGGCGGAGTTCCTTCTCTTCTCCCTCTGTACGGGCTATCTGTCACTTGTGGCGTACGCGGCGGCGCACGCCTCCCAGGAGCAGACCCTCGTCGGCGCGTCGGGGGCGATCTCGGCGGTCCTGGGGGCCTTCCTGTGCCTGTTCCCGCGTGCCCGGGTGACCAGCCTCTTCCCCTTCCTGCTCTTCCTGCCGCTGCGCTTCCCGGCGTGGATGGTGCTGCTGTTCTGGTTCGCCCTGCAGTGGCTGGCGGCGCACCGGGCGGGCAGCGGGCCCGGGGTGGCGTACCTGGCCCATCTGGTGGGCTTCTCGCTGGGGTTCGCCTACGCCTGGGTGCGTTACCGGCGTACGACTAGAGTGAGGCGACCAGCGACGGACACCGAGGGAGACACCACAAGTGATCACCGCGATCGTGCTCATCAAGACCAGCGTTGACCGTATTCCGGAGATCGCGGAATCGATCGCGGCCCTGGAGAACGTCAGCGAGGTCTACTCGGTGACCGGTACCTACGACCTGATCGCGATCGTCCGTGTGGCCCGCCACGAGAACCTGGCGGACATCATCCCGGGCAAGATCAGCAAGATCCAGGGCGTGGAGGCCACGGACACGCACGTCGCGTTCCGCACGTACTCGCAGCACGACCTGGAGGCGGCCTTCGCGATCGGCCTCGACGCGTAACACCGGCTGACGCGTGACACCGGCTGCGGACAGCCGACAGGCCCGGCGGGGGCTCCTCCCGCCGGGCCTGCGGTTTCCCGGGTAGTCAGGGCCGGGAGTTCGTGGGGGTGCTCAGACCGCGGGAACGCAGCGGCCGTCCTCGGTGCGGTACTGCCACTTCGCGCCGTCGGCGACCAGCTCGCGCACCGCGCGGACGAACCGGTCGACGTGCTCGTCGGGAGTCCCGGCGCCGAAGCTGACCCGGATGGCGTTGAGGGACCTCTCGCCGGGGGCCGCCTCGGGGGCGCCGCACTCGCCCGGCTCCTGGGACTCGCCGCCCAGCAGGGTGCGGACGAGCGGGTGCGCGCAGAACAGGCCGTCGCGGACGCCGATGCCGTACTCGGCGGAGAGCGCCGCGGCGAAGTGGGAGCTGTTCCAGCCGTCCACCACGAAGGAGATCACTCCGACGCGGGGAGCGTCGTCCCCGAACAGCGACAGGATCCGCACCTCGGGTACGTCGGCCAGACCGGCCCGGACCGTGTCGATCAGCTGCTGCTCGCGGGCGACCAGGGTGTCGAAGCCGGCTTCGGTCAGGGTCCGGCATGCCGAGGCGATCGCGTAGACGCCGATCACGTTCGGGGAGCCGGCCTCGTGGCGGGCGGCGGTGGTGTGCCATTCGACGTCGACACCGCCGTCTTCGCGCCGGGCCACCTTGCGGGAGGCGCCGCCGCCGGCGAGGTACGGGTCGGCCTGCTGCAGCCAGTCCGCGCGGCCGGCCAGCACGCCCGAGCCGAAGGGCGCGTAGAGCTTGTGGCCGGAGAACGCGACCCAGTCCACGTCGAGGTCCTGCACGGAGACGGCGTGGTGCGGGGCCAGCTGGGCGGCGTCCAGGACGATCCGCGCGCCGTGGGCGTGGGCGGCCGCGGCGAGTTCCTTCACCGGCCAGATCTCTCCGGTGACGTTGGAGGCGCCGGTGACGCAGACGAGCGCCGGGCCTTCCCCCGGCTCCCGGTCGGCGAGCGCCCGCTCCAGGGTCGCGACCGCCTCGGCCGGGGTGCGCGGCGCGTCGAGGTAGGTGACCTGCGCGTCCCCCCAGGGCAGCAGCGAGGCGTGGTGTTCGGTCTCGAAGACGAAGACCCGGCAGTCGGCGGGCAGGGCGCGGGCGAGCAGGTTCAGCGAGTCGGTGGTGGACCGGGTGAAGATCACCTGATCGGATGACCGGCAGTCGAGGAACCCGGCGACCGTGGCACGGCTCTGCTCGAACAGGTCGGTGGACAGCTGGGAGAGGTAGCCGGCCCCGCGGTGCACGCTGCCGTAGTACGGGGCGTACGCCGCGACGTCGTCCCAGACCCGCTGCAGGGCCGGGGCGCTGGCCGCGTAGTCGAGGGCGGCGTAGGCGACTTCGCCGCCGGTGACGAGCGGGACGGTGACGTCCCGGCCGAGGACGGGCAGCGGCTCGGCGGCGGTGACGGAGGTGGCGGCGGTGGCCTCGGTGCAGCAGGCGGTGGCGGCGGTGTCGGTGTACGCGGACATGGCGGTGTCTCCCGGGATGGCAGGGTTGAATGGCTTCGCTGGCCGTACGCGGGTGCGGCGCGGCGGCCGACCGGGGGTACGGAAATGCCTCGGAGACGGCAGGGGACGCGGCCGCGGGTGTGCGGGGACCCTGATCCGAGGGGGGAAGAAAGGGCGCTGGGCGCCTATCGCATTCGCTTGCTCACGGAAAAACGCTCCTCGAGAGACCAGGACCCCTGGTGTCGAGGGATCCGCGCTTGCCGTGGACCTTTCTGTCCACGGCCTGGTCATCACCCGGGGCACCCCGCCACGGAAGGAGGGTTGCCGGACAGCAAGCCGGGGCCAAAACGCTGTCACTCGTGACCTGGTCCAGAATCCTGCCACATGATCCAGAAAGCGCAAGCCCCCGTTCCACCATGTGGACCGGGGGCTCGTGCGGGCGGGGCCGGAGCCCCCTGACGCTAGAGGTTGCTGGCGCGAACCCAGCGTTCCAGCGCGGCGCGGGCCGCGCCCGAGTCGATGGACTCGGCGGCGCGGGCGATGCCGGCCCGCAGCTGCTCCTCCAGGGAACCGGTGCCGGGGTCGAGGGCGACCAGGGCCGCCGCAGAGTTCAGGAGGACCGCCTCCCGGACCGGGCCGGTCTCCCCGGTCAGCAGCCGCCGTGCCACGTCCGCGTTGTAGGAGGCGTCGGCTCCGCGGAGTGCGGAGACGTCGACCAGCGGGATGCCGACGTCCCGCGGGTCGAAGGGCTGCTCGTCGACCCGGCCGTCGCGCACCCACCAGACCCGCGAGGTGGCCGTGGTGGTGAGCTCGTCCATGCCGTCGTCGCCGCGGAAGACCAGCGCGGAGGAGCCCCGGTCGGCGAGCACACCGGCCACGATGGGGGCCATCCGGGCGTCGGCGACGCCGGTCGCCTGCGCGCGCACCCGGGCCGGATTGGTCAGCGGGCCGAGGAAGTTGAAGGTGGTGCGGATGCCCAGCTCGCGGCGGGCCGCGGCGACGTGCCGCAGTGCGGGGTGGAACTTGACCGCGAAGCAGAAGGTCACCCCGGCCTCCTCGGCGACCGCCGCCACCCGCGCGGGGGTGAGGTCCAGGTTGACGCCGAGCTTCTCCAGCACGTCGGAGGCGCCGCTCGCGGAGGACGCGGCCCGGTTGCCGTGCTTGACCACCTTGGCGCCGGTGCCGGCCACCACGATGGAGGACATCGTGGAGATGTTGACCGTTTTCGCACCATCTCCGCCGGTCCCGACGATGTCCACGGTGCGACCCGGAATATCAATCAGGTTGGCGTGCTCGTACATGGCTCGGACGAGGCCGTTGATCTCCGCGACCGTCTCGCCCTTGGCCCGCAGGGCGACCGCGAAGCCCGCGATCTGGGCGTCGGTGGCCTGTCCCCGCATGATCTGGTCCATGGCCCACTCGGTGTCGTCGGCAGTGAGATCCTTGCCGGTCAGAAGGGCATCGAGGACGGCCGGCCAGGACCTGGCCGCCACGTCGTCGCGGCCTGTCTGGGTCACCACGTTCATGGTCCGCTCCTGGGTCATCGGTCACTTGTGGAAATCAACGAGAACTCAAGCGTATCCAGCGGAGGGGAACGGCAGAGAGCCCCGTCCAGCGACTGGACGGGGCTCTCGCCGTGGCGATCTGTTTTCAGCCAGATACGGGGCCGGGGAGACCGGCCGGTGGATCCGCTGGGGATCCGCCCGGATCAGTGGTGGCCGTGGCCGCTCTGGATCTCCTTGTACTCCTCGACGGAGGGCTTCTCGATCTGCGTGCCCTCGCCGTACCAGCCGCGGCTCATCTTGGAGCGGAGCTTCTCGGTGCGCGTCACCTTGCGCTCCACACCGTTCTCGTCGACCGTCGGGCCGATCTCGAGCGGCTCGTACTGGTGGTGCGTGGTGAGCTTGTGCAGCTCGCCCTGCGAGAGCGGCTCGTGCACCTCGACGAACTCACCGTGCGGCAGGCGCTTGATGATGCCGGTCTCGCGGCCGTGCAGCACCTTGTCCTTGTCCCGGCGCTGCAGGCCGAGGCAGATCCGCTTGGTGATCACGAAGGCGACGACCGGGCCCACGAAGAAGCCGATCCGGGCGAACCAGGTGATCGAGTTGATCGACAGGTGGAAGTACTGCGCGAACATGTCGTTTCCACCGGCGATCAGCAGGATCACGTACCAGACGATCCAGGCGACACCGAAACCGGTACGGGTCGGGGCGTTGCGCGGGCGGTCCAGGATGTGGTGCTCGCGCTTGTCCCCGGTGACCCAGGACTCGATGAACGGGTACACGGCGATGGCCGCCAGGACCAGCGGGAAGATCACCAGCGGGATGAACACGCCCAGGACCAGGGTGTGGCCCCACAGGTTGATCTCCCAGCCCGGCATGGCACGGATGAGGCCTTCGGAGAAGCCCATGTACCAGTCCGGCTGCGCGCCCGTGGACACGTGGTCCGGGACGTACGGGCCGAGGGCCCAGATCGGGTTGATCGAGGCGATGCCGGCGATGGCCGCGATGATGCCGAAGACCAGGAAGAAGAAGCCACCCGCCTTCGCCATGTAGACCGGGAGCAGCGGCATGCCGACGACGTTCTCGTTGGTCCGGCCGGGGCCCGCGAACTGGGTGTGCTTGTGGTAGAAGACCAGGATCAGGTGGGCCACCAGCAGACCCATCATGATGCCGGGCAGCAGCAGGATGTGGATCGAGTAGAACCGGGCCACGAAGTCGTGGCCGGGGAACTCGCCGCCGAAGAGGAAGAACGAGAGGTACGTGCCGACGATCGGCACGGACAGGATCGCGCCCTCCATGAAGCGGACACCGGTGCCCGAGAGCAGGTCGTCCGGCAGGGAGTAACCGGTGAAGCCGGTGAACATGCCGAGGACCAGCAGCAGGAAGCCGAAGACCCAGTTGATCTCACGCGGCTTGCGGAACGCGCCGGTGAAGAACACGCGCATCATGTGCACGAGCATCGCGGCGACGAAGATCAGGGCCGCCCAGTGGTGGATCTGCCGGATGAGCAGACCGCCGCGGACGTCGAAGCTGATGTCCAGGGTCGAGGCGAAGGCCTCGGACATCCGGACGCCCTGCATCGGCACGTACGAGCCGTGGTACTCCACCTCGTTCATGCTCGGGTGGAAGAACAGCGTCAGGTACACACCCGTGAGGATGATGATGATGAAGGTGTAGAGGCAGATCTCACCCAGCATGAAGGACCAGTGGTCCGGGAAGATCTTGCGCATGTTCGCCTTGGCGAGGCTGTAGATGCCCAGGCGGCCGTCCGCCCAGTCGGCTACGCGCTCGCCGCGCGGCGCTTTGCGCTCCGTGGTCGTGGCAGTGCTCATCCGCGCTCCCAGAATGCAGGACCGACGGGCTCTTCGAAGTCGCCGAGCGCTTCGAGGAAGCCTTCGTCATTCACACCGATCCGCAGCTGCGGAAGCGCGTGACCGGCCGGACCGAAGATGACGCGGCCGCCGTCGGAGAGGTCGAAGGTGGACTGGTGGCACGGGCAGAGCACGTGGTGCGTCTGCTGCTCGTACAGGCTGATCGGGCAGCCGACGTGGGTGCAGATCTTCGAGTAGGCGACGATGCCGTCGTGGGACCACTCGAGTTCCTGCTTGTCCTTGATGTCCTCCGGCTTGATCCGGACGATCATCAGGGCGGCCTTGGCGATCTGCTGCATGTAGTCGTGGCTGTCCTCCTCCAGGCCCTCGGGCTTGGCGAAGGTCAGCGAACCGACGATGACGTCCTCGGGACGCAGCGGCTCCATGGTGTTCTGGTTGATGAGCAGCTTGCCCTTCGCCCAGATGGTCTTGCGGAGCTTGTCCTCGGGCAGCGGGCCCAGGTCGCGCAGCAGCATCACGCCGGAGAGCGGCACCAGGGCCAGCGCACCGAGCATGGTGTTGCGGATCAGCGGCCGGCGGCCGATGACGGACTCCTCGGCGCCGTCGGCGAAGTCCTGCATGACCTTCGCCTTGACCTCGGGGGAGGCGGCGATCGGGTGCCGGTCGTCGGCGACCTCGACGTCGGACATCAGGGTGCGGGCCCAGTGGACCGCGCCCGCGCCGATGCAGAACAGGGCCGTGCCCAGGGTCAGGCCGAGGCTGAAGTTGAGCGCGCTCACGTGGCCGAACGGCCAGATGAACACGATCTTGTCGACCGGGATGGCCACGTAGGCGACGATGAAGGCGATCGTGGCCAGCATCGACACCGTGAACAGCATGGCCACGGTGCGCTCGGAACGCTTCGCGGCCCGGTCGTCGATGTCCTGGATACGCGGCTTGTGGGCCGGCAGGCCGGGGTCGGCGAACGGGTCGTCCGCGACCGCTACACCGGCGTGGTGCGCGTCGCCCTGCTCGCTCGGCAGGTGCTTCTCTTCGGGAATGTCTTGGCTACTCATGACTTCTTGGCCTTAGCGGTGTGGGCCGCGACCCAGACGGCGACAGCGATCAGCGCACCCAGACCGAAGACCCAGCCGAACAGACCCTCGGAGACGGGGCCGAGGCCGCCGAGCTTGAGACCACCCGGGTTGGTCGAGTACTCGCCGTTCACGTGCTGGAGGTACGCGATGATGTCCTTCTTCTCCTTCTCCGGCATGGTGGTGTCGGGGAAGGAAGGCATGTTCTGCGGGCCGGTGACCATGGCCTCGTAGATGTGCTTCGGCGAGACGTCCTCAAGGTTGGGCGCGTACTTGCCGTGCGTCAGCGCACCGCCCTCGCCGGTGAAGTTGTGGCACTGCGCGCAGTTGTTGCGGAACAGCTCGCCACCCTTGGCGATGTCGGCACCGGCCGGGTCGTACTGCTTCTCCGTCGGCGTGGCCGGGCCGGCGCCGAGGGACGCGATGTACGCGGCCAGCTGGTCGGTCTGGGCCTGGGTGTAGATGACGGGCTTCTTCGGCACCTGGGCGCCGGGCTGCTGGGCGGGCATGCGGCCCGTGCTCACCTGGAAGTCGACGGCGGCAGCGCCGACGCCCACCAGGCTCGGGCCGTCAGAGGAACCCTGACCGCCGGTTCCGTGGCAGCTTGCGCAACCCACGGCGTAGAGCTTCTTGCCCTCCTCGATGGCGAGGGACTGGGCGGTTTCATCGGCCTGCGCCTTGCCCGCGGGGGCGAAGGCGGCGTACAGCCCCCCAGTGGCCGCCAGCGCGAGGAGTAGAACGACGACCGCCGCCAGCGGATGGCGTCGTCGTGCGGAGAGCTTTTTCACGGATTACCCCGGTGTCAGGATCTTCTGCGTCGGTGATTCTGGATGTGCTGCCGGGCGGGGCCCGGCCACGTGTTTCGCTACTTGATCAGGTAGATCGTGGCGAAGAGGCCGATCCAGACGACATCGACGAAGTGCCAGTAATAGGACACGACGATGGCCGAGGTGGCCTGTTCGTGGGTGAACCTCTTGGCCGCGTACGTCCGGCCGAGGACCAGCAGGAAGGCGATGAGTCCGCCCGTCACGTGCAGTCCGTGGAAGCCGGTGGTCAGGTAGAAGACCGAGCCGTACGGACCGGACGAGAGGCTCATGCCCTCGTGCTTGACCAGCTCGGTGTACTCGAACACCTGGCCGCCAATGAAGATCGCACCCATGACGAACGTGATGATGAACCACGTCCGGAGCTTCTTGACATCACCGCGCTCCGCGGCGAAAACGCCGAGCTGGCAGGTGAGGGAGGAAAGCACCAGGATCGTGGTGTTCGTCGCCGAGAAGGGCAGATTCAGAGCCGAAGCCTGTTCCGTCCAGTACTCGGCGCCGGTCACCGATCGCAGGGTGAAGTACATCGCGAAGAGGGCCGCGAAGAACATCAGCTCGGAACTCAACCAGATGATCGTTCCGACGCTGACGAGGTTCGGTCGATTGACCGTCGGGTGCGCGTGCCCGGTATCTACTGTCGTTGCTGTCGCCACGACCGACATTATGTCGGGCGCTTATCCGGCCCTCACGCCGGGGGGTGCCGTTCGGAGTGTCCGGGAGGTGTGCACTGCCCGAACGGCCCATCGGAGCGGCCCTCGTCCGTCGGTCCGCATACCTGTCCGAAGCGCTGCTGACAGCACGTCGGACGGAGTAGCATCCGCGCAGGATTTCCTGACGCGTGGAGGAAACAATGCGGGCGACTGCGAGGGTTCTGGTCTACAGCGACGACGCCAACACCCGGGAGCAGGTACGGCTCGCAGCCGGGCGCAGGCCCGCCGCGGACCTGCCCGAGGTGGAGTACCTCGAATGCGCGACGCTGCCGGCCGTGCTGAAGGAGCTGGAACGGGGCGGAATCGACGTCTGCGTGCTGGACGGGGAGGCCGTGCCGGCGGGCGGCATGGGTGTGTGCCGGCAGATCAAGGACGAGATCTTCCGGTGCCCGCCGGTACTGCTGCTGATGGGGCGCCCGCAGGACGCCTGGCTGGCCACCTGGAGCCGCGCGGACGCCGCGGTGACCCTGCCGGTGGACCCGGTGGAGTTCCCGGACGCCCTGGCGGGCCTGCTGCGGGCCCGGCTGTCCGTGAACTCCTGACGGACGTCACCCCCTGACGGGGTCAACTCCTGACGGGGGTCAACTCCTGACGGGCGTCACGGCGGTGTGCGGGTACCTCCGCCGGGGGTACCCGCACACCGGTGTCAGACCTGCGGGCGCAGCCGGGCGTGGTCGACGGGGTTGTAGCCGTCCCGGACGCCCTTGAGCAGGGTGCTGCCCTCGCGCCACTCCTCCCAGTCCAGGTTCCAGTCGCCGTAGCCGTTGTCGAACGGGGTCATCCAGTCGCCGATGCTGTTGACGACGGTGACGAGGTCGCCCTCGCGGATGTTCTCGAAGAACCAGGCGGCGTTGCCGGTGCTCATGCCGGTGCAGCCGTGGCTGACGTTTCTGTTGCCGTGCGAGCCGATGGACCAGGGCGCGGCGTGCACGTATTCACCACTCCAGGTGACCCGCGTCGCCCAGTAGACGTCCAGGTTGTAGTACTCGCTGCCGCCGATGCCGACGGTGTCGCCGCGCATCCGGACGTAGTACTGCTTGCCGAGGACCACCTTGGTGCCGTTGCGGGTGGCGAAGCCGGGCTTGCCGGTGGTGACCGGGAGGGTGGTGACGACCTCTCCGTTGCGCTTGAAGGTCAGGTAGTGGTTGGCCGCGTCGGTGATGACCTCGACCCGGTCGCCGATCTCCAGCTTCACCGGTGCCGAGGCGGCGCCGTGCAGTGCGCCGACCTTGATGCCCTCCAGGTTGCTCCGTACGGTGACGGTGGAGTGCGCGGGCCAGTACTCCTTCGGGCGGAAATGCAGGGCGTCGTCGGCGATCCAGTACCAGGAGCCCTCCACCTGGTGGGGTTTGACGTCCACCACCAGGGCCCGTTCGATCAGGGCGCGGGCCGCTTTGTCCGTCACGGGTTCGTTGAGTTCGGCCACGATGGGCTGTCCGACCCCGTACGTGCCCTCCTGCGGCGTGAACTCGACCTTGAGGAGCTTCTTTGCCGGGGTGGTGTCGAACGCCAGCGTGCGCTGCCCGGGAGCGCCCTTGTCGTTCTCCGTGCTGACGGTGACGTTGTATCGGACACCGGCGGCGAGCGGCACGGTGCTGTGCCACCGGTCCCCCTTGGCGGAGAGTTCGCCGGCCAGCCGCCGGCCGTGCGTGTCCACGGCCAGGACGTCGGTGATGCGGCTGCCGCCCGCGCCCTTCGCCGTCACCTCCAGCGGCCGGTCGGGGTCGACGGGGCGGGTGCCTGCGGCCTGGTTGAAGGCGACCTGACCGGCCGCGTCGTACGGGGTGGTGGACAACGGGTGGTCGTCGCTACCGCAGGCGGTGGCGCCGGCCCCCAGGGACGCGACCAGCAGGGAGCAGCTGACAACCGTCCAAAGACGCGGTGTGTGACTCATGGGGCCACGTTATGAATATCCGACTTATCCGGCGCGCGCAGTGGGGCAAAAGAGGGGCCCGGCCACCTCAACGGATGAGGTGACCGGGCCCCAAGTGGGTCAACCGGAACCGGTTACTGGTTCTGGTTCTCGCCGCGGTAGTACTCGTACACCCAGCCCCACAGGCCGACCAGGATGATCGGGGTGGAGAAGTACAGCAGCCACCAGCCGAAGACGACGCCGCTGAAGGCGAGCGCACCGCCGATGCCGAGCGCGAGCGGCATCCAGCTGTGCGGCGCGAAGAAGCCGAGCTCGCCGGCCTCGTCCGCGACGTCGGCCTCCTTGTTGTCCTGGGCCATCTCGTCCACACGCTTGGCCGTGAAGGCCAGGTAGTAGCCGATCATGACGCTCAGGCCGAAGGCCAGGAACAGCGCGGTGGTTCCGACCGGCTCCTTCGACCACACGCCGTACACGACGGCCATGATCAGGATGAAGGCCGAGAGCCAGAGGAACATCTTGCCCTGGATCTTCACTTTCCGGCCTCCTTGCCGCTGGTGACGGCCGCCTTGACGCCCGCGTGGTCCTCGAGGTGCTCGAGGGCCGCGATCTCCGGGTGGTGCAGGTCGAACGCCGGCGATTCACTGCGGATACGGGGCAGCGTGAGGAAGTTGTGCCGCGGCGGCGGGCAGGACGTCGCCCACTCGAGCGAACGGCCGTAGCCCCACGGGTCGTCGACCTCGATCTTCTTGCCGTACTTGGCGGTCTTCCACACGTTGTAGAAGAACGGCAGCATCGACATGCCGAGCAGGAACGAGCTGATCGTCGAGATCGTGTTCAGGGTGGTGAACCCGTCGGCGGCCAGGTAGTCCGCGTAACGGCGCGGCATGCCCTCGGCGCCCAGCCAGTGCTGGACCAGGAAGGTGCCGTGGAAGCCGAAGAACAGCGTCCAGAAGGTCATCTTGCCGAGGCGCTCGTCCAGCATCTTGCCCGTGAACTTCGGCCACCAGAAGTGGAAGCCGGCGAACATCGCGAAGACCACGGTGCCGAAGACGACGTAGTGGAAGTGCGCGACGACGAAGTACGAGTCGGAGACGTGGAAGTCCATCGGGGGCGAGGCCAGGATGACACCGGTCAGACCACCGAAGGTGAAGGTGATCAGGAAGCCGATCGTCCAGAGCATCGGGGTCTCGAAGGACAGCGAGCCCTTCCACATGGTGCCGATCCAGTTGAAGAACTTCACACCGGTCGGTACCGCGATCAGGAAGGTCATGAAGGAGAAGAACGGCAGCAGCACACCGCCGGTGACGTACATGTGGTGCGCCCACACGGTCACGGAGAGACCGGCGATCGCGATCGTCGCACCGATCAGGCCGATGTAACCGAACATCGGCTTGCGGGAGAAGACCGGGATGATCTCGGAAATGATTCCGAAGAACGGCAGGGCGATGATGTACACCTCTGGGTGCCCGAAGAACCAGAAGAGGTGCTGCCAGAGCAGTGCGCCACCGTTGGCCGCGTCGAAAATGTGCGAACCGAACTTGCGGTCGGACTCCAGCGCGAAGAGCGCGGCGGCCAGCACCGGGAAGGCGAGCAGGACCAGGACACCGGTCAGCAGCACGTTCCAGGTGAAGATCGGCATGCGGAACATCGTCATGCCCGGAGCGCGCATGCAGATGATCGTGGTGATGAAGTTGACCGAACCGAGGATCGTGCCGAAGCCGGAGAAGGCCAGACCCATGATCCACATGTCGGCGCCGATGCCCGGCGACCGGACCGCGTCCGACAGCGGGGAGTAGGCGAACCAGCCGAAGTCGGCGGCGCCGTTCGGCGTGATGAAGCCGGCCACCGCGAGGGTGGAGCCGAAGACGTACAGCCAGTACGCGAACATGTTCAGCCGCGGGAACGCCACGTCGGGCGCGCCGATCTGCAGCGGCATGATCCAGTTCGCGAATCCGGCGAACAGCGGCGTCGCGAACATCAGCAGCATGATCGTGCCGTGCATCGTGAACGCCTGGTTGAACTGCTCGTTCGACATGATCTGCGTGCCCGGACGGGCGAGCTCGGCGCGCATGAACAGCGCCAGCAGGCCGCCGATGATGAAGAACACGAACGAGGTGACCAGGTAGAGCGTACCGATGGTCTTGTGGTCAGTGGTGGTGAGCCACTTCACGACCACGTTCCCGGGCTGCTTGCGCCGTACCGGCAGCTCGTTCTCGTACGAGTCGGCTGCGGCGGCACCCTGAGGTTCGTTGAGGATGCTCACAGTTTGTTCGTCTCCGCGTTCCGGGCCGGGTCAGTCTGCTTGATGCCGGCCGGCAGGAAGCCGGTCTGCCCCTTCTCGGCCAGTTCCTTGAGGTGGGCCCGGTACTCCTCGGGGGAGACGACCTTGACGTTGAACAGCATCCGGGAGTGGTCGACGCCGCAGAGCTCGGCGCACTTGCCCATGAACACGCCTTCTTCGTTCGGGGTGACCTCGAAGACGTTGGTGTGGCCCGGGATGACGTCCTGCTTGAACAGGAAGGGGACCACCCAGAAGGAGTGGATGACGTCGTTCGACGACAGGATGAAGCGGACCTTCTCACCCTTGGGGAGGTAGAGGGTCGGGCCCGGCCAGCCCTTCTCGGCGTTCACATCGGCCGGAGTTCCCTTCTCGTAGACGCCCTCGGCGCCCGCGGGGAACTGCTTGGTGAAGCGGTCCGGGATGGAGGCGAGCTCCTTCGGAACCGCACCCGCCTTCGGGGTCGCCGCGTCACCGTCGACGTCCTCGATGTAGTTGAAGCCCCAGCTCCACTGGAAGCCGACCACGTTGATGGTGTGCGGGGGCTTCGCGGTGAGGGCGAGCAGCTTCGACTCGTCGCGCGCGGTGAAGTAGAACAGCACCGAGACGATGATGAGCGGGACCACGGTGTACAGCGCCTCGATCGGCATGTTGTACCGGGTCTGCGGGGGGACCTCCACCTTGGTGCGGCTGCGCCGGTGGAAGATCACGCTCCAGATGATCAGGCCCCAGACGAGGATGCCCGTGACCAGCGCGGCCGCCCACGACCCCTGCCACAGCGAGAGGATGCGCGGCGCCTCCTCGGTGACCGGGTCCGGCATTCCGAGGTTGGGAAAGTCTTTATATGTGTACGAGCAACCGGTGGCGGTTGCCAGGACCGCGCCCGCAGTCAGCGCCTGCAGCAGCTTCCGCCGCATCGGGCGCCGCGGCGAGCGGTCGGAGCCGTAGGGACTCACGTAGCGCCTTCCCGAGAGTCTCGGCCCGCGCTCCGGCCGCGGCCGTCTGTCGGGTCGGTCGCCGGCCCTGACGCGCAGGCAGGGGTTTGGATGTTTATGCGGACCAAACCCTACTGGACGCTATTTGGGGTCGCGCGGGGAGGGTGCCCAACGCGCCGCTACTGCCCCCGAAGGGGTGGCTCGGCCGTACGGGGGACGGCCTCCGCGCGCCGCAACGGCGGCCTCCGCACGGCGGTTGACGCCCCCTGAACCCCGCGCCGGGCCCGGCCGGTTAGCGTGACCGGATGCCGTACTTCGATGTCGCCTCCTCCGCTCCGCTGCACCCGGTCGCCCGGCAGGCCCTGCAGGCCTCGCTGGACGAGGGCTGGGCCGATCCGGCCCGGCTCTACCGGGAGGGCCGGCGCGCCCGGATGCTCCTGGACGCGGCGCGGGAGGCCGCCGCCGACGCGGTGGGGTGCCGTCCCGACGAACTCGTCTTCACTCCTTCGGGGACGCACGCGGTCCACGCGGGGATCGCCGGAGTCCTGGCGGGCCGCCGGCGGTCCGGCGGTCACCTGGTCGTATCAGCGGTCGAACACAGTTCTGTGCTGCATGCGGCGGAAGTGCACGAGGCGGCCGGCGGATCGGTCGTACGGGTGCCCGTCGGCAGGACCGGCGCCGTGTCGGCCGCCTCGTACGCGCGGGAGCTGGCGGACCGCCCGGACACCGCACTGGCCTGTCTGCAGTCCGCCAACCACGAGGTGGGCACGGTGCAGCCGGTCGCGGAGACGGCCGAGGTCTGCGCGGCGGCGGGGGTGCCGCTGCTGGTGGACGCGGCGCAGTCGCTGCCGTGGGGTCCGGTGGAGGGCGGCTGGTCGGTGCTCGCCGCCAGTGCCCACAAATGGGGCGGACCGGCCGGAGTCGGTCTGCTGGCGGTCCGCAAGGGCGTCCGGTACGCGCCCCAAGGCCCGGCGGACGAAAGGGAGTCGGGCCGCTCCCCCGGCTTCCCGAACCTGCCGGCCATCGTGGCCGCGGCAGCCTCGCTGCGGGCGGTCCGTGCCGAGGCGGACGCGGAGGCGGCCCGGCTGCGTGTGCTGGTGGACCGGATCCGGCGGCGGGTGGCGCGGCTGGTGCCGGACGTGGAGGTGGTCGGCGACGCCGACCGCCGGCTCCCCCATCTGGTCACGTTCTCCTGCCTGTACGTGGACGGGGAGACGCTGCTGCACGAGCTGGACCGGGCCGGGTTCTCGGTGAACTCGGGATCCTCCTGCACCAGCTCGACGCTGACGCCGAGCCATGTGCTCGGCGCCATGGGGGTGCTGTCGGAGGGAAACGTGCGGGTGTCGCTTCCGCACGGCACCACGGCCGAGGAGGTGAACGCCTTCCTGGAGGTGCTGCCGCGCGCGGTGGCCGGGGTCCGGGAGCAGCTGGGCGTCTCCGAGGCGCCTCCCGCCCCGGTGGGCGGGGAGGCGGGGTCCCTGACGCTGGACGCGCTGGGGCTGCGGTGCCCGCAGCCGGTGATCGAGCTGGCGAAGGCGATCGGGCGGGTGGCGGTGGGCGGGGTGGTGACCGTCCTGTCGGACGACGAGGTGGCCCGGCTGGACATCCCGGCGTGGTGCTCGATGCGGGACCAGGAGTACCTGGGCGAGTCCCCCGCGGCCGGCGACGCGGTCGCCTACCGGGTGCGCCGCACGCACTGACCCCGTCCCCGGGTGCGGGGCCCGCGCCGGCGCCGGTCGCCGCGCGGCGATTGCTCCCCGCCTCGCCCTTTCACCGTTTCTCCCCCGGCCACCGCCGGGAGGTGCCCGCTGGGGCTGCGCCCCGGACCCTGTTCCACGGGCCGGGGTCCCGGTGTGCCCACCTCCCCCAGACTCCGTCCGGGGGGACCCCCACCCCCAAGCTCTCGACTCCGCTCGAGCAGGGGGGACCCCCATCGCCCTGCGGAACGCCTGCCCACACCGGGGGGGCGGCTGCGGCCGCGCCCCTGACGGGGCGGCCGGAACCCCGCCCGTCCGGGTGAGCGGGGTTCCGGGGCCGCGGCTCCGGTTTCGGCGTCGCGCCGCGCAGGCGGCCCAGGCCGCTACGCGGCCAGGTGCGCCTGGACCTCGGCGGCGGCTTCGTCGCCGTAGGCCTTGGTGAAGCGCTCCATGAAGTGGGCACGGGCCAGGGTGTACTCCTGGGTGCCCAGGGTCTCGATGACGAGGGTGGCGAGCATGCAGCCGACCTGCGCCGCGCGCTCCATGCCGACGCCCCAGCCGAGGCCGGTCAGGAAGCCGGCCCGGAAGGCGTCGCCGACACCGGTCGGGTCGACCTTCGCGGTCTCCTCCGGGCAGCCGACCGTGATCGTCTCCTCGCCGGCCCGCTCGATCTTCACGCCGCGCGAGCCCAGCGTGGTGACGCGGGTGCCGACCTTGCCGAGGATCTCCTCGTCGGTCCAGCCGGACTTGGTCTCGATGAGGCCCTTCTCGTACTCGTTGGAGAAGAGGTAGGTCGCGCCCTCCATCAGGGTGCGGATGTTGTCGCCGTCCATGCGGGCGATCTGCTGGGAGAAGTCCGCCGCGAACGGGATGCCCCGGGTCCGGCACTCCTCGGTGTGGCGCAGCATCGCCTCGGGGTCGTCGGCGCCGATCAGCACCAGGTCCAGGCCGCCCACCCGGTCCGCGACCGCCTTCAGCTCGATGAGCCGGGCCTCGCTCATGGCGCCGGTGTAGAAGGAGCCGATCTGGTTGTGGTCCTTGTCCGTGGTGCAGACGAAGCGCGCGGTGTGCAGCACCTCGGAGATGCGGACGGAGTCGGTGTCGACGCCGTGCCGGTCCAGCCAGGCACGGTACTCGTCGAAGTCGTAGCCGGCGGCGCCGACCAGGATCGGGCGGCTGCCCAGCTGGCCCATGCCGAAGCAGATGTTCGGGCCGACGCCTCCCCGGCGCACGTCGAGGTTGTCGACGAGGAAGGAGAGGGAGACCGTGTGCAGCTGGTCCGCGACCAGCTGGTCGGCGAAGCGGCCGGGGAAGGTCATGAGGTGGTCGGTGGCGATGGAGCCGGTGACTGCGATACGCACGGCGTGGATGCTCCTGCGAGGGGCGGCAAGGGTGACAGTCCACGCTACCCGCTCCGGAAGGGCATTCCGAGTCACCGAAACTACCCGATAGTAGGCCTTTTCCCCCGTGCCGGACGCCGCCTACGGTGCCCCCATGACGGACTTCTCCGAGTACACCGCCGCGGTACGCGGCGCTGAAGCCCTTTCCCGGCCCGGTTTCGCCCGGATGCTGGGCGACTGCGCCAGGATGGCCCCGCACTGGGGCGTCCCCGCGGAACCCGCCCGGGATCCGGTGAGCGCCGCGCAGATCCACGGGATCACGGTGCCGCCGGCCTCGGCACGGATGATCGCCGCCACGGCGCTGGACGGGGACTGAGGGAACAGGAACCGGAAAGAGAAGAGAGGGGAAGGGGCTCGAGGGGTGGTCAGCTCTTGCCGATCTCTCCATCACCTCTCAGCGATTCGGGCATTTCGGCTGGCTGTCAGTGGCGGCCGTTAGGTTGTTGGTCTCTGGCGGAAGGGAGGTGTCCAGGGTGAAAAAGTTCCAGGTACGGCTGGGTTTCGTGGTACAGGCGTACCGGTTTGCTCTGGACCCGAATGCCGGTCAGGAGGCCGCGTTACGTTCGCATTGTGGTGCGGCGCGTGCCGCGTACAACTGGGCTGTCGGCTGGGTGACCGCATCCTGGTGCCAGCGGCGGGCGGAGGAGACGTACGGGATCGGTGAAGACGGCCTCACACCGTGGCGGCCGTGGTCGCTGCCGTCGCTGCGGAAGGCGTTCAACGAGGCCAAGCACACCGACCCCCGGTTTGCCGACTGGTGGGAGGAGAACTCCAAGGAGGCGTACTCCACGGGTCTGGCGAACGCGTCGGCCGCGTTCGACAACTACGCGAAGTCGAAGAACAGCAGGCGGCGCGGCAAGCGAGTGGGGGCGCCGCGGTTCAAGTCGAAGCGGAAGGCTCGTCTGGCTTGCCGGTTCACCACCGGCACCATCCGTGTCGATGCCGATGGCCGGCATGTGACTCTGCCGAGGCTGGGCACGATCCGCGCCCACGAGCCCACCGCCAGGCTCCTCGCCCGCGTCCAGGCCGGGACGGCACGGATCCTGTCCGCAACCGTGCGGCACGAACGCGGACGCTGGTTCGCCTCGTTCCAGGTCGAGATCAACCGGGACCTCGTGCGCGTGGCGCGCCCGGATGTGGCGGTCGGGATGGACCTCGGCGTGAAGACCCTCGCGGTCATGGCCGACAGCACAGGCGAGATCCGCACCGTGCCCAACCCCAAGCACTTCGACCGGGCACTGGGGCAGCTGCGCCGCGCCTCCCGTGTCGTCTCCCGACGCCAGGGCCCCGACCGGCGCACCGGTCAGAAGCCGTCGAAGCGGTGGGAGAAGGCCAACGCCGCCCGCAACAAGATCCACCACCGCGTCGCGAACCTCCGCACCGATGTCCTGCACAAGCTCACCACGAGCGTGGCCGCCGAGTACGGCACAATCGTGGTCGAAGACCTCAACGTCGCCGGCATGCTCCGCAACCCGCGACTGGCCCGCCGGATCGCCGACGCCGGATTCGGCGAGATCCGCCGCCAGCTCACCTACAAGACCAGCCGGCGGCACGCCACCCGCATGGTGATCGCGGACCGCTGGTACCCGTCCTCGAAGACCTGTTCCGGGTGCGGCGCGGTGAAAGCCAAGCTGCCGCTGCACGTCCGGACCTACCAATGCGACGTCTGCGGCCTGGTCATCGACCGGGACGACAACGCCGCGCTCAACCTCGCCACCCTCGCGGCAGCCTGTAAGACCGGTACCGGAGTGGCCGGAGACCGGGACACCCCCAAGCAGGTGTCGAAGCTTCGTGGAGCCGACCGTAAGACCCGCGCCACCCGCCCCCGCCGCAAGGCGGAGGCGGGGCGGGCAGGTGGCGCAACCCTGCCGCACCGGCGGCAGACGGAAACGAGAGACCGTACTCAAGCCGAAGCCCTCACGCTTTGGTGATGCGACGGACCTTCCGGGCAGAAATGCCCGGAAGGCCGAGACCCGACTACGGTCACGGTCTCGGCAACGGAACCGGTTGCGCGTCTGTTCCGTCCCAGAGGCACCAAGGACGGCGAGGCAGGCGAAGGAGCGATGCGGTGACCAGCTCGGAGACCCCGGAACCGGCACAGACCCCGGACCCGGCGAAGACGGCGGAACCCGAGGGCGCGGCGGAACCCGGCGTGGCGGACGCCGTCGCGCCGGAGCCGGCGGCAGCGGCCCGGGCGGCGCGGCGGCGCCCCGCCCTGGTCGCCGGTGCGGTGGCGGCGGCGGTGCTGTTCGTCGGCGGCGGTACGGCGTACTGGGCGGCCTCGGCCCACGGGGACGGCGGCAAGCCCGGTACGGCGGCCGCGATGGCCGCCGCGGACACCGGCGCCGGCCCGGGGGCGACACCCTCCCCCGGGAAGCCGGGGATCGCCCCCGGTGAGCCGGACCCCTCCGGCGGCACGGTCGTCTACGAGGCGAAGAGCCCGCTCCCGCAGGGCCCGGGCAGTGCGCCCGCCTTCAAGGCGGCCGGCGAGATCACCGAGGCGGAGGTGGCCCGGCTCGCGGCGAAGCTGGGCGTCGAGGGCACCCCCCGGCTGTCCGGCGCGGAGTGGATCGCCGGGCAGGCCAAGGACGCGGGCGGCCCCTTCCTGCGGGTGACCCGGCAGGCTCCCGGAAGCTGGAGCTTCACCGCCGCCCGGCAGGGCGGGAGTGACGACTGCGTGCGCGGCAAGGACACCTGCGGTCCGGCCACCCTCCCCGGCGGCGGGGACACCGGGGCCTCCGCCGACGGGGACACCGGCACCTCCGGCGGCCCCGGCCCGGCCGTGACGGAGGACGCCGCGAAGGCCGCGGCGGCGCCGGTGCTGGAGGCGATCGGCCAGCGGGACGCGAAGCTGGACGCCCGGCTGACCCAGGGCGCCGTACGGGTGGTCGTCGCGGACCCGGTGGTCGGCGGACTGCCCACCCAGGGCTGGTCGACGAGGATCAGCGTGGGCCCCGGCGGCACGGTGGTGGCCGGCAGCGGGGAGCTGAAGGTGCCGGACCGGGCCGGTGAGCGCTCGGTGATCACCGCCACGGCCGCCCTGGACAAGCTGAACGCCGCCTCGCGGCCGCCCGTCACCGGCCCGAGCGGCTGCGCGACCCCGGTGCCGCTGGAGGACCCCTCCTCACCCGCGGCGACGGGGACCGACACGCTGCCGTGCAACCCGGAGCCGCGTCCGATCAAGCCGCCGCGGACCGAGACGGTGGACAAGGCGGTGCTGGGGCTGGTCTCGGCCACCGTGGACGGGGTCCGCGGGCTGGAGCCGGCCTGGCTCTTCGAGGTGGCGGGGCGGAACGGCGCCCCGGGGCACACCGTGGCGCAGGCCGCGGTGGCGGATCCCCAGCAGGACGGGGTGGGGCGGATGGCAGTGCCCGGGTACTCGTACAGCGAGGCGGACCGGAAGCTGACGGTTCACTTCTGGGGCGGGGTGTGCAGCACGTACGCCCTGGAGGTGCGGGAGAGCGCGGAGGCGGTCTCGGTGCGGATCACCGACACCCCGAAGGAGCCGGGCAGGGCGTGCATCCTGATCGCCCAGGAGATGTCCCTGTCGGCGACGCTGAAGGAGCCTCTGGGCGGGCGGCCGGTGATCGACGCCACCACGGCGAAGGAGCTGCCCCGCACCTCCTGAATGTTCCAGGGGGCATGCGGAAGGGGCCCGCACCGGAGTGTTCCGGTGCGGGCCCCTCGCGCCGTTCAGGGCTTAGCTGAAGGAGTCGCCGCAGGCGCAGGAGCCGGTGGCGTTCGGGTTGTCGATCGTGAAGCCCTGCTTCTCGATGGTGTCGACGAAGTCGATGGAGGCACCGCCCAGGTACGGGGCGCTCATGCGGTCGGTGACGACCTTGACTCCGTCGAAGTCCTTGACGACATCGCCGTCGAGCGAGCGCTCGTCGAAGAAGAGCTGGTAGCGCAGGCCGGAGCAGCCACCGGGCTGTACGGCGACACGCAGCGCCAGGTCGTCCCGGCCTTCCTGCTCGAGCAGGGCCTTGACCTTGGAGGCGGCGGCGTCGGACAGGAGGATGCCGTCGCTCACACTGGTCTTCTCGTCCTGAACGGACATCTGCATTCACTCCCGGAGTGGGGCGGAGGACTCTTGCCGTCGGTGCAACCGACGCAGCCACGTATTCATTCCCATGCTCGCACACCGGGGCGGAGGGATGGGGCGCCACGATGCACCGGCGAATTCGTCACATCGACACAATGGCCATCGTCAAACTGACGTGAACGGGTTATGATAAATAGCGTCATATAGACGAGAAGTCTCGTCGTCGCGGAACAGAAAGGGTGCGTGTCGTGACCACCGCCCAGCCTTTGGACGTCCAGCCGACGCCCCTTGCCCTGCTGCTGCTCGGCCGTGAGGCCGACCCCAAGAGCGAGCGGGGTGTGGAGTGCCCCGGCGACCTGCCGTCGCCGTCGGACCCGGACCTGGTGGCGCGCGCCCGCGCGGCCAAGGAGAAGCTCGGGGACAAGGTCTTCATCCTCGGCCACCACTACCAGCGTGACGAGGTCATCGAGTTCGCGGACGTCACCGGCGACTCCTTCAAGCTGGCGCGCGACGCGGCGGCCAAGCCGGAGGCGGAGTACATCGTCTTCTGCGGCGTGCACTTCATGGCCGAGTCGGCGGACATCCTGACCTCCGACGACCAGAAGGTCGTCCTGCCCGACCTGGCGGCCGGCTGTTCGATGGCCGACATGGCCACCGCCGAGCAGGTCGCGGAGTGCTGGGACGTGCTGACCGAGGCGGGCATCGCCGACGTCACGGTCCCCGTCTCGTACATGAACTCCTCGGCCGACATCAAGGCGTTCACCGGCAAGCACGGCGGCACGATCTGTACGTCGTCCAACGCGAAGAAGGCCCTGGACTGGGCCTTCGAGCACGGGGAGAAGGTGCTGTTCCTTCCCGACCAGCACCTGGGCCGCAACACCGCCGTCCGCGACATGGGCATGTCCCTGGACGACTGCGTGATCTACAACCCGCACAAGCCGAACGGCGGCCTGACCGCCGATCAGCTGCGCGACGCCAAGATGATCCTGTGGCGCGGCCACTGCTCGGTGCACGGCCGGTTCAGCCTGGACTCGGTCAACGACGTGCGCGAGCGCATCCCGGGCGTGAACGTGCTGGTCCACCCCGAGTGCAAGCACGAGGTCGTGGCGGCCGCGGACTACGTCGGCTCGACCGAGTACATCATCAAGGCCCTGGAGGCGGCCCCGGCCGGCTCGAAGTGGGCCATCGGCACCGAGCTGAACCTGGTCAAGCGCCTGGCGAACCGTTTCGCCCCCGAGGGCAAGGAAGTCGTCTTCCTCGACCGCACGGTCTGCTTCTGCTCGACCATGAACCGCATCGACCTCCCGCACCTGGTGTGGACCCTGGAGTCCCTGGCCGAGGGCAACCTGGTGAACCAGATCCGGGTCGACAAGGAGACCGAGAGCTTCGCCAAGCTGGCCCTGGAGCGCATGCTGGCGCTGCCGTAGCGGCGAGCGGCGAGCGGCGAGCGGCGAGCGGCGAGCGGCACAAGGAAAGGGGCACCCTCCGGGGTGCCCCTTTCCGCGTTCCGGGTCCCGCCACGGCTACTCCGTGCGGGGGCGGACCAGGCCCGATTCGTAGGCCACGACGACCAGTTGGGCGCGGTCGCGGGCGCCGAGTTTGGCCATGGCCCGGTTGACGTGGGTCTTCACCGTCAGGGGGCTGACCTCCAGCCGGGCGGCGATGGCGTCGTTGGACAGGCCGCCGGCGACCTGGACGAGGACCTCGCGTTCGCGTCCGGTGAGGGCGGACAGGCGTTCCGCGTGCGGGCCGCCGGGGACCCCCTCGGCGGTGTGGGCACCGCCGCCCTGGGCGAGGAAGCTGGCGATCAGGCCCTTGGTGGCGGCCGGGGAGAGCAGGGCCTCGCCGGCCGCGGCGATCCGGATGGCGCTGAGGAGTTCCTCCGGCTCGGCGCCCTTGCCGAGGAAGCCGGAGGCTCCGGCGCGCAGGGCCTGGACCACGTACTCGTCCACCTCGAAGGTGGTCAGCATCACCACGCGGACGCCGGCCAGTGCGGGGTCCGCGCTGATCATGCGGGTGGCGGCGAGTCCGTCGGTGCCGGGCATCCGGATGTCCATCAGGACCACGTCGGCGCCGCACTCCCGGGCCAGGGAGTACGCCTGCGCCCCGTCGGAGGCCTCCCCCACCACCTCCATGTCGGGTTCGGAGTCGACGAGGACCTTGAACGCGCTGCGCAGCAGTGCCTGGTCGTCGGCGAGGAGCACCCTGATCGGAGCGTCGGACGGGAGGTCCGGGACGTACGGGGGGTCCGGCGGTGTGTGTTCCGGCGTGCTTTCCGGCGTGTCTTCCACGGGACCAGAGCCTACGCGGGCCCGTCCGCCGGCGGTCAGCCCAGGGCGAGGGCCACCAGGGCGGCGGTGCCGGCGGTCTCCGCGACCGCGCCGAAGACGTCTCCGGTGACCCCGCCGAACCGGCGGACGCACCGGCGGAGCAGGAGTTCCGCCGCGCCGAGGGCGGCCGCCACGGCCGCGGCGCACTGGAGGGCGGCGGGCACGCCGAGCGGCAGGGCGGTGGCCGCCGCCGCGAGGACGGCCGCGGCGGCGAGGACGCGGGCGGAGCCGGCCGGGACCACACCGGCGACGGCGGCGCCGAGCCCTTCGGGGCGGGCGGCCGGGATCCCGGCCCGGGAAGCCTGGGTGAGGGCGAGCCGGGCGGTGACGGCGGACACCACGGTGGCCAGGGCGCCGTGCGTCCAGTGCTCGGCGTAGAGGTCGGCGAGGGCCGCTGCCTGGATCAGCAGCACGAACAGCAGGGTGATGACCCCGAACGGGCCGATGTCGGACTGCTTCATGATCCGCAGGGCGGTGTCGGCCGGCTTGGCGCTGCCCAGGCCGTCGGCGGTGTCCGCCAGTCCGTCCAGGTGGAGGCCGCGGGTGAGGACGGCCGGGACGGCGAGGGTGGCCGCGGCGGCGAGCAGCGGTCCGCCGCCGAGCAGCAGCAGGAGCAGCCCGGGGACGGTGGCGAGCAGCCCGACGACGAGGCCGGCCAGCGGGGCGCAGAGCATGCCGGTACGGGCGGCCGGGCGGTCCCAGCGGGTGATCCGGGCCGGCAGCACGGTGAGGGTGCCGAAGGCGAACCGGAGGCCGTCGCCGAGCGGGGCGCGGTCGGCGGGCGGGGAGTCGGGCGAGTGCGAAGCGGTCACCGGCCGGAACGGTACCCGGTCACGGCGACCGGTAAATTACCCGGAACGGGACAGATCGGGAGCTGGTGGTATGGGTCACTGGTGGTATCGCAACATTGCCGAACCGGGGAAGCTCCCGCTGCTCCTCGCCCTGCTGTCCTTCGTGATGTCCTTTCTGGTCACCCGCATGGTCACCCGCATGATCCGGGCCGGCCGGGGTCCCTTCAAGAACATCACCCCCGGCGGGATGCACGTCCACCACGTGGTGCCGGGTGTGATCCTGGTGATCGTCGGCGGTTTCGGCGCGGTCGGCAGCGGCCGGTACGGCTTCGGCGCGATGGTCTCGGCCGTCCTGTTCGGGCTCGGCGCCGGGCTGGTGCTGGACGAGTTCGCGCTGATCCTGCACCTCGACGACGTCTACTGGAGCGAGCAGGGCCGCAAGAGCGTGGAGATCGTGGTGCTGACGGCGGCGCTGGTCGCGCTGGTGCTGGGCGGCTTCCTGCCGTTCGGGGTCAACGACCTGACCGCCGACGAGCTGCAGAACCGGGGGCTGGTCGCGATCAACACCGCGTTCAACTTCTTCCTGGCCCTGATCGCCCTGTGGAAGGGCAAGCCGCGCACGGCGCTGATCGGCACCCTGGTGCCCTTCGTGGCAATGATCGGGGCGGTCCGGCTGGCCCGGCCGACGTCCCCGTACGCGAAGAGGTTCTACGCGAACCGCCCGCGGGCCCGCGCGAAGGCGGGCCTGCGGGCGTTCCACCACGACCGGCGCTGGGCCGGGCCGCGGCGCAGGTTCCAGGACTTCATCGCCGGGGCGCCGGACCCCGAACGGAAGCCCGGACGCCTCAACCGGGGATCAGACCGTCGTCACTGAGCAGCTCGCGCACCTCGGCGAGGGTCGCGTCGGGTGGCGGGAGGATCAGCTCGGAGGGCTCCAGCTCGTCGTCCGCCAGGGGGGTGCCCAGCTCCCGGACCTTGTCCAGCAGGGCGTGCAGCGTGGCCCGGAAGGCCGGACCGTCGCCGTTCTCCATCTCGCGCAGCAGCTCGTCGTCGAGCCCGTTCAGCTCGGCGAGGTGCTCGTCGCCGAGCCTGACCTGGCCTTCCCCCATGATGCGGACAATCATGACGGGCCCCGTCCTACTGCTTGTCGAACCGGTGCTGGCCCTGCGCCTGCTGCTGGGAGGCGCCCGGGGTGCCGCCCTCGATGGCCTGCTGCTGCGCGGACGGACCGCCGGCCAGCTCCGCCTTCATCCGCGCGATCTCCAGCTCCACGTCCGTGCCGCCGGAGAGCCGGTCCAGCTCGGCCTGGATGTCGTCCTTCGCCAGACCGGACTGGTCGTCCAGGGCGCCGGAGGCGAGCAGCTCGTCGATGGCGCCGGCGCGGGCCTGCAGCTGGGCGGTCTTGTCCTCGGCCCGCTGGATGGCCAGGCCGACGTCGCTCATCTCCTCGGAGATGCCGGAGAAGGACTCCGCGATCCGGGTCTGCGCCTGGGCCGCGGTGTACGTCGCCTTGATGGTCTCCTTCTTCGTACGGAAGGCGTCCACCTTGGCCTGCAGCCGCTGGGCGGCGAGGGTGAGCTTCTCCTCCTCGCCCTGGAGCGTCTGGTGCTGCACCTCCAGGTCGCTGACCTGCTGCTGGAGGGAGGCGCGGCGGGTGAGCGCCTCGCGGGCGAGGTCCTCGCGGCCGAGCGCGAGGGCCTTGCGGCCCTGGTCCTCCAGCTTGGCGGACTGCCCCTGCAGCTGGTTGAGCTGCAGCTCCAGGCGCTTGCGGGAAGTTGCGACGTCAGCGACGCCGCGCCGCACCTTCTGCAGCAGCTCCAGCTGCTTCTGGTACGAGTAGTCGAGGGTCTCGCGCGGGTCCTCGGCCCGGTCAAGGGCCTTGTTCGCCTTCGCGCGGAAGATCATCCCCATACGCTTCATGACACCGCTCATGGGCTTCGCGCGCCCCCTTCTGACGGACTACGACTGCAGGTCACCAACGGTTGTGATCCTCAGGACCACAGTACGGGCCCTGCCTCCATTACCGCACTGTTCGAGCACGGATGCGCTCCTCCTCCGGGACGAGCCTGCCCCCGTGCCCTCAGGCGTGAGGAGTAGGTGATCCCCTCGGCCGCGACCCTGCCACGCCCCAGGTGATCCCCTGCAGGGCTAGACGCCCGCCGTTGCCGGATCGTTCCCCGGCGAGGTGGGGCTGTCGCGCAGGACCACGTACCCTTGGGTGTTGTGTTTGGTAGCCGTTCCTCCAAGGAAGAGAAGGCGGCCCCCACCGACAAGGTGAGCGCCGACCTCTCCAAGCAGCCCCGTGACCCGCAGGCCCCCAAGGGCCGCCCCACGCCGAAGCGCGCCGTCGCCCAGTCGCAGCGCAAATCCGTGGTGGCCTCGACCGGTAACCGCAAGGAGGACGCCAAGCGCGCCCGCGAGCGGCGCCGGGCCGAGCTGGCCAAGCAGCGGGAGGCGCTGGCCAGTGGCGACGAGCGCTACCTGCCGGCCCGCGACAAGGGGCCGGTCCGCCGGTTCGTCCGCGACTTCGTGGACTCCCGGTTCTCCGTCGCCGAGATGTTCCTGCCGCTCGCGGTGGCCATCCTGGTCCTGAGCATGATCCGGGTCCCGTCGATCCAGAACATCGCGCTGCTGCTGTGGCTCGGTGTGATCGCGCTGATCATCGTCGACTCCATCGGCCTGTTCATCCGCCTGCGGAAGGCCGTGAACGAGCGCTTCCCGGACGAGCCGAAGCGCGGCGCGGTCGCGTACGGCCTGATGCGCACCCTCCAGATGCGCCGGCTGCGGCTGCCGAAGCCGCAGGTCAAGCGCGGGGAACGGCCCTGAGCGCAAGCGGGCCCGGCGCACCGGTCGAGGAACCGGCGGGCTTCGCGGGCGGCGCCAGGCTGTGGCTGGAGGGCCTGGGCGGACTGCGCAACGCCGTCCGGCAGGAACTGGTCGGCCGCCAGGTCGACGAGCAGATCGCGCAGCGCTTCCCGGTCGGTCAGCGGCTGCGCGTCCTCGACGTCGGCATGGGCCAGGGCACGCAGGCGCTGCGGCTGGCCCGGGCCGGACACATGGTGACCGGGCTGGAGCAGGACCCCGGGATGCTGGACGTGGCGCGCGCCGCGCTGGCCGGCGAGCCGGCCGGGATCCGCGACCGGGTCACGCTGCTGGAGGGCGACGGCCGGGAGACCGGCGCGCACTTCCTGCCGGGCAGCTTCGACGTGGTGCTGTGCCACGGAGTGCTGATGTACGTGGCCGAGTCGGACGCCATGCTCGCCGGGCTGGCCCGCATGCTGGCGCCCGGCGGGCTGCTGTCGCTGCTCGTGCGCAACGGGGACGCGCTGGCCATGCGGCCGGGGCTGGCCGGTGACTGGGCGGGGGCGCTGGCCGCGTTCGACTCCGTCGACTACACCAACCGGCTGGGCCTGGACGTACGGGCCGACCGGCTGGCCGGCCTGACGTCCACGCTGTCCGGGATCGGTGCGCCGCTGCACAGCTGGTACGGCGTGCGGGTCTTCACGGACGGCACCGAGACGGCGGGGCAGCTGCCGCCGGAGGACGAGCTGGAGCGGCTGCTCGCCGCGGAGGAACGCGCCGGACGCACCGACCCCTACCGCGGCGTCGCGGCCCTCCTCCACCTGGTCGGCGTCCGCGGCTGACGCCGCCGTGCCGCGCGGCGGCTCCGGCATGGCTGAGTGCACCACCGGAGCCGCGGCGCAGGCGGGTCAGGCGTCCAGGGCCTCGCGGAGGCTCATCGTGTAGAGCTCCTCGCCGTTGTCGTCGGAGAGGCGGACCCGCTCGGTGCCGCCCTCCAGGAGGTCCTTCCAGTACTCGCCGATCCAGGACTCCGCGTCGCCCTGGGTGGTGAACTCCTCCGGCTCGACCGACGGCGCGGTCTCCGCGCCGTCCGCCGTCTCGAACCGCCACGTCCACGCCATGTCCGCCTCCGTTGGTCGCTCTGGTCGTTCGTTCGCTGCCGTGAGTCTGCCCGCAGACTAGCCGGGCGAGCACCACCCGCGTGGACGCGGGAGGATCTTCCTTGTGGAACTGACTCTGCTCGGCACCGGCACACCCGAAGGACTGCCCCGCCCCGGCTGTCCCTGCGCCGCCTGCGCCGTATCCGTGGGCACCCGCGCGCGGGCCGCCACCGCCCTGCTCGTCGACGGCGCGGTGCTCCTCGACCTGACCCCCGGAGCCGTACTCGCCGCCGCCCGGGCCGGGCATTCCCTGGCCGGGGTGCGCCAGGTGCTGCTGACCCATCCGCACGACGGGCCCGCGGTGGAGCTGCCGCCGGGGCTGCCCTCCGCCGGGCGGGTGCCGGACGGGCGGGAGCTGGCGGTGATCAGCGGCCACCGGGTGCGGGCCGTGCCGATGGACGCGCCGGGCACCGGGTACGAGGTCACCGGCCCGGACGGGGACCGGCTGCTGTACCTGCCGCCCGGCGGCGCGCCCGCCGGTGCCGGGGAGAACCACGCCCGGGTCTACGACATGGTGGTCGCCGACGTCCTCGGCCGGCCCGACGCCATCGCCCGGCTGCGCGCCGTGGGCGCGATCGGGCCGGCCACCGACGTGATCGCCGTACACCTCGACCACGACGTCCCGCCGGGGCGGGAGCTGGACCGCCGGTGCGCCGCGGCCGGCGCACGCGCCGTCCCGGACGGCAGCACCCTGATCGTCGGCGAGTACCACGCGGTGCCCGACCTGCCGCGGCGCACCCTCGTGCTCGGCGGCGCCCGGTCGGGGAAGTCGGTCGAGGCCGAGCAGCGGCTGGCCGCCTTCCCCGAGGTGCACTACGTCGCCACCGGCGGCACCCGCGAGGACGACTCGGACTGGGCGGCCCGGATCTCCCTGCACCGCGACCGCCGCCCGGGGTCCTGGCGGACCCTGGAGACCTGTGAGGTCGCGCCGCTGCTCGCCGGGGACGGGCCGCCGCTGCTGATCGACTGCCTGGCGCTGTGGCTGACCGACGCGATGGACCGGGTCGGCGCCTGGGACGACGCCACCTGGGCGGCCGGCGGCCGGCAGAAGCTGCGGGAGCGTACGGCGGAGCTGGTGGCCGCCCTGCGGGCCACCGGCCGGACGGTGGTGGCGGTGAGCAACGAGGTCGGTTCGGGAGTGGTCCCGGCGACCCCCGCCGGACGCCGGTTCCGGGACGAACTGGGCCGCCTGAACGCCGCCGTGGCCGGCGAGTGCGAGCACGTCCTGCTGGTGGTCGCGGGACAGGCCGTCGTACTGAAGGAGTAGCCCGCGGCACCGCCCCTCCGGCCCGCCCGCCGCGGGTCCCGGGTACCGCCACGGGCGGGGTCGGGCAGGGTTCCGCCGCCTGTACTGTTCGGGAAATGACCACGCTGAATCTCGACGACTTCTCCGATCTGATCGAGCGTCCCGACGGGGGCGTGCGGCGGGACGCCGAGGACCGCCGCGAGCGGCTGGCCGTGCCGCCCGGCGCCCTGGGCCGGCTGGACGAGCTCGCCGAGTGGCTCGCCGCCGCGCAGGGGTCCGTACCGGTCAGGCCGGTCGAGCACCCGAAGGTGGTGCTGTTCGCCGCCGACCACGGGGTGGCCGGGCTGGGCGTCTCGGCCCGTCCCGCCGGCGGGACGCACGAGCTGGTCCGGGCCGTCCTCGACGGGCGGAGCCCGGTGTCGGTGCTGGCGGGCCGGCTGGGCGCCGGGATCCGGGTCGTCGACGCGGGCCTGGACTGCGACCCCGGTCTGCTGCCGGAGGAGGTCGTACGGCACCGGGTGCGGCGCGGCAGCGGCCGGATCGACGTCGAGGACGCGCTGAGCGCGGCCGAGGCCGAGGCCGCGGTCCGGCTGGGCATGCGGATCGCCGACGAGGAGGCCGACTCCGGTACGGACCTGGTGGTGCTCGGCGATCTGAGCGTCGGCGGGACCACGGCGGCGGCGACCCTGGTGGCCGCGCTGTGCGGCACCGACGCCTCGGTGGTGACCGGGCGCGGCGGCGTCCCGATCGACGACCTGGCCTGGATGCGCAAGTGCGCGGCCGTCCGGGACGCGCTGCGGCGGGCCCGTCCGGTGCTGGGCGACCAGCTGGAGCTGCTGGCGGCGGTCGGCGGCGCCGACCTGGCCGCGATGACCGGCTTCCTGCTGCAGTGCGCGGTCCGCCGTACGCCGGTGATCCTCGACGGGGTGGTGTCGGCGGCCTGTGCCCTGGTGGCACAGCGGGCCGCGTTCCGCGCTCCGGACTGGTGGCTGGCGGGCCAGGCGAGCGGTGAGCCGGCCCAGGCGAAGGCACTGGACCGGATGGCGCTCAACCCTCTGCTCGACCACGGCGTCACTGTGGGCGAAGGAACCGGGGCGTTGCTGGCGCTCCCGCTCGTCCAGGCCGCCGCGGCCCTCGCGGCGGAGCTGCCGGAGCGGGACGCCGACCAGGCCGAGCAGGCTGACCAGGCCGACCAGGTCGGCGAGGCGGAGAAGACGGACTGAGTGTCCGGGGGCGGCGGCCCCGACCAGCCGCCGCTCCTCGGCTCTGCCATGACGCGCGATGCCCCATATGATCGCTTTTCATGGGAGAGGTCCGTTTGACCAGCGCAGACCCCGTCCGGCAGCACGACCGCACCCCCGGCCGCGCACCGACCGCCGGCACCAGGGAGAACACGGGGACCAGAGGAACCACGGGGACCACGGGTGCCGCGGGGACCACCGTCGCGGGCACCGGGGGGAGTCGCGCGGCGGGCGGCGAGGGGGCCGGCCGGGGGAGCAAACGGTCGGTGCGCGCGGCGGCGTTCGCCGTCTGGTACCTGCGGGCCGTCACCTTCGTCAACTTCCTCAGCGCGGTATGGGTTTCGCTCGGGCAGGACCTGCGCGCCCACAACACCGCCAGTTACTTCACCCCGTACCTGCTGACCGCCGGGTTCGGGTCCGGCCTGTTCTCGCTCTTCCTCGCGGTGACCACGGGCCGCCGCAAGCGGGCCGCCTGGATCCTGAACCTGGTGATCAGCGGCCTGCTGGCGGTGTTCCTTGCGTACTACTGCACCACCGACCCGGAGATCCGCTCCCACGCCCAGAACTGGGTCTCCCTCGGCCTGACCGCCGCCTTCGTCGGCGCACTGCTGCTGGGCCGCCACGAGTTCTACGCCAGGGGCGACCGGTCCAACCCGAAGCTGGCCGCTGTCGTGGCGGCCGTGGGGCTGCTGGTCACCTCGCTGGTGGCGGCGCTGCTGGTCGGCGCCACCAACACCGCGGGAAGCGGCGCCGAGGCCTCCTTCATGGCCCGCTGGCGGTACGGGGTGATGCGTCTGGTCACCCTCGCCGACAGCGACCACGGCTACGCGGGCATCGTCACCCCGGGCTGGGTCGACGTGTTCATCAACCTCATGTCCTTCCTGCTGCTGCTCGCCGTGCTGCTGGCCGCGTTCCGGTCCCGCCGGGCGGTCGACCCGATCACCGCGGAGGACGAGGAGCGGCTGCGCGCGCTGCTCGCGCGGCAGGGCGACCGGGACTCGCTCGGCTACTTCGCGCTGCGCCGCGAGAAGTCGGTGATCTGGTCCCCCACCGGCAAGGCCGCAGTCACCTACCGGGTGGTGGGCGGGGTCTCCCTGGCCTCCGGCGACCCGATCGGCGACCCCGAGGCCTGGCCGGGCGCCATCGAGCCGTGGCTGGCCGAGGCCCGCGAGCACGGCTGGGTGCCGGCGGTGATGGGCGCGAGCGAGGAGGCCGGCACCGTCTATGCCCGGCACGGCCTGGACGCGCTCGAACTGGGCGACGAGGCGATCGTGGAGACCGCCGAGTTCACCCTGGAGGGTCGCGCCATGCGGACCGTACGGCAGGCCTACAACCGGGTGAAGCGGGCCGGGTACCAGGTGCGGATCCGGCGGCACGCGGACATCCCGGCCGAGCAGATGGACGCGCTGCTGCGCCGCGCCGACGACTGGCGCGACGGCGCCACCGAGCGCGGCTTCTCGATGGCGCTGGGCCGGCTCGGCGACCCCGCCGACGGGCAGTGCGTGATGCTGGAGTGCACCGACGGCAGCGGGGAGCTGCGGGCGCTGCTGTCCTTCGTGCCGTGGGGCCCGGCGGGCCTGTCGCTGGACCTGATGCGCCGTGACCGGGACTCCGAGAACGGCCTGATGGAGTTCATGGTCATCGAACTCCTGGAACGCTCCCGGGAGATCGGCGTCACCCAGGTCTCGCTGAACTTCGCCATGTTCCGGTCCGTCTTCGAGCGCGGCTCCCGCCTCGGCGCGGGGCCGGTGCTGCGCCTGTGGCGCTCGCTGCTCTCGTTCTTCTCGCGCTGGTGGCAGATCGAGTCCCTGTACCGGGCGAACGCCAAGTACCGGCCGATCTGGGAGCCCCGGTTCATGCTCTTCGAGAAGAGTTCCGACCTGCTGCGCATCGGGCTCGCGGCGGGGCGCGCCGAAGGCTTCCTCGAGGCACCCCGGCTGCTGGGGGTCCCCCCGCGCGCAGCGTGGGGGCGGGTACACCGCAAGCATCTGGGGACCGGGCGTTGACACTCCACGGGTACGTGCGGCGGTTCGCCGGCCGCGAGTGGGGTCCCCTGTACCGGACGGTGCGCGCGGCGCTGGTGCGGCACCGCCTGTGGGCGGCCCCGATGACCCTCGGGGCGGTGTGCCTGACGCTGGTGTTCCAGATCGTGCAGAACCAGAGCTGGGGGTACGGGTTCGTACAGGGCCTCGGGTCGGTGAAGGCCTGCGACCCGGTGTGGCTGGCACTGCTGCGGACCCCGCTGTCCCTGTTCGTGCCCGCCCTGGACCTGCCGGTCTGGGGCGCGCTGGCGCAGATGCTGCTGGTCTTCGGGATCGCGGAGATCTGCGTCGGCTGGTGGCGCACCCTGCTGGTCGGCTACGTCGCCACGCTCGCCGGGACCACGTACGCCCGGGTCGGGCTCGCGCTCGGCCCGGACCACCCGCTGGGCCTCCCGGCCTCCGACCGCCTGATCGTCGACACCGGGCCCTCCGCGGCCGTGGTCGGCCTCTCGGTGTACGTGTGCTGGCGCTACGCGGCGTACGTCACCGCGGCCGCGGTGGTGCTGCTGATGGCCGTCGAGCTGCTGGTCAAGGACAACCTGGCGGGCAAGGAGCATCTCGCGGCGATCGCCGCGGTCGTGCTGCTGTGCGTGGTGCTGTCCGCGGCCGGGAACCGGCACCGCCGGGGCCGGCCGCTCCGCGCGCACCCGAGTTGACGTCACACGCGTACCCGAGTTGACCTCAAGCGGACTTGAGGGTGCAGCCTGGGACCTGACGCACCGCCACGGGGGAGGAACCCATGACCACCGACGCGACCGATGTGACCGATGTGACCGACAAGGAGAACGATCCCGCCGTCCTGGCGCGCCAGCCGGTGGGCAGCGTCACCGACGCCGCCCACCGGGAGGTCATCGCGTACATCCGGGGCAGGCTCGGTGAACTCGGTCTCACGCAGCCGCAGTACTGGGTCATCCGCTTCCTCCACCCGGAGGACCTGTCGGCGGACGGCTCGGGCCGGACCCCCGCCGAGCTGGCCGAGCTGCTCGCGCCGTACCTGCTCCCCCAGGACCGGCCGGCGGAGGACGCCGAGGACCTGGTCGGACGCGGGCTCCTCACCCGCGACGCCGCGGGACGGCTGTGGCTGGCGGAACCGGGCCGGCAGGCCCACGCGCGGGTCAAGGAGATCCTCCCCGGGCTCCGGGCCCACATCCACGACGGCATCGACGACGCCGACTACGCAAGCGCCGTGAGGGTGCTGCGCCGCATGATGCGGAACGTGGGCGGGCCGACCGCGCTGGAGCGTTACCCCCTCTGAGTGGGAGGCCGTACCGTATCGGGATGATGACGAAACACCTCGCGCCGTTTTCCCGGCCCGGCGGCGGTGCGGTCTGTTCCACCCGCGAGTGGATGACGGCACATCCGCTCGCGACCGACGCGCTGCTCGCGCTCGGGGTGCTCGTCGCCATGTTCGCCGGATCCTTCGCCGACCCGCACGGGCCGCACGGAGCCACCTTCGGGACCCGGACGCCGCACCCCTTCTCCCTGGTGCTGATGGTGCTCGGGGCGGCCGCGCTGGTCCTGCGGCGGAGCCGGCCGCGGAGTGTGCTCGCCGCGACGGTCAAGCTGACCCTGCTGGAGCTCGTCACCGGGGAGCCCCGGGCCCCGGTCGCGTTCTGCGCGGTGGTCGCCCTCTACACGGTGGCCTCGCAGACCGACCGGCCCACCACCTGGAGGCTCGGGCTGCTCACCATGACCGGGCTCACCGGGGTGGCCATGCTCGCCGGACCGCTGCCCTGGTACGCGCAGGAGAACGTGGCCATCTTCGCCTGGACCGGAATGGCCGCGGCGGCCGGGGACGCGGTGCGCAGTCGCCGGGCCTTCGTCGACGCCATCCAGGAGCGGGCCGACCGGGCCGAGCGGTCCCGTGAGGAGGAGGCCCGGCGGCGGGTCGCCGAGGAGCGGCTGCGGATCGCCCGGGACCTGCACGACGTGGTCGCCCACCACATCGCGCTGGTCAACGTGCAGGCGGGCGTCGCCGCCCACGTCATGGACAAGCGGCCGGACCAGGCGAAGGAGGCCCTCGCGCACGTACGCGAGGCCAGCCGGTCGGCGCTGAACGAACTGCGCGCCACGGTCGGTCTGCTGCGGCAGTCCGGCGACCCGGAGGCGCCGACCGAGCCGGCGCCGGGGCTGGGCGTGCTCGACGACCTCGTGGACACCTTCCGGAACGCCGGGCTGCCGGTGCAGCTGGCCGTCCAGCAGGGTCCGGAGGAGGGGTCGGCCCTGCCGGCCGCGGTGGACCTGGCGGCGTACCGGGTCATCCAGGAGGCGCTGACGAACGTCCGCAAGCACGCCGGTCCGGAGGCGAAGGCCGAGGTCAGTGTGGTGCGGGTGGGCACTTCGGTGGAGATCACGGTGCTGGACGACGGCGGGACGGACACCCCCGAACCGGCCACCGTCCCGGCCTCCCCGGTGCCGGCCGGCGGGCACGGCCTGCTCGGCATGCGGGAGCGGGCCGGGGCGCTGGGCGGCACCTGCTTCGCGGGGCCCCGGTACGGCGGGGGCTACCGGGTGCACGTGGTCCTGCCGGTCTGACCGGCGGGACGTCTCCGGCGGCGGCGCCGGTGCCGTTTCCGGTGCCGGTGCCGGTGCCGGTGCCGGTGCCGGTGCCGGTCAGAGGTCGTACGGGAGGCTCTGCCACGGGTGGGCTCCGGTGCCGGACACCGCGCCGTGCACGCCGGCGTGGCGGGTCGCGGCGATGGCGGAGACGGCGGCGGGGGCCGTGCCGGGCGGAACGCCGTGGACGAGGTGGCAGAACCGGGAGGCCGGATGCCCGGCGGTCCATTCCGGCGGCACCTGCGCCGGTTCGTCCCGGTACGCCTCCCAGGGCCCTTCGAAGGTGACCAGCAGGTCGGCGAGTTCGGCGAACCCGGGGTGCGGGTGGGTCCCGTGGTTCAGGACGAGGGTCCGGGCGCCGGCCGCGCTGGCGGCGACGGCGAGCCGACGGTAGTGAGGCAGGGACTCGGGGCCGGTTGCGGCCTGGTCGAGGAAGGCGCCGTCGGTGGCGTACCAGTCGCGGTGCCGGAGCAGTTCCCGGACCACGTCGGCGTGCGGGCGGCGGCCGTAGTCGGTGTCGACGTAGCCGAGTACGGCGACACCGGCGTCCCGGAGGCGGGCCGCGGCGGCGGCGAAGGCCTCGTCCGGGGCTGCGCCGGGGCCGCTGGCGGGGTTCAGGACCACGGAGTGCAGGCGGTCGGCGGAGCGGGTGAGTGCGGCCCAGGCTTCGGGTTGTTCGGCGGGGTGCTCGTAGTAGGGGACCAGCAGCATGTTCTCTCCGTGGGGTGAGTGAGGCGGGCGGCTCCGCCGAGGCTCGGGCGGCGCCTCCGCCGAGGCTCGGGCGGCGGCGCGGCCGTGGTGTCCGGCCCCCTCCGCCGTAGGTGTGGGCGCGGCTCCGCGGCAGGTGTGGGCGGGCGTTCGGCCGAGGTGTGGGCAGGCGTTCCGCAGGGCGATGGGGGTCCCCCCTGCTCGAGCGAAGTCGAGAGCTTGGGGGAGGGTGGGCACACCGGAACGCCGCTCCGCAGGCAACGCTCCCGCCCCACCGAAGCGATGGCCGGGCCCGGCCGCAGCCGCTGCCCCGGGCGGGGCTCCGCCGGCCCTGGCGCCCGCCCTGGAGCGGAGCTCCGCCCGGACGGGGTCCGACCCGTCTGCGGGGACGGGGTGCGGGGACACGCTGCGCGTCCGGCGCGGGCCGGTGTGCCGTGTGCCCACCCGTGCCGCCCTGCGGCACGCCTGCCCACACGGCGGCGCGGTACGGCAGCCCGCCCACACGGCACGGGGTCGGCACGCCCGCCCGCACGGTCGCGGCGTCAGCGGTGGGCGGTGGCGCGGCCCAGGAGGGTGCAGGCCAGGGTCGAGAGGGCGGTGGCGGCGGCTGCGGCGACGACGAGTTGTGCCGTGCGGGCCGGCGCCAGGCCGGTCAGGACGACCGCGGCCTGGAGCACCGCCGCGGCCGCCACCACCGCCGCAGCGAGCCGGATCGCACCGAAGGACTGGAGCAGCAGGCCGCTCCACATCACCGTGCCCAGCAGCAGCAGGATGGCCAGGCGGGAGGCGGTGACCTGCGGCGCACCGGGCCAGAGCAGGGTGCCCACCACGCCCAGCACCAGCAGCACCCCGAGGTACGCCGCCAGGCAGCGGGCCAGCGTGGCCAGCATCGCCCGGCGGAACGCGCCCGGCGAACGCGCCGCCCGCAGCCCGGTCAGGCTGCCGCTGCGGAACCGGTGCAGCAGCCACTCCGCCGGGCCCATGCTCAGCGTGAGCGCGACCGCCGTCGGCGCCGCTCCGGCCAGTACCTCGCCCAGTGCGGCGTACAGCACCAGCAGACCGGTGCCGAGGCCGAACATCCCGAACGGCACCGAGTCCGCCAGCCGCGGTCCGCGCGGGGCGAAGTCGTCCTCGGCGCCGCGCAGTACCCGCCACCGCACCGGGCCCTCCTCCGTACGCCGCGCGAGGAGCCGCCGCAGCGCCGACCGGGCCGCCCGTACGCCCGCCGCCACCGGTAGTTCCCCCACCGCCAGCGCGCACGCCGCCAGCAGGGACAGCACCAGCAGGCCGATCCGGAGGGCGGTCGGCAGGTCAACGGCGAGCGAGGCCGCCGCGCCGGCCGCCATCGGCGCCAGCGCGCAGAGCAGCAGCCGCTCCCGGCCGAGGACCAGCAGCACCGTCGCGGCACCGACGTAGACGGCCTGTCCGGCCGCGAAGGCGTACGAGAAGGCCGGCCCGCCGGGCACCGCGCACGCGGCGGCCGTGCCCAGCAGCGCCCCGGCCGGCGCGCCCACCAGCAGGGTGCGGCCGGCGGCCGCCCGGTCGCCGAGGCCCAGCCAGGAGTACGCCCGGTGGGACAGCGTCTGGTCCCAGACCCAGCCGATCAGCGCGCCCGCGAGGAGGGTGACCGTTCCGGCGGGCAGGCCGAGGCGGTCGGGCGGTCCGTCCAGGAGCGGCCCGCCCAGCAGGTACGCCAGCCCGGGCAGGACGAAGATGACGCCGCGGAGGAGGCAGGCGGCCAGGGAGACCCGCCAGGGGTCGGGCGGGGCGGCCGGCTCGGGGAACTCGCGCGGGACCCGCGCGTACAGGTCCTCGGCGAGGGTGAAGGAGTCCTCGCGGCCGTAGGCGAGCCGGATGTGCTCGTCCGTCATGCCGTCGGACTCCAGGACGGCGGCGATCTCGTCGGGGTGCACGGCGGCGGAGACGAACGTGCCGAGCCGGTCGGCGAGTTCCTCCATCGGGTCGGCGGCCGGGCCGTCGCCGGTGACCGTGGCCGTGTCCGTGGCCGTGGCCGCCGTGTCCGTGGCCGTACGGGCGCCGCCGCGCGGCCGCGGGATCGCCGGGAGGGTGCCGGCCCCGGGGCCGGGCGGCTTCAGCCAGAGGGATCCGCTCACCAGGTGCTCCCCTCGGCCGCGAGTTCCCGCTGCCGGGAGGGGCTTCCGCCGGTGTGCGGCGGGAAGGCCACGGGCCGGCCGGCCAGTTCGCGGTAGATGTGGCGGAAGCCGTCCACCGACTGGTGCAGGGTGAACTTCTCCACCACCCGCTGCCGGGACAGCCGCCCGAGTTCGGCGCGGCGCGCGTCGTCCCGGAGCAGGGCGAGCGTGGCCCGGGCCATGGTCTCGGGTTCCCGCGGCGGGACCACCAGTCCGGTGTCGCCGACCGCCTCGCGGACCCCGCCCACGTCCGTGGAGACGGTGGTCCGCCCGCAGGACATGGCCTCGATGATGCTGAAGGGGAAGCCCTCGCTGATGCTGGAGAGCATCACGACGCTGCCGGCCGCGTAGGCGTCCGCGACCCGCTCGATGCGCCCCTCGTAGCTGATCCCGTCCGTGACGCCGAGCTCGGCCGCGAGCTTCTCCAGTCGCAGCCGGTAGTCCTCGCAGCCCGCCGGGACCGGCCCGAACAGGCGGAGCCGGAGCGCCGGGAGCTCCTCGCGCATGAAGGCGTAGGCGCGGACGAGGGTCTCCAGGTCCTTGATCGGGTCGATGCGGCCGCACCAGCTCAGGGTGGGCACCTCCGGTTCCGGTCCGGCCTCGGGGAAGCGGTGCGGGTCCACTCCGTTGTAGACGGTGCGGATCCTCTCGCCGGGTGCGCCGCCCCGTTCCTCCCAGCGACGGTTGTAGCGGTTGCACGGTGTGATCAGGTCGGCCTGCCGGTAGCCCTCGGAGTTGAGCTCCCGGTAGAAGCCGAGCAGCAGGGCCTTGACCGGCCAGCGCTGCCGGTCACTGCGGTATCCGAGATAGCGTTCGCGCAGGTAGATGCCGTGTTCGGTGAGGAGGAACGGCACCTCGTCGAGGTACTTCGCGGCGAGCGCCGGGAGGGTGGCGAGGCCGCTGCTGACGGCGTGCGCGACGCTGTCCGGGGGGATCCGTACGGTGAGCGGGCGCAGCGCGTGTTCCAGCAGGTCGGTGGCGGTGAGGGCGTCGTGGACGGTGGGGCGGGCGCCGGCGGTTGCGAGGTCCGGGCGGGTCCATACGGCCATCAGGGTGCGCAGGACCGATTCGGAGCGGAGGGCCGGGGCGAGCCGCCCGGACCGGGCGAGCAGGGCGAGTTCGCGGAGGGCGGCACCGAAGCCGGGCCCGCTGTGCGCCGGATCGAGGAGCGAGAGCAGGAACTGCTCGTAGAGGCGGAGGAAGCGGCGGTGCGCGCGGCCGCGCAGGGCGGTGCGGCGGCTGCGGGCGGGCGGCGGGCCCCAGAGCGGGAAGGCGGTGTGCCGGTAGACGTTGCGGGGCAGTTCCCAGGCGACCGGTTCACGGCCGGTGCCGGTGAGGGCCATGACGTTGAAGTCGACTTCCGGCATCCCCCTGACGAGCTGGTCGCACCAGGTGCTGACGCCCCCGTGGACGTGCGGATAGGTTCCTTCGGTGAGCATGGTGACGTGACGCCCATGACTCATGGGTATGTGTCCCCCCAGGACGTGAAGGAGCCGGCGCTCGCGGACGTGTCGAGCGCCGGCGGAAGAGGTGTCGCGTCAGCTGTCGGCAGTCAGCTGTGGTCGGTTGCCGGCAGCCGGCTGTGGCCTGTCGTCGGCAGCCGGCTGTGGCCGGTCGTCAGCAGTCGGCTGTGGCCTGTCGTCAGCTGGGCAGCTTGAGCGTGACGGCCGACTGGAGCAGCTCCGGCCCGGTCCAGGCCGAGCGGGTGCCGGCGTAGGCGGTGCCGTACGCGGTGGTGCCGAGGAGCAGCTGCTTGCGGGTGCCCTCGGGGACGGTGACCGGGGCGAGGATCCCTGCGGGGGCCTTGACGGTGACCGTGCCGCCGATGCGGTAGGCGGTGACCTTGTTCTCGGCGACTGCCTTGTCCCAGGCGGCGCGGCGCTGGAGTTCGACGCCGGTGTCCTTCTGGCTCTGGTTCACGATCGGGGTGTTGGCCGCGTACAGGGTGCGGTAGGTGCCGAGGACCTCGTCGAGGACGGGGTAGAGGGTGCGGTCCTCCGCCAGGTTGGACTGGTGGACGTAGTGCGGCCGCGGGTCGTTGGCCAGGACGTGCCGCATCGCGATGCGGGCCTCCTGCGGGACGATCTGCTGCAGGTAGCCGGTCTCCGGGTCCAGGGGTACGGGCAGGCAGGTGGAGGTGCCGGGGTTGTCCTCGCAGATGCCGCTGCCGCCGTCGGCCCGGCTGGTGTAGATCCAGTTGTACTCGTCGGCCATCTCCTTGTTGGTGCCCGTGTTGTAGTACACGTTCATCGGGTGGCGGGGCACGGTGAGGGCGTTGCCCACGGCCCGCTGGGCGGGTTCGCGGGAGTTGTCGCTGGCGATCCACCTGACCCCGTTGTCGGCGAGGGCGCCGGCCAGGTTGGGGTTGTCCTGCGGCTGCTGCGGCAGGGTCTTCAGGCCGGAGTGCTCGCCGGTGACCAGTTCGGAGCGGTCCAGCTGGATGCCGCGCGCGGTGGCCCAGTTGTGGTTGTCGCGGATCTGCGCGGCGATCTCGGAGCGGCTCATGTACTGGGTCTGGCCCTGCGCGTTGAGGGCGCACTTCCACGGGATGGCGGTGGTGTCCTGGACGCAGCCGAGGAACGGGTGGGTGTAGGTGTGGTTGATCCACCGGTACTTGGCCCGGTCCGCGAGGAGCTGTGCGGTCATCGCGTCGGTGCCGCCGTGCTCGGTCTTCCACTCCTCGCCCGCGCCGGCGTTGAAGACCATGTCCAGCTTGAAGTTCTGCCGCTGCTGCCACTGGGCCGCGTACACGGCGTCGGCGGCGGTCATCCGGATCTCGCTCTCCAGGCCCTCGCCGCCGGGGCAGGCGTAGTCGCCGGGGGTGCAGTTCAGCTCGGTGTTCCAGCGGGCGTCCGGCGCGAAGACGTCGTCGACGTGGACGGCGAAGTAGTTGCGGCTCTGCCCGAGGTGGACGCCCTGGGTGAGCCATTCCACGATGCCGCGGGCGAGCAGCCGGTACTGCCGCTGGTACTGGTTGTAGCCGAAGGTGACCACGAGCTCGCTGCGCCCGTCGTGGACGTACTCGCCGAGCAGCGAGGCACGGCCGGAGCCGACGGGTGCGTCGAGGTAGCTGGTGTAGCCGGGGCGCGGCTGTCCCATGAAGCCGTAGCTCTCCGGGATCAGGGCCGAGTTGTCCTCGAAGACGACCTCGCCGCCCAGGTAGCCGAACGGGCCCGTCTTGCCGGCCGCGGTGATCGCGGCCTTGGTGCCGTCGAGCTCGCCGGCGTACCCGCCGTTGTCGGTGTACTCGAGGCCGACGCCGGGGTGGGCCCAGGTGTAGGCGTCCACCTGGCGGATTCCGTACGCCGTCTCGTACGCGGTGAGCGCGGCCATCTCGGCGGAGCCGGCGCCGAACGGGTCCTCGTTCGGCAGGACCACGCCCTGGTACTTGGCGCGCGGCCGGCCGGTGGCGGCGTCCCTGGCCTCGCTGAGGAAGGCCTCGTTGATGACCGGGCGGTTCGGACTGCCCAGCTCGACGCGGGTGAAGGGGACCCCGGTGTCCTTCAGCTCCGCGACGATCGCCTCGATCGAGCTGCCGCCGTCGTCGACGACCAGCACTTTCAGGTCGATCCTGGGTGTGACGGCCGCCTCCGCGGCCGGTACGGGTGCCGCGGCGTCGGCGGACGGCGTGAGGGCCGTCGCGGACGGGACCGCGGGTGCTGCCACGGAGACAAGCGCTGCCGCGGCCCATACGGCGGCAGCCCTGTTCATCCGGTTCCTTTTGACCATGTCGGCCTTTCCCCCCGCAGGCATCCCTCGACACGGCCCTGGCGGTCGGTGCCGGGCCGGGGAGGCTCTGTGGAAATCATGCAAAGGGACCCCGCGTCCCCTTGCGAGAGTGGCTCGAGTCTGTCGGACCCCGTCCGATCGAATAGGCAAACCTTGAACAGTCGCCACAGATGGGTGAACCTGGCGGCGCATTGATCGAACAACTTGCCAAACCTTCGAGTGCCGTACGGACGGTGGCGTACGCGTACGCTCGGTTCCGGCGGCCGCCCGGGCCGGAAGTACGATCGCGGACGGCCGGCGACCCCGGCATGGGCCACAGCCCCACATCACACATACGGAAGCGAGACCTCACTACCGTGACTGCTCTGACTCTCAGCACTGCCGGCGCCGCGACGCTGCGCGCCGACGCCCTCGTGGTCGGTGTGGCGAAGGGCGCCAAGGGCCCCGTCGTCGCCCACGGCGCCGAGGCCGTGGACACGGCGTTCGACGGAAAGCTCGCCGCCGTGCTCGACGCCCTGGGTGCCTCGGGCGCCGAGGGCGAGGTCACCAAGGTGCACGCGCCGGCCGGCCTGAAGGTCCCGGTCGTGCTGGCGGTCGGCCTCGGCCCGCTCCCGGAGAAGGACGAGTCCTACGACGAGGAGGCGCTCCGCCGGGCCGCCGGCGTCGCCGCCCGTGCCCTGTCCGGTGCCAAGAAGGCCGCCTTCGCGCTGCCGCTGGAGGACGCCTCCGCCGTCACCGCCGTCGCCGAGGGCGCGCTGCTGGGCGCGTACGCCTTCACCGCGTACCAGGGCGGCGAGAAGAAGGCCAAGGAGAACGGCGGCCCCAAGCTGCCGCTCGCCGAGGTGACCCTGCTGGGCGCGAAGCCGCGCGACAAGGAGCACAAGGCCGCCGCCGAGCGCGCCAAGATCGTCGCCGCCGAGGTGAACATCGCCCGCGACCTGATCAACACCCCGCCGAACGACCTGACCCCCGAGGCCTTCGCCGCCGTGGCCCAGACCACGGCCAAGGAGCTGGGCGTCAAGGTCCAGGTGCTGGACGAGAAGGCGCTCGTCAAGGGCGGCTACGGCGGCCTCATGGGCGTCGGCAAGGGCTCCGAGAACCCGCCGCGCCTGGTGAAGATCGCCTACACCCACCCGGACGCGGAGAAGCACCTCGCCTTCGTCGGCAAGGGCATCACCTACGACTCGGGCGGCATCTCCCTCAAGCCGGCCGGCCACAACGAGACCATGAAGTGCGACATGTCCGGCGCCGCCGCCGTGTTCTCCGCCGTGGTCGCGGTGGCCAAGCTCGGCCTGCCGGTCAACGTCACCGGCTGGCTGGCGCTCGCCGAGAACATGCCCTCGGGTTCCGCCACCCGCCCCGGCGACGTCCTGCGCATGTACAGCGGCAAGACCGTCGAGGTGCTGAACACCGACGCCGAGGGCCGGCTGGTCCTGGCCGACGCGCTGACCCGCGCCTCGGAGGAGAACCCGGACGCGATCGTCGACGTCGCGACCCTGACCGGCGCCATGGTGCTGGCGCTGGGCAACCGCACCTTCGGCATCATGGCCAACGACGACGCCTTCCGGACCTCGATCCACGAGATCGCCGAGGAGGTCGGCGAGGCCTCCTGGCCGATGCCGCTCCCCGCCGACCTGCGCAAGGGCATGGACTCCCCCACCGCCGACATCGCCAACATGGGCGAGCGGATGGGCGGCGGCCTGGTGGCCGGCCTGTTCCTGCAGGAGTTCGTCGGCGAGGGCATCACCTGGGCCCACCTGGACATCGCGGGCCCGGCCTTCCACGAGGGCGCCCCGTACGGCTACACCCCCAAGGGCGGCACCGGCTCCGCGGTGCGGACCCTGGTCCGGCTGGCCGAGCGCACCGCCACCGGCGACCTCGGCTAGTACTCGAGCGAGATCGGCGATCATGTGCGGCCCCGGGCGGGGAAGCCCGGGGCCGCGCTGTTTGTTCGGTCATGCGAAGATGGGTCCTCGGCAGGACAGGGCCCCCACCACAGGGCCGAAAATAAGCGGCCGAATACCAGCCGCCGCCCGGTCATGAGAGGACCGGTGCCCGGCGCACATGCATGGAGGACGTGACGTGGCGAACGACGCCAGCACCGTTTTCGACCTAGTGATCCTCGGCGGTGGCAGTGGCGGTTACGCCGCAGCGCTGCGCGCTTCCCAGCTGGGTCTGGACGTTGCCCTGATCGAGAAGAACAAGCTCGGTGGCACCTGCCTGCACAACGGCTGCATCCCCACGAAGGCTCTGCTGCACGCGGGCGAAATCGCGGACCAGGCGCGCGAGGCCGCGCAGTTCGGCGTGAAGACCTCGTTCGAGGGCATCGACATCGCCGGTGTCCACAAGTACAAGGACGACGTGATCGCCGGCCTGTACAAGGGTCTGCAGGGCCTGGTCGCCTCCCGCAAGGTGACCTACATCGAGGGTGAGGGCCGTCTGTCCTCCCCGACCTCCGTCGACGTGAACGGGCAGCGCATCCAGGGCCGCCACGTCCTGCTCGCGACCGGCTCCGTGCCGAAGTCGCTGCCGGGCCTGACCATCGACGGCAACCGGATCATCTCCTCCGACCACGCGCTGGTCCTGGACCGCGTCCCGGAGTCGGCGATCATCCTGGGCGGCGGCGTCATCGGCGTCGAGTTCGCCTCGGCGTGGAAGTCCTTCGGCACCGACGTCACCGTCATCGAGGGCCTGAAGCACCTGGTGCCGGTCGAGGACGAGAACAGCTCCAAGATCCTCGAGCGTGCCTTCCGCAAGCGCGGCATCAAGTTCAACCTCGGCACCTTCTTCGACAAGGCCGAGTACACCGAGAACGGCGTGCGGGTCACCCTCGCCGACGGCAAGACCTTCGAGGCCGAGGTGCTGCTGGTCGCCATCGGCCGTGGTCCGGTCTCCCAGGGCCTGGGCTACGAGGAGCAGGGCGTCGCGATGGACCGCGGCTACGTCCTGGTCGACGAGTACATGCAGACCAACGTGCCGACCATCTCGGCCGTCGGTGACCTCGTCCCGACCCTGCAGCTCGCGCACGTCGGTTTCGCCGAGGGCATCCTGGTGGCGGAGCGTCTGGCCGGCCTGAAGACCGTCCCGATCGACTACGACGGTGTGCCGCGCGTCACGTACTGCCACCCCGAGGTCGCCTCCGTCGGCATCACCGAGGCCAAGGCCAAGGAGATCTACGGCGCGGACAAGGTCGTGGCCCTGAAGTACAACCTGGCGGGCAACGGCAAGAGCAAGATCCTGAAGACCGCGGGCGAGATCAAGCTCGTCCAGGTCAAGGACGGTGCCGTGGTCGGCGTCCACATGGTCGGTGACCGGATGGGCGAGCAGGTCGGCGAGGCCCAGCTGATCTACAACTGGGAGGCCCTGCCGGCCGAGGTCGCGCAGCTCATCCACGCGCACCCGACCCAGAACGAGGCGCTCGGCGAGGCCCACCTGGCCCTGGCCGGCAAGCCTCTGCACGCACACGACTAATTCCAGTCACGGGCGCGACGACCGACCATTTCCGCAATTCCGTTAGGAGCAACAGAAACCATGGCGGTTTCCGTAACCCTGCCGGCGCTCGGTGAGAGCGTCACCGAGGGCACTGTCACCCGCTGGCTGAAGGCCGAGGGCGAGCGCGTCGAGGCCGACGAGCCGCTGCTCGAGGTGTCGACCGACAAGGTCGACACCGAGATCCCCTCGCCCGTCTCCGGCATCCTGGCCTCGATCAAGGTCGCCGAGGACGAGACCGTCGAGGTCGGCGCCGAGCTGGCCGTCATCGACGACGGCTCCGGCGCGCCGGCCGCGGCCGCCGCTCCGGCTGCCGAGCCCGTCGCCGAGGCCCCGGCCGCTCCGGCCCCGGTGGCCGAGGCCCCCGCCGCCCCGGCGCCGGTCGCCGAGGCTCCGGCCGCCCCCGCACCGGCCGGCGCCGCCTCCGGCACCGACGTGACCCTGCCCGCCCTGGGCGAGTCGGTCACCGAGGGCACCGTCACCCGCTGGCTGAAGGCCGTCGGCGAGTCGGTCGAGGCCGACGAGCCGCTGCTGGAGGTCTCCACCGACAAGGTCGACACCGAGATCCCCGCGCCGGTTTCCGGCACCCTGCTGGAGATCCTGGTGGGCGAGGACGAGACCGCCGAGGTCGGCGCCCGTCTCGCCGTGATCGGTGTCGCCGGTGCGGCTCCGGCCGCGCCCGCCGCCCCGGCCGCCCCGGCCCCGGCTGCTGCTCCGGCCCCGGCTGCCGCCCCGGCTCCGGTCCAGGCCGCCGCCCCCGTGGCCGCTCCGGCTCCGGTCCAGGCTGCCGCCCCGGTCGCCGCTCCGGCTCCGGTCCAGGCTGCCGCCCCGGTCGCCGCCCCGGCTCCGGTCACCCCGGCGGTCTCCGGTGACGAGGGCGCGTACGTGACCCCGCTGGTGCGCAAGCTCGCCTCGGAGTCCGGCGTCAACCTGAACACGGTCACCGGCACCGGCGTCGGCGGCCGTATCCGCAAGCAGGACGTCCTGGCTGCCGCCGAGGCCGCCAAGGCCGCTGCCGCCGCTCCGGCTCCGGCCGCCGCCGCTGCCGCCCCGGCCGCCAAGGCCCCGGCCGCCGCGGTGTCCGAGCTGCGCGGTCAGACCGTCAAGATGACCCGCATGCGCAAGGTCATCGGCGACAACATGATGAAGGCGCTGCACGGACAGGCCCAGCTGTCCTCCGTGATCGAGGTGGACATCACCAAGATCATGAAGCTGCGCGAGAAGGCCAAGGCGGGCTTCCTGGCCCGTGAGGGCGTCAAGCTCTCCCCGATGCCGTTCTTCGTCAAGGCCGCGGCCCAGGCGCTGAAGGCCCACGCGGTCGTCAACGCCCGGATCAACGAGGACGAGGGCACCATCACCTACTTCGACTCGGAGAACATCGGCATCGCCGTGGACTCCGAGAAGGGCCTGATGACCCCGGTCATCAAGGGTGCGGGCGACCTCAACCTGGCCGGCATCTCCAAGGCCACCGCCGACCTGGCCGGCAAGGTCCGCAGCAACAAGATCACGCCGGACGAGCTGTCGGGCGCGACCTTCACCATCAGCAACACCGGCTCGCGCGGTGCGCTGTTCGACACCGTCATCGTGCCGCCGAACCAGGTCGCCATCCTGGGCATCGGCGCCACCGTCAAGCGTCCGGCGGTCATCGAGACCGCCGAGGGCACCGTCATCGGCGTCCGCGACATGACGTACCTGACGCTGTCCTACGACCACCGTCTGGTGGACGGCGCGGACGCCGCCCGCTACCTGACCGCCGTCAAGGCGATCCTGGAAGCCGGCGAGTTCGAGGTCGAGCTCGGCCTGTAAGGCTGCGCGGCCCTCGTGGCCGCAGGTCGCACGGCACACGACGGCGCCCTTGTCCGGAACACCTCCGGACAAGGGCGCCGTCGCCTTACGCTGACCCGTCGAGGGACGACCGACGGGGGCTCGCATGGCACGTGCACAGGTGACCGATCTCGTCGTGGTGGTACCGGGGATCATGGGCAGCCGGCTGGCCGACGCCGACGGCAGACCGGTCTGGGACCTGTCGGGTGCCGCCCTCTGGCACGGCCTGCGCACCCTCGGCGGCTCACTGCGCGCCCTGCGGCTCCCGAAAGACACCGGCGACGGCCACCCCGGAGACGGCGTCGTGCCGGTGGGCCTGATGCCGGACGTCCACGCGATCCCCGGCATCTGGCACCCGGTCGACGGCTACACCGGCCTGCTGGGCTCGCTGGAGCGCTCCTTCACCCTGACGCCCGGCGAGAACCTGCTCCCCTTCCCGTACGACTGGCGGCTGTCCTGCCGCTACAGCGCGGAGCGCCTGAAGGAAGCGGTGGACCGGCGGCTGGAGGGGTGGCGCGCCTCCGCCCCCGGGCGCCGCGACGCCCGGGTGGTCCTGGTCTGCCACTCCCTGGGCGGCCTGGTCGCCCGCCACTACGTGGAACGCCTCGGCGGCCACGAGGTCACCCGCCGCGTGATCACCCTGGGCACCCCGCACCGCGGCTCCCTCGATGCCCTCGCCCACCTGGTGAACGGCCTCCGCCGGGGCTGGGGCCCGTTCGGCCTCGACCTGACGGACTTCGCCCGCAGCCTCCCCTCCCTGCACCAGCTCACCCCGGATTACGCGTGTGTGGCGGGCGCGGGCGCCGGGGCGGGCGCGGGAGGGCTCGCGTACGCCCGTGACCTGCCGGGACTCCCGGGGGTCGATCACGGGCTGCTGCGGGACGCGGCCGCCTTCCACGCGGACCTGCGCCGGGCGGCGGCCGGCCGCCCCTCGCCCACCCCCCTCCACGCCGTCACGGGCATCGGCCAGCCGACGCACACCACCGCGGAACTCACCGGGGACGAACTGGTCCCGCTGTGGCTGATCGACGGCGTGGACGAACTGGGCGACGGCACGGTCCCCCGGCTGGCGGCCCGTCCCGCGAACGCGGACGGCACGGGCTACCAGGTGGACGAGTCCCACACCCCGTGCGAGCAGCACGGCTCCCTCCAGAACAACCAGGGCGTACGGGACGCACTGGCAGGACTCCTCGGCCGGGAGGCCCCCTTCCACCGGGACGGGGAGCGGGAGTCCGTCCCGCTGAGCGTCCTCGCTCCCCCGCTGCTCGCACCGGGAGTCCCGTACGAGGTCTCGGTGACGGTCCCGTCGGAGACCCGCGACCACGACGGGCTCCACCTCACCGCGGAGCTCCGCCCGGCCGACGGCACGGAGCCGCCGATCCGCACGGTGCGCCCGCTGGGCGAGGGCCGCTACGCCGTGTCCTTCCCGGCCCCGTCCCCCGGCGCGTACCGCCTGGCCGTCCGGGTCACGGACCGTCCGGAGACGACGGTGACGGCGCTGAGCCTGGTGGGAGGCCCGGATGGCGAGTGACCGTTCTGACGGGATCCGGGGAGCGGCGCTGGGCATCGTGGTGGAGAACCACGCGAGCCCGCGGTTCCGCACCCTCACGGGGGCCACCGGCCAGATGCGGGAGCTGTGCGGCCTGCTGGCCGAACGGGGTTTCACGCCGACCGTGGTCGCGGACCCGGGACAGGCGTCCGTCCGCGGTGCGGTGAGGGACTGGGCAACGGACTGGAGCGCGACCGGTGACCGCGGCCCCGTCATCGTCCTGTGGTCCGGTCACGGGGTGCGGGACGGCCGGGACCTGCGCCTCGTCCTGCACGACACGGCGGACCCGGAGTACGCCGACGAGACGTACTCGGCCGCCTCGCTCACCGAGGCGGCGCTGCGCAGCAGGGCGGACCAGATGCTGCTGATCATCGACACCTGCCATGCGGGTGCGGGGGTGCTGGAGTCACTGGAGACGGCTTTCGCCAGGCTGTCCGCGCGCAACCTCCCGCCGGGCCGGTCCGCGTGGCTGGGGGTGATCGCGAGCAGCCGCCCGCAGGAGAAGGCCGAGGCGTCCGGCATCCTGCTGGGCACCCTCACCCGCGTCCTGCGCGAAGGACCGCGCTCCGAGGACTACCGGCACGAGTGGAGCAGCCGGAACGGCCGGGTCAGCGGCGCCACGGTGATCAACACCGTGCTCGCGCAATGGCCGGAGGAGGTGGGCCACCGCCCGGTCCCGGCGATGTTCGGCGAACCGCGTCTGATGTTCGACAACCCGCTGCGGAGGGACGTCCGGGAGCCGGATCTGGTCGAGCACCTGGTCCAGGCGAGCCGGGGGGCGGCCCGGGACGACGAGGGCTGGTTCTTCAGCGGCCGCCGGCGTGTGCTCGGGGAGATCACGTCATGGCTGAGCGCCCGGCAGCCGGGCCTGTTCCTGGTCACGGGCAGCGCGGGCAGCGGCAAGTCCGCGGTCCTGGGCCGCATCGCCACCCTCTCCGACCCCTCCCACCGGGCGGACATCGTCGCGCACGGGGCCCTCGCCCCCGAGGACCCCGACCCGGGCGAGGGTTCGGTGGACGTCTCCCTCCACCTGCGGGGCTTCACGGTCCAGCAGCTGGCGGAAGCGATCGCCGACCGCCTGCGCCTTCCCGTCCCGGAGACCCCGGCGGCCCTGATCGCCGCAGTGGAGAAGCACTGGCCGGACACCGGCACCCGCGGCCTCCCGGCACTGGTCCTGGACGGCCTGGACGAAGCGGCCCCCGACGCGGCCCACCCGATCGTGGAACGGCTCCTCGCCCCCCTGAGCCGGATGACATGCGTCCTGTTGGGCTCCCGGGACCGTCCGTTCCGCCCCGTCCAGGACCCCGCGGAGCGCTTGGACCAGGCGGTCAGCCGCCTGCTGGACGTCCGCGCCCGCGCCGTCGACCTGAACGGGGAGGCCGACACGGCGGACGACATCCGCCGGTACTGCCTCCGCCGCCTGCTCGCCCGCCACCTCGCCACCGACGAGGCCTCGACCGCGGCGGACCTCATCACCGGACGGGCATCCCCGCACGCGGGCGGCTTCCTGTTCGCACGTATGGCGGTCGACTCCGTCCTCAGGCGGTTCGCCGCATCGGGCCCGGAGGACCGGGCGGAGGACTGGGAAGACGCGATCCCGTCCTCAATCAGTGCCGCCTTCACCGAGGACCTGGAGACCGGCCCCCGGCGGGAACAGAACGGCGTACTCCTGCCGAACGCGGCGAAGGACCTGCTGTCCGCCCTCGCCTGGAGCGCGGGCAACGGCATGCCCGCCCGCGGCGTCTGGGAGGCAGCGGCCTCGGCCCTGAACCAGGATGGGGTCGTCTACGGCCCCGGTGACGTGGACTGGCTCCTGAACACCTACGGCCGCTACGTCGTGGAGGACACCGACGGCGTGCAGGCGGTCTACCGGCTGTACCACCGCGAGTTCGTCAGCCACCTGCGCCACTCGGGCGAAGGCTCGCACGCCGCGTACGAGGTTGCGCGGGCGATGATCGATCTGCTCCGGGAGCAGACGGCCGACGCCTCCCTGATGACGAACACGAACCCCTACCTGCGCGCAGCGCTCGTCCACCATGCGGCCGTGGCAGGTGGCCGCGGTATCACCCTGATCCGTGAACTCGCGGGCCTTCGGGAAGAGGTGTTCCGCGCCGATCTCGCGGGCGTGCTCTGCGAGGTGGCCCTTTCACGGTCCGGGGAGGGCAGGGACAGGCAGGCGGTGGCCCTGGCGCAGGAAGCCACGGACCTCTACCGGCTGGAGGCGCAGGGCGATCCGCACTCTTGTCTGCCTCTCCTGGCCGGCACGCTCAACATCCTCTCGGCTCTCCAGACGGACATCGGCGACCACCAGGGAGCCCTCGCCACCATCACCGAAGCCACCGGCCTGTACCGGGCCCTCGCCGCTGACAACCCGGCGGCCCACCTGCCCGACCTCGCCCACTCCCTCACCAACTTCGCAGGAGCCCAGGACAGGACGGGAGACAGCGAAGGTGCACTCACCACCTGCACTGAAGCCACCGACCTGTACCGGTCGGTCGCGGATGGCAACCCGTCGGCGTACCTGCCCTATCTCACCCTGTCCCTCAGCAACCTCGCGGCCTTCCAGGCGGGGACGGGGGACCGCCAGGGTGCCCTCGCCACCATCACCGAAGCCACCGGCCTGTGCCGGGCCCTCGCCGCTGACAACCCGCCGGCCCACCTGCCCAAGCTCGCCGGCGTACTCAACAATCTCGCCAGCTTCCAGGCCGGAACGCGCGACACACGAGGCGCGCTGGCCACCAGCACCGAGGCCACCGGGCTCTACCGCATGCTCGCCGACAAGAACCCGGCGGCCTACCTGCCCGACCTGGCCGGCGCGCTGAACAACCTGGCCAGCTTCCAGGCCGGAACGGGAGACCGACAGCACGCGCTCGCCACCATCACCGAAGCCGTCACCATCCAGCGGAGGCTCACCCGGGACAACCCCGTGGCCCACCTGTCGGTCCTGGCGAAGTCCCTCAACAACCTGGCCGGTCGACAATGCGAGACCGGCGACCGGCAGGGTGCACTCGTCACCGTCACTGAGGCCGTGACCATCCACCGAAGGCTCACCAAGGACAACCCTGCGGTCCACCTGCCCGACCTGGCGGCGTCCCTCTCCAACCTCGCGGCCACCCAACACGGGATCGGGGATGCGCACGGCGCCTTGGCCACCAGCACGGAAGCCATCGGCCTTTGCCGCGACCTCGTCGACAGCAACGGTGAGGCCCACCTGCCCGACCTCGCCACCTCTCTCATCAATCACGCCGCGTTTCGGGCGGGGACCGGCGACAGCCGAGGGGCGCTCACGGCCAGTTTCGAAGCCGCCGATCTTTACCGCACCCTCGCTGACGGCAACCCCGCCGCGTACCTGCCCAGCCTGGCCGGCGCACTGCACAACCTTGCTGCCGCCCAGGCCGAGGGCCGGGACTGGCAGGGAGCGATGGCGACCATCAGCGAAGCGGTCGCCATCCGCCGGAGACTCAGCCGCGACAACCCGTCGGCCTACCTCCCCGATCTTGCCAAGACGCTCCACAACCTGGCGGCGTTCCAGCTGGAGACAGGAGACGGGCAGGGCGCGCTCACGATCGCCGTCGAAGCCGTCGGTCTCCACCACACCCTCGCCGACGGCAACCCGGCCGCCCACCTCCCCAACCTCGCCCTGTCCCTCGACTGTCTCGCCGTCATCCAGGAGGAGACGGGAGACGTTCAGGCCGCACTCGTCACGAGCACCAAAGCCATCGGGCTCATCCGCACACTCGCCGAGAGCAATCCGGCAGCCCACCTGGCCGACCTCGTCAGAGCCCTCGGGAACCGCTCCAGCTGCCGGGCCAAGACCGGAGACCCGTCCGGAGCGGTCACCGACATCGCCGAGGCCACCGACCTCTGCCTCTCGCTGGCCCGGGACCCCGCCACCCATGGCCGCCTCATCGCCGCGACGCTCGAGAACCTCTCGCGCTCGGCCCCGGCGCACGACACCCTGATGGCCTACACCAGGGTGGAGGAGGCTCTCGGCGGGCACCCCGAGGCCGTCCGCCGCCTGACCCTCCAGCGCGCGGAGTTCGAGACCGCCTCCACGGACCCGGCGGTGGGCCTGCACACCCTCATCTCCCTCGCACGCGATTCGACGCCGGCCCAGGTGCCCGATCAGTTCACCGTCCATGCGCGTCAGCTCCTCCGCGTCCAGTGCCGGACGGACAGCCGGAGGGCCTCCCTGGCCGCCGGCCTCTGGCGCGACGTGACCGGGGCCGGGCTCCCGTCCTGGTGGACTCTTCCCCAAGGTGCACTCGACCTGGCCATGGAGTGGATCGACTGCCCCAGCTGGACCGCGTCCCGTGCCTTCTGGGACGCACATGCCGAAGAGCTCCGGTCGCCCGAGACCGAGACGGCTCTGGAGGAGCTCGCTGTGATCTTCCCGGAAGCCGTCGAGCACCTCCGGATCGCCCGCGAGGCGGAGTCCGGAGACCCGGACGAGGCCTTCCGTCCGTACATCACCGGCGAACTGCTCGACGCCTGGGGCGACCTGACGACTCTGGAAGAGTCCCGGAGCTACCTCGCCGAACATGCGACGGCCCTGCTCCATCCCCAGGCCCTCACACTGCTCGGATCCGACCCGGAATCACCTTGGGCAGCCCTGCGTTTCGCCGTACTCAGCCTCGCCCGCGCGGACGGGATCCCCGCTGCCTACCAATACGTCGAGGACCGCCCCGCCGCGGGCGAACGGCTCCGGCACCTCATGGCCGCACCCGAGATCGACACCCGTCTGCTGCGGGGGCTGAGCATGCTGGAGCTCCTCGTCGGCCAGGAGTCGTTCGCCGGTGCCGTCCACCTCGCCCTCGCCGCCGTACTCGACGGCGTCCCGCCCCCGCCCGGACCCCGGCCCCCCGCCACCCCCGCCCAGCGGGACCGCGTCATCGCCGAGATCGCCGGGCTGGTCGGGCGGCAGCCGCGGCACGCGCCCGCGCTCGGGGCGCTGATCCAGGACATCCTGGCGGCGGCCGGGAACGCCCCCGCCGACGACCCCGGGTGACCGTTCGCGCGGTGGTTGTTACCAGCCTCACCCGGTGGCCCCGACCTCGGACGCCTCGCTCGGGGCTACTCCGCCGTATTGTCTACCTGTCTACGCATCTTCAGCTGCGCGCCCCCTCAGGAGATGAAGCACCGATGATCACCCCACCCGTCGTGCACTCGCTGCGCGAGCAGATCCGCGAGCACATCGTGGAGGGGATCGTCAGCGGGCGCTGGAAGCCCGGCGAGCGGATCGTCGAGCGGCGGATCGCCGTCGAGCTCGAGGTCAGCCAGACGCCGGTGCGCGAGGCGCTGCGCGAGCTGGAGACGCTGCGGCTGATCGAGTCCGCGCCGAACAAGGGCGTACGGGTGCGGAACCTCTCGGCGGCGGACCTGGAGGAGATCTACCCGGTCCGGGCCGGCCTGGAGCAGATCGCGGCCGAGCTGGCGGCGCCGCGGCTGGCGGTGGACTGCTCGGCGCTGGAGCCGCACGTCGAGGCGCTGTGGGACGCCGACCGGCGGGAGGACGGGACCGCGCAGGTGCGGCACACCGTCGGCTTCCACCGGGAGATGGTGCGGGCGGCCGGGAACAGCGTGCTGCTGCACACCTGGGAGAGCCTGGGCATCGAGGTGTTCACGGCCCTGTCGATCCGCTGGCTGGGGACCGTCCAGAAGTCGTACGCGGAGGAGCACGAGGCGCTGATCCACGCCTTCCGGCGGCAGGATCCGGAGATCGGTCTGCTGGTGAAGCGTCACGTTCTGGGCTGCGCTCCGCGGGCCTGAGCGGCTACTTTGTCCTGATTTGATCGGCACCGGGTGCCTATATTCATGGCACCCGGTGCCGACTTTTGCCTTCTCGACCAATTCGCGACCACTTTTGTTTGATCGATCATCGATCAGGGTCTTACAGTCTTCGCGGGCCCCAACCGGGTCCATCGACCCTGTCCTGCCCGTCAGGGTTCCTTCTTCACCCCCCTCCTCACTCTGGAAGGCGGCGCACTCCGATGTCCGACTCCGTAGCAAAGCTTCCGAGCGAGCTCGACCAGCTCCCGGACCGCGACAGCGAGGAGACCGCCGAATGGGCGGCCTCCCTGGACGCCGTCGCCAAGGCTGCCGGTACGCGCCGCGCCGAGTACCTCCTGCGCCGCACCCTCCAGCACGCCGAGGCCGCCGGGCTCGCCCTGCCGAAGCTCCTGGAGACGGACTACGTCAACACCATCCCCACCTCCGCGGAGCCCGAGTTCCCCGGTGACGCGGAGATGGAAGCCAAGATCACCGCCTGGAACCGCTGGAACGCGGCCGCCATGGTGACCCGCGGCTCCAAGTACGGCGTCGGCGGCCACATCGCCACCTTCGCCTCGGCGGCCTGGCTCTACGAGACCGGCTTCCAGCACTTCTTCCGGGGCAAGGAGGCCGACGGGTCGGGCGACCAGCTCTACATCCAGGGCCACGCCTCCCCCGGCATCTACGCCCGCGCCTTCCTCGACGGGCGCATCTCCGAGCAGCAGCTCGACAACTTCCGGCAGGAGTCCGGCGGCAACGGCCTGCCCTCCTACCCGCACCCGCGCCGGCTGCCCTGGCTGTGGGAGTTCCCCACGGTCTCCATGGGTCTCGGCCCGCTCTCCGCGATCTACCAGGCGCGCTTCAACCGCTACCTGGAGAACCGCAAGATCAAGGACACCTCCAACTCGCACGTCTGGGCCTTCCTGGGCGACGGCGAGATGGACGAGCCCGAGTCGACCGCCGCCCTGGCCCTCGCGGCCCGTGAGCGCCTCGACAACCTGACCTTCGTCGTCAACTGCAACCTGCAGCGCCTCGACGGCCCGGTGCGTGCCAACTTCCGCATCGTCCAGGAGCTGGAGGCCCAGTTCCGCGGCGCCGGCTGGAACGTCGTCAAGACCCTGTGGGGCTCCGCCTGGGACGAGCTCTTCCAGCTCGACACCACGGGCGCCCTGGTCCGCCGCCTGCGCGAGACCCCCGACGCGCAGTTCCAGACGTACGCCACGCGTGACGCGGCCTACATCCGCCAGCACTTCTTCGGCGGCGACCCGGCGCTGGTGGCCCTCGGCGGCCTGCTGACCGACGCGAAGATCGCCGAGTGCTTCCACACCTCGCGCGGCGGCCACGAGCCCCGCAAGGTCTACGCCGCGTACAAGGCCGCCCTGGAGCACAAGGGCGCGCCGACGGTCATCCTGGCGCAGACCGTCAAGGGCTACACCCTGGGTTCCGGGTTCGAGTCGAAGAACGCGAACCACCAGATGAAGAAGCTGACGATCGACGAGTTCAAGGGCATGCGTGACCTGCTCGGACTCCCGATCCCGGACAGCGCCTTCGAGAGCGGCGTCGTTCCCTACGGCCACCCGGGCGAGAACTCCCCCGAGGTCCGCTACCTGCACGAGCGCCGCGCGGCCCTCGGCGGCCCGGCCCCGGCCCGCCGGGTCCACCAGGTGGCCCTGCCGCAGCCGGCCGACAAGTCCTACGCCCCGCTGCTCAAGGGCTCCGGCAAGCAGGAGATGGCCACCACCATGGCCTTCGTCCGGCTCGTCAAGGACCTGATGCGGGACAAGGAGACCGGCAAGCGCTGGGTGCCCATCGTCCCCGACGAGGCCCGCACCTTCGGTATGGAGTCGCTCTTCCCGTCGGCCGGCATCTACTCGCCGCTGGGCCAGACGTACGAGCCGGTCGACCGCGACCAGCTGATGTACTACAAGGAGGCCAAGGACGGCCAGATCCTCAACGAGGGGATCACCGAGGCCGGCGCCATGGCCGACTTCATCGCCGCCGCCACGTCGTACGCGACGCACGGCGAGACGATGATCCCCTTCTACATCTTCTACTCGATGTTCGGCTGGCAGCGGACCGGCGACCAGATGTGGCAGCTCGCCGACCAGCTCGGCAAGGGCTTCATCGTGGGCGCCACGGCCGGCCGCACCACCCTGACCGGTGAGGGCCTGCAGCACGCCGACGGCCACTCGCACCTGATCGCGGCCACCAACCCGGCCTCGCTCAACTACGACCCGGCCTTCGCGTACGAGATCGCGGTGATCGTCAAGGACGGTCTGGAGCGGATGTACGGGGAGAACCCCGAGGACGTCTTCTACTACCTGACGGTCTACAACGAGCCGAAGCCGCAGCCGGCCATGCCGGCGGGTGTGGAAGAGGGCATCGTCAAGGGTCTGTACCGGTTCAACACCGCCGCCGACCTGGAGGCCGCCCCGGCCGCCGACGCCCCGAAGATCCAGCTGATGGCCTCGGGTACGGCGATCCACTGGATCCTGGAGGCGCAGCGCCTGCTGGCCGCCGACTGGAACGTGTCCGCCGACGTGTGGTCCGCCACCTCCTGGGGCGAGCTGCGCCGCGACGCGCTGGAGGCCGACGAGGCCCTGCTGCGCGGCGAGGAGCGCACCCCGTACGTCACCAAGGTGCTGGAGGGTGCTCCGGGCCCGGTCCTGGCGGTGTCCGACTGGATGCGCCAGGTGCCGGACCAGATCAGCCAGTGGGTGCCGCAGGACTACACCTCGCTTGGTACGGACGGCTTCGGTCTGTCCGACACCCGTGAGGGCGCCCGCCGCCACTTCGGTGTCGACCCGCAGTCGATCGTGGTCGCCGCGCTGGCCCAGCTGGCGCGCCGCGGCGAGGTCCCGGCCTCGGCCGTGAAGGAGGCCCGGGAGCGCTACGGCCTGTAAGGCCGCCCGGCACTCCCGGCACCGCCCTGTTCCATCGGCGAAAGGCCGGTGTCCGTCCCCTCGCGGGGACCGGACACCGGCCTTTGGCCGTATGCGGGATGGGGCCTTTGGCCGTACGCGCGGTGGCGGGGCGCGGACCGAGCCAGGATCCTTGGAGCCGTGATGGACGAGACGGAGTTCTGGGCGATCATCGACAGCACGCGCGAGGCCGCCGAGGGCGACCCCGAGGAGCACGCCGAGCTGCTCGTGGAGCGGCTGACCCGGCTCGATCCGGACTCCGTGCTGGACTTCGCGCGGCATTTCGAGTCCCGGTACAACCGGGCGTACACCTGGGAGCTGTGGGGCGCCGCCTGGGTGCTCCTCGACGGTGCCAGTGACGACGCCTTCGACTACTTCCGGTGCTGGCTGATCGGCCAGGGGCGGGAGGTGTTCGAGGGCGGCGTCCACGAGCCCGACCGGCTGGCGGAGCTGCTGGGCGAGTTCGACGAGGAGATCGACGGGGACGGCGAGGAGCTGGGGTACTCGGCTGACGAGGCGTACGAGCAGCTCACCGGGGTGGTCGCACCCGATCTGGGGATCCCCCTGCAACCGGCGGAGCCGGAGGGCGCTCCGCTGGACTTCGAGAACGAAGCCGTACTGGCGGAACGGTTCCCCCGGCTCTGGGACCGCTTCCGCGGCTGAGGCCGGCGGAAGGGGTGGCGGTGGCGGACGTGCTTAGTAGTGCGTGCCGCCGTCGATGCGGATCTCGGTGCCGGTGATGAAGGCACCGTCCTCGGAGCCGAGCATGGCGACGACGCCGGCGACGGTCTCCGGGCCGGCGAAGCCCTGGCCGAGGGCCGGGGCGAGCTTGGCGAAGAGCGACCAGTCGGTGTCCTCGGGCAGGCCGGGGCCGTTGCCGGTGGTCATGCCGCTCTCGATGGAGCCGGGGGCGACGCAGACCACCCGCAGGCCCTGCTTGCTGTACTCGGCGGCCAGGGAGTGGCTCATGGACTGGATGCCGCCCTTGGTGGCCGCGTACGCGGACATGTAGGGGTGGGCGAACGCGGCCGAGGTGGAGCTGAAGTTGACGATGACCGGCTTGTCCCCGGCCAGCAGGGCCGGGATCGACTCACGGATCATCAGGAAGGTGCCGGTCAGGTTGACGGCGATGACCTTGTTCCAGAGGTCCAGGGTGGTCTTGTGGGTGTGCTCGGACCGGAGGATGCCCGCGGCGTTGACCAGTACGTCGATTCCGCCGAGCGCGTCCACTGACGCGGCCACGCCCTCCTTGACCGCGCTCTCGTCGGAGATGTCGAGCACTGCGGTGGTCAGCCGGCCGGCCGTGCCGTCGGCGGCCGCCTTGTCCGCGGTGGCCTTGAGGCCGGCCTCGTTGACGTCGACGGCGTGGACCCGGCCGCCCTCGGCCAGGATGCGGTGGACGGTGGCCTGGCCTATGCCGGAGCCGCCGCCGGTGATGAGGACGCGACGTCCTTCGTAACGGTTCATGCGCCGAGCGTACGAGTCCGTGACACGTTTTGCCATAGTGGCAATGGAGGTATTTGTCACGGCTGACCAGGAGTACCCTTTCCTCTCGTGAAATCCCCTCGTCCGTACTCCCCCAGAACCGGTCCGACAGCCGCACTGTCGCTGACCGAACGGCGCAAGGCCGCCACCCAGCTCGACATCGCCCGCGCCGCCTGCGAGCTGTTCGCCGAACAAGGCCCCGACAGCACCACCGCCGAGGAGATCGCGCACCGCGCCGGCGTGGCACTGCGCACCTTCTACCGCTACTTCCGCAACAAGCAGGACGCGGTCGCGCCGCTGCTCGCGGGCGGCGGAGAGCAGTGGCGGGCACTGCTCGCCGAGGAGGAGCCCGGCACTCCGCTGGCCGAGGCGCTGGAGCGTGCCGTCACCCGCTCCCTCAGCGGCACGGTCGCCGTCACCGAGGGCCTCAACTGGACCCGCGGCCTGCTCCGCGCCTCCGCCGGGGACCCTGCCCTCAGGGCCGTCTGGTACCGCGTGAACCAGGACTCGGAGGAGGAGCTCGTCCCGGTCGTCGCCCGGCTGGCCGGCCCGTCCGCGGACCCGCTGCAGGTCCGCCTGCTGGCCGCCGCGGCCACCGACGCGATCCGGGTCTCCCTGGAGGTCTGGTCCGAGACGGACGCGGAGGCCACCGGGCCCGGCTCCCCGGCCGAGCTGGCGGTCCGCTCGCTGCGCGAGCTGACGCGCGGCATGACGATCCTGGGCTGACGCCGAGCGCCCCCGCACGGGCGCACACGGCGCAGGCCGCCACTCGCGGAGGGCCGCCACCCCGACCGGGGGGCGGCCCGCGGCCTGTCCGGCTCGCCGCACATGCTCAGCGGGTGCCCCGCCGGACCCAGTTCCGCAGCTTGCCGCTGATGCCTTCCTCCTTGGCCACGCCGCCGCCCGTCACAGGGCGCGGGGCCGGGGCGGGTGCCGCTGCCGCGTGGACCGGCGAGTGCACCACCGGCCGGCTGTCCGCCTGGACATTCTTGAGCCGTGCCCGCCAGGGGCCGTCCGCACTCTTGAGGCGCACGATGACCGGCCCCTCCGGCAGCGGCACGGTCTCCCGCCGCCGCCCGATCTCACTGAAGAGGAGCCGCTTCTCGGGCAGGACGGCGGGGTCCTTGTGCTCGCGGAGTTCGTAGAGGTAGGCGGAGAGATTGGAGCTGCCCTTGTAGTGGATGGTGAGGTCCGCCGGGCCGCCGGTGTGGAGCAGGACGTCGGGGCCGCCGTGTTCCAGCCACTCCTCCGTCAGCCGGTGGGCGTCGGCCAGCGGAAAGACCCGGATCTTCCAGGGCCCGGCCGCGCGCAGCCGCAGGCGCAGCGGACGGCGCTCGGGCGCGAGCGTCATCAGCCGCCCTCGGAAGTTCGGCTCCGTGCTGCTGACGAGGTAGGGCTTCTTGTTGTTGCGCCGGTCCAGCGGGAACAGCCCCGTGTACCCGTCACCCTTGACCGCGAGTTCGACGACCACCGGACCCGGCGGAAGCCCGTCCACCGAGATCACGTCGTTGTCCTCGCCGCTCGTCGTGTACGGCTCGAACACCGGCCCGTACGTCCACGAGTCGGCCGGCCCGACCGGCGCAGCCACCAGGGCGGGCCCGGCCGGCGCCATGGGCTGCGGCGCGACAGGCGCCGGCTCGGACACGGTCACCGTGGGCTGCGGTACGGCTGCCACCGTCGGCATGGGCACCACTTCCGGCACCACTTCCGGCACCACTTCCGGCGCCGGCCCCGGTGCCGGCTCCGCTCCGTCCTCCGCCACGTCCACACCGTGGTCCGCGGCGAGTTCGGCCAGGCCCCCCAGATATCCCTGGCCCACCGCGCGGAACTTCCAGCCGCCCGCCCGCCGGTACAGCTCCGCCAGCACCATGGCCGTCTCGGCGCCGCCGTCCGTCACGTCGTAGCGGGCGACGGACGTGCCGTCGGGCGCGAGGGCGTCCACCGACAGCCCGTCGACGTCCCGCATGGAGCCCGTCTCGGTCGCGCCGATCACCAGCACCCGGACGATCTCCGGTTCGACCGCCGTGAGACCGGCCTCCACCCAAGCCGTGCCGTCCTCGCCTCCGAGGAGCCGTACGGCGCCGGACGGATGGGAGGGCGCGCCGTGGAACACGACGTCCCCGTCCCCCCGGACCCGCCCGTCCTCCGTCAGCAGCAACGCCGCGGCGTCCAGCCCGTTCCGTACGGCGATCCGCAGCGGTACGGACGGTACGAAGGCGTTGCCTCCCTTGATGATGTTCCCCACGGTGACCCCCCACCCTGTCCTCACACGCCGGATTCCGCACGAATGCGGCGTGCTTCCCCCTCATGACGAGGCTGAATGATCGATCATGTCACAGTCCTCGCGGAGCACCACTGGCCCGTAAGCCTCAACACCCTTTCCAGGCGCGGCAGTCACGCATCCGGGGAACGCCGTAAGGGTGCGTCCGCAGGCGATGTCAGCCGGAGTGCCGGAACCGGTTGCGGTACTCCGTGGGCGTGGTGTTCAGCTTGCGCCGGAAGGCGCGGATCAGCGTGTCGACGGTGCCGAAGCCGCAGAGCGCCGCGACGCGGTCCAGGGTGTCGTCCGTGGACTCCAGCCGGTTCCGGGCCGTCTCCACCCGTGCCGACTCGATGTACGCGGCCGGGGTCGTGCCCAGCTCGGTCTTGAAGACGCGGGTCATCTGCCGTTCGCTCATGTGCGCGTACTCGGCGAGGCCCGGGATGGTCAGCTTGCCGCCGAGGTTCTGCGTGACGTAGTGCCGCAGGTCCTCCATCCGGCGGGTCGTGGCGACCGCCTCGGTGGGGACGCTGAACTGGCTCTGCCCACTGGGGCGCTTGAGGTACATGACCATCTGCCGCGCCACACGCAGGGCCATGGCCTCGCCGAAGTCCTCGGCCACCAGGGCCAGGGACAGGTCGAGGCAGGCGGTGATGCCCGCCCCCGTCCACACCTTGCCGTCGCGGATGAAGATGGGGTCGGCGTCCACGTTCACGGCCGGGTGGTCGGCGGCGAGCTGCTGGGCGGTGGACCAGTGGGTGGTGGCGCGCTTCCCGTCGAGGAGGCCGGCCGCCGCGAGCAGGTGCGCGCCCACGCAGACGGAGGCCACCCGCTTGGACCTGTCGGCCAGCCTGCCGACCCATTCGACGATGCCGGGGTCGGTGAGGGCGTGGACGCGGCGATCCTCGTCGACCTCGACGGAACCGGGGACCAGCAGGGTGTCGATGGAGCGCTCGGCGGCCTCCCGGAAGGTGATGTCGGGGATGATGCGCACCCCCGCGGAGGTGGTGACCGGTTCCATCGTCTCGGCGGCCAGCGACACCTGGTACCCGCCGGCGTTCCCCGTCTCGCGCTGCAGCAGGGCGAAGACCTCCGGAGGGCCCGTGACGTCGAGGAGATCGACGCCCTCGAAGAGGAGCACCACTATGAACCGGTCGATGTCGCCCACGGCAGGATCCGTTCGCTGAGCTGCGGGTGTCGGTATCTGCAAGTTACATGACATTGCCGTCACTTGGCGGAGTTCCTAGCGTGGAGGCGTGCCCTTCGCGGGCTCCCCGACTCCTTCCGAAAGACGGTCCCACCATGCCTTCCACCACCCTGCGCGACCTCAGCGGCTTCGACCAGACCCCGGCCGTCCTGGCCTCCTCCACCCTGATCCTGGTGGACTACCAGAACACCTACACCCAGGGCGTGATGGAGCTGGTGGGGTGGCAGGCCGCGCTCGAGGCCGCCGCCCTCCTCCTGGCCCGGGCCCGTGAGGCCGGCGCGACCGTCATCCACGTCATCAACGACGGTGGCGAGGGCGGCGCGTACGACATCCGCCAGGACATCGGCCGGATCCACCCGTCCGTCGCCCCGGTCGAGGGCGAGGAGGTCGTGGTGAAGACCACCCCGAACGCCTTCAACGAGACCAACCTCGGCGAGCTGGTCGACAAGGCGGGCCACCAGGACGTGGTGATCGCCGGATTCATGACGCACATGTGCATCCAGTACTCCGCCCACGGCGCGTTCCTGCGCGGCAACCGGGCCACCGTCGTCGCCGACGCCTCCGCCACCCGCTCGCTGCCCGCCCTCGGTGCCGAGGTGCCCGCCGCGCAGGTCCACGCCGGTGCGCTCGCCACCATCGAGGACCTCTGGGGCGTCGTGGTTCCGTCCGTCAACGAGCTGGGCTGAGGAAACGAAGATGCAGTCGATACGCAAGCGCCTGACCGCCACCGCCCTGGCCGCGACCTTCACCGGCGTGGCCCTTCTGGCCACGGGATGTTCCGGCGACTCTGAGAAGGGCAACGAGGACGCCAAGCCGAAGGCCGCGGCCGTGGCCGTGGCCTCGGCCGAGGCGGTGGACGTCTCGAAGACGACGACCCTGCGGAAGCTGAACGGTCTGCCGGACACTCCCGCGAAGCTCTCCACCTCCACTCTGATCATGGTGGACTACCAGAACACCTACACCCAGGGCGTGATGGAGCTGGAGGGGTGGAAGCCCGCCCTGGACGAGGCGGCCGCGCTGCTGGAGAAGACCCGCAAGGCCGGGGGCAAGGTCATCCACGTCGTGAACGACGGCGGCAAGGGCACTCCGTACGACGTCAACGCGGAGATCGGGAAGATCCACCCCAAGGTCGCGCCGATCTACGGAGAGCCGGTCGTGGTGAAGACCAAGCCGAACGGCTTCGTCGACACCGACCTGGCCAAGCGCGTGGACGAGGCCGGCAACAAGGACGTGGTGATCGCCGGGTTCATGACGAACATGTGCGTCACGTTCACCACAGAGGGGGCGTTCCTGCGCGGGAACCAGCCCACCGTGGTCGCCGCCGCCTCGGCGACGCGCCCGCTGCCGTCCCCGGCCGGCGACATGTCGGCGCAGCAGGTGCACAAGGCCGCTCTGGCGACGATCGCCGACCTGTACGGAGTGGTCGTGCCGAACGCCGCAGCCCTGAGCTGACCGTCGTTCTCCCCGTCTTCTCACGCTCCCGAAGACCCTCCCGCCGTGGCGGGTGTCGCGGTCGCTTCCCGCCCGCGGCACCCGCCTCGGCGAAGGTCCTCGTACGTGGCGATGTTGACGATGCCGAGATCCACACCGACGAACCCGGCAGGCTCGTACACCTCGGGCGGAGCCCGGCTTGCCGAGATTCCCGGCCTTGATGTTGGCCTTGAGCTGAACAGATCCGGAGAAAGGGAAAGGCCCCGCCGCTCTCCGTGGAGAGCGGCGGGGCCTTTCGCCTGTTGCCTAGAGGTCGAAGTACAGCTCGAACTCGTGCGGGTGCGGGCGCTGCGCGATCGGGGCGATCTCGTGGGTCCGCTTGTAGTCGATCCAGGTCTGGATCAGGTCGGGGGTGAAGACACCGCCGGCCAGGAGATACTCGTGGTCCTCCTCCAGGGCCTTGAGGACGTCCTCCAGGCTGGTCGGGACCTGCGGGACGCTCGCGTGCTCGTCGGGCGAGAGCTCGTAGAGGTCCTTGTCGATCGGCTCCATCGGCTCGATCTTGTTCTTGATGCCGTCGAGGCCCGCGAGCAGCAGCGCCGAGAAGGCGAGGTACGGGTTGGACGACGGGTCCGGCGCGCGGAACTCGACGCGCTTGGCCTTCGGGTTCGAGCCGGTGATCGGGATGCGCATGGCGGCGGAGCGGTTGCGCTGCGAGTACACCATGTTGACCGGGGCCTCGAAGCCCGGAACCAGGCGGTGGTACGAGTTCACCGTCGGGTTGGTGAAGGCGAGCAGCGACGGGGCGTGCTTGAGGATGCCGCCGATGTAGTAGCGGGCGGTGTCCGACAGGCCCGCGTAGCCGGCCTCGTCGTAGAACAGCGGCTCGCCGCCGGCCCACAGGGACTGGTGCACGTGCATACCCGAGCCGTTGTCACCGAAGATCGGCTTCGGCATGAAGGTCGCGGTCTTGCCGTTCTTCCACGCGACGTTCTTCACGATGTACTTGAAGAGCATCAGGTCGTCGGCCGCGGCCAGCAGCGTGTTGAACTTGTAGTTGATCTCGGCCTGGCCGCCGGTGCCGACCTCGTGGTGCTGGCGCTCGACCTGGAGGCCCTGGGCGTCCAGCTCGAGGGAGATCTCGGCGCGCAGGTCGGCGAAGTGGTCGACCGGGGCGACCGGGAAGTAGCCGCCCTTGTAGCGGACCTTGTAACCGCGGTTGTTCTCCTCGGAGCCCGTGTTCCAGGCGCCGGCCTCGGAGTCGATGTGGTAGAAGCCCTCGTTCGCGGAGGTCGCGAAGCGCACGCTGTCGAACACGTAGAACTCGGCCTCGGGACCGAAGAACGCGGTGTCGGCGATGCCGGTGGAGGCGAGGTAGGCCTCGGCCTTCTTGGCGATGTTGCGCGGGTCGCGGCTGTAGGCCTCACCCGTGATCGGGTCGTGGATGAAGAAGTTGATGTTCAGCGTCTTGTCGCGGCGGAACGGGTCCAGGCGCGCGGTGCTGATGTCGGCGCGCAGCGCCATGTCGGACTCGTGGATGGCCTGGAAGCCGCGGATCGAGGAGCCGTCGAAGGCGAGCTCCTCCGCCGGGTCGAATGCCCGAGCCGGGATGGTGAAGTGCTGCATCACACCAGGCAGGTCGCAGAAGCGGACGTCGACGAACTTGACGTCGTTCTCCTCGATGTACTGCTTCACTTCGTCGGCGTTCTGGAACATCCAACTCCTCCTACTCCCGACCCCGGGGCAGGGCGGGCTTTATAGCTCGTGGTGCGTCAGTGCGGTGCCGCACGCTGACCCGACCATAAGCAGACGGGATTTCTCAAGCATGACCCATTTGTTTCGCACAAGTTAACCAGGGTCCCGTCGAGGAGTGCTTGAGCCACCCGGGTACCGTGGTCGGGTGGACAACAGGCAAGCAATCGGATCATGGCTCTCCGGCCCCCGTGCGGCCGCCGAGGAGATGGGCGTCGACTTCGGCTACCCGGGCCAGCAGCTCGGCCTGCCGCAGCACGGCCCAGGCTCCGTGGCCCGCTTCGGGCGGCGGCTGGGGGCGGTGCTCATCGACTGGCTGGCCTGCCAGCTGATCGCGTTCGGCCTGATCACGAACCGCGACTGGGTGGGTGCGGGCAACTGGGCCCTGCCCGTGTTCGCCGTACTGGCCGTGCTGACGGTGGGCACCGTGGGATTCACCCCCGGGAAGCGCGTCATGGGCCTGCGGGTGGTCGCGGAGGGCGGCGGACGGCTGGGGATCCTCCGGGTGCTGCTGCGCACCGTGCTGCTGCTCCTGGTCATCCCGGCTCTGGTCTGGGACCGTGACGGACGCGGCCTGCACGACCGGATCTCCCGCGCGGTCCAGGTCCGGATCTAGAGACACGCTCCAGCGCGGAACGCGAAGCAGAACGCGAAGCAGAGGCACAGAAGACGCGCAGAAGACGCGAAGAAGGGGCGTCCCCGGGCTTTCGGCTCAGGGGACGCCCCTTCTTCGTATACGTCTTGTCGTACGAATGTCAGGTCAGCGCATCTTTCCGCCGCGCGGCATCCGCATGCCCTTCGGCATGGGGCCCTTCGGCAGCGGCATGTTGCTCATGAGGTCGCCCATGGCCCGCAGCTTGTCGTTGACCTGGGTGACCTGGGGGCCGGGCAGCACGCGCGGGTACTTCAACAGGGTCGTCCGGACCTTCTTGAGCGGGACCTCGCCCTCGCCGGTGCCGACGATGATGTCGTAGACCGGTACGTCCGGCAGGATCCGGGCCATCTTCTTCTTCTCGGCCGCGAGCAGGGGCTTCAGCCGGTTCGGGTTGCCCTCGGCGACCAGCACGACGCCGGCCTTGCCGACCGCACGGTGCACGATGTCCTGGTTCCGGTTCATCGCCACGGCCGGAGTGGTGGTCCAGCCCCGGCCCACGTTGTCCAGGACGGCCGCGGCCGCACCGGGCTGGCCCTCCATCTGCCCGAAGGCAGCCCGCTCGGCGCGCCGCCCGAAGACGATCGCGGTCGCCAGGAACGCCACCAGGAAGCCCAGGATGCCCAGGTACCACGGGTGGTCGATCAGGAAGCCGATTCCGAGGAAGACACCGAAGGTGACGAGCGCCACCGCCGCGAGAATGAATCCGATCTTGGGATCGGCCTTCCGCGTCATCTTGTACGTCATGGCGATTTGCTTGAATCGCCCGGGGTTCGCAGTGTCTGCGTTCGACTTCCTCGCCATAAGGCGAAGTTTACGTGGCCTGCGGGGTCCGGGTCGCCACGGCCTCCAGCACGTGTTCGGTTTCGACCCGGTCGCGGGCCCGGCGGCGGTCCTCCAGGACGGCGGTCCAGGCGTTGCGGCGGGCGCCGCGGATGAGCATCGACTCGATGCCGCGGATGGCGTCACCAAGGGTCGGGATGGCGATGGCGCGGACGGGCGCGGCCTGCATGATGTTTCCCTCTCTCAGTCTTTCGTCGTCGCGGTGCGTGGAGCCAGCATCACTGTTCGGTGTTACTCCTGAGTGACCCCGCGGTCAAACAGCCATGAAACATTGACGCGGCCCCTACGGCTCGTTGTTACGAGCGTAGGGGCCGCGTCACTATTGGTTACCGCTTGGTAAGAATTTGTGCGTGAGTTCACACAGTCCCGGCGGCAGGCGCCGCGGGCTGTTCGGCCCGCTTCTCCATCGCCTGGTTGTAGAGGCGGCCGGCGCGGTACGAGGACCGGACCAGCGGGCCGGACATGACGCCCGAGAAGCCGATCTCCTCGGCCTCCTTCGCGAGCTCGACGAACTCGTCCGGCTTCACCCAGCGCTCCACGGGGTGGTGCCGCGGGGTCGGCCGCAGGTACTGGGTGATGGTGATCAGCTCGCAGCCCGCCGCGTGCAGGTCGCGCAGGGCCTCGCTGACCTCCTCGCGCTCCTCGCCCATGCCCAGGATCAGGTTGGACTTGGTCACCAGGCCGTACGCGCGGGCCTTGGTGATGACCTCCAGCGAGCGCTCGTAGCGGAAGCCGGGGCGGATCCGCTTGAAGATGCGCGGCACGGTCTCGATGTTGTGCGCGAAGACCTCGGGGCGGGAGGCGAAGACCTCGTCCAGCAGCTCCGGGACCGCGTTGAAGTCGGGGGCCAGCAGTTCGACCTTGGTGTGGCCGCCCTCGCGGCCGGCGGTCTGCTGGTGGATCTGGCGCACGGTCTCGGCGTAGAGCCAGGCGCCGCCGTCGGCCAGGTCGTCGCGGGCGACGCCGGTGATGGTGGCGTAGTTCAGGTCCATGGTGACCACGGACTCGCCGACGCGGCGCGGCTCGTCCCGGTCCAGGGCCTCGGGCTTGCCGGTGTCGATCTGGCAGAAGTCACAGCGCCGGGTGCACTGGTCACCGCCGATGAGGAAGGTGGCCTCGCGGTCCTCCCAGCATTCGTAGATGTTCGGACAGCCGGCCTCCTGGCACACGGTGTGCAGGCCCTCGCTCTTCACGAGGCTCTGCATCGCCTTGTACTCGGGGCCCATCTTCGCCCGCGTCTTGATCCACTCGGGCTTGCGCTCGATGGGGGTCTGGCTGTTCCTGACCTCCAGGCGCAGCATCTTGCGTCCGTCGGGTGCGACTGCGGACACGACCGGCTCCCTGTGACTGTGATTCCTCGGCGCCCACCAGGGTACGCCCGTATTTTCGTACGCTCTTACGTCCGGCCAACCCGGGAGTGCCCGGGGGCATTCCCTGACCGGCCTACCCGTCGGTAGGTCAGGCGGGTGACTCCGCGGGGGCGGGGGTCCCCACCGGACGCTCGATCTCGCGCGGGGCAAGTGCGGCCCCGGCCATCACCTCGGCCAGGTGGCGTTCGGCCACCGGAAGGACCTCGGCGATGGTGATCTCGCGGCCCAGTTCCTCCGAGAGGGAGGTCACACCGGCGTCGCGGATCCCGCACGGGATGATCCGGTCGAACCAGGTGCTGTCCGGGTTCACGTTGAGTGCGAAGCCGTGCATGGTGACGCCCTTGGCGACGCGGATGCCGATGGCGGCGAGCTTGCGGTCCTCGCGGCGCTGGCCGGCGTTGGACGGCGCGTACTCGGGGCCGTTCAGCCGGGGGTCGAACTCCTCGTCGGTGAGACGGGGGTCGAAGTCCAGCGACAGGCCGCCGGGCTTCGGGCGGTCCTCGACGGGGTCGCCGAGGACCCAGACGCCGCTGCGGCCCTCGACCCGGGTGGTCTCCAGGCCGAAGTCGGCGGCGGTGCGGATCAGCGCCTCCTCCAGGCGGCGGACGTGGGCGACCACGTCCACCGGGCGGGGCAGCTTCATGATCGGGTACCCCACCAGCTGGCCCGGGCCGTGCCAGGTGATCTTGCCGCCGCGGTCCACGTCGACGACGGGGGTGCCGTCGAGGGGGCGCTCGCTGTCCTCGGTGCGCCGGCCCGCGGTGTAGACGGGCGGGTGCTCCAGGAGGAGGCAGGTGTCCTCGGTCTCGTCGGCGAAGCGCGCGGCGTGGACCCGCCGCTGCTCCTCCCAGGCCTCGGTGTACTCGACCGCGTCCGGGCCGAAGCCCAGCCGGACAAACCGCAGCTCAGCCACCGCAGCGCCTCCTCATAGAACCTGCCGTATGCACGTAACGCACTCAGCAAGGGTACGGCGGGTTCGTATTCCGCTTCCGGCGGCCCCGCGGCCGGTCCGGGTCCTCGTCCGCGCGGGGCAGCCGCCGGTGGCCCTCGGAGTGGTCGTTGACCCAGCCGCACACCCCGCAGGCGTAGCGGCCGTCCAGGCCGGCGATGAGCGTGCCGCAGCGCCGGCACTCCGACTCGGTCAGTTCGGGGGCGGGCAGCGGGGCGGTGGTCTCGGGGGTGGCCGCACCGCGGAGGTCCGCACCGGGCGGCGGGTGCTGTGGAGGGTGATGCGGGGGGTGGTGCGGGCGGCTCATGGGGCGCAGCGTACGCGGGGATGACACCCCGGTCCGTAAAGAGCCGTGCAGATTCTGCACACGATCGGATGAATGTGGGGCAGAGCGGGCGGTGTGAGGGAAGTTCGCCGCTACATTCACGCCGTTCACAGGGCCGGGTGACCGGTCCGTCACCCCAGGAAACCGTGGAAGCTGATGACGGAACGACCTGCGCAGCGCGTCCCCAACCGGCAGCTCGCGGCGCTGATCGCGGAAGCGGGCTTCTCCAACGCGGGGCTGGCCCGCCGGGTCGATCAGCTCGGCCTCGAGCACGGACTCGATCTCCGGTACGACAAGACCTCCGTGACCCGGTGGCTGCGCGGGCAGCAGCCGCGCGGCACCACCCCGGCGCTGATCGCGGAGGTGTTCACCCGTCGGCTGGGCCGGCGGCTCTCGGCGCAGGACCTCGGCCTGGACGCGTGCGCCCCGGTCTACGCCGGGCTGGAGTTCGCCGCCACGCCGGAGGAGGCCGTGGACATCGCGAGCGGGCTGTGGCGCAAGGATTCCGGTTCCCACGCGGAGCTCCGGAAGATCGCGTTCACCCCGGCCGGGCTGGTCGTGCCGAGCCGGGACTGGCTGATCGGCCGGGCCGACGAGCGGGTCGGACGCGGGGACGCGGCCGCGGCCCGGGTCCCGCTGCAGGGCCGGCCGAGCCAGGTGCCCCGGCAGCGGCAGGTCGACCGGGGGCCCGGGCAGCGGGTGACCGCCGGGGACATCGCGGCGCTGCGGTCGGTGGCGGAGCTGTTCCGGACGCTGGACCAGGCGTACGGCGGCGGGCACGCGCGGCAGGCGCTGGTGCGGTACCTGGAGCACGAGGCGGAGCCGATGCTGCGGGGCACGTACGGGGAGACGACCGGGCGGCGGCTGTTCGCGGCCGCGGCGGACCTGACCCGGCTGGCGGGCTGGACCTCGTACGACATCGCGGCGCACGGCCTGGCCCAGCGGTACTTCGTGCAGGCGCTGCGGCTCGCCCAGGCGGCGGGCGACCGGCCGTACGGCTCGTACGTGCTGGTCACCATGAGCCGGCAGGCGGTGTACCTGGGGCACGGCCGGGAGGCGGTGCAGCTCGCGCGGGTCGCGCAGCAGGGGGTGGGCTCCGGGCCGCCGCCGGTGGTGCAGGCCCTGCTGCACTCCTCGGAGGCGCGGGGGCACGCGGTGCTGGGTGAGGTGCGGGCGGCGACGGCCTCGCTGGTGCGGGCGGAACGGGCGCTGGGCGCGGCCCGGCCCGGGGACGACGTGCCGCACTGGGCGCGCTTCTACGACGAGGCGCAGCTGGCGGACGAGTTCGCCCACTGCCACCGGGACCTGCAGCAGTACCGGGCGGCGGCGCAGCACGCGGAACGCTCGCTGCAGCTCCGCGCGGCGGGCCTCGCCCGGTCCCGGCTGTTCTGCCGGGTGGTCCTGGCCACCGCCCGGCTGGGGCTGGGTGAGCTGGAACAGGCGTGCGCGCTGGGCGCGGAGGCGGCGCAGCAGGCGAACGAGATGCGGTCGGTGCGGGCGGTGGAGTACGTACGGGACTTCGAGCGGCGGCTGGAGCCGTACCGCGAGGCGGCCGCGGTCCGTCAGTACCGCGACCGCGTCTCGTCCCTCCACTGAGGCCCGGCCCCGGGCCTGCGGGGCAGGTCCGGGCCGGGCAGGGCCGGGCAGTGCAGGGCAGGGGTCAGGCCGCGGCCGGGACCGCCGGGTCGGGGGTGGGGAGAGGGATGCCGAGGTCGCGGAGGATCGCGGCGGCGGCACGACGGGACGAGTGGAGCGCCCCCGGCACGGTGTTGGTGTCGCGGTGGTCCCCGCACACGTAGAGCCCGGAGAGCACCCGGACCGGCCGCCGCACGTCGTACGGCGGCGGCATCGCCGGCACGGCCTCGGCGGTGTGGTGCACGGCCAGCAGGTCCCAGTCGCCGGTGGCCGTGTCGTACAGCCGGGCCAGCCGGGAGGCCACCGTCCGCATCGGCGGCGGCGGGCCGAGCACCGTGGTGGTGACCAGGGCCCGCCCGGCGGGGGCACGGGTCGGGTCGACCGCGCTCATCACCGCGGTGTGCGAGACCGGCCACCGCGGGTCCGCGTCCAGGAGCAGCGAGCCGTCCCAGGACAGCGGCCCGGGAGTCGCGTGGTGCAGCACGGTGATCTCGTGGAACGCCGGCACCCGCAGCCCCGGCAGCAGGTCCGCCGCCGCCCGCGCCCCCGTCGCCAGCAGGACCGACCGACATCGGAACTCCCCGTGGTCCTCGGTGGTGACCACGTTCACCGAGACCGACCGGACCCGGACCCCGGTCAGCACCGTGCCCGGCGGCAGCGCCGCCGCAAGCCGCTCCGGCAGCGCCGCCGCCCCGCCCTCCGGCACCCCCAGCCGCCCCCGGGCGAAGGCGCGCAGCGCCAGGTCGGCGACCCTGCTGGAGGTGCCCAGCGCGGGATCGCAGAGCAGGGTCGCGAGCAGCGGCCGCAGCAGTGCCCCGCCGCGGGCCGGCAGGGCGGCCTCGGCGGTGCGCTCCGGCCGGGCGAGCACCCGTTCCACCGGCATGGCGGCCAGCCGTCCGAGGACCGCGCCCAGCCGGGCCTGGTCCAGCGAGCGGCCGGCCAGGGCGCGGACCGGGGTGACCGTCCCGGCGCGGAGCCGGCGGCCGTCCTCGGTGTGGACCAGCGCGCCCGGCGCGAAGGGCCGCAGCGCCAGGTCCTCCAGCCCGGGGGTGCGGTCGAGTTCCGGGTGGGAGGTGTCGAGGAGCCGGCCGATCCGGTCGAGCCGGAAGCCCTCGGCCGTCACTTCCGTGGCCATCCTGCCGCCGGGGTCGTCCGCGGCTTCCAGGACGGTGACTGAGACCCCCGCTGCGATGAGGTGGTGTGCCGCGGCGAGTCCTGAGACTCCGGCTCCCACAATGACGACGTCTGCGTGGTGTGCGCTGCTGAGCACGTGCCCCTCCCCGAGGTCGGCGCGGCTTGTCTGGTCCTCTTTCCCCAACGGGATCCAGGAATACCCGAGTTCGGCTCCAGAATTACGACCGGATCCGGACGCACACCGGTCGCTTTCGGGGCACGACCGGTCGCACACCGATCCGGGCCGGATGGTTCCGGCCGTGTCTGACGGAAAGGGCTCAGGCGGCGCACGCGGTGGGCACGGGCTGCGCGCGAGCGGGCAGAAGCATGAAGCGGCTCCGGACGCCGGCCTCGCGCCGCCGTTCGGCGAAGCCTCACCCGCCCTGCCGCATGCCGTACGGTCGTACCGCCGGAGGCGTGACCGCTGCGCGCCCCGTTCTGCCCCGGCGGGAGCTGCGTTGTTTCCGCACGGTCGACCCGACCCCGCAGCATGACGCCATCGAGCCGATACTGTGTAACTGGTGGGGTGGTTCCACAGCAGGCTCAAGCCCCAGAGCGACAAGCGTCGGCCACCGGAGGAGACGACCATGAGCGCCCAGGCCCACGAGAGCCCTACGGACCTGCCGGACGTCCGCACAGTGGACGACCTCCGCAACGCACTCGGCCGCTTCGGGTTCCCCGGCGACCGCGAGAACTTCGAGAGGGAGCTGGCGGAGGCCATCGGCTCGGCGCCCACGAACGACCTGGAGCCCGTCGCCGCCGTGGTGCGCGCCTACCGTCACCGGCTTACCATCGCCAACTCGCCTGCCATCATGGATGCTCTGGCCGCAGCGCATCCCGGAGGCAGCAGCACATGAGCGAACCCCTCGAAGAACTCCCCGCCGCCGTGGAGTCGTTCGAGCGGCTGACGCCCGGCGAGCAGGACCGGGTACGTGAGGCCCTGGAGTCGATCGAGCTTGACCCCACGGCGGGCCGCCCGATCCCTGCCCGGTTCCCCGGCACGGCCGTCGAGTACACATACACGACCCCGCTGGCGAAGGACTCCGCCGAAGCCGTCACCGTGGTCTACGTACACGAGCCGGGGATCGGAATCGCGGTGGTCCTCTATTTCCGGGACCCGCTCCGCTTGACCTGATCGTCAACACGAAGGCCCTCGCCCACACCGGCGGGGGCTTCTGCCGTTCCGGGCTCGGTTCACTCGGCCTGAGGTCTGGCTCAGGCGCCCCGGCCGCGGTCCAGTGCCGCCCGGAGGGCGCCCTCGATGTCCGGGTACCGGAAGGCGAAGCCTGACTCCAGCAGGCGTACGGGCCGGGTCCGGTGGCTGCCCAGCACGTCCTGGGCCATCTCCCCCAGGGCCAGCCGCAGCACCGGGGCCGGCACCGGGAAGGGGGTCGGCCGGCGCAGCACCCGCCCCATCGCCGCGGTGACCTCGCGGTTGGTCGGCGGTTCGGGGGCGCACACGTTCACCGGCCCGGACAGCGCGGACGTGTCGAGCAGGTGGCGCAGCGCCGCGACGTGGTCGTGCAGGGCGATGAACGGCCAGTACTGGCGGCCGTCGCCGAGCCGGCCGCCGAGGCCGGCCCGGAACAGCGGGAACAGCCGGCCCCACGCCCCGCCCTCGCGGGCCACGACCAGCCCGGTACGGGCGAACACGGTGCGCACGCCCGCCTCGTGGGCGGGTGCGGCGGCGGCCTCCCAGGCCACGCACACCGAGGACAGGAAGCCCTCGCCCGCCGGGAAGCCCTCGTCCACCACCCGGTCGCCGGTGTCCCCGTAGTAGCCGACGGCGGAGGCGTTGAGGAGCACCGACGGGCGCTCTTCGAGGGCCGCGACCGCCCGGGCCAGGGTGGTCGTGCCGAGCACCCGGCTGTTCCGGATCTCCTTCTTGTACGCCTCGGTCCACCGGTGGTCGCCGACGCCCGCGCCGGCCAGGTTCACCACGGCCGCGCAGCCGGCCAGGGCTGCCGGGTCCACGTATCCGGTGCCCGGGTCCCAGCGCGCCTCGTCGGCGGCGGCGGGCGGGCGGCGCACGAGGCGGACCACCTCGTGCCCGTCGGCGCGCAGCGAACGGACGAGGGCCGTGCCGATGAGACCGGTCGAGCCGGTGACCGCGATCCGCATGTGCTTCATTGTGCGGGAAGGCGCCCCGGCGCGTCCGAGCCCGCGCCGAACGGAGTGGCCCGCGCCGGAGGAGGCGCGGGGTCAGCCCGCGCCCAGCCAGCTGCCGGCGGCGTACGTGACGGCCATGGCGAGGGCCCCGCCCAGCACGTTGCGGAGGACCGCGCGGGGTACCGGGGCATCGCCCAGCCGGGCGCTCAGCCATCCGCACAGGGTGAGCGCGAGCAGCACTGCGGTCACCGTGACCGGGACCCGCCGCGAGGGCTCGGGCAGCACGATCGCGAGCAGCGGCAGCAGCGCGCCGACGGTGAAGGCGGTGAAGCTGGCGAGGGCCGCGTGCCAGGGGTTCGCCAGCTCGTCCGGCTCGATGCCCAGCTCGACCCGGGCGTGGGCGCGCAGCGCGTCGCGCTCGGTGAGCTGGACGGCGGCCTCCCGGGCCACGTCCCGGGTGAGGCCGCGCTCGGCCAGCAGGTCGGTGAGCTCGTCGAGTTCCGCCTCGGGGTCCTCGGCGAGCTCGCGGCGCTCCTCGTCGAGGGCGGCCCGCTCGGAGTCCCGCTGGGAGCTGACGGACACGTACTCCCCGGCCGCCATGGACAGCGAGCCAGCCAGCAGTCCGGCGACGCCGGCGGTGAGCAGTGCGGTCCGGGAGGTGGTCGCTCCGGCCACGCCCACCACCAGGCCGGCGGTGGAGATGATCCCGTCGTTCGCGCCGAGCACGCCCGCGCGCAGCCAGTTGAGGCGGGTGCTCATGGCCGCGCTCTGTGCCTGCGCGTGCGGATCGTCGGACACGGGACCACTCTCGGGGCGGCGCGGCCCGGCGGCCACCCGGAGGGCCCCCGACGGCGCGGCCGGGGTGCGCGGGCCCGGCGGGGGCAGGAGGGTGGAGGGGTGAGACGGGGACGCGGACGCCAGGAGCCGGGGTGGCTGCGCGGGGCGCCGCCGCCGCGCTGGGCGCGGGCCGCACCCGGAGTGGCCACGGTGGTGCTGGTGCTCGCACAGCGGGCCACCCCCGGCACCGTGGAGCTGGGCTACTTCCTGGCGGCGGTGCCTCCGATGGCGGCGTTCGCGTACGGGGCGACGGGGACGGCGCTGTTCGCCCTGGGCGTGGTGCTGCTGTTCGCCCTGTCGGCGCTGGGGGTGGGCGTGGGGAACGCCCAGGGCACGGACCTGTGGACGGTCGCGGCGGTGGGTCTGCTCAGCGTGGTCATCGCCTGGGTGCGCAAGCGCCGGGACGCCCAGCTGGTGAGCGTACGGACGGTTGCTGAGGCGGCGCAGATGGCCGTACTGCCCCCGGTGCCGGAGGAGGTGGGCCCGGTGCGCTGCGCGGGGCTCTACCGGGCGGCGCAGCAGGGCACCCTGGTCGGCGGTGACCTGTACGACGTACGGGACAGCCCCTACGGGGTACGGGCATTGGTGGGGGACGTGCAGGGGCACGGGCTGGCGGCGGTGGGGACGGTCGCCTCACTGCTCGGCGCCTTCCGCGAGGGGGTGCTGGACGATCCGGAGCTGGGCCGGGTGGCCGCCCGGCTGGACCGGCGGCTGGTGCAGGACGCGGCCGGGGAGGAGAACACGGAGCTGTTCGCCACGGCACTGCTGGTGGAGTTCCCGCCCGGCCGGGACCTGGTGCGGGTGGTCTCCTGCGGCCACCCTCCGGCGCTGCTGCTGCGCGGGACGGCCGCGGAGGAGCTCGCGGTGGATCCGGCGCCTCCGCTGGGGCTGGGGCTCGTGGAGGCGGCGCCGCCGGCCGTGGTCGACGTACCGGTGCGGGCGGGCGACCGGCTGCTCGTGCACACGGACGGGGTGACGGAGGCCAGGGACGCGGCCGGCCTGTTCTACCCGCTGCTGGTGCGGGTCCCGGTGGTGTCGCTGCCGGGCGATCCCCCGGCAGCGGTGGCATCGGCGGTATGGCGGGACCTGGCGGCCTTCACGGACGGCGGCCCCCGGGACGACGTGGCGGTGCTGGTGCTGTCCGTCCCCACGGCCGGGTCGTGAGCGGCCGGGTGTGGGCACCGCATGATCAGTTTGTTGTGATGATGTGCGCAATTGATGGCGAGGGGTGCCGCGCGGGCGGTTCCCGTGGTTCGCTCGACGGCGACAGAACCGGAAGCCGGACGTCCGATGCCGGCGGCCGAGCGAAAGGGGATCCGGGATGCGGGTACCTCGGAAGTACCGGCGGCGCATGGCGGCGGTGACGGCGACGGCGGCCGCCGCGGGCCTTCTCGTCGGTGTGATCTGGTCCGGCCTGGACGACGGGGCGGCCGGCGCGGGCGTGGGTACCGGGAGCGGTACCGGTACCCACACCGGCCTCGTACGGGTCGTGGAGCCGTATCCGGCTCCGGCCCCGGCCCCCGTCTCCGTTCCTGCCTCTGGGGAGCTCACCGGGTCCGTGTGATCCGTGCGGTCCGTGCGGTCCGTGCGATTCGCGTGGTCCGTGCGATTCGCGTGGTCCGTGCGGTCAGTGGGCGTCGCGGATCAGGGAGCGCACCATCCGGCAGGTGGTGTTGGACGGGCGCCGTATGCCGGTGCGGACCGCCATGGTGCGGATCTTGCGGTTGGTGGCGCGCTCGGCGTCGTACGTGCCGGAGTCGAGCAGGGATATGGCCAGGCGCATGGCCTTGAGGCGGCGGTTGTGGGACTCGTACCACTCGCGCGGCAGACCCGCCGGAAGCGGCTTCTTCCTCGGCGGGGAAATGATCGCGGCAGCGGCCATCTACAGCCTCCCAAACGGTAGTTGGCGTTCTGTCGTTCTGCCTTCGATTCTACTTTCCGGCACTGACAAAGGCCCTGGCCAGGAAGGTCGGACCTAGGCTGGGGGCATGGAGATCTGGATCAATCCCGCGTGTTCCAAGTGCCGCAGCGCGGTGCAGCTGCTCGACGCCGAGGGCGCCGAGTACACCGTCCGGCGCTACCTCGACGACGTGCCCGACGAGGCCGAGATCCGCGAGGTGCTGGGCCGGCTCGGCCTGGAGCCGTGGGACATCACCCGTACGTCCGACCCGCTCGCCAGGGAGACCGGCGTACGGGAGCTGCCGCGCGAGGAGACCGCGGAGGCGCGTGACCGGTGGATCGCCCACCTGGCCGCCCATCCCAGGCTCATCCAGCGCCCGATCATCACCGCCGACGACGGCACGGCCGTGGTGGCCCGCACCGAGGAGGCCGTCCGGGACGCGATGTCCCGCACGGCGTGACGCGTCCGGCGGCGGGAGTGCTGCCTGACGGCCGGGTGGCGGCTCGCGCGTAGGGTCGGCGCATGACCCGCGACGGCACGGACGGCACGACCCGCACCGGCACCGGCACCGGCACCGGCACCGGTACCGGCAGCGACCTGCACCTGGAGCTCCCGCCGGACGGGCCGCGCCGGCCCGCGCTCGCGCGGGTGCTGCGGGAGGCCGTGCGGAGCGGGCGGTTGGCCGGCGGGACCCGGCTGCCGCCGTACCGTGCCCTGGCCGCCGACCTCGGCATCGCGCGGGGCGCGGTCGCCGACGCGTACGCCGAGCTCGTCGCCGAGGGCTGGTTCACCGCCCGGCAGGGCTCCGGCACCCGGGTCGCCGAGGGCCTGGCTCGCGCGGACGGCCCGCCCGCGGGCACCGGACCCGCCGGTCCCGGACGCGCGGGCACCGGACCCGCTTCCACCGGCCCCGGCCCCGCTCCCGGATCCACCGGAGCCGGCCCCGCCTGCCTCGACCCCGCCGCACCCGCCCCCGGCGCCATCGGCCGCCCGCCCCGGTTCGACCTGGCGCAGGGCAAACCCGACCCCTCCGCGTTCCCCCGGACCGCCTGGGCCGCCTCCGCGCGCCGGGCCATCACCGCCGCACCCACCGACGCCTTCGGGCCCGGCGACCCGCGCGGCCGCCCCGAGCTGCGCCGGGCCCTCGCCTCGTACCTGGCCCGGGCCCGCGGCGTACGGGCCGACCCCGAGCACGTGGTGGTCTGCTCCGGCTTCGCGAACGGGCTGCGGCTGCTCGCCGCCGTCCGCCCCCGGGACTGGGCCGTCGAGGCGTACGGCCTCCCCTTCCACCACGGCATCCTGAACGCCGCCGGGGTCCGCCCGCACCCGGTGCCCGTGGACGCCGACGGCGCCCGGACCGACCTGCCGGACACCCTCCCCGCCCGCGCGCGGACCCTGCTGCTCACCCCCGCGCACCAGTTCCCGACCGGCGGGACGCTGCACCCGGCCCGCCGGGCGGCCGCCGCCGAGTGGGCCCGGTCGCACCCCGGGGCGCTGGTCATCGAGGACGACTACGACGGGGAGTTCCGCTACGACCGCAAGCCGGTCGGCGCCCTGCAGGGCCTGGCTCCCGGGCACGTGGTCTACGCCGGGTCGCTGAGCAAGAGCCTCTCCCCCGCCATCCGGCTCGGCTGGCTGGTGCTGCCGGACGGGGTGCGCGACGAGGTACTGGCGGCCAAGGGCGTACGCGAGTCCTGGGCGAGCACCCCGGACCAGCTGGCCCTCGCGGACTTCCTGGAGTGCGGCGCGTACGACCGCCAGGTGCGCCGGATGCGGCAGCGCTACCGGGACCGGCGGGACCGGCTCGTCGCGGCCCTGGCCGCCGGGGCGCCGGAGGTCCGGGTGACCGGGATCGCGGCCGGGCTGCACGCGGTGCTGGAGCTGCCGCCCGGTACCGAGGCGGCCGCGCTGGCCGCCGCCCGCGCGGCGGGCATCGCGCTCGACGGGCTGTCCGGCTACCGGCATCCCGCGCACCCGGTCCGGGGTGCGGCGCGCGAGGGCCTCGTCGTCGGATACGCCGCCCTGCCGGACCGGGCCTTCGGCGAGGCCCTGGCGGCGCTCGTCCGGGTGGTCGCGGAGGTCACCGCAGGTCGCAGCCGCATACAGGAATCCGACACTCGGGTCTCGTAGGGTGAGGCAGGTCGGACAAAAGCCCTGAACGGGGCAGATCATCGACCTGAGCGGAAGGACCACCGTGACCGCCGACCAGCCGGCCGCCGACCAGCCGACCCCCGACCGGGCCCCGGCCGCCGATCCCCGCGGAGGGGTGCAGGAGCCGTCCCCCCACACCCCGCAGGGGGTGTCGGACCTGCTGTTCGGCGGGGTGTACGGCACGGTCCTGGCCAGCGGTCTGCTCGCCGCGCTGCAGCGGAAGGGCGACGAGTACACCCCCTTCTACGACGCCAGCTGGGTGCTGGTGACGGCGATCACCGCCGCGCTCGCCCACGGGTACGCGCACCACATGTCCTCCCACCGGCGCGGCTCGGCCGGGCACCGCTGGCACCTGCTGATGGTGACGCTGTTGCGCGAGTGGCCGATGGTGGCGGCCACCCTGCCGTCCGTCCTGCTGCTGGTCCTCGCCGGCGTCACCGGCTGGGCCGAGTCCGACACCACCGCCGTCGGGCTCGGCCTGAACACCGCACTGCTGTTCGGGTGGGGCTCCCTCATCGCCCTGCGGAGGGGTTACCGGCTGCTCTCGGCGCTGGCGATCGGCGCGGCGGACGCGACCATCGGCGTGGCGATCATCGTGGCGAACGCCCTTATCAAGTAGGCCCCCTCGACCTTCAGCCCTCCGTCGCCGGCCGGTCCTCCGCCGCCAGCCGGTCCTCCGCCGCCGCCAGGATCTCGGTCAGCCGGAGGCCGAACGCCGCCCCGCGCGGATCGGGCACCCCGGTACGGGCCGCGGCGAGCAGCGCGTCCACCGCCCGCCCGTACGCCCCCGGTACGTCGCCCCAGTCGGGCAGCGTGAACACACCCTCGGATCCGCGCAGTTCCAGGCCCACGCCGGCCGCCGCGCGCGGCGCGGCCAGGGTGAGCACGGCGGTGCTGGCGGCGCCGGTCTCGTGCCGGAGCAGCAGGGTGACCGTGCCGGCGGGACCGCGGGCGGCGGTGATGCCGGTGACGTCCCCGAGCACCGGGATCAGGACGGACAGGGCGTGCGGCCCGACGTCCCACAGTCCGCCCTTGGCCCGGCGCCAGGGCGAGTCGGCGTACGGGCTGGGCGCGCCGGCCGCGCCGGACTCGCCGCCGGGCGCGAAGACCGCGCCGAGCCAGTGCGCTGACGCGGTGAACCAGCCCCGCCGGCCCGCCTGTTCCGCCACCCAGCCGGCCGCGGGTTCGGCGAACCGGAGGGTGAGGAAGACGACCGAGGCCACGCCGTGCCGCTCTGCGGCCCCGGCGACGGCACGGGCGTCGGCGACGGTCGTGGCGACGGGTTTGTCCAGCAGCAGGTGGCAGCCGGCCTCGGCGGCACGCACGGCGAGCGGGGCCTGGACGTCCGGCGGCAGGGCGAAGGCCACGGCGTCACAGTCGGCGAACATCGCGTCGGGGTCCTCGTACACCTTCACGCCGTGTTTCCCGGCCAGTTCCGCGGCGGCCTCCGGGCGGCGGCCCCAGACACCGGCGAACTCGGAGCCGGTGTGGGCGGCGAGGGCCGGGGCGTGGGTGCGGTGGGCCCAGGGGCCGGTGCCGAGCAGGCCGATGCGGGGCAGGGGGCCGGGACGGCCCGTCGACTCGGCGGTCAAATCGTACGAAATGGTCACGCGGCCAGTCTGCCCTACGGCGCGACCCCCCGGACGGGCGCACCCTCGCCGACCCGCACCGGGGACCCGACCTGGGCCGGAACCCCCGGTAACACGGGGTTCACACACGGGCAACGGACGGGAAATCGCGACGGGGCACGCTGCGGTCATCACCGCAGCGACCCGCAGTGCCCGGCAGTACCCGCAGTGCAGGCAATACGCAGGCAGTACCCGAAGTGCAGGCAGCACCCGCAGAGTCTGAGGATGGGGCCCCGTGAGCTACAAGGCTGAGTACATCTGGATCGACGGCACCGAGCCGACCGCGAAGCTTCGCTCCAAGACGAAGATCCTTGAGGACGGCGCGGAACTCCCCATCTGGGGCTTCGACGGTTCGAGCACCAACCAGGCCGAGGGCCACGCCTCCGACCGCGTGCTGCAGCCGGTCTTCTCCTGCCCGGACCCGATCCGCGGCGGGAACAACCTCCTCGTCCTGTGCGAGGTCCTGAACATCGACATGACCCCGCACTCCTCCAACACCCGGGCCCGGCTCCGCCCGGTGGCGGAGAAGTTCGCCGGGCAGGAGCCGATCTTCGGCATCGAGCAGGAGTACACCTTCTTCGACGGGGCCCGCCCGCTCGGCTTCCCGGTCGGCGGCTTCCCGGCCGCGCAGGGCGGCTACTACTGCGGCGTCGGCTCGGACGAGATCTTCGGGCGCGAGATCGTCGAGAAGCACCTGGACAACTGCCTCACCGCGGGCCTGGCCATCTCCGGCATCAACGCCGAGGTCATGCCCGGCCAGTGGGAGTTCCAGGTCGGCCCGGTCGGTCCGCTGGAGGTCGCCGACCAGCTGTGGATCGCGCGCTGGCTGCTCTACCGCACGGCCGAGGAGTTCAACGTCTCGGCGACCCTCAACCCGAAGCCGGTGCAGGGCGACTGGAACGGCGCCGGCGCGCACACCAACTTCTCCACGAAGGCGATGCGCGAGGGCTACCCCGCGATCATCGCGGCGTGCGAGGCGCTGGGCGAGGGCAGCAAGCCGCTGGACCACGTGAAGAACTACGGCGCGGACATCGACAAGCGCCTCACCGGCATGCACGAGACCGCCCCGTGGAACGAGTTCAGCTACGGCGTCTCGGACCGCGGCGCCTCGGTCCGCATCCCGTGGCAGGTCGAGAAGGACGGCAAGGGCTACATCGAGGACCGCCGCCCCAACGCGAACGTGGACCCGTACGTGGTCACCCGCCTGATCGTGGACACCTGCTGCACCGGCCTGGAGAAGGCCGGCCTGGTCTGACTCCGGGCGCGCACGAGGTTCCCTCACGCACGACGCCCGCCCCGTACGACGCCTCCCGTACGACGCCCGCCACGCACGACGCCCGCCGAGCCCTCGCGCCCGGCGGGCGTCGCCGTGTTCCGGGCCCCTCCGTACGCACCCGGGGAGCCTCTGAGCGGCCACCATGCGAGACGCCCCGGCAAGGCCCTCCTCCCCGAACCGGCGGAATGAGCGCTTCAGTTCAGGACAAATCCGGAATGCGGCGCTGAATATGAGACTCCGATCCATTGGCTGAGACGCGCACTGCCCCGGGCGGCCCCTGTCTGATTCAATGGCGCCATGGCCAGCCACCCGCACACCTCGACCGGTCGCAGCGACCTCGAGCCGTTCTGGCCGTCCCGTCAGCACCACGACTTCGACCGGGTGTGTTGTCGCGCGGAGAACGCGCCGGCCCTCTAAAGCCTTCCCGGACCCGACAACGGCTCCCTGAAGACCTTCGGTCTGCGCGGCACGACTACGTCCAGTCATCTGCCGACTCGCGTGAAAGAGCTGACCACTCATGCCGAACACCCGTACCCTCTCCTCCGCTGCGATCGCCGCCCATCCCCACGCGTCCGCCTCCGCTCCCGCCCCTTTCCCCCGGCACCGGCTGCGCGCCGTGGACCGGGACGAGGTGGCCCGGGTCGTGGACCTGCTGCCGCCCGGCGCCACCTGGCTGCCCGCGCCGCCGCACACCCTGCCGACCCTCCCGGGCCAGCCGCCGATGATCGGCTACCTGGTCCTCGTGCCGGCCGACCAGCAGCCGCCGCTCGGCCTCGTGCCGCAGCCCGTCGCCCCGGCGCCCGCCGCCGACCGGGCCCCCGCCGGGGTGCCGGCCGCCTCGGCCGCGACCGGCACGGGGGACGCCCTCGTACGGATCGACCCGACGCGGCGCACGGCCGAGGTCGACGGGCGTGAGCTGGACCTGACCTACCTGGAGTTCGAACTGCTGGCCCACCTGGTCGCGCACCCGCACCGGGTGCACAGCCGGGACCAGCTGGTCACCACGGTCTGGGGCTACGGCCACGTGGGTGACGGCCGTACGGTCGACGTCCACGTCGCCCGGCTCCGCCGGAAGCTCGGCACGCAGCACCGCGGTGCGATCCAGACGGTCCGCCGGGTGGGCTACAAATACGCGCCCTGAGCACGAAAACGGGCCCGTACTCCCCCTCCGGGAGTACGGGCCCGCCCTTCATCCGGCGGCGACCACGGTCAGGCCGCCGTCACCGATCAGGCCGCAGTCACCGGTCAGGCCGCGGCGGCCTTGGCCCGGCGGCCCGCCACCAGGCCGAGCAGCACGTCGATCACCAGGAACGCCGCCAGGCTGATCCCCAGCAGCGGGATGAACCAGCCGACCAGCGCCGTGACCGCGGCCAGCGGCAGCAGCACGGTCACCGGGAGCTTCCGCCAGGCGCCGCGCGGCTGCGCGCGGCCGACCGACAGGGTGCGCTCCTTCGTGGGCCGCCGCAGCCACCACATGCGGTAGCCCCAGAAGACGAGGAACATCAGCCCGATGGCGAGAGCGGCCAGGGCCAGCTGGTTGACCAGGCCGAACAGCAGACCCATGTGGACGTCGATGCCGAAGCGGGTGAGCTTGGCCAGCACCGGGTAGTCCGCGAAGGGGAGTTCGTCCATCACCTTGCCGTCCGCCGGGTCCACGGACACCGCGTCCAGGTGGACCGGGAAGGTCTTGTCCCGCTCCTTGACGACGTAGCCCTTGCCCTTCGCCGGCAGGGTGATCTGCACGCTCTCGGTGACCCCGGCGGCCCGCGCGGCCGCGAGGACCTTGTCCACGCCGACGTCGGCCCGGGGCGGCATCACCATGTTGCCGTCCGCGTCGACCTTGTGACCGGCGTGCTCGTCGCCGCCCGCGTCAGCGCCGCCGTTCAGGGAGGCGGACACCGACGGGGTTGCCCCGCCGAGCCGGTCCTGCAGCTGCCCGATGTTCTCACCGGCGTACGTCGACCAGGTCAGACCGGTCGCGGAGAGCACCACCAGGCCGGCGGCGGCCCACAGGCCGACCGCGCCGTGCCAGGACAGCGTCCGGCGGCGGCCCGGCGCCGCCTTCCGGTCCGGCACCACCAGATCGGCCTTGCGGCTGCGCCGCCGGCCGATCCACAGGGCGAGTCCGCCCAGTGCGACCACCCACATCCAGCTGGCCGCGAGCTCGCTGTAGATCCGGCCGGTCTCGCCGAGCTGGAGGCTCGCGTGGAACTCGCTCAGCCAGGCGCGCAGCGGGAGGGCGTCACCGGAGGTAGCCAGCTTGCCGCGGACCTCGGCGGTGTACGGGTCCACGAAGACGGTGAGCGTCTCCTCGGCACCGACCTCGGGGCTCTCCATGATCACCCGGGTGGTCGCCTCGGCGTCGGGGCCGGGCCAGATCCCGAGGACCTCGCCCTTGGGTGCGGCCTCCTGGGCGGCCTTGAGCTGTTCGCTCAGCGGCAGCGCGGACTGTCCGACCTTCGCGACGGTCAGCTCGTCCGAGTAGATGATCTTCTCGGCCTGGAAGGAGAGGGCGTAGAGCAGGCCGGTCACCGCGGCCAGGAACAGCAGCGGGGCGATGAGCACGCCCGCGTAGAAGTGCAGGCGCAGCAGCAGCGGGCGGACGGCCGCCCAGCCGCTCTTGCCGGCCTTGGGTGCCGGAGCGGCGGCCCCGGCGCTCTCGTCGGTCTTGTCGTTGACGCTGACGTCGTCGTTGTCGTTGTCGTTGTCGTTGATGTCCCGGACGCGGGCGTCGGGTATGTCGTCAATGGCCATGACGGTCCTAGGTGTTGGCGAAGACATGGGGAAACGGGCCCCAGGTCACGCCGGTTCGCCGCAGGTTCAGGCGAAGGCAGGACGGCCGGGGGCCGTGGCGCGGGTGCACGGCCCCCGCGGCGGGCCCCGCCGCACCACGGCATGGTCGTGCACGGCACCGCGCAGCCGGCGCGGGCGTACGAAGGGACGGGCGAACGCGGGGCGGGGCGGCGGCGCGGGCACCCATGCCCGCGCGAGGGCCAGTACCCGGCGCACCGGCCCGGCGGCCGAGACGGCCAGCACGCGCAGGGCGCGCGCCAGCCGGAAGACGGCGGTTTCGCCCCGGGCGAGCCACAGCGCGCAGAACAGCCCGGCGGTCAGGTGGGCGGCCAGCATGCCGAGACCGCCGTGCCCGGCCATGCCGACCATGCCCGCCATGCCGTCCATGCCATCCATGGGCATGCCGTGCATGGACACGGCGTCCATGGGCAGGCCGGCGCCCATGTCCGCGGCGGGACCCGTGCCCGGACCCGCAGTCGCCCCCGTCACCGTCTCCGGCATGTGGTGGTGTGCGTGCCCTGCCGCCGGCGGGGCAGGCACGGCGGGCGCGGCGGTGAGGGTGCGGCTCGCGGCCGAGGCCGCTCCGGCCTGCGCCGCCGAGAACACCGTGTGCAGGACGCCCTGGACGGTCAGCAGCGAGACCGTGATGCCCACGGGCCCGCGGCGCCGGCCGGCGCCCAGCCAGGCCAGTACGGCGGTCACTCCGAAGGCCGACATCAGGCCACCGGCCGGAACATCCGTACCGGACATGGACGAATGCCCCATCGCAGCCAATGCCACGCACACCGCCGCGAACATCGCGGCCCGTGTGACGCGCATCGGCGCGGATTCCTTTGGCATGGCCGCTCCATGGTGCCACCTGCCGCGCGGCCCGGGGAGAGCGGGTGACCTGCAACTTGTCGCATGACACTCCCGCTCGCGCTCCCGCGCACGCCCCCGCCCGCGCTCGCCCGACCCGTATGCCGGATCATGATCGGGTGACCTCTCTCCTCCTGGCACCGGTGTACGCGGGCGGCGTCCAGCTCGGGGCGTACGCCCTGGAGCGGCTGGAACCGGCCGAGCGGGAGCGGATCCTGCGCGGCTGCTCGACCAACGTCGACAACCTCGCCGCCGGGCGCTGGGACACCCTGCTCAGCAGCGCCTTCGTGGTCGAGGAACCGATGCCGCTGGCGTACGCGCTGCTGCTGCTCGCGGTCCTCGGGTACGCCGAGTACGCGTACGGGGCCTGGTGGACGGCCGGTGTCTTCCTGCTCGGGCACACCACCGCCACCCTGCTCGTCTACGGGGCGCTGCGCGCGACCTCGCCCGGCACGCAGACCCGGCGGGCGCTGGACGTGGGGACCAGCTACGGGTTCAACGCCGTGCTGGGGGCGATGACCTCGGCGCTGCCCCGCGGACCGGTGCGCACGGGGGTCCGGGCGGGGCTGCTGGCGCTGGCGCTGCAGCCGGTGCTTCGGCGGGAGCGGACGTTCACGGACGTCGGGCACCTGGTCGCGCTGGGGATCGGGGTCGGGCTCTCGATCACCGTCGATTACCTTTCCTCAACAAAACGTCGGAAAATCATATGACTCAGCTGTACAGCTGAGCCGGCTGTTCGGCTGCCCGGCCGTCCGGCCCGTTCGTGCCCCAGGAGCCGCCACGATGACCGCCATCCCGTCCACCACCGTCGCCAACCTCCGCGACCTCGGAGGCACCCCGCTCGCCGGCGGCCGCACCGTCCGCGAGGGCCTGGTGCTCCGCTCGGGGCAGCTCGACCGGCTGGACCTTGCGGCCGACCCGGCGGTGGCCGCCCTGGGCGTGCGTACGGTCCTGGACTTCCGCACCGGCGCCGAGCGCGACGACCACCCGGACCGGGTGCCCGAGGGGGCCCGGCTGCTGGTGGAGGACGTGCTGGCCGACAAGATGAACTCGGGCCGGGTGCCGGTCGCGGCCCAGCTCAAGGACATCCTCGCCGACCCGATCAAGGCGGAGGAACACCTCGGCGGCGGCAAGGCGGAGGCCCTCTTCGGCGACATCTACCGGTCCTTCGTCAGCTCCGCCTCCGGCCAGGCGGCCTACCGCGCCCTGCTGACCGAGCTCGCCGATCCGGAGGCCGGTCCGCTGCTGTTCCACTGCACGGCGGGCAAGGACCGCACCGGATGGGGCGCGACGGTGGTGCTGGCCCTGCTGGGCGCGGACGACGAGACCCTGATGGCCGAGTACCTGTCCGTCAACCCTGCGGTCCGGCAGGCCTTCGCCCCGATGATCGAGGGCTTCACGGCGGCCGGCGGCAACCCGGACATCGCGCTCGCGCTGATCGGCGTGGTCCCGGCGTACCTGGAGGCCGCGCTGGACGAGGTCAGCACGCGCTACGGATCGATGGAGAAGTACGTCCGCGAGGGCCTGGGCATCCCGGACGAGTCGGTCGACGCCCTGCGCGCCCGCCTGACGGCCTGAGGGTCCGTGCCGCGACCGGCCGGCGGTGACCGGTCGAGGCAGACTCCCCGCTACACGGCTACTCGGCCCCGGTGAGGTCGTACGGACGGGTGATGATCTCCATGCCGTGCCCGCTGGGGTCCCGGAAGTACAGGCCCCGGCCGCCGTGCTCGTGGTTGATCTCGTTCTCCCGCTTCATCTGCGGATCGGCGTAGTACGTGATCCCGCGCGCCCGGATCCGCTCGAAGGCGGCGTCGAACTCCTCGTCGGAGATCAGGAACGCGTAGTGCTGCGGGATCATCCTCTCGGCCATCTCGGCGGGGACGGTCGCGAAGTCCAGTCCGACCCCGTTGCTCATGTCGAGCTGGATGAAGGGACCCCATTCGACCCCGATCTCGAGACCGAGGACGTGCGCCAGGAATTCGGCGGACTCCCGCTTGTCACGGGAGAAAACGATGGTGTGGTTGAGCTCTACTGCCATGGGTGAATGCCTCCAAGGGCACCTCGCGGAACCTCCATGCCTCACCCGGTCGGTGACCGGCACGCGATGCCGCCGATCATGATCGTAGACGGCGGCACGCGGCCGGTCGACCGTTTTTGACCGATTGGTTTCCGGGCTGACGGCGTCCGGTGACCCGCCGACCGTTCGCTCGTTCTGCTGAACGTGACTGCTCCGGACACCGCCACCCGACCCGCCGAACCCGCTCCCGGCGCTGCCGTCGGGCTCGACCAGGCCGAGGCCGCGCTGGTCGAGCACTACCCCCGGCTGGTGCGGATCGCCCATCTGGTGCTGCCTCCCTCGCTCGGGCGGAAGCGCCGTGTGCTGACCGCCCACGCGCTGACCCAGCGGGCCCTGCCGCGCGGTCGCGGCACGGAGCGGTCCGGCCGGACCTCCGCCGCGGTGCCGGCGCAGCGCGGCGGCACGTCCGGTCCCGGGTACGCGTACGTCCGGCAGCGGGTGCTGCGCGCGGCCCTGGAGGCCGGGCTCCCGCTGACCTTCCGGGCCCTGCCCCGGCGGGCCCAGCTGCCGCCGCTGCTGCCGCAGGTCTGGGGCCTGCGGCTGTTCCCGCGCTCGGGCGGGGCCGAGGAACTGGCCCTGGACCAGTGGCTGGCCGGACTGAGCGGCCCTGCCCGGGCCGCCTGCGCGCTGCGGGTGCTGGAGCGGCTGCCCGAGGCGGAGCTGCTGCGGGTGCTGGCCGGTGCGGGCGTCGCCGACCCGGCCGGGGCGCTCGCCGAGTCCGCGCCTCCGGCGGACGGAACGGCGGACGGCCCGGGGAGCGGCCCGGCGGGCGGTCCGTCGAACGGCCCGTCCAGCGGTCCGCCGAACGGCCAGGTGGTCGAGGCACTGCTCCTCTCCTCCCCCGAGTTCGACCCGTGCGTGCTCCAGGCCCGGCCCACCGACCTGCTGCGCCGCCGCCGGTACGGGCGGACCGCGCTCGCCGCCGGTGCCGCCCTGCTGGTCTGCGGCGCGCTGGTCGGCCTGCCGGGCGGGGGCTGGGGAGCCGACGGCCCGGCCGCCCCGCCGTACGCGCGCAACGCCGCCGCCGAACAGGCCCTGGACCCGGCCCTGCTGACCCGGGCCGCGCCCACCGCCTGGCGCACCGCCTCGCGTACGGACTTCTCGGCCTGGCCCGCCCGCGGCTCCCGGACCGGCGACACCGCGCTGCTGCGCCGGGCGCTGGCCGTGTGGGCCCGGCCCGGCGCCGGCGTGGTGGTCTCGGCCACCCCCGGCACCCCCTCCGGCCCGCCGATGGGACCGGCCCAGCTGCTCTACGCGGGCGAGGTGGACCAGGCCGTGGTGGTCCTGCTCCACGACGGCCTGCGGGTGGTCCGGTACGCCGAGCCGCGCGCGGGCCAGGCCGGCGCGGCACTGGACTTCGCCCGGACCGACGGGGCCGGCGCGGAGACCTCCGGCGCGCTGGTGCTCAGCCGGGTGGACGGCAACGTCCGCTACCTGACCGCGCCCTGGGTGACCGCGGTCTCCGTACGCGACCTGGTGAAGCCGGCCGAGGCCCCGGCCCCGCTCCGGCTGACCCCGGACGGCGCCACCCCGCCGGTCCCCTCGCCGCCCGCGTCCGGCGCGTGCACCTCCTGGAACGCGCTGACCCTCACCGCGGCCGGCACCACCACCCTGGTCACGGACCTCGGCGAACTCACCCCGGCCCGCCTCACCTCGGGCACCCCGGGCGCCCCGGGTGCCGCGGGTTCCCCCGGTACCCAGGCGGCCCAGGCGGTGGCGGCGGACTGGGCGAAGCCGGCCTGCCTGCTGTCCTCCGTACGCTCGCACGGTGTGCGCGCCGTCAACTCCTGGACGTACGCGAAGCAGGCGCTGCCGGAGGGCAACGGCACCGCGATGTGGCTGTGTTCCCGGGCGGAGACCTGGCGGGGCACCGCGGACCGGGTGCAGGCCTCGTTCCTCGCCCCGGGCGCGCCGGCGGCCACGGCCGCCGCGCAGGCGGAGGGCTCCCCGGCGTGCGGGCCGCGCGAACCGCGCGTCCTGGCGGGCGTGCTGTGGAAGTCGAAGGGCGGGCAGTGGTACGTCCTGGCAGCCGGCAGCGGGCAGTTCACCTCCCTCTCCGTCTCGGGCGGCGCGACGGGCCGGAGCGGCGGCAACCACCTGGCGGTGAAGGCCCCGGAGGGGGCGCAGGTGGAGCTGACGGGCCGGCTGGCGGACGGCACGAAGGCGGGCGTACTGCGCTGACCGCTCCCGTGTGGGGCCCTGTCGGGCCGTGCCGGGGCCATGGACATGTGAACGGGCGGAAGAAGGCGGTGCACAGGGGGTTTGCACATGCCTTACCCCTCAGTACATTGACGCCATGTCTAATAAGCCGCCCGCTCCCGCCCCCGCCCGCGTGGCGTCGGAACACATAGACCTGCAGGCACGGAACGTCTCCTTCTCCTGGCAGGACACGCCCCTCCACTGGCTGCCCGGCGACCCCTTCGCCACCCACACCATCAACGTGCTGCACCTCCTCCTCCCGGCGGGCGAGCGGTGGTTCGTGCACGTCTACAAGCAGGCACTGCCGCTGATCAAGGACGAGCGCCTGCGGGAGGACGTGGTCGGCTTCATCGGCCAGGAGGCGATGCACGCCGCCGCGCACGACGACGTACTCCCCCACCTCAAGCGCCTGGGCCTGGACCCGACGCCGTACACCGCCCAGGTGGACTGGCTGTTCGAGAAGCTCCTCGGCGACCGCACCCTCCCGCCGGGCCGGGCACAGCGCTGGTGGCTCCTGGAGCGGGTGGCGATGATCGCGGCGATCGAGCACTACACGGCGTTCCTGGGCAACTGGGTGCTCAACGCGGACGAACTGGACCGGCGCGGCGCCGACCCGATGATGCTCGACCTGCTCCGCTGGCACGGTGCCGAGGAGGTGGAACACCGCTCGGTCGCCTTCGACCTCTTCATGCACGTGGACGGCGGCTACCGCCGCCGCGCCCGCACCTGGGCCACCGCCTTCACCGCCCTGGTCTTCCTGTGGCAGCGCGGCGCCCGCTTCTTCATGGAGAACGACCCGACGCTGCACGAAGGCCGGGCGACGTTCGGGCAGTTCTACCGGGCCGGACAGCGGGGCACCCTGCCCGCCACGGGCGCGATGCTCCGCTCGATCCCCACCTACCTCTCCCGCACCTACCACCCCTCGCAGGAGGGGTCCACGGCCCAGGCGGTGGCCTATCTGGCTAGCTCGCCTGGCGCGAACGGCGGTACCGCCCGATGAACCGCCCGATGAACCGCGCACTGAAACTGGCCGCCCTGGCAGGCACCGCCTACCTCACCCGCCGCACCCTGCGCACCCGCATCCGCCGTTCCCCGCTCTGGCCGCTGCCGGCCCTGCCCGTCCCCGTCTCGGGCCGCTCCCCGCGCCGCTGGATCCCCGCGCGGATCACCTCGCGCACGGAGCCGGCAGCGGGCGTCGCCCTGCTGACCCTGGAATCCCCGGAACCGGAGCCCTGGACCCCGGGCGCCCACCTCGACATACGCCTCCCCTCGGGCCTGGTCCGCCAGTACTCCCTCTGCGGCGACCCGGCCGACACGGGCCGCTACCGGATCGCGATACGCCTGGTGGAGGACGGCCGCGGCGGCTCGGCGGAAGCCCACGCCGCCCTCCGGCCGGGCATGACGCTGGACGTCCGCCCGCCCCGCAACCACTTCGCCCTCCGCCCGGCGGGGTCGTACGCCTTCGTCGTGGGAGGCATCGGCATCACCCCGGTCCTCCCGATGCTGGCGGCTGCCGAGGCGGCCGGCGCGGACTGGACCCTGCTCTACTGCGGCCGCAGCCGCGCCTCCATGCCCTTCCTGGACGAACTCGCCGTCCACGGCGACCGCGTCACCGTCGTCCCGGAGGACGAGCAGGGCCTGCCGGACCTGACCGCCGTCCCCGAGGCCGCCCTGGTCTACTGCTGCGGCCCGGAACCCCTGATGCAGGCGGTCCGTTCCGCCGTCCGGCCCGGCACCGAGGTGGTCCTGGAACGCTTCGCCCCGGCCGGCGCCCCCACCGGGGACGCGCGTCCCTTCACGGTGGAACTCCACCGCTCGGGCACCACGGTCGAGGTGGGCGCCGGCGAATCCGCCCTCACCGCGATCCGCCGGGCCGCCCCCGACACCCCCTACTCCTGCGGCCAGGGCTTCTGCGGCACCTGCCGGCACCGCGTCCTGGCGGGCGGGGTGGACCACCGCGACACCCTCCTCACCGATGCGGAACGCGAGGACTCCATGCTCCTCTGCGTCTCCCGCGCCACGGGCGACCGCCTGGTCCTGGACCTCTGAGACGGGTCGTTGGCCGAAAACCTCCGTTCGCCCGGCGGCCGCCGGGACGAACCAGGCGAACACCGGCCGCCAGGTCACCGGGAGTTGGGGACGGGACACAGCGCGCTCATGCGTGAAATCCGGCCAAGCGGAACGGGCAGGCCGGTGGGTAAGGTGTCACACATGACAACCGGTGTGCGGCGGAGGATGGGTGTCGAGGAGCGGCGCCGGCAGCTGATCTCGGTGGCGCTGGAGCTGTTCAGCCGGCGGTCGCCCGAGGACGTGTCGATCGACGAGATCGCCGCGGCGGCGGGTATATCGCGGCCGCTGGTGTACCACTACTTCCCCGGCAAGCAGAACCTGTACGAGGCCGCGCTGCGGCGTGCCGCCGACGAGTTGGCGGCCCGGTTCGAGGAGCCGCACGAAGGGCCGCTCGGGGCGCGGCTGCTGCGGGTGATGGGGCGGTTCTTCTCCTTCGTCGACGAACACGGGCCCGGATTCTCGGCGCTGATGCGGGGCGGCCCGGCGGCCGGGAGCAGCCGGGCCAACGCGATGATCGACGAGGTCCGGCGGGCCGCGTACGAGCAGATCCTGGTCCACCTGGGGGTGTCGGAACCGCCCGCGCGGCTGGAGCTCGTGGTGCGGTCGTGGGTGTCGCTCGCCGAGTCGACGGCCCTGATCTGGCTGGAGGGCAGGCGGATCCCGCGGGCGGAGCTGGAGTTGCAGCTCGTGCACGACTTCGCCGCGCTGGTGGCCGTGAGTGCCGCCTATGACGAGGAGATGGCGCAGATCGCGGTACGGATGCTGGCGGGCGAGCCGGCCGACGGCCCGTTCGGCGACCTGGTGGGGCGGCTGGCCCGGCTGGTGCCCCCGCCCCGTTGGTGATCCGTTGGCGATCCGTTGGTGGTCCGGCGGTGATCCAGTGCTGATCCCCCGCTGTGTTGATGATCATCGCCGCGTCATAATTCCCGCGTGATCATTGATGAGGGGATTGTGTTCCGGCACGCCGAGGAGAAGGACGCCGGGACACTGGTGGCCCTGTACGACTCCGCCGCACGCTGGATGAAGAGCACCGGGATCGACCAGTGGAAGGTCGGTGACAAGGACAAGGCCCACTTCCGCGAGCGGATGCGGGACGGCGAGGTGTGGCTGGCCGCCGACGAGGACCGCCGGCTGGTCGGCGCCTACGAGCTGTGGTGGTCCGACGAGGAGGCGTGGGGGGTTCAGCCCCCGGTCGCGGGCTACGTGCACCGGCTGATGGTGGAACGCGCGACCGCTCCCGCCGGCACCGGACGCCGCCTGCTCGAACATGCCGAGCGGCGGATCGCCCGGACCGGACGGGAGCGGGCGCGGCTGGACTGCGTCTCCACCAACCCCCGGCTGCTCGCGTACTACCAGGGCGCGGGCTACCGGGTGGTCGGGGAGCTCCCCAACAAGGTAGGGAAGGACGGCCGGGTCTACGGGGTGATCCTGCTGGAGAAGCGGCTGGACCGGCTCAGCGTGGTGTGACCGCGCCCCTTCCCGACCAGGTGAACGCGATCTCACAGCAGCCGCTCCGCGAGGTAGCGCTGGAACTGCCACAGAGGGCGCTCCAGATGGGAGAACCGGCCGTCGGACGGCTCCGGGCGGGACGTCAGGCCGCGCTGGACGCCACGGACGGCCACCAGATCCTCCTCCTGGATCCGGGCGATCTGATCGCGCATGCCGGCCAACTGCTCCGCGAAACCGGGTGCGTCCGGCACTCCGGGCGGGACCATGGCCGTGATCCGCGTGTCGTGCGTGGACGGACCGGTGGGCAGCCAGCGGATGCCGACCGCACTGTCGGGCAGGACCGCCAGGACGAACTGGGGGAAGATCCCGGCGATGAGCATTCCCGGCCGCGGCTCCCGGCCGGATCCCTCACGCCCCGCCGTGCCCGCGCCGCCCCGCCCGGGGTCCGACAGGGGCGTGAACATCGTGAACCAGCGCCCGTCGCAGTTGTCGACCTCGGTGTCCCGGCCCGGCAGCACCGGATCCAGGGTCGCCGCATGCGTACCCATGTGGTGGTAGTTCTCCGAGCCGTTCTCCACCGCCACCTTCCAGTTGGCGGGTACGCCCTCCCAGGTCTGGGTGTGGACGGTCACCCAGTCCGCGATGCCATGGCCGCTCAGCCGGGGCTCCAGCCCGCGCAGTCCGGCTGCCGCCGGTGCCGCGCCGGGGTCGAGGTTGAGCATGACGAAGCCGTTCCAGACCTCGACGCGGTACGCCGGGAGCCGGCAGCCGGCCCGGTCGAACTCGACCCGCTGCATCAGCGGAGCACCGGCGAGCTGCCCCGCGTACCGGCCGTTCAGCCGGTAGGTCCAGGTGTGGTACGGGCAGGTCAGCCGCTTCAGGCTGCCCTGCTCGGGCGCGGTCTCGGGCGGCAGGAGGTCCATGAAGCGGTGGCGGCACACCCGGGACAGGGCGTGCAGTTCGCCCTCCTCGTCCCGGGTGATCACCAGGGGCGCGCCGAGGACGTCCAGCCGCAGATAGCTCCCCGGCCGGGGGATCTCGTCGGCCCGTGCCACGCACAGCCACTCCCGCCGGAAGATCCGTTCGACCTCCCAGCCGTACATCTCGGGGGAGGTGTAGGCGCCCGACGGCAGCGTCCGGCCGTGTTCGAGCGGGAGCGCGGCCAGTCGCCGCAGCTCCGCGAGCGTCTCGCGCAGCGCCTCGGGAGCGCGGGACGCAGTCCGGTGGCGAGTCATGGTGATCAGCCTTCCCTTCTGGTGTTCAGGGGTGCCGAACCGAAGAGGGACAGTGCGTGTCGCCGCCCGTGGCGGCGGCTGTAGGCGATGGTGACGAGGAGGACGGCGCACAGCACGGCCAGTCCCTTCGCCCGGTTGAGTGCCGGGACGGCCTCCACCGGCAGCAGCAGGGCGACGAGCACTCCGGCACCGCAGTCCAGCAGTTGGGCACAGCCCCACAGGACCGTCAGCCGGGTCAGTCCGCTGCGCAGCGCCGGCGAGACGCTCCAGGCGGCTTCGCGGGCGCGCGCGGCGGCGGGCCCGTTCCAGTACTGGCCGACCTGGAAGGCGAGGGGCTTCGCCACGAGGAGCGAGCCCAGGATCCAGAGCCCGGCGGCCGCCCCGAGTCCGGCGTCCTTGACGAGGATGACCCGCGGACTGGCGGTGAGCAGCGACGTGACGATGCGCACCGCCAGCATGCCGATCATGAATGCCTCGAAGCCGTTCACGCGGCGCCGCGCTGCGGCCTCGAAGGCCATGCGCACCGCCGGGACCGCCCCGCTGAGCGTCAGCGCCAGCCACTGGCTGACCCCCTGTGACCGCAGAACGTAGAACACGGCCAGCGGGAGGGCCACGGTGAACAGGACCGGCGTGGCCACTGTCCGCCACGTCGGCACGTCCGGTGTTCCGGTCCGACCGTTCGGTGATGACATGCGAAAAACCGTACGGACCGGCGAAGATCATTGAATCGACGCGAGGAACGACAAAACCGGTACATCCTTCGATGTACCGGTTTGTCCTGTCGTCGGGCCCGGCGGACTACCGGGTGAAGACCGCGACCGTGCGGGCCGGGACGGTGAAGGTGCCCGCGGCCGTGTCGTACGAGGACCGCTTGACCACCGGGTCGGAGCCGGAGGCCTGGACCGGGTGCAGGCGGTGGGGGGTCCCGGCGAGGGACGGGATCCGCTGGGCCTGCTCGGTGGGCGTCGCGTTGAAGACCACCACCAGGTCACCCAGGGTCATGGTGATGACACCGGGGGTCTCCTGCGTCCCGGACAGCGGGAAGGCCAGCCGGTCCTGGACCTCCGCCGCCGTGGCGAGGGCGAAGCCCGGTTCGGTGGTGCGGATCCGCAGCAGGTCGCGGTAGGCACCGGAGGCCGCCCCGATCTCCGCGCACCCGGGGGCGGGCCGGGTGAGGAGGGGCTTGGCGTACGGCCACTTCGCCCGGTTGTCCGCGGCCGGCGGGAGGCCGCGGCCGAAGCCGTTGCCGTTCCGGCAGTCCCAGTGGATCGCGTTGAACCAGTCGCCGCTGTCGTAGGAGTTGCGGTCCAGGGACTTGGAGCGGAGCAGGTCGGTGCCGGCCTGGGAGAGCGCCGGGCCCTGGGAGAGGGCCGCCGTGGCCATGGCGATGACCTGCATGCGGGCCTTGTCGGACTCCGCGGTGCCGGCGGGCAGCTTGTACGTCAGCGCGTCGTACAGGGACTCGTTGTCGTGGGCGTCCGCGTAGGCGAGGGCGTCGCCGGGGGCGGCGGCATATCCGGCCGCCTGACCGTTGTAGTCGACCTGCGCGCCCGTGACCGTACGGCCGCCGCTGTCGGTGAAGCGGTACGGGGCCAGGTTGCCGGTCAGGCCCACCTTGATCAGGTCCTGGGCGTGCAGCAGGCGGGCGCGCTGCTCGTCCGGGGTGCCGTTGGCGGGCGACCCGTTGGGGGCGGTGAACAGGCCGGAGGCGAAGCCCTGGACGCGGGGGTCCTCGTCGAAGGGGCCGCCGCCGCGGGCCGCGTCGCGGGCCCGGTCGGAGAAGGTGGCGATGCCGGTGCCGGCCATGTTCTTCTGGGTGGCCTGGACGAAGCGGGCGTCATCGGCGACCTCACCGAAGTTCCAGCCCTCGCCGTAGAGGATGACCGCCTTGCCGTCGACTCCGTCCTTCTCGACGGTCAGGGCGTCGAGGGCCTTGCGGACCGCGAGGATGTTCTCCTTGGGGTGGTGGCCCATCAGGTCGAAGCGGAAGCCGTCGACCTTGTACTCCTTGGCCCAGGTGACGATCGAGTCGACGACCAGGCGGCCCATCATGGCGTTCTCGGGAGCGGTGTTGGCGCAGCAGGTGGAGGTGGCCACCTTCCCGTCGGGCAGCAGCCGCTGGTAGTAGCCGGGGACGATGCGGTCCAGGACGGACCTGTCGGACTGGCCGGACGCGACGGTGTGGTTGTAGACCACGTCCATCACGGTGCGCAGTCCGGCGCCGTTCAGCGACTGGACCATGCGCCGGAACTCGACGGTGCGGGCGGTGCCGTTCGGGTCGCTCGCGTACGAGCCCTCCGGGACGGTGTAGTGCAGCGGGTCGTAGCCCCAGTTGTAGCCGTCCTTGGCGGCGGCCGCGGTCACGCACGCCTGCTGCTCCTCGGAGTCCGGCGCGTGGGAGGCCAGGTCGCAGGAGGGTTCGGTGCGGTCGGCCGGGTTCTCCGGGATGGTGCCGATGTCGAAGGCCGGGAGCAGGTGGACGTAGGAGGTGCCGGCGGCAGCCAGGGCGCGGAGGTGCTTCATGCCGGCCGAGGCGGCGTCGGTGAAGGCCAGGTACTGGCCGGGGTGGCGGGAGGTGCGGTCGGCGACGGAGAAGTCGCGGATGTGGAGTTCCTGGATCTGTGCCTGGGCGGCCGGCTCGGCGGCCGGCTTGCGCAGGTCGCGCCAGCCCTGCGGGGCGAGCGCCGGGTCGGCCAGGTTCACGGCCAGGCTGTGCGTGGAGTCGGTGGTCAGGGCGGTGGAGTAGGGGTCGGTGACCAGGTTGGTGACCAGCGCCTGCGTGCTCGGGGCCCAGACGGTGACGGCGTAGCGGTACTTCTTGCCGTTCCAGGAGCGTGGGCCCTGCGCGGACCAGACGCCGGTGGTGTCGTCGCGGCGCATGGGGACGGTGCGGCCGTCGAGTTCGAGGGCGACCTTCTGGGCGGTCGGCGCCCACACCGACAGGGTCACCCCGTGTCGGGTGAAGACCGGGCCGAGCGTGGCACCGTTGGCGTACAGGTCGTCGAGGACCCCGGCGAGCTGGACGCCGGTGGCGGCGAGGACGGCGCCGTTGGCAGCGCGGGCGCTCGCGACGAGCTGGCCGCGCAGGGCCTCGCGTACCCGGTCGCGGTCGCGGGGGTCGACGGTGAACGCCCTGTACCCGGCCAGGTGCGGGAACTTCCGCTTCTGTACGTCGGTCAGCGCGCCGGCCGTCAGGCGCAGCACGGAGGCGTCGGCGGTGCCGGTGAGGGTGCCGTTCTCCGCCTTGACCGTGCCCGCGCGGGAGGCGAGGAGCTGGAGGGAGGCGGCGGACTCGGGGGCGTTCCAGGCGAGGGTGTCGCGGTCGATCCAGATCGCGTGCGAGGTGGTGAGGTCGAGGGCGGCGGAGCTGCCGGCGGGCTGCGGGAGGAGGTACTTCTCGCGGCCCGAGAGCAGCCATGCCTCGTGGCCGGTGGCCTTCAGGTCGAGGGACTGGTCGGCGGGCAGGTCCTTCTCGTCGCCCTTGTGGAGGATGTAGGAGAGGGAGCCGGCGCCGGGGGCGAGCGGCACCTCGTACACCGCGCCGTAGGAGTCGAAGCGGGCGGGCATCAGCGGCTTGGACCAGTCGGTGGGGGTGGCGGCCCCGCTCCAGACGTGCAGGCCCCAGCCGTCGTAGGCGCCGTCGGGGCGCTGGTGGTGGAGGACGGCCTTGGTGGTGTCCTGCGGCGGGTAGGCCGGGCGCTGCGGCCGGGGAGCCTCCTTGCCCTGGTCCAGCCAGATCTCGCCGGTCCTGGTCACGTCGATGGTGCGGTCGGCGGCGACGTCCTTGGTGCCGTCCTTGTCGATGACCAGGTAGCCGACGGAGCTCGCGCCGGGCTTGAGGCGGACGTACGCGAAGGCGCCGTAGGCGTCGCGGCCGGTGAAGGGGGCTCCCTGCGGCCAGGGCCTGGACTCGCCCTCGGCGATGTCGCCCCAGGTGTAGAGGCGCCAGTCGGTGTAGTTCCCGTCGGGCCGGTTGTAGTGGACGACGGCGTAGTCGCGCTGGGTGGCGGTGGGGGTCTCGGGGGCGGGCGGGGTGCCGGTGACGGTTTCGGCGCGGGCGCTCGCGGTCCGTCCGGAGGTGTCCACGGCGACGGCCTTGTAGCGGACGGGGGTGCCGGCCGGGGCGGTGAGGTGGTGGGTGACCTTGTAGGGGGCGTGGTCGGCGGAGCCGAGCACCTGCCAGGGCCCGTTGCCGGTCTGGGCGGCGAAGACGACCCGGTTCAGGGCGCCGCCGCCGGTGACGCCGGCGGAGACCTCGACGGTGCCGGTGGCTCCGGCGGCCGGGGCGGCGAGGGTGACCGCGGGGGCGGCGGCGGGGGCGGGCAGCGGGGCTTCGGCACGGGCCACGACGGAGCCGAGGGCGGGCACGGTGAGGCGGAGCCGGCCGTCGGCGGTGACCCGGGCGCCGGTGTCGGCTCCGGTGTCGGGGCCGCCGTACAGGGTGCGGAAGCGGGTGCGGACGGCGCTGTCGACGGGGAGGTCGACGGTCACCGGGGCGTCGCCGTTGTTGACGGCGACGGCGTACTCGTGGCGGGTACGGCCGCTGCTCTCACTGCGGGTGAAGCCGTATACGGAGCCTTCGGCGAGGCGCTCGGTCTGGACGCCGTCGCGGAGGGCCGGGTGGGCTCCGGTCAGCCGGGACAGGCCGGCGATCTGCCGGTAGAGCGGGTGCCGGTCGTCGTAGGCGTCGCTCGCGTGGGTGCGGTCGGTGCCGAGCTGGTCGTCGTCGAGGTAGTCGGCGGTCTTCGAGCCGAAGAGGGTCTGGCGGGCGTCCTTGTCGCCGCCGGCGCCGGTGAAGCCCTGCTCGTCGCCGTAGTAGACGACGGGGTTGCCGCGGGTGAGGAACATCAGCTCGTTGGCGAGCCGGTAGCGGGCGAGGAGTTCGGTCTCGGGGGCACCGGGGCGGTCCTGCTTCAGGAAGGTGCCGAAGCGGCCCATGTCGTGGTTGCCGAGGAAGCTGACCTGCTCGTAGGCGTTGGCCTTGTCGGTGGTGTAGCGGTGGTCGTCGGCGAACACCCTGGCCAGGCGGTCGGATCCGGCTCCCTGGGCGGCGTACGCGCGGACGGCGTCCTGGAGGGGGAAGTCGAGGGTGGCGTCGAGGCGGCCGCGGGTGACGTACGGGGAGGTGACCGCGGTGTCGGCGGAGTACACCTCACCGAACATGAAGAAGTCGGGGCGGCCCTGCTTCGCCGCGTACGCGTCCAGGGCGGTGGCCCACTGGGTCCAGAAGCCGGTGTTGACGTGCTTGACGGTGTCGATGCGGAAGCCGTCGATGTCGAACTCCCGGACCCACTTCTCGTAGATCCGCTCCATCCCGGTGACGACCTCGGGGCGCTCGGTCCACAGGTCGTCGAGGCCGACGAAGTCGCCCTGCTCGCTCGACTCCCCGGCGAAGGTGGAGTCGCCCCGGTTGTGGTACATGGTGGGGTCGTTGAGCCAGGCGGGGACCTTGAGGTTCTTCTTGGTCTCGGGGACGACGGGGGTGCGGGGGAAGGAGTCCCGGTCGACCGCCGGGAACTTCCTCTTCCCGTCCTTCCCACTCTTCCCGCCCTTCCCGTCGGCGTAGTCGGTGTCGTCGAAGGGGACGCCGTCCTTGGTGAGGTACGGGAACGCCCCCTTCGACAGGTACCCGTAGGACTTCTCCTCGTAGTCGACGACGTCGGCGGTGTGGTTGGTGATGACGTCGAAGAAGACCTTCATGCCCTTGGCGTGGGCCTTGTCGATCAGCTTCGTCAGGTCGGCGTTGGTGCCGAAGTGCGGGTCGACCTGGGTGAAGTCGGTGATCCAGTAGCCGTGGTAGCCGGCGGAAGCGTCCTCCCCCGTCCCCTGCACCGGCTGGTTCTTGAAGATCGGCGCCAGCCAGATCGCGGTGGTGCCCAGGCCCTTGATGTAGTCCAGCCGGTCGGTCAGCCCCTTGAGGTCGCCGCCCTGGTAGAAGCCCTTGTCGGCCGGATCGAAGCCGGTGTCCAGGCGTCCGCCGGTGAGCCCGCCGCGGTCGTTGCGCGGGTCTCCGTTGGCGAACCGGTCCGGGAGCACGAAGTAGAACTGCTCCCGGGTGAGGTCGTGCCGGGCCGGCTCGGCGGCGAGCTTCGCGTCCGAGGGCGGTGCGGGCGGGCGCGCGCCCGCCGCGGTGGCGGGCAGGGCGGGCAGGAGGGTCACGGCCAGGGCGGCCGCGACGGTGCCTGCTGCGGGGCGAATCAAGGCAGGGCTCCTTGGTCGGGGAGGCAGGGGGGCGGGGCGGCGGTCAGTTGCGCCAGGTGTCGGTCAGCGTGACCTTGCCGTTGGCGGGGACGGTGGCGGAGCGGTTGGCCCCGCTCTCCCAGGTGACGTTTCCGGAGGCGTCCTTGCGGACGTACTTGTAGGCGAAGGTCGTGCCCGCGGGCAGGGTGACGTCGAGCTTCCAGACGGGGTAGGCGGCCGGGTCGAGCCTGGGGGCGGCGCCGGTGTTCCAGCTGCCGAGGGCGGGGTGGTCGCCGGTGACGTGGATGTTCTGGCCGGGGACGGTGGTGGCGGTGACGCCGAAGGACGCGCCGGAGGTCACGGACCCGACGGCGCAGGTGCGGGCGCCGGTGTGCAGGGCGAGGGCGGTTCCGGCCGCGACGGTGGCGGTGAACTGCCCGGATGCGTTGACGGTGACGGTGCGGCTGCCGCTCTGCACGTCGCAGTAGTCCCCGGCGGGGAGGGAGGTCTGGAAGGTGCGGGTGAGCGGGGCACCCTCGTGGTTGATGGCGACGTAGGCCTTGCTGCCGCGCCCGAAGGCGATCTGGTCCGCCCCGTTGTCCCACCAGTTCACGACACCCTGACCGTGGGCCGTGTTCCGGAGGGCGACCGTGGAGGAGATCTCGCGCCAGGCGTGCTGGCACTTCCACCCGTCCTGGTAGCAGGCGTTCACGGTGCCGCCGTTCGGCGGGCCGGCGTCCTTGTCGCTCCACTCGTAGCCGGAGTGGACGTCCGGGGATCCGTAGGGCCAGGCCAGCATGAAGACGTTGGCGAGGGTGTAGGCGGAGCCTGCCTTGTAGTTGAGGGTGTCGCCGCCGCGCTCGGTGTCGTGGTTGTCGACGAAGACGCCGGACTGCGCGGAGGGCATGTACCCCCACGCCTCCCCGAAGTTCTTCAGGTAGGCGAGGTTCTCGCTCTCGAAGACCCGCTTGAGGTCCCGGGCGTAGCGGAACTCCTGGACATCGCCGCTCGGCAGGTACTCGGCGGGGTCGACGGCCTCGCCCGCGCCGAATATCGCCTCCTGCTTCCAGTAGACGTTCGGGTCGGTCAGCCGGGACTTGATGTTCGCCAGGTCGGTGGCGGGCATGTGCTTGGCGGCGTCGATGCGGAAGCCGTCGACGCCGAGCGAGCGCAGGTCGTTCAGGTAGGCGGCGATCCGGCCGCGCACGTACTCCTCACCCGTGTCCAGATCCGCGAGCTTGACCAGTTCGCAGTTCTGGACGTTGCCCTTGTCCCGGTAGTTCGAGATCTCGGCGCGGCAGTCGTCCAGGTCGGCGCCGGAGTAGAGGCCGGGGTAGGAGTACTTGGAGTACGTGGACCCGCCGGTGCCGGTGAGGGTGGCGCCCGGGTCAGCCGGGCCGGCCATGTGGTTGATGACGGAGTCGGCGATCACCTTCACGCCGGCGGCGTGACAGGCATCGATCATGTTCTTGAAGGCGGTCCGGTCGCCGAGCCGCCCGGCGATCTTGTAGCTGACCGGCTGGTACGAGGTCCACCACTGGGACCCCTGCACGTGCTCCTGGGGCGGGGACACCTGCACGTAGCCGTATCCGGCGGGGCCGAGGGAGTCGGTACAGGCCCGGGCGACGTCGGCGAACCGCCACTCGAAGAGGACGGCGGTGACGTCCTTCCCCCCGGGCGGCACGGCCGCGGCGGGGGTGGCGGCTGTGGCCCCGGCGGTGAGGGTCGCGGCGGCGAGGGTGGCGGCGGCCACCACTCTGGTGGTGCGACGTGGGGGTCTGGTGTTGCGCGTGGGGGGCATGGGGGCCTCCTGGCGGAGAGGTGGGGATTGTGGCGACCGTAGGGGGCACCCCCTTGTGTTGCAAGACCTTGCGCAAGAGATTGCAGAATTGTTTCCGATCATGGCAGCCCGGACCGAACCGGGGCGCGGTACCGGTCCGTTGATGCCGGGGCAAGCCATTCCGATCGCGGCGTGTCCGACATGCAGGGAATGGCCGGTAATCCAGTCGCCGGGGAGCACCGGCTTCCGGTGGGATATGGCTGCGCCGGAGGCTCGACAGGGACACCGTCACAGACCCCCGGCATGTGCCTGACCACTCGTCACGCACGTCACCGCACGTCACCGCACATCACCGCACATCACCGCTCATCACTGTCGTCACCGCGAGCATCCGGGAGATCCCCATGGCCCGTACGACCGTGTCACGCATGCGTTCCGCCACCCTGGCCCTGGCCGTCACGGCCGCCCTGACCGGCGGCATCGGCTACGCCCAGGCCGCCCCGGCCGGGACGCCTTCCCCGTCCTCCTCCTCCGCCGCCGCGGTACCGGGTGGCGCGCACAAGTACGTCAACGCCGCCACCGGCAAGTGCCTGGACATCCAGGGCGCGTCCCGCGATCCGGGCGCCGTGGTCCAGCAGTTCGGCTGCAAGACCGCCTACCACCAGGAGTTCGCGACGATGTTCACGGCCGCGGACCCGACCACCACCCGTATGCAGCCCCGCCACTCCGGCAGGTGCATCGGCGCCGACGGAACCGTCCCCGGTTCGCGGGTCACCCAGCAGGTCTGCCACGACGGGGCGATCCAGCGCTGGGAGCTCGTCGACCTCGGCGGCAGCCAGGTGGCCGTCAAGAACGCGGCCACCGGCCTGTGCCTCGACGACGGCGCCAACCCGTCCGGCAGCCGCCGCGAGGTCCGCCAGGTGGTCTGCACCGGCGCCGCCACCCAGAACTGGGTGCGGTACGCCGTCTCCTAGGCCCTCCGCACAGGTCGGCGCCGGGGCCCTGGACAGAGGGCTCCGGCGCCCGGCATCGCACTGCCGGCCCGCCGGGTCAGGGGACGAGGACGAGGCCCGTCGCGGCCGTTGCGCACGCCGCGAAGCCGACGATCATCGTCCACACGGCATGGCGGACGTACCTCTCGCGGTCCCGGCGCTCCTTGCGCACCGCGGCCATCGTGCCCAGGTGGACATTGGTCGTCACGCGCGGCAGCCGCACCAGCGGGTACCTCTCGCCCACGACGTGCAGGGGGTTGGGGGCGACGCCCGTCGTGTGCCGGGCCCTTTCGCCGCCCGCCGTCCGGTATTCGTAGTGGGCGCGCAGGGTGTCGGTGCGGACCAGTGGCTCCAGCGCGACCAGGACCGCGGGGACCTCGGCGCCCGTCTCCTCCAGTTCCCTCGCCTTCCTGAGCACCTCCCTCTCACCGCCGAACGTCATCAGACCAAAGAGGAGCAGGCCGCCGCCCACCAGGACGAACGCGACGAGTACGAAGATGACCATGTCCACAGCGGTGACCGTACGTCTTCGGGATACCTCGGGGGAACACCCACCCCTTACGATCTCGCGCATGTCGATCATCTCGTCCATACCCGTCCTCCTGGGTGACCGGGGCGCCGAACTCCGCGCCGACAGCGGCGGATTGCTCCTGCGTCGCCCTCACGAGGAGGTCCGCATCCCGCTCGCCGCCGTCGCGCAGGTGCACGCGAACGGGCGGGTGGTGGCCGTGGAGCTGACGGCCCCGGCCGGGACGGAGTCGACCCTGTACCGGATCGAGGGCGTGAGCCGTGCCTCGGCCACCGTCTTCGCGGAAGCGGTGAACGGCTCGCTGCCCGACCGCCGCGCCGACCAGGACCCGGTGGACGGCTCGACCCTCGTGACGGTCACGCCCCTGAACGACGCGGACGCCGGCCGGGAGGCGGACGGCGAGGAGGCGGTCGGCGAGGAGGATGCGGAGCCGATGCAGCCGGCCGAGTTCGTCATCCGCTGCACGTTGATCGCGGTCGGCCTCGGGCTCGTCGCCCTCGCCGCGGGGGTGGTGATCGCAGGGGATCACGTGAGCCGCGCGCTCGCGGTGCTGCTGCTCGGCGGCACCGGCCTGCCGATGGGCCGGCTCGCGGTCCGCATGGTGTCGATCGTGTGGAACGAGTGGTACCTGCCCCGCCACGGCATCACGATGGAGGCGCAGCCCGTCCTCATCCACGGCCGGGTCTCCTACGGCTACACCGCCACCGACGGCAGGCTCCGCCCCGCCCCCGACCCCGACGGCAGACGCGGCGAGACGTACCACGTCGCCTACCACCCCAGGCACCCCGCCCGCGTGGTCGCGTGCAAGAGCCTGGGTGCCGTCTTCAAGTGGCTGCCCGTGACGCTGGTCTTCGTGGCCCTCACCGCGCTCATCGTCTGGGGCACCATCGCCCTCGCCCTCCCCGCCTTCCGCTGAAGCGCCCGGGAGCGACCGCCGGCCTCACCCCCCTGGGAGTCGACCGTCCGAGAGATGCCGGCGAGGGCGGCTCGGTCGGGAACAAGAACCGAAGCTCAGTTCATGGGCCAACCGGCAGTAGACCGCGCCGTCATCGAGTCACGAACGTCTGTACGCCTCGCTGCCGACGATGAGCAGATCCTTGTACTCGAAGGCATCGCCCACGGGAACCACACCGTAGTGGAAGCGGCGGGCGTCGAGTTCCTTGCCGGTGGCGGCGTCGAGGACGTACAGCTTCGGGGCGGTGTACAGGTACAGTTCACGGTCTTCGCCGACCACGGTCAGCTTTCCATCGCGGAGATGGAGTGCGTGGATGTCGAAGTCGAGGTCGGACACCCAGGCGATCCGGCCGGTGGTCAGGTCGAGGGCGCGGACGGCATGCGTGTAGGGGCTCTTCCTCCCGCTCCTTCCTGTGCCTCCTCCGGTGAGGTCGGCGGTATAGAGCATGGTGTCGTCCATCACCGAGTGGCTGCTGGTCGACGTCCCTCCGAGGGTCGGGTTGGGCCGGCCGTCCCCGTTGAAGGAATAGGTGTCCTTGACGGTGCCCACGACCAGCGGGTCGGCGGAGAGGAGGCGCACGTCGCCGCTGCGCCACGTCTCCGGGTCACGGTCGCCGATCGGGGTGGACCACAGGAGCTTGCCGGTGGCCGGGTTGAAGGCAGCAGCGTGCAGTTCGGCATCGTCGGCGATCCCGTTCGGTTTCTTCTCCGTGCCATCGCAGGCGAGGAGGGCGCCGACGTGCCGCAGGGCCGGCCGCGCGAGGGCAGGCACGCAGTTGGGGGGAAGGGCCGCCGTCCAGCGGGGCGCCCCGGTGCGTACGTCGACGGCGCGCAGTCCCTGGTGGGTGAGCACGGTCAGGCCGCCGCCTGCGGTCACCTGAACACGCTCGTTGTACACCGGGCGCCCTTCGCGGGGTGCGGCCGGAACCTGGGTGCGCCAGATCTCGCGGCCGTTCTTCATGTCGACCCCGGCGAGCGTGCTGCACAACTGCCTCCTGGCCGAGGCGGGCCGGTTCTCGTCGTCGCGCGTGACGACCAGGACGGAGTGCTCGACATCGGCCACGGCAGCACAGAGCTTCGAACTGCCCGGCGACCGGTACTCCCAGACCTTCCGGCCGGTCCCGGCGTCTTGGCCGGCCGCCCCGTTGAACCCGCTCCGCACCAGCGTGTCCCCGACCAGCCAGGACCCGTCGCCGTCGTGCGGCCGTTCCCGGTCCCCCTCGTCGATGGCCCAGATCTCATAGTTCTCCCAGGCGACATCCATCGAGTCGCCGGGGATGCGGCCGGCAACGAAGAAGTACGCGACGATCACGGCGCAGATCAAGGCCACGAGCGCACCGCTCCTCATCAGGATGCGGCGGATCGGCCTCCTGCCCGCGGACGAGTCACTGTTCGACTCGTCCTCGTCCGATGGCGTCGTTCCCGTGACCATGGTTGCTGCCCCCCTTGAGAGTGACGCCGCCGGTCGGCAGGCGGGCGTCACTGATTCCCCAGCGAGGTGATCATAGGCACGGGCCCCGAGGGGGTCGGGAACCGTCCGCACCGGCACCGCGACACAGAACTGGGTCCGGAGCGCCGTCTCGTCACCACCGCACAGGACGGCGCCGGGGCCCTGGACAGAGGACCCCGGCGCCTTCACGACACGCCTAGACGATGTACAAGCGCTTCAGGTGCCGGTCCAGGCTCTCCGTCCAGGCCGCCTGATCCAGATCGGCGTAGACGAACCTGGCCGGCGGGTTGCCGCCCGGGTGGGCGTCGAGAGAGTCCTCGCGGGCGATGAAGACGGTCTCCAGCTCGTGCCGCGCCCACTCCGAGGACTCCGGGAAGTAGAGGTCGATCTCCTGCCAGTACTTCGCCGTCTGCCGGGCCCGCATGTTCGGCGCCTGCTTGAGGAGGCCGATCTTCACCTCGGCCTCGTGCATACGGAACCCCAGGTCCGCGTAGGCCTGCAGGATCGCGTCCTGGGCCGGCAGCGCGTGCACCTGGATCTCGTCGAAGTCCCCCTGGTCCACCGCCTTGTCGACGGCCAGCCGGGTACGGACGGCGGCCCTGCCGCCGGGGATGGCCTCCCCCCGCCCGTGCGTGAGCGGCATCTCCCACGGAACCTGCATCTCGACGTGGCGCGTCACCGTCTCGCCGGCGGCCAGCCGGAAGCCGTCGAAGTCGGCCGTCGCCACCGTGTAGGGGTGTTTCCAGGCGGCACGGTCGAACTCGTGGTCCTCGGCCCGCACGACCAGCTCCAACCCGATCCGCTCGATGTCGGCGTCGGCGGCGCCGCCCACCGCGGTCACCGCGCAGCGCAGCATCCCGCCCGGACGGACCTCCGGGGTCTCCACCACCGTCTCCACACTGGGCCCGTTCTTGCCGAGCGCGGTCAGAATCCTGCGGAACGCCATGACTCCCCCTCCCTGACCGGCTCCCCCGCCGGTCGACAAGATCACTCTAGGGCGGGCGCGGTGCGTACCCGCGCGTACGACCACCGCTCCTGGCTGCGCCCCGTCCACGGGGTGGGACGGAAGACCTGTTCCCGCCGGAAGCCCCCATTCCCTCCTTACGATCTTGCCCATGTCCAACACATCCGCTATTCCCATCCTGCAGGGGCGGGGCTCCTCGGTTCTGCGCTGGGAGCTGGATGAGCTGGTCCTGGAGCGTACCGGCGAGCGGTTGACGGTTCCCGCCAGGGCGATTGCCCGCGTCCATGCCGAGACGCGCAGCGTGACGATCGAGTTGCGGGCTCTCGCGGGAGCGACACCGGCCGCTCACCGGATCGACGACGTGAGCGCGGCGGCGGCCGTCGCCTTCGCCGACGCCGTGAACGCGCTGCTGCCCGCTCCTGCCGAGGAGGTCGACGGCGGCACCCTGGTCGTCGTGCACACCTTCGCCAGGACCTGGGTCCAGAGGTTCCGGCGCGGCCTCGCGTGGTTCTCGCTGGGGTTCCTGGCCGCGGTCATCGCCCTGTCCGCGGTCCTCGTCGACGATGCGGACGGTCCCGACGGCCCCGGCCGCATCGTCCTCGGCGGGATATTCGGGTGCCTCATTGTCCTGCTGTTCTGGCTCGGCATGTTCTTCGGCGGGTCGTTGTTCCACGAACGCCGCCTGCGCAGGAACGGCATGACCGTCATTGCGGTGCAGGCCGACAGGCCGTGGACGTACTCGTACACGGACAGCACCGGCACTACCCGCTTGTTCAAACACGTGAGCGCCCAGCCTTGGGTCCCTGCCAGCTACGACCCGCGGAAGCCATCGGACGTGCTCGTGCCCCGGAATCCGTTCCAGCGGATTCTCGACCACGTGGTCACGTGGCTGTCCCTCTTCGGGGTGCTGATCCTTGCTCCGCTGGTGATCTGGGGCTTCGTCCACGCGCTCCGGGTCTGAGGACTGCCGGCCTGTCCGCTGCGGGCACGACCCGTGCAGGTCAGCCCCCGGCCAACATGCCGGCGATAAAAGGGATTTGCGCGTTCGGGTCCCCTGTTACGGTGGCCCGATGGCATCGATCAAGCAGTTCCAGGTCACCTTCGACTGCGCGGAGCCCGAGCGCGTCGCCCTCTTCTGGTGTGAGGTGCTGGGGTACGTCGTACCGCCGCCGCCCAAGGGGTTCGACACGTGGGACGCCTTCGATCGCTCGCTGCCGGCCGAGCACCAGGGTTCGGCGTTCGCCTGCGTGGATCCCACGGGTGTTGGCCCGCGATTGTTCTTCCAGCGCGTGCCCGAGGGCAAGGTCGTCAAGAACCGGGTGCACCTCGACGTGCGGGCCGGCACCGGGCTCGTGGGCGAGGAGCGCCTCGCCGCGCTGGAGGCCGAGCGCGCACGGCTGGAGGCGCTGGGCGCCGTGTGCGTGCTGGTGCAGCGTGCCGACGGCATCAACGAGTCCTGCATCACGATGCAGGACATCGAGGGCAACGAGTTCTGCCTCGACTGAACAGCTCCACCCGGCGCACAAACGCCCCGGCCGGTCGGAGTGCGACCGGCCGGGGCGAGTGCGCCGGACTCACAGTGAGCCGACCACCTTGCGCGGGGTGACGCGGACGACCACGCGCTGACTGTCCTGCGCGGATGCGGGGTTGAAGTCCGCGTAGTCCTTCCCGGTGTACTTGCGGGAGAGCTCGTCGATCAGCTCGGGGCCGCCCTCGGTGGTCATGCTGGCCGTCCCGCGCACCTCGGCGTAGGTGTAGGGGGCGTCCGGGGGGTTGATCATGATCGTCACGCGCGGATCCCGCTGAAGGTTGAGCTCCTTGCGACGCCCCACGGTCGTGGAGAACAGCATGTCGTCACCGTCCCGCTTGATCCACACGACCGAGAGCTGAGGGCTGCCGTCGGGCTGGATCGTGGCGACGGTCGCAAATGCCGGATTGTCGTCAAGGTACTTCTTCAGGTCATCTGACAGCATGACGCGCGGACCCCTTCACCTGATCACCGAGGGTTCAACATTGCCCACCAAGAGTAAGCGGGCAGGGCCTGAAGTCGGCTTTCGCCACAGGGAAGCAGTGGCTCAGGACGGGGTGACCGCGCCGCTGCGAATTCAGTTGAATTGGCAATAGCGCGCCGACGGCGCTGCCGTCCTGGCCCGCGGCCGGACAGCGGGCGAGGGGGCCGCATGGCTACCCGGCCGCGCTCGTGGGCCGACCGACGGGGGCGGTTCAGGGGCTGAGGGCGAGGCCGCCGACCGCCAGGGCGCACACCACGAAGGACGTGAGCGCGAGCCGCTTGGCGGACTTCAGCTCGGCCTCGCGGTCCTGGCGCACCTTGCGGACCGTCTTCTTCGTCCCCATCTGCAGTCGGTTCAGGAGCCGGGGATGGTGAACGAGCGGGTACGTGTTGCCCACGACGTGTACGGGGGAGATGCTCACCCCCGTCTGGTGCCGGCCCTCCTCGCCGTTCGGCCCCCGGAACGTGTACACCACGCGCGCGGTCGTCGTGTCGCGGATCGGCTCCAGGTACGTGAGGTACGCCTGGACCTCTATGCCGATCTCGTCCAACTCCGTTGCCTTCTTCACGTTGTCCTGCTCGCCCCAGACCCACATGAGGGCGAAGAAGAAGACCGCCACGGAGAGGGCGGCGTAGCCGATGAGAACCATGGTGACCATGTGGGGACCGTACGGCAGCACGGAACCCGACCAGAACCCCCGCACCGCCTTCACCGGTCTGCGGTTCACCTTTTACGATCACGCCCATGTCGATGACTTCGTCCATACCCGTTCTCCAGGGTAAAGAGGGCACCGAACTCCGCTCCGAGGGCGACGAGCTGGTCCTCCGCCGCCCGCACGAAGAGTTGGACATTCCACTCGCGGCGATCCGGTGGGTCCATGCCGAAGGGCGCGTCGTCGCGGTCGAGTTGACGGCTCCGGCCGGCGTCGAATCGGCGCTTCACCGGATCGAGGGCGTGAGTCGCGCCGCCGCCAGGGCCTTCGCCGATGCGGTGAACGTCGCGCTGCCCGAGCGCGCAGGCGACGATGAGGGGATCGACGGCTCCACGCTCGTCACCACACGCAGCCTGCCGTCTCCCGACGAGGCCGGCGAGGAAGAGGAAGAGGCCGGAGAAGACCCGGTGCGGACCCGCGTCAAGGGGACGAAGCTCATCATCAGCGTGGCGCACGTGGCACACGTGGCATTCTCCGTCATCGTCGGCATCGCCGGAGAGCACGTGGGCCGTGCGGTCGCGGTGCTGCTCACCGGCGCCCTCGGCATCAAGGTCATCTCCTGGGTCGCCTCCGCCCTCTGGGCCGCCTGGGACAACTGGTATCTCCCCCGTCACGGCATCACCGTCGACGCGTCGCGGGTCTGGCCCGTCGACGCGTCGCGGGTCTGGCCCGACGACGCGTCGCGGGTCTGGCTCGACAACACGGTCAGGTACGCGTACACCGACACCGGCGGGACGACTCACTCCTTCTTCAGCTCGTCCGAGAAAGAGACCATCCGGATCGCGTACGACCCGAGCCGGCCGAGTTCAATGGTCGGCTGCGGTGGAGGATGGGGCCGCCAGGCCTCGGACCTGCTCGGGCCCACCATCGGGCTCGTCTTCGCCGCCCCCTTCGTCTATGGGGCCATCGCCCTCGCCCTCCCTGCCTTCGACGGGTAGGAGCGATCGGTCGGGCCGCTGTGGCGGCCGTCGCGGATACGCAGTCGGCGCAGCGTCCCCAGATCGCGGTGTGGCTCACTCCGCGGAACGGAATACGGAATGCCTGCCGGTGGTCGCGTGCCCACTGCTCGATCATGCCCGCCGCGCGGCCAAGCAGGCGCGGGAGGTGGCCGCTGACGCGGTCAACGAGTGTCCGGCACGAACAAGCTGAGGTTGATGCGGGCGCCGGGTGCCGTGATCGGTTCGGCGAGGCAGGTCGAGAGCCGGCCCCGCCGGCAGTACGGCGAGCCCCCGGCCTGACGGCAGTTCGCCGCCAGGCCAGGGGCTTGGGCCGGTGGCACGCCACCGGCTGCCACAGAGGTACGTCAGGTGAGCAGGATGTTGGGGTTACCGCCACCCGTGCATGTGGCCCCGCTCATGCCGAACTTGTACACCGCGGTGGTGTCCCTGCTGGAGCCGCCGGGACGGATCGTCCCCTCCTGTATGTACTTGGTGCCGTCGTACCAGTAGACATCGACACTGACCGGCAGCTTGTTCGCGTAGGACCTGATGCCGTTTACGAAGCGCTCCTGACCGAACCTGGGGAGCTTGATGCAGTTCTTGACGGTGGTCTTCGACGTGATATCGATACTGGCGAGGTACTTGTCCTCGTCCAGGCAGAGTGTGGCCGCGGCGCAACTGCCGTCCGCAGCGGCGGGCGATGCAGTCACGGCCGTGCCGGCGGCTGCCAGAGCGAGTGTGGACAGGGCGATGGCCGACGTGCGCTTGAAACTCACAGGCGAACTCCGTTCTCGTCGATGTACTGCTGAACCACTGGTGGCCCGCGGTCCTGAGAGACCGCCGTCGCGAGCGGCGCGGCGCGAGCCTGGCGATCACGCGGCTGCTGTCACCCGCTGATCGTTTGCGGATCCGGCTACGCAGAAAGTCTGGCCTGCGCCGATCCGCCTTTCCATGTCGAGTGATTGCAGAGAAACCATCGACTGAAGTCCGCACCCGCGTTGAGCACCTCTTCGCCCGCATGAAGACCTGGAAGGTCCTCCGCGACGTCTGGACCGTATGCGGTGCACCCTGACGAAGAGCGCGGCGGTGAAGGTGCCGGCGAGGCTGAGGACGGCGAGCCCGCCGATGACGACCCAGATGTCTACTGCTTGCCTGGCGCCATCCCTGTTCTCCGCTTGTGCGGGCTATTCCCTGATCGAGTCCGGGTCATTCGGTTCGCCTACACGGACCCTGGACCGCGTACCGCCCCAGGTGGGTGGTCCTCGTAGGGCGTAGCACGTACAGGGCCGCCGAGAGGGTGAATGCCGTGGCGGCAGCGGCCCACTGGGGTGGGGTGACGGTTTCCTCCATGATCACGGCCCACCGGTAGTAGCCGGGCCGGGACGTGGGATAGCCGAAGAACATGCAGACCAGGAGGAGGACCAGTGCCGGCCGTCCGGCGTGCACGCCGGCCCAGGCGCGGACCAGGGTGAAGCGGCCGGTCACGCACCCTCCAGCCGGCACCGCGCGTAGTCGGCCTTGATGTCCGTGGCTTCCTCCGGTGTCAGGATCCGGGCCGGCTCCGGGAACTCCCGGGGATCGACCTCGGCCCCGGCGGTGCCGAGAAGGGTCGCGTAGAGGGAGAACTCCCGCCGCCAGTAGTTCACTCCAGGACCCGGTTCCTCGTACAGGCCCGCACAGTGCAGGGGGCGGACGAGTGCGGAGGCCACGTCTTCGAGGGTGACCCTGCCGGTCGTGTAGGCGTCGGCGGGGACTTCCAGGCCGGCGACTTCCGGTGACGTCACCCGGTGGGTGCGGCTCAGTTCCTCGATGCGCCGGGGTACCAGGGCCGTGTATCCGCGGGACCGCGCCGCTTCGGTCAGCATGTCGACGTGCCGGAGGATCTGGCCGCGGAAGCGCCGGTGTTCGGGGTAGAGACAGACCTCGGGTGTGGTTCCGGTGCAGTCGGACGGCCTCTCGGCCTTCGCGACCAGCCGCTGGTCCGGCAGGGTGTACCGGCTCCCGATGACGGCCACCAGGAGTGCGGCGAGTACGGCGGCGCCCCCTGCCGTGGGGACCCTCCTGCCCGAGCGCAGGCGCAGCGGCAGCAGGAGCAGTGCCGCACCCGTGAGGGAGAAGAGCACGATCTGGGACAGGAGATAGCCGGCGGCGTACTCGTAGCCGAGCCGGGAGACGGTCGCCCCGCCCAGGGCGAGCGGCTCGAAGCGTCCGCCGCTCCCCCCGCCCAGCAGGTGGAGGAGCGTGAACGCGCCGACCGCGGCCGTGGCTCCGGCGACGAGCGGGCCGGCCAGCCGGCCGACGGCGGAACCGATGGCGACGTACCAGCAGACCGCGAGGACCTGGACGAGTACCGCACCGGTGAGTCCGGGCCACTGCGGGTGACCGTGGATGCCGCTCACGAGAAGGCCGGTGGTGATGGTGAGCAGGTGCACGGCCACGACGGGGCCCGCGCACCATGCGGCGGCCCTCAGGTACGGACGGTACGGCCGCTCGGTGGCCAGGACGAGGTGGATGTTCCCGTCCCGGGACAGGCGGGAGGCGTCGACCGCGGCGGCACCGGCCAGCAGGGGTCCGAGGATGAAGAGCGCGATGGCGAACCAGTCCACCGTCCACAGGGCTTCCCCCCGCCAGGGCATGCCGCGCTGGACGAAGTTCATGACTTCGAGGGCGATGACGGGCAGCACCGCCCATGGCCCGACGAGCGTCCTGAGTGCGTAGCGCAGAGCCGGCGTCCTCATTCCGGGGCTCCCATCAGGGCCGCGATGGCGCGCTCCAGGTCGGTGTCCCCGGGGGCGTCGGGATCGGCCGTCCCTTCCAGGGCCGGCACGTCCCCGTCGAAGACGACGTCACCGCCGTGGAGGATGACGACCCGGTCGGCCAGACCGCGTACGTCCTCCACGAGGTGGGTGGAAACGATGACGATGCGGTCGACGGCCACGGCGGAGATCGTCTCCCGCAGGGCGATGCGCTGCCTCGGGTCCAGTCCGACCGTGGGTTCGTCGAGCAGCAGCACCGCCGGGTCGTGGATCAGAGCCTGGGCGACGCCGAGCCGGCGGGCCATGCCACCGGAGAGCGTCCGGATCCTGCTCGTCGCGCGGTCGGACAGGTGCGTCAGGGCGAGGGCCCCGCTCACCGCCGAGGCGCGCCGCCGGGCGGGAATCCGGTGGACCCAGGCCACGTAGTGCAGGAACTCCTCGCAGGTCGCCCCCGCGGGCAGTTCCGGATCCTGAGGGAGGTACCCCAGGGCCGCGGGACGTCCCGAGCCCGCGCCCTCGCTCCGGTCGAGCCGGAGCGTGCCCGAGGTCGGTTTCTCCAGCCCTGCCGCGAGCCGGAAGAAGGTCGACTTCCCGGCGCCGTTCGGGCCGACCAGGCAGGTCACGCCCTCGGTCACGTCGAGGGACAGGGGGCCGAGCCGGAACCCACCCCCATGGCTCTTCACCAATCCGTCGCAGGTCAGACGATGTCGGTCCACTGCGCGCGCTCTCCCCTGGTCATCATGGCCGGACGGCTCGGCAGCTGTCGCCGCCATCCGCGTCACGCTCAGGCCGCCGTGGCGGCCGGCTTGGCGGCGCAGTCCACGCAGCGGCCCGGGGCCGGGGCGCGGAAGGCCAGGTCGCAGTCGTCACAGGTCCGGAGGGGGTGGATCGTCAGGTCCGGGGGCAGCGGCGCCGACGGATGGGCGGCCGGGAGGACGGGCGGCAGGAGTTCGCGGAGCCGGTGCGCCAGCAGCGCCGCGGGGGCCCGGATCGGCTCCGGCGGGAGGCCCTCGGACAGCACACCGCTGACCACGGCCGGCCGGACGCCGCGTTCCAGCCAGGCCGTGGCGGCGGGGGCGAGCCGGTTCACGTCCCGTTCGGAGAGGATGAGGCGGGGGTCGCGCAGCCGCAGCCGTGCGAGCAGTTCCGCTGCTTGAGCGTGCAGCTCGGGGGTTGCCTCGGCGGAGGGCTGCGGCAGGGCGGGCGTGGCGGGAAGCGTCGGCCCGTCCGGGGCCTCCGGCTCCGGTGCCTCCGGCGTCTCGGGGGCTTCCCGCAGCGGGGCGGGCGGCTCCGGCGCGGGCTCGTCGTCCCGCCGCAAGGCGTGCGGGACGTTGTACGAGACGACGTGACTGACCATGCGCCCCGAGGGCAGCCTGTCCCGGTATCGGCGCAGGTAGCCGTGTTCCTCCAGCTCCCGCAGGGCGGCCGCGATGCGTACCTCTCCCTCGGGGAAGCGCTCGGAGAGGGACTTGATGGTCACCTTGGCGCCCGTCGGGAGCGACTGGATGTGGGTGGCCAGTCCGATCGCCGTGATGCTCAGCTCGCGGTGCTGGGCCAGGTGGTTCGCGATCTTCACGTACCGGTCACGCAGGACACGGTTGTCGTGCTGGATGCCGTACAGGGCGCGCCTGGGCGCGCTAAGGTTCTGATCAGCCATCGGGAAGGTTGTAGCTTCCTCTGCGGCGAGGCCCTCGGCCGGGATGCCAGTCCCGTACGGGGGCCGTTCGCGTGTCTGGGGTTGTCGGGCAGATCCTGCCCCGCCAATTGGCATATTCGCCAGCTGGCTTGGCCCATTTCACCCGTCCGAGTGAGAGGGGGAGGGGGGAGGTTGGCGAGGTCATTTCCCCCGGTTGTTTGCCCTTAGGCGTCGAGCCGAACCGAGGCACGGTCGGCCGGGTCGCGGGATCCCCGATCCGGTGAATTGGCGGGGGAAAGATCGATTTCCGCCCACACCGTTTTGAGGGGCGGGAGTTCCTGGTGCGCACCCCAGCGCGCGGCGAGAGCCGACACCAGGAACAGTCCGCGGCCGGACTCCGCCTCGACCGACGGGACTTGGACCGCGAGCGGCGGAGCGGTCTCGGACCGGGTATCGGAAACCTCGATACGGAGCGTGCGGCCGGGCCGTACGTCCATGGACAGGCGGAAGCCGCGTCCCGGCACGCGGCCGTGCGTCACGGCATTGCCGGCGAGTTCCGCGACGACCTGCGCCGCGTCCTCGAAGGGCACGGAGTGAGCCGCCAGTTGGGCGACGGCCAGCCGACGCGCGAGGCGGGCTCCGCGCGGGGTCGCGGGCAGGGTGACGGCGAAGGAGATTTCCTGATTCACGTCACTCAGCGTGGTCGGCCGTGCGTAGCCTGAGAAGGGGCGGGGCCGCTGTGTACGGCCCGTGTCCAGGGCGGTCCCGACCTGTACCGCCAGTCCACGCGGAGGTGGAAGTTGAGCACAGACGGCACGGACGAGTCGAGCTGGGAGCTCGATCCCGAGGACGAGTCCGGAGCGGTGATCGCCGCTGTGGGGCGGCAGCTGAGAATGTGGCGCGAGGCGGGCGGATTCGACCGCGCGCAGTTCGGTACGCGCATGGGGTACAGCCAGGAACTGATCTACAAGATCGAGCGCGGCGCCCGCATTCCCCGCCCGGAATTCCTGGACAAGGCCGATGAGATTCTTGGGGCTTCTGGGAAGATCTCGGCGATGAAGGCCGATATCGAGAAGGCTCGCTATCCCAAGAGGGTGCGCGATCTGGCCCAATTGGAGTCCACTGCGGTAGAGCTCAACGCGTATGGGAACCATAACGTTCACGGCCTCCTCCAGACCGAGGAGTACGCCCGAGCGCTGTACGAGATGCGGCGGCCGGCGTTCACTCCGGACGAGGTGGAGCGGTACGTGGCTGCGCGTATGGCCCGGCAAGAAGTGCTCCAACGGCAGCCGCCGCCCGCCCTGTCGTTCGTGATGGAGCAGGTCACGCTGGAACGGCCGATAGGAGGGCGCGAGCTGTTGCGTGGACAGTTGGCTCATCTGCTCGACATCGGAAGGATGCGCAACGTTGAGATCCAGGTGATGCCGACCAACTGCGAAGACCACGCAGGCATGGGTGGACACCTTCAGGTCCTGAAACTCAGGGACGGCTCCAGCGTCGGGTACGTCGAAGGTCAGCTGCCGAGCCGTCTGATCACGGACGCCAAGAGCATCCAGCTACTGGAACTGCGGTATGGGATCATCCGGTCACAGGCTCTCACCCCACGGGAGTCGCTGGCCTTCATCGAAAAGCTTCTGGGGGAGACATGAGAATCGAACTGTCCCACGGAGACCGCGCGGCACTGCACTGGTTCAAGAGCAGCTACAGCCCGAGCGACAGCAACGAGTGCGTCGAAGTCGCCTGGTTCAAGAGCAGCTACAGCACGGCGGACGGCCCTGACTGCGTCGAGGCAGCCGGCTCCCCCGGCGCCGTCCTCGTCCGGGACTCCAAGCGCCCCCACCGCGCCCACCTCAGCCTCTCCCCCACCGCCTGGGGCGCCTTCCTCGGCCACGCGACCCGCAGATAGCCGGCCGGACACGACAGCGCCGGGGCCCTGGACAGAGGGCCCCGGCACCTGGCGGCGTCTCGGGCATGTGCCCCGAGTGGCCCCGTTCCCGCGCGGCGCGTATCGCGCCGAGCGCCATCGAGTCGCCACCGCGGACGATGCCCGTGCAGCCCCGGTCGACGAGTGCGCCTTCCGGCTTCTTCCACCCCTTCAGGCAAGAATGCAGGGATGCGACACAGAGTCACCAATAGCCTACAGAGTGAGAGCGGGTCAGCCCTGAGGCCGGCGTCGGGACGCCTCCGGAAGATCGGTTCCCGGCGATTCACGGCAGCAGCTTGCGCCGTTGCCGCCGCCTTGCTCGCAACCGGTACTGCACCGCGTCCGTCGGATCCAACCGAGTCGGAGTACTACCAAACCGTGGTCGAGTTCGGCGACGGCTCGTCGCTGATCACCCGGCTGGACACGGGAAACGTCACCATCACCCCGGCCAGGAGCGGCTCGTCACCCAGCGACGCCCAGCAGGCCGCACAGGATGGCAGTGTCACCACCACGAACGGCCCCGAGAGGGAGTTACGGACGGTCACGCCACGTGGATACAGCCTGCACGGCAACAACAAGGCCGACAGCTTCCACTACAAATCCGACTCCGGGATGGCCAAGCTCGACCGGTGCGACAACGGAAGGTGCACGGTCAAGGCCTCCGTCAAAGTGCAGCTGAAACAGACGCTACACGGGGGCTCATCGCACCGTTGGACCCTGGGGCTCTTGACTGATCACTGGAGCGGTGACCCGTATTCCTTCAGCTACGACTATTACTGCGGAGTCAGCGTCCCCAACGAGACCGACTGGACGTGCGACACCAACGACGCGACCGCGAACGGACACCACTCGGACGATCCGGTCCGAGGATCGACCGGCACCTACGCTCACGACCTCAACCGCGACTTCGGTGCCCACGAGGCGGACCGAACGAAGTTCCCCATGGTCGCCTACCACATCAGTTGGCCCGGATACCCACCGGTCGTCCACGTCAAATACCGGGGCTGGGACATCCGGCGCTATTCTGGCGTCTGGAAACTCGCCCCCGCCACCGGAACCGGCAACTGACGGTCCACCCCGTCTCCCGAGGCCCGCCATGCGCGAATACCACGGGTCCTACAGTCCCGACCCGGACCCACAAGGACCCGAAATCACCTGGAGCCACCAGGCCTGTCTGATCTGCGGACGGCCGGACGTGACCTGGACGTACCGACTCGCGCCCAGATCGGCATCACCCAGGTCCTTCACCCTGCCCAGCCGGATCTATCTCTGCGACGACTGCCACGCGCTGCTCGAAGAGCGGAACGACAGCGCACTCGCGGACCGCCTGCGGTGCGCGTCCGGCGATTCGCCGGCACCCGAGGACATCGTTCAGGCCTTCCGTGACGCCCTCTCCGAGGAACCGCTCCACCGATAACTCTCGCAGTCACGCCACCCCGCACAGCTGACGAGACGCGACGAAACGACAGCGCCGGGGCCCTGGACAGAGGGCCCCGGCACCTGGCGGGGTCTCGGGGATGTGCCCCGAGTTCGTGGGGCCCCTTACGGGGCCTGGGCGGTGGAGCCGCGTACGACCAGCTCCGGCTGGAAGACGAACTCCGTGCGCTGGACCGGCGTACCGCCGACCGCCTCCAGCAGGGCTCCGACCGCGGCCGTCGCCATCGCCCGCACCGGCTGCCGCACGGTCGTCAGCGGCGGGTCGGTGAACGGGATCAGCGGGGAGTCGTCGAAGCCGACGACCGAGACGTCCTCCGGGACGCGCAGCCCCCGCTCCCTCGCGGCGCGTATCACGCCGAGTGCCATCGGGTCGCTGCCGCAGACGATGCCCGTGCAGCCCCGGTCGATGAGCGCGCCGCCCGCCGCGTGGCCGCCCTCGACCCTGAACAGGGTCGGCTGGACGTCCGCCTCGGCGCACGGCAGGCCCAGTTCCGCCATCGCCGCGCGGAAGCCCTCCGCCTTGCGGGCCGAGGGCACGTAACGGGTCGGGCCGATGGCGAGGCCGATGCGTTCGTGGCCGAGGTCGGCGAGGTGGCGGACCGCCATCCGGGCCGCCGCGCGGTCGTCCGGGGAGACGAACGGGGCGTTCACGTGCTCGTTGAAGCCGTTGATCATGACGAAGGGGAGCCCGCGCGCCACCAGGCCCTGGTAGCGGGCCGGGTCGGCGGCGCGGTCGGCGTGCAGGCCGGAGAGGAACACGATGCCGGTGACGCCGCGCTCCTCCAGCTGCTCGACCAGCTCGTCCTCCGTCGCCCCGCCGGGGGTCTGCGTGCACAGCACCGGCGTGTACCCGTGCCCGGCCAGCGCCTGCTCGATGACCTGCGCGAACGCCGGGAAGATCGGGTTGGTGAGCTCGGGGATGAGCAGGCCGACCAGGCCGTTGCTGCGGCGGCGCAGCCGGACCGGGCGCTCGTAGCCGAGCAGGTCCATGGCGGCGAGCACCTTGTGCCGGGTGCCGGCCGCCACGCCCGCCTTGCCGTTGAGCACACGGCTGACCGTCGCCTCGCTGACCTGGGCCTGCGCGGCGATGTCCGTCAGCCGGAGAGGTTGGGTCACCCCGACGTCACCTGCCACCACACCGTGGTGTCGGCGGGCAGGAGCCCGTCCTCGGCCGGGGCGCCGCTGGAGAGCAGGGCCTCGCCGGGGACGGGGATCCGTATCGCCGTACCGGTGGTGTTCGCCGTGCAGACGACATCGCCGCGGCGGAAGGACAGGACACCCGCCGGGGCGTCGGCCAGCCACTCCACCCCGTCGCCCGCGCCCAGCTCCGGGCGCTCGCGCCGCAGCCGCAGGGCGGTGCGGTAGAGCTCCAGGGTGGAGGACGGGTCGCCGGTCTGCGCCTCGACGCTGAGCTCCGCCCAGGAGTCGGGCTGCGGCAGCCAGCTGCCGCCGGTGCCGAAGCCGTACGGGGCCTGCGTGCCGGACCACGGGATCGGGACGCGGCAGCCGTCGCGGAAGCCGTCCTGGCCGGCCGCGCGGAAGAACGACGGGTCCTGGCGGACCTCGTCTGGCAGGTCGGTGACGTCGGGCAGGCCGAGCTCCTCGCCCTGGTAGACGTAAGCCGAGCCGGGCAGCGCCAGCATCAGCAGGGTCGCCGCGCGGGCCCGCCGCAGGCCCAGTTCGCGGTCGCCCGGCTCGCGCAGCTGGGTGCCGAGGCCGGCCGGGTTGGCGAAGCGGGTGGCGTGCCGGGTGACGTCGTGGTTGGACAGCACCCAGGTGGTGGGGGCGCCGACGGGGCGCATCGCCTCCAGCGAGCCGTCGATGACCTCGCGGAGGGCCGCCGCGTCCCAGTCCGTCGTCAGGTACTGGAAGTTGAAGGCCTGGTGCATCTCGTCGGGGCGGACGTAGCGGGCGGTGCGCTCGACCGTGGGCGTCCAGGCCTCGGCTACCAGGACGCGGTCGCCCTCGTACTCGTCGAGGATCCGGCGCCAGGAGCGGTAGATCTCGTGGACGCCGTCCTGGTCGAAGAACGGCATGACGTCGTTGCCGAGCAGCTTGAGCTGGTCCCTGGCTCCGATGTCGGGCAGGCCGGGGGCCTTGACCAGGCCGTGGGCGACGTCCACGCGGAAGCCGTCGGTGCCCAGGTCCAGCCAGAAGCGCAGGATCGAGCGGAACTCGTCCTGGACGGCCGGGTGGTCCCAGTTGAAGTCGGGCTGCTCGGGGGCGAAGAGGTGGAGGTACCACTCGCCGTCCTCGACGCGGGTCCAGGCGGGGCCGCCGAAGATGGACTCCCAGTCGTTGGGCGGCAGCTCGCCGTTCTCGCCCTTGCCGGGGCGGAAGTGGAAGCGCTCGCGCACCCGGGAGCCGGGGCCCTCGCGCAGCGCCTGCTTGAACCATTCGTGCTGGTCGGAGCAGTGGTTGGGCACGAGGTCGACGATGATGCGCAGGCCCAGGGCGTGGGCCTCGCGGATCAGCGCGTCGGCGTCGTGCAGGGTGCCGAACATCGGGTCGATGGCCCGGTAGTCGGCGACGTCGTAGCCCGCGTCGGCCTGCGGGGAGGCGTAGAAGGGGCTCAGCCAGACGGCGTCGACCCCGAGCTCCTTGAGGTAGGGGAGTCTGCCGACCACGCCCGCGAGGTCGCCCATGCCGTCGCCGTTGCCGTCGGCGAAGCTGCGCGGGTAGACCTGGTAGATCACCGCGTCTCTCCACCATCCCGTGTGCGTGCCGGTGGTCGGTGCGGCGGCGGGGGCAGCGAGGTGCTGGGTCATGTCATCCCTGAAGGTTTCGGGGTGGGACGGCGCCGCCGTGGTCGGGGGCGGTGCCGTGCTGGAACGGGTACGTGCGTCGGGCGGTGCGTGCGTAGGCGGTACGTGCGTCGGCTGGGCGGGCCCGGGCCCTGTGCGGAGGCCCGGGCCCTCGTCGACCGCGGCGGGGTCAGCCCCGCGGTCAGCCCTTGGTGGCGCCGGCCGTCATGCCTGCGACCAGGTGGCGCTGGGCGAAGACGAAGAAGACGGCGGCGGGGACGGCGATGAGCACCGACGCGGCGGTCATCGCACCCCAGTTGGAGGTGTACTGGGTGACGAAGGTCTGCAGGCCGCCGGCCAGGGTGAGGTTCTCCTCGCCGACCATGAAGGCGGAGGCGTACGCGACCTCGCCCCAGGCGGTGATGAAGGAGTAGAAGCCGGTGACGGCCAGGCCGGGCTTGGCGAGCGGCAGGATCAGCCGCCAGAAGGTGCCGAAGGGGTTGAGGCCGTCGACCCGGCCGGACTCGTCGATCTCCACCGGGATGGTGTCGAAGAAGCCCTTCATCATCCAGGCGCAGAACGGCACCGCGATGGTGAGGTAGGTGATGATCAGGCCGAGCGGCTGGTTGAGCAGCCCCATGTCGCCCATCAGGTTGTAGAGCGGGACGATCAGGATGGCCATCGGGAACATCTGCGTGATCAGCAGGGTCCACATCAGCGGCCGCATGCCGGGGAACTTGAAGCGGCTGACGGCGTAGCCGGTGGTGGCGGCGATGAACACGCCGAGGACGGTGGTGACGCCGGCGACCAGCACCGAGTTGCCGAACCAGTCCAGGAAGTGGGTGTCGTCGAGCAGGTGCTCGTAGTTCGCGAAGGTGGGTTCCTTCACGAAGTCCGTGGTCATCGCCTGGTTCGCGGGCTTGAGCGAGGTCAGCAGGACCCACAGCACCGGGAAGACGGCGATGACGGACGCGACCGCCAGGGTGGCGTGCAGGCCGAAGGAGGCCAGCGGCGAGCGCGTGCCGCGCGGGCGGACGGTGCGGGGGTTGCGTACGGAGGTGGCCATGGTCACCACACCTCTCCCTGCTTGCGCAGCGAACGCCGGTAGACCAGCGCGAACAACATGAGCAGCAGCAGGATCAGCACGCCCCAGGCGGCCGATCCGGCGAAGTCGCGGGGGCTCTCCACGAACGCCTCGCGGAAGGCCTGGGTGACCAGGATCTCGGTGGCGTCGCCCGGCCCGCCCCGGGTGAGCAGGAAGATCACCGGGAACATGTTGAAGGTCCAGATGGTGGAGAGCAGGATCACCGTCATGCTGACGGTACGCAGTCCGGGCAGGGTGATGTGGCGGAACCGCTGCCAGGCGCTCGCGCCGTCCATCTCGGCGGCCTCGTAGAGCTCGCCGGGGATGGACTGCAGGCCGCCGAGCAGCGCGACCATCATGAAGGGGACGCCGAGCCACACGTTGACGGCGATGACCGCGATCTTGGCCCAGGTCGGGTCGTCCAGCCACGGGACGCCGGCGATGCCGCCGCCCTCCAGCAGCTTGTTGAGGATGCCGTTGTCGCGGTTGAAGAGGAACCGCCAGGCGAAGACGGACACGAAGCCGGGGACGGCCCACGGGAGGATGAGGGCCATCCGGTAGGCGGCCCGGCCGCGGAAGTTCCGGTTGAGCATGTTGGCCAGGGCCAGGCCGAGCACGAAGGTGATCGACACACAGGCGACGGTCCAGATCACCGTCCACACCAGCCGCTGCATGAACACCGGGTCGCCGAGCACGGCCGTGTAGTTGTCGAGGCCGACGAACTCGTACGTGGCCTCGATGTGGTTGGCGCCGATGGTGCGGGCGACGTTGCGCTCGTTGGCGTCGGTCAGCGACAGGTAGACGCCGCGGACCAGCGGCCAGCCGATGATCACGCCGAGGACGAGCACCACGGGGGCGACCATCGTCCAGGCGTACCAGTGGGTGGCCAGTGCGCGGCGGAGCCGCCCGCGGCTCGGGCCGCGGGTGATCTCCTCACCCGCGGCCTTCGCCACCGACTGGCTGGTGTGGACAGCCATCGTGATCCTTACTTCCAGCCCTTGAGGATCTTGCGGAATTCGGCGCCGGCGGCCTTGGCCGCGTCCTCGGGGCTCGACGCTCCGGTGACGGCCTTGGTCCACTCGACCTTCAGCGGCTCGAAGAGGCTGCCGTTCTCCGGGATCCAGGCGCGCTCGACGGCCTTGTCCACGGCGGGCTTGAAGAAGGCGACCATCTCGTTGCCCTTGACGTCCGGCTGCTCGTAGGCGGCGGTCCGGGTCGGGAGCAGGCTGAGCTCCTTGGTCGTCTGCACCTGGACCTCCTGGGAGGTCATGTACTCGACGAAGGCGTGCGCGGCGGAGCGGTTCTTGGAACCGGCGTAGACGGCGAGGTCGTGGCCGCCCTGCGGGGCGCCCTGGGCGGCGGAGCCGGCCGGGACGGCGGTGACGCCGAGGTTGGCCTTGTCCTTGAACTGGTCACCGGCGTAGGTGTCGGCGACCGCCCACGGACCGTTGATCATCATGGCGACCTGGCCGGTCTTGAAGGCGGTCTGCTGGTTGACGTAGCCGTCGGTGGCGTTGGTGGTCGCGGCGCCGGAGGTGACCAGGTCGCGGGCGGCCTTGAAGGCCTTCACGCCGGCCTCGTTGTCGACGGTGACGGTCTTGGTCTTGGCGTCGACCAGGTCGCCGCCCTCGCCGTAGAGGTAGGGGAGGCTCCAGTAGGAGTCGTCGCCGCGCAGGTAGAGGCCGGTCTTGCCGGTCTTCGCCTTGATCGTGGCGGCGGCGGTCTTCAGCTCCTCCAGGGACTTCGGGGGCTGGACCCCGGCGTCGGCCAGCATCTTCTTGTTGTAGAAGAGGCCGAGGGTGTCGATGACCTGCGGGACGGCGTAGGTCTTGCCCTCGTACTTGCCGCTGGCGGCCGCCTGCTTCAGGAAGTCGGCGTCGACCTTCTTCGCGGTCCCGGCGGGCACCTCGTCGAGGTAGCCGAGGGAGGCGAAGTCGGCGACCCAGCCGACGTCGGCGCGGATCACGTCGGGCGCGTCGGAGCCGCTGCTGAAGGCGTTCTTCACCTTGTTCTGCGCGTCGCCGTACGGGACGTTGACGTACTTGACGGTGACCTTCGGGTGCTTGGCGGTGAAGGCCTCGGCGATCTTCTGGAAGGTCGCCTTCTCGGCGTCGCCGGAGGTGTCCCACCAGGTGACCGTGCCGGAGAGCTCTCCGCCGGTCGCCGCGTCGCCGCCGCTGTCCTTGTCGTCACCGCCGCAAGCCGTCGCCGCGAGCGCCAGGGCCGCGACCAGCGCGGTGGCCGCTATGCCACGCCGCATATGAACTCCTTCGATGATCCCGGCCGCGCCCTCGCGGTCCCGAGTTGCCAGGAACGTAACAAGGCTGAAAGCAGACCGAAAGACCTTGCCGCAATTTTCTGCAAGCGGAGGCGATTGTTACATCCGCGTGTCCGTTGGGTGCCCCTCGCGTTGACCCGGTATGACCCAGGAGCTCACCGATCGCGGCCTTGCAAGCGATTGCCGTGCCGCTGGAAACACTTGCCGCAACCTTGCAAGCGGAGCCGCGGCGAGCCGCGGCTGGTGGCGCGATGCCGTGATCTACCAGGTGTACGTCCGCTCCTTCGCCGACAGCGACGGAGACGGCGTCGGCGACCTGCGGGGGATCCGCGAGCGGCTGCCGCACCTGGCCCGGCTCGGGGTGGACGCCGTCTGGCTGACCCCCTTCTACGCCTCCCCGCAGGCCGACGGCGGCTACGACGTCTCCGACTACCGGTCCGTCGACCCGCTCTTCGGCGAGCTCGCGGACGCCCGCGACCTGGTCCGCGCCGCCCACGCGCTGGGCCTGCGGGTGATCGTGGACGTGGTCCCCAACCACACCTCCGACGAGCACGTGTGGTTCCGGGAGGCGCTCGCCCGCCCGGACCTCCGGGACCGCTACCACTTCCGGCCCGGCCGCGGCCCGGGCGGCGCCGAGCCCCCCAACGACTGGGAGTCGGTCTTCGGCGGCCCCGCCTGGACCCGGGTCACCGACCCCGACGGCACCCCCGGCGACTGGTACCTGCACCTGTTCGCCCCACAGCAGCCGGACCTGAACTGGGAGCACCCGCAGGTCGCGGAGGAGTTCGCCGCCGTGCTGCGCTTCTGGCTGGACCTCGGCGTGGACGGCTTCCGGGTGGACGTCGCGCACGGCATGGTCAAGGCCGCCGGACTGCCCGACGTGGGCGCCGGCGAGCAGGCCACCCTGATCGGCTCCCAGCCGCTGCCCTTCTTCGACCAGGAGGGCGTGCACACGATCCACCGCTCCTGGCGGGCCCTGCTCGACCGCTACGGAACGCCCGGCGCCGAGCGCATCGGGGTCGCCGAGGCCTGGGCGCCCAGCTCGGAGCGGCTGGCCTTGTACGTCCGCCCGGACGAGATGCACCAGGCGTTCAACTTCCGCTTCCTGAAGTGCCCCTGGGAGGCCCCGGCCATCCGGACCGTGATCGACGAGTCGATGGCCGCCACCCATGCCGTGGGCGCCCCCACCACCTGGGTGCTGTCCAACCACGACGTGGTCCGCCACCGCACCCGGTACGGCTCCCTGCGCCGGGCCCGGGCCGCCGCCCTGCTGATGCTGGCGCTGCCCGGGTCGGCGTACGTCTACCAGGGCGAGGAGCTCGGCCTGCCCGAGGTCGCCGACCTGCCGCCGCACCTCCGCCAGGACCCGGCGTACCGGCGTACGGCCGGCCAGGACGGGCTGCGCGACGGCTGCCGGGTGCCGCTGCCCTGGTCCGGGACCGAGCCGCCGTACGGATTCGGGCCCGGCGGGAGCTGGCTGCCGCAGCCCGCCGACTGGGCCGGGCTGACCGTGGCCGCGCAGACCGGCGACCCGCACTCCACGCTGGAGCTGTACCGGGCGGCCCTGGAGCTCCGCCGGGCGCTGCCCGGCCTCGGCTCCCCCGATTCCGGGCCGCTGCGCTGGCTGCCCTCGCCGGAGGGGGTGCTGTTCTTCTCCCGGCCGGGCTTCGCCTGCACGGTCAACACCCGGCCGGAACCGGTCGAAATGCCCGTTCCGGGACGCCCGGTGCTGTCGAGCGCCCCCGTCGAGCCCGGCGCCCGCAGCGTGCTGCTTCCCGCGGATTCGTGCACGTGGTGGGCAGCATGAGCGGAGACCTTGTAAGGTCCGGTCCTATGACCGCGCGGCTGGCCGATATCGCAGCTCAGGCGGGGGTCAGCGAAGCCACGGTCAGCCGGGTCCTGAACGGCAAGCCCGGCGTGGCCGCGGGCACCCGCGAGTCCGTGCTGGCCGCGCTCGACGTCCTCGGGTACGAACGGCCCGTACGGCTGCGGCAGCGCAGCGCCGGACTGGTCGGGCTGATAACCCCCGAGCTGGACAACCCCATCTTCCCGGCGCTGGCCCAGGTCATCGGGCAGGCACTGACCCGGCAGGGCTACACCCCGGTGCTCGCCACCCAGACCCCCGGCGGCTCCACCGAGGACGAGCTCACCGAGATGCTCGTCGACCGCGGGGTCTCGGGCATCATCTTCGTCTCCGGACTGCACGCGGACACCACCGCCGATATGACCCGCTATGAGCAGTTGCGCGGGCAGGGCGTTCCGTACGTCCTCATCAACGGCTTCTCCGACAAGGTGCAGGCCCCCTTCGTCTCGCCCGACGACCGGGCAGCGATGCACCTGGCCGTGACCCATCTCACCGCGCTGGGCCACAGCAGGATCGGGCTGGCGGTCGGGCCCAAGCGGTTCGTGCCGGTGCTCCGCAAGATCGAGGGCTTCCGGGCCGCCGTGCAGGAGCGGCTGGGCATGACCGAGGCGGAGGCGGAGGAGCTCATCCAGCATTCCCTCTACACGCTGGAGGGCGGGCAGGCCGCCGCGACCGCGCTCATCGGGCGGGGCTGCACGGCGATCGTGTGCGCCAGCGACATGATGGCGCTGGGTGCCGTCCGGGCCGCCCGGCAGCAGGGGTTGAGGGTCCCGCAGGACGTTTCGGTCGTCGGCTTCGACGACTCCCCGCTGATAGCGTTCACCGACCCGCCGCTGACCACCATCCGGCAGCCGGTGCAGGCCATGGGGCAGGCGGCGGTTCGGACCCTGCTGGAGGAGATCGGCGGTACGCCCGCCCCGCCCAGCGAGTTCGTCTTCATGCCGGAGCTGGTGGTCCGGGGCAGCACCGCCTCGGGGCCGGGCCGGGCCTGAGGCGGGGCTTTGGCCGGTATGTCCGGAGCGGCTGCGGGAAGTTCCCCGGAAGATGCCCGGTGCGGCACTCCGGGACGTATCGTCCCCAAGGCGGACGGGTGGGCCGGAAGACCGTCCCGAGGGAGGATCGCCCGTGGTCGGCCATCTGGCAGACTCTCTCCCCATGGGTGAATCGAGCGTGAACACACTGGAGACCCGGACGGACACCTCGTCACCCGCCACAAGCGGAACGGGTAACCGCCCGGAGGACCGGCGTGCCGCTCTGGGCCGGCTCCGCACCCCCCGTCGCCCCCGGATCTGGTTCGAGATCCTGCTCATCGCGGTGAGCTACTGGACGTACTCGCTGATCCGGAACGCGGTGCCCGAGCAGAAGGCGGCCGCGATGCGGAACGCCGACTGGATCTGGGACGTCGAGCAGTCGCTCGGCATCGCCGTGGAGCAGACGGTCAACCACACCGTGAACTCGGTGACCTGGCTGATCGTGGGCATGAACTACTACTACGCCACGCTCCACTTCATCGTGACCATCGGCGTGCTGGTGTGGCTCTACCGCCGGCACCCGGGCCGGTACGCCGCCACCCGCCTGGTGCTGTTCGCCACCACCGGTGTGGCCCTGGTCGGCTACTACCTCTACCCGCTGGCGCCGCCCCGGCTGATGAACGGCCAGGACTTCATCGACACCGTCCTGGTGCACCACACCTGGGGCTCGATGGCCTCCGGGAACCTCAAGAACATGTCGAACCAGTACGCGGCCATGCCCTCCATGCACATAGGGTGGTCGCTCTGGTGCGGCCTGACGATCTTCGCCGTGGCCGCGGCGCCCTGGGCCCGGATCCTGGGCCTGCTCTACCCGGCCGCGACCCTCGTGGTCATCGTCGCCACCGCCAACCACTTCTGGCTGGACGCGGTCGGCGGCATGCTGTGCCTGGCCTTCGGCTACGCCGTCTCGCGCGCCTGGTACGGCGCCCTCCCCCACCGCCTGCCGCAGCACCCGCGGGAGACCGGCCCGCATCCGGCGGCTGCCCTGCTGACCCGGGTCAGGGTCCGGGCCCGGGCCTGAGCGCCCCCTCCTTCTCCTCCCTCTTCTCTCTCCCCTTCTCCGTCACGCGTCCTGGCGGTGCCACACCCCGGCCACCGCGGGCGCGCTCGTGACGCCCTGGGCGTGGCCGGCCCGGGCCGCCGCGGTGCGGCGCCGGGGGTCGAGGAGGTTCCGTCCGATCGCCCTCCGGGCCGCGCGGTCCGGGGTGAGCACGCTCACCCGTGAGCCCGCGGCAGCGAGTTCGGCGCCCTGGGTCCGGGCGTCCGGGTGCGGGCCGACGGCCTTGGGGACCGGCGCGAGCGCGACGACCCGGCCGTAGCCGTGTGCCAGGTGGACGTTGGCGGTGGAACGGGTGCCGCCGTCCATCCAGCGGCGCCCGTCCAGGGTGACGGCGGGCCAGACCAGCGGGACCGCGCAGCTGACGGCGACGGCTTCGGTCAGGCTGACCCCGGAGCGGACGCCGAAGGTGCGCAGGGCTCCGGAGAGGGCGTCCACGGCGGCGAACCGCACGTCCCTGCGGGGCCAGTCCCGGACCCCGTCGAGCAGGGTGTCCACCGCGGCGAAGACCTCCGCCTCGGGGACCGTACGGGCGGCCAGCGCGGCCCGGCCGAGCCGGCGGATCGCGCGCTCCGGGTCGCGGGAGCCGAGCGCCGCCCACAGGTACCGGGCGGTCTGGCCCGCGGTGACGGTGACGTCGACCGGGCTGCCTCCGGCCAGTTCCGCCGCGTAGAGGCGGTCGAGGTGCTGCCCGGCGGCGAGCCGGGCTCCGGTCACCGCTCCCATGGAGGTGCCGAGGATCAGGTCGGCGCCGGTGAGGTCGACCCCCTCCTGTGCCAGTCCGGCCAGCATCCCGATGGTCCATGCGCCGCCGAGCAGTCCGCCGCCGCCCAGCACCAGTGCCGCGCCCGTCGCGTCCTTCATGGTCACCGTCCCCTCCCGAGCCGAAAACGGGGAGCCCTCCCCGTTTCTCGGCGCCGAGGCTACCATGCGTACCGGGGAGTGATCCCCGGTGGATCGGGCCGGGAGACCGGGCCCGGACGGCGAGGAGTTGGGCACGCATGGTGCGGAGCGGAACGGAACAGTCGGGGCCGGTGCGGCGGGACGCCCGGCGCAACCGGGAGCGGCTGGTCGCGGCGGCCCGCGAGGCGTTCGCCGCGCAGGGCCTGGAGGCCCCGCTCGACGACATCGCCCGCCGGGCCGGCGTCGGCAACGCCACCCTGTACCGGCACTTCCCGACCCGCGCCGCCCTGGTCGACGAGGTCTTCCGGGGCGCGCTGGCCGGGACGGTGGAAGCGGGCGAGGAGGCCCGCGCCGCCGCGGACGCCTGGACGGGCCTGACCGGCTACCTGGAGGCGGTGTTCACGGTGCTGGCCGCCGACCGCGGCACCAACGACCTGATGACCACGGGCCTGGAGGGGGTCCGTTCGCTGGACGAGGTGCACGTGCACAACCACGAGACGGTCCGGCTGCTGCTGGAACGCGGGCAGCGCGAGGGGACCGTACGCCCGGACCTCGCCTGCGAGGACCTGCTGTTCACCCTGGCCGCCCTCGGCCGCGCCGTCCCGGCGCTCACGGCCGTCGTCCCGGACGGCTGGCGCCGCTGCCTGTCCCTCTTCCTGGACGGCCTCCGCCCGCAGGCCACGGCACTGCCGTCGGTGCCGCTGACCGCGCCCCAGCTGGCGGACGTCCTCCGCGAACTGGGGCCGCACCGGCCGTCCCGGGGCTGAAGGGCGGGGCGGGCCGCCGCCGGGGCCGCCGCTACGCGCCGTAGAAGAGGTCGTCGACCACCGCGCGGGCGCGGCGCGTGACGCGGCGGTAGTCGTCCAGCATCTCGCCCACCCGGCCTTCTCCGTAGCCGAGGTAGCGGCCCACCGCGGCCAGTTCGCGGGCCTCCGAGGGGAAGGTGTCCCCGGCCCGGCCGCGGACCAGCATCACCGCGTTGCGCACCCGGGTGGCCAGGACCCACGCCTCGTCGAGGACCTGGGCCTCGTCGGTGGGGATCAGTCCGGCCGCGGAGGCCGCCGCCAGCGCGGCACGGGTGCGGGTGGTGCGCAGGCCCGGCTCGGCCCAGCCGTGGCGGAGCTGCATCAGCTGGACCGTCCACTCCACGTCGCTCAGTCCGCCGCGGCCGAGCTTGGTGTGCAGGGTGGGGTCGGCGCCGCGCGGCAGGCGTTCCGACTCCATCCGGGCCTTGAGCCGCCTGATCTCGCGGGCCGCGTCCTCGCCGAGCCCTTCCGCCGGGTACCGCAGCGGGTCGATGAGCTCGGTGAAGCGGCGGCCGAGGTCCTCGTCGCCGGCGACCGGTACGGCGCGCAGCAGGGCCTGGCTCTCCCAGACCAGCGACCAGCGCCGGTAGTAGGCGGCGTAGGAGGAGAGGGTGCGGACCAGCGGGCCGGAGCGGCCCTCGGGGCGCAGGTCGGCGTCGATCAGCAGCGGCGGGTCGGCGGTCGGGAGCTGGAGGAGGCGGCGCATCTCGGCGATGACGGTCTGTGCGGCCTTCGCCGCCTCCTGCTCGTCGACGCCCTCGCGCGGCTCGTGGACGAAGAGGACGTCGGCGTCGGAGCCGTAGCCGAGTTCGTGGCCGCCGAACCGGCCCATGCCGATGATCGCGAACCGGGTGGGCAGGGTCTCGCCCCAGTGGTGGCGTACGGCGGCGCGCAGGGCTCCGCCGATGGTGGCGGCGGTGAGGTCGGAGACGGCGTCGCCGACCCGGTCGACGAGGACGCCGGGGTCCTCGGTGACGGGCTGGTCCTCGGTGCCGTACGAGGCGATGAGGTCGGCCGCGGCGGTACGGAACAGCTCGCGCCGGCGGACCCCGCGGGCGGCGGCGACGCCGGCCTCGGGGTTCTCGGCCCGGCCCACGGCGGCCAGCACCTCCTGGTCCAGGGCCTCGTGGGTGCGCGGCTGCAGGCCCTCGGGGTCGCCGAGGAGGGCCACCGCCTCGGGGGCGCGCATCAGCAGGTCGGGGGCGAGGCGGCCGGCGGACAGCACCCGGGCGAGGTTCTCCGCGGCGGCGCCCTCGTCCCGGAGCAGCCGCAGGTACCAGGGGGTCTTGCCGAGGGCGTCGGACACCTTGCGGAAGTTCAGCAGCCCGGCGTCCGGGTCGGCGGAGTCGGCGAACCAGCCGAGCATCACCGGCAGCAGGGTGCGCTGGATGGCCGCCTTGCGGGTGACTCCGGAGGCGAGGGCCTCCAGGTGGCGCAGGGCGGAGGCCGGGTCGGCGTAGCCGAGGGCCTCCAGGCGCTGTCCGGCCGCGGCCGGGGAGAGGCGGGTCTCGCCGGGGGCGAGCTGGGCGACGGCGTCGAGCAGCGGCCGGTAGAACAGCTTCTCGTGCAGTCGGCGCACCACGGAGGCGTGCCGCCGCCAGGCCTTGTTGAGCTCGGCGACGGGTTCGGTGCGCAGGCCCATGGAGCGGCCGAGGCGGCGCAGGTCGGCCTCGTCCTCGGGGACGAGGTGGGTGCGGCGCAGCCGGTAGAGCTGGATGCGGTGCTCCATGGCGCGCAGGAACCGGTACGCGTCGCCGAGCTGGGCGGCGTCGGCCCGCCCGACGTAGCCGCCGGCGGCCAGGGCGTGCAGGGCGTCGAGGGTGGTGCCGGAGCGCAGGGTGGCGTCGCTGCGGCCGTGCACGAGCTGGAGCAGCTGGACGGCGAACTCGACGTCGCGCAGGCCGCCGGGGCCGAGCTTGAGCTCGCGGTCGACGTGCGAGGCGGGGATGTTGTCGACGACGCGGCGGCGCATCTTCTGTACGTCGGCGACGAAGTTCTCGCGTTCCGCGGCCTGCCAGACCATGGGCGTTATGGCATCGATGTAGGCGGCGCCGAGTTCGGCGTCGCCGGCCACCGCGCGGGCCTTGAGCAGGGCCTGGAACTCCCAGGTCTTGGCCCAGCGCTGGTAGTAGGCGAGGTGTGAGGCGAGGGTGCGGACCAGGGGGCCGTTGCGGCCCTCGGGGCGGAGGTTGGCGTCGACGGGCCAGATGGTGCCCTCGACGGTGGTCTCGGAGCAGATCCGCATCAGGTGCGAGGCGAGCCGGGTGGCGGCCTGCAGGGCCTTGGCCTCGTCGGCGCCGTTCGCGGCGTCCCCCACGAAGATCACGTCGACGTCGGAGACGTAGTTGAGCTCGTTGCCGCCGCACTTGCCCATGGCGATGACGGCGAGCCGGCACTGCGCGGCGTCCTCGGGGGCCGCGGCGGAGGCGATCCGCAGGGCCGCGCGGAGGGTGGCGGTGGCGAGGTCGGCGAGTTCGGCGGCGGTCTGGGCGACGTCGGTGGTGCCGCAGACGTCGCGGGCGGCGATGGAGAGCAGGCAGCGGCGGTAGGCGACCCGGAGGGTCACCGGGTCGTGCGCCTCGGCCAGTCCCTCCTCGAACTCGGCGAGGCCGGGGTGCAGATCGGCCGCCTCGTAGGTGACCAGCGCCTGCCAGTCGCGCGGGTGGCGGGCCAGGTGGTCGCCGAGGGCCTCGGAGGCGCCGAGCACCCCGAGGAGCCGGTCGCGCAGCGGCTTGGCGGTGATGAGGGTGGGGAGCAGCGCGGGCGGGTCCGACTCCTGCTGCGCCTCGGCGAGGCGGACGAGGCCGCGCAGCGCGAGGTCGGGGTCGGCGGTCGCGCCGAGTGCGTCGAGCAGGACCGGATCGGCCCGTACGGCGGCCAGCGCCTCGGAGTCGAGCAGCCGCGCGGCGGCCTGGGGGTCGGTGAACCCGCTGCGCAGCAGCCGGATGAAGGTGCTGCTCCTGCGTCCCGGGACCGTCATCCCGCCGCCTTTCGTCCCGCTCCTGCGCCGTGCCCCTGTTCCCGTCCGAGCCTATCCGCAGCGTGCCCGCGGCGCCGGACCCCCGCCGCCACTGCGTCAGATCCGGTCTGCGGAGGCGCGGCCGGGCCGCCTCCGGGCAGGTCGAGGAGGCTTCGGGGCGGCGTCCGGTGCCGCACACGGCCCACACGTGTCAAAGATCACATCACCTGCCGGATTCGCGGTGCGCGGTGCGGGCACAGCAGGCCGGCGACTGCGTCCGGCCTGCTTGCCGCCCCGGCGCCAGATCCCAGCAAGGCCACCCGCAGGGAGCGCCAAACCCCCTGCCGACCAGGCGTTTTCCGGTATCCGGAGGTCCGTGTGCGCTGTCGCGACGGTCAGCCGACCCGCCCGGGACGGTGCCGCAAATCAGGCCATACGCAAACGAACCACAATGATCATTACCAATGCCCGATGATCGCGGACAACCTGACGTCCACTCACGGTCCGCATCCCGGGCGATTTTTCCTTTCACAAATGCGCGGGGCACAATCACCTCCGCTCGCAACCGGAATGAGTGGTGTCACCTACCGACGCGGTGAACCAAGTTCCCCGTTTTGGCCTCTATCTGACTGCTCGGCGAATTTCCGCACCGTACCGACCACTCAGGGGTGACTGATGCTTCCCGCCCTCCGCATCCGCCTCGCGGCCATGCTCACCGTCCTCACCGCCGGGGCCACCGGCGTCCTCGCCGTCGCCTACGGCCAGGAGACGGGCGTGGACGCCGCACGCGAGCCCGCGGACCGGAAGACGAGCATCCGCCCGGCCGGCCCCGCCGACGGCTCGGTGCTGCAGATCGTCGCCCACCCCGACGACGACCTCTTCTTCATGAACCCGGACGTCAGCCGCACCCTGCTCGCCGGGACCAAGGTCACCACCACCTATCTCACCTCCGGCGAGTCCGACGGCATCAACGCCAAGGGCAAGGAGCCCAAGCCGCCGGCCGACACCGCCGCCTACGCCGAGGCCCGGCAGAACGGCATACGCGCCGCCTACGCCGAGATGGCGACCGGCGACCGCGCGTCCGCCTGGAACCGCGTCTCCATACCCACCGCCGGCGGCGGCCAGGCCGAGGTCGACACCCTCATCGCCAAGCCCCAGGTGAACCTGGTGTGGCTGCAGCTGCGCGAGGCCGGCCACATCGGCGCCGACCGCCCGAACAGCCTGCGCGGCCTGTGGAACGGGCGGATACCCGCCCTGAACTCCGTGCTCACCAAGGACAGCCCGGTCAAGCAGCCGTTCACGTACACCAAGGAACAGGCGATATCCACCATCGCGGGCGTCCTCGACCGCTACCGGCCGACGACGATACGCATGCAGGACCCCACGCCCGGCAAACACCCCAAGAGCGGTACCCCGGACGACCACCAGGACCACATGTTCGGCGCCCGGTTCGCCCAGGCCGCCGTCGAGCGGTACACGCAGGTCAAGGACCGCCCGCACTTCACGGTCCAGAACTACCTCGGCTACCACAACGGCGTCCTGCCCAGGAGCCTGGACCCGCAGACGGTCCAGGCGAAGGTGGGCTCCCTCCGGACGTACGGCTGGGCCGACCACCAGAACCACTGCGGCTCCCCCTACGGCTGCGGCGACCGCAAGGTCGGCAACCTGCCGACCGGCCACATCTGGGCCCACAGCCTCCGCTACACCCGCGCCGACAGCACCTCCTGGCTCGTCCAGGGCGCCGGCGGCAAGCTCTGGGCCTTCGCCTCCCTCGACGGCGGGATGGCGTACTGGACCCGGGCCGGCGCCGGCCCGCAGGCCGCCTGGACCGGCCCGGTGCTGCTCCCCGGCGGCGGCATCGACCCCGGGGTCTCCGCCGCCCGCCTGCCCGACGGCCGGATCGCGGTCGTCGGCACCCGCACCACCCTCGGCCAGCGCCCGCAGGACTACCGCCGCGAGGTCGTCTACGCCGTCCAGAAGACCCCGGACGGCACCTTCGGCGCCTGGCAGTCGGCCGGCACTCCGGAGGCCGCCGACGCCGACGGCTACTCCGCGATCAGCGGCCCCGCGACCGCGGTGGACCGCAACGGCCTCCTCACCGTCTACGTACGCGACGCCAGGCGCAGCCTGCGCTCCGCCACCCAGCTGCCGGCCGGCGGCTTCGGCCCCTGGCAGCAGCTGGGCGGCGGCGACCTGCAGAGCGACCCGGTGACCGCGACCGACGCGGCCGGCCGCACCCATGTCTTCGCCTCCACCGGCCGCACCGTCCTGGCCTGGACCCGGCCGGCCGCGGACGCCCCGCTCCAGGGCCCGTTCGTGACCGGCCTCCCGCCGACCACCGTCCCGCTCACCGCGGCACCGGAGGGCCAGGGCGTCCGGCTGTACTTCCGCCGCCCCGACTCCGGCGTGGTCCGCTCCGCCCTGGTCACCGCCGCCCCCGCGGGCAGGCCGGCCGTCTCCCCGGTCACCGAGCACGGCGGCCAGGCCGGCTACGGCGCGGTGAGCGTCGCGGGCACCCTGCTCTCGGGCCGTGCGGACAAGGGCACCGTGGGCTCCACCCCGCTGACCGGCGCCCCGGCCTGGGGCCAGTCCCAGACGATGTTCTCCGGCGCCCCGGCGGGCCTGGTCGAAGCCACCGGCACCACCACGGTGGTCCTGGGCGTCGACGCCCGCCTGCACGCCACCACGGCCCCCACCCGCCGCACCGACACCACCCCCGACCCGGACGCCCCCCGCGCGGCCTGGCGCCCGGTCGTCAACTGACCGCACGAACGCCCCCGAACGCGCGAGAGCCGGGACACCCGTCGGGTGTCCCGGCTCTCGCGCGTCCGAGGCCCCCTGTCCGTGACAGGAGACGCGCCGGGAAAGTCATCCTCGCGGTGACCGTCTCTACTCCGAGCATCCCAATCCGGGCATGACTCTGCGTCCGGCGTGAGATTGCTCTGTCGGCGACGCCCCCTGGAGGAGCGTCGCGCACCTCTCTCCCCTCCACGGAAACGGAGACCCCATGCGACGCGTCCTCGCGACCGCGCTCCTCACCGTCGTCGCCGGTGCCGCAGGCACCACGACGGCCACCGCCCAAGGCGAGCACTTCATCGGACCGGTCACCTGCACCACGTCCCTGACCTCGGGCATCACGTGCAGCGGCAAGGCAGCGGGCCTGGGCAACCGCGCCACCGGCGCCTTCATCACGGCGGATTCCGTCGAGGCCGAGTACGTGTGCTCGAACCGGGGCGGCAACATCGCACCCGGGCAGGGCACCGAGTTCAACCAGGTGACCGGCCCGACGAGGACCTTCCAGGCGCGCAACGGCCAGATCACCTTCAGCAACGTGAACCTCCCCATTCCCGAGCAGCCGTCGGCGCGGGACGTGTGCCCCAACGGGAACTGGCGGGTCAACCTGATCCAGATCCACTACGACAACGTCGTCCTGCACATCCAGCAGGGCGGAGTGGATCTGCTGACCAAGCCCATCGGCGACATCACGATCCCGCCGGAGGGCACGTTCCAGTTCTGACCGGAACACCCCGCACACAGGCAGGGCCGGCGACGCACCGTCGCCGGCCCTGCCTGCCGTGTCTGTCCGCCCGATGGGCCCTGTGGCCCGCGGTTACAGCACCGGGAGGTTCTTGCGGAGTTCGAAGGCGGTGACCTCCGAGCGGTACTCCTCCCACTCCTGCTTCTTGTTGCGCAGGAAGAAATCGAATACGTGTTCACCGAGGGTTTCGGCGACCAGTTCGGAGCGTTCCATCAGGGTGATGGCCTCGCCGAGGTTCTGCGGGAGGGGCTCGATGCCCATCGCGCGGCGTTCCGCGTCGGAGAGGGCCCACACGTCGTCGTCGGCGCCGGCCGGGAGTTCGTAGCCCTCCTCGATGCCCTTGAGGCCCGCCGCGAGCAGGACCGCGTACGTCAGGTACGGGTTGGCGCCCGAGTCGATCGAGCGGACCTCGACCCGGGAGGAGCCCATCTTGCCCGGCTTGTACATCGGGACGCGGATCAGCGCGGAGCGGTTGTTGTGGCCCCAGCAGATGTACGCGGGGGCCTCGCCGCCGGAGCCGGCGGTGCGGCCGGAGCCGCCCCAGATGCGCTTGTAGGAGTTGACCCACTGGTTGGTGACCGCCGCCGTCTCGGCCGCGTGGCGCAGCAGGCCGGCGATGAAGGAGCGGCCCACCTTGGAGAGCTGGTACTCGGCTCCCGACTCGTAGAACGCGTTGCGGTCGCCCTCGAAGAGGGAGAGGTGGGTGTGCATGCCCGAACCCGGGTACTCGGAGAACGGCTTCGGCATGAAGGTGGCCTGGACGCCCTGTTCCAGCGCGACCTGCTTCATGACCAGGCGGAAGGTCATGATGTTGTCCGCCGTGGAGAGGGCGTCGGCGTAGCGGAGGTCGATCTCCTGCTGGCCCGGGGCGCCCTCGTGGTGGCTGAACTCGACCGAGATGCCCATGGATTCGAGCATGGTGATCGCCTGGCGGCGGAAGTCCATGCCGACGTTCTGCGGCGTGTGGTCGAAATAGCCGGAGTTGTCCGCCGGGACCGGCCGGGAGCCGTCCAGCGGCTTGTCCTTCAGCAGGAAGAACTCGATCTCCGGGTGGGTGTAGAAGGTGAAGCCCAGGTCGGAGGTCTTGGCCAGGATCCGCTTGAGGACGAAGCGGGGGTCGGCGAAGGAGGGGGAGCCGTCCGGCATGAGGATGTCGCAGAACATACGGGCGGTGCCCGGGGCCTCGGCGCGCCACGGCAGTATCTGGAAGGTCCCCGGATCCGGCTTGGCGATCATGTCGGATTCGTAGACCCGCGCGAAGCCCTCGATCGCGGAGCCGTCGAAGCCGATGCCCTCGTCAAATGCCTGTTCCAGCTCGGCGGGGGCGACCGCGACCGACTTGAGGAAGCCGAGCACGTCGGTGAACCACAGGCGCACGAACCGGATGTCGCGTTCCTCGAGCGTCCGGAGGACGAATTCCTGCTGCTTGTCCATGGGCTCATCCTCGCAGTTCAGACGACCTGTGCACCACCATCGCCAGGACCTGGCGCGGCCAGTATCGCGGGCCGTGGTTTCCGCCAGATTACGCACCCCCGGAGTCACCGGGCACCCCGCACTGACCGCTCGGGCGTCATGAGCACTACCATCGGCGCCCATGGGGGGCAGGTCTCACACGCAGCGCGGGCGCGGAGTACGCCGAGCGGCGCTGCTGTGCGCCCTCGGGACGCTGGTCGGAGCGCTGTTCCTGTGCGCGCGTACGGGTGGCGGCGAGGCCGCGGACCGGCTCGTGGCGCACGGCGTCGCCGGAGCGGCTTCCGGTCCGGCCTCAGGGGCCCTGCCGGGGCCGCCCGGCGTGCGCGCCGCGGCTCCCGTCACCGGGCCCGGCCCCGGGCCCGTCCCCGCACACCGGGCGCACGCCTCGTACGTGTGCCCGTACGACCTGCCCGCCTGTTCCCCCTTCTCGCACGTCACGCCCGGCCTGGTGCCCGTGCCACCGCCCGCCGTGGCCACGCACGGGGCCGAGCCGGCGCCGGTCGCCGCGGTGCGGGCGGCGGGCGCGGCGCGGCCGGTGCAGCCCCCGGCCCGGGCACCCGACCTGCATGTCCTTCAGGTGCTGCGGACCTGACCGGTCCGGTCGCCGACGACCCTCGCCGATCCACCCACCCCCCTCAGCAGAAGGACAGGCACACCAAGATGGCCACCAAGACCAACAACCAGGGCGGCAGCTCCCGGCAGCAGCGGATAGCCGAGATGCGGCGCGTCGAGCAGGCCCGGGACCGCCGCATCAAGATCATCACGATCACCGTTTCGGTACTGATCGTCGCGGGCATCGTCGGCGGCGCCGGCTACGTGGTGATGGACCAGAAGGACAAGGAGAACAAGCGCACCGAGGCCCTGAAGAAGCCGGTGGACGGCGAGAAGAACTGGGACGCCAAGAAGCTCGGCCGGAACCACGTCGAGACCCAGGTCAAGTACGAGATGACCCCGCCGGTGGGCGGTGACCACCACCCGCGCTGGATGAACTGCGACGGCGACGTCTACCCGAGCGCGATCCCCGAGGTCAACGCGGTGCACTCGCTGGAGCACGGCGCCGTCTGGGTGACGTACAACGAGAAGGCGCCGAAGGCGGAGATCGACAAGCTCGCCGAGAAGGTCAAGAAGACCCCGTACTCGCTGATGAGCCCGGTGAAGGAGCAGTCCGGCGCGATCATGCTCAGCGCCTGGGGCAAGCAGCTGACCGTGGACAGCGCGGCCGACCCGCGGGTCGACACGTTCTTCGGCAAGTACGTGCAGGGCCCGCAGACCCCCGAGCCGGGTGCCGCCTGCACGCAGGGTGTGACGGCTCAGTGAGCCAGGCGGAAAAAGGGACAAGGGCCGGGGACGGTGCCGAGGCCGTAGCCGAGACCGTGGCCGTGGCCGTGGCCGTGGCCGTGGTCGACGGCGCCGCCGTTCCCGCGGCCCGTCCGGCGCGTACGGTGCGGGTGGCGGTCGGCGCGGTGCTGCTGGCGCTGGTGCTCGCGGCGGCGGCCACGGTCGCCGTGGCGAGCGGGTCCTCCGGCTCCGGGGCGGACGCCCCGGACAACGCCTCGGCCGATGCGGGCTTCGCCCGGGACATGTCGGTCCACCACCAGCAGGCGGTGGAGATGTCCTTCATCGTGCGGGACCGCACGAAGGACGAGGCGGTCCGCAGCCTCGCCTACGACATCGCCAACACCCAGGCCAACCAGCGGGGCATGATGCTGGGCTGGCTGGACCTGTGGGGGCTGCCGAAGGTGGAGCCCGGTCAGGCGCCGATGGCGTGGATGGCCGAGTCCGGCGGGTCCGTTGGGTCTGACGGATCCGGCGGGTCCGGCGGGTCCGGTGGGCACTCCGGGCACGGCGGTGGCCACGGCGGTCAGGGCGGTCACGAGATGGGCGGCGTCAAGACGAAGCCCGGCGCGCTGATGCCCGGCATGGCCACCAAGGAGGAGATGGCCCGGCTCGGCACCGCCGAGGGCGTGCAGGCCGAGATCCTCTACCTGCAGCTGATGACCGAGCACCACAAGGGCGGCGTCGCGATGGCCGAGGGCTGCGCGAAGCAGTGCGAGAACCCCGTCGAGCGCAAGCTGGCCCAGGGCATGGTGGACGCCCAGCAGTCGGAGATGCTGCTGATGGCGGACATGCTCAAGCAGCGGGGCGCGAAGCCGCAGGAGTAGCGGCACGCCGCCGGGGCCGGCGCGGCCGTACGCTCACCCGTACGGCCGCGCCCGGTCTCCCGGTCCGATCCGGCCCCGGTCCGGACCCGGTCCGGACCGGTCCGGTACGTCAGGCAGGGCCGGCCGCGCCCAGCACCGCCCGCGCGATCTCGTGCGGGCGGTCCAGCATCAGCAGGTGGCCGGCCGGTTCTGCCACCTCGAAGCGGGCTCCGAGGGTGTCCGCGAGGGCGGCCTGCCGGGCGAGCCAGCGCAGGGCCGGACGGCTCGCGGAGCCGTCGTGGGCGGCGAGGACCACGACCGGAGCGGTCAGCGGACGGGTCCTCCGCAGGGCCAGGACCTCGGCGGCCATGTCCGGGTAGCGGGCGTTCTCCAGCAGGGCCCCGCGCCAGACCCGGCCGGTGCGGTAGCAGCGGCGGACGAGGTCCCGCGCGGCCGCGGGCCGGGCCGCCCCGTCGGCACCGTCAGCCCTGTCGGCACCGTCAGCCCGGCCTGCACCGCCGGCCGGGCCTGTCCGGCCGGCCCCGTCGGTCCGGCCGCTCCGGGAGAGCCGTACGGCGGCGCGGCGGACCAGCGGTCCCAGGGCGGCGGGCAGCCCGGCGGCGGTCACGGCCGAGCCGAGGGCGCGCGCGGCAGCGGTGCGTACGGCGGTGCCGGCGGCGGTCGTACGGACGTCCTCCTCCACGCTGCTGTCGATCAGGAGCAGGGCCGCGGTCCGGTCCGGGTACAGGCGGGCGAACGCCTCCGCGTGGAACCCGGCGATCGAGTGCCCGGCCACCGTCACCGGACCGGCCGGCAGGCACGGGTCGAGCGCGTCGAGCAGAGCGGCGATCCGGTGCGCCTCCCCGGCGGCCGTCGGCGGTACGGCGGCGGGGGCGCTGAGCCCGTGGCCGGGGCGGTCGAAGCGGACCACGGTGCGGTGCGGAGCGAGCAGCGCGGTGACGGCGTCCCAGTCGAACCAGCTCAGGGCCAGCCCTGCGGACAGGACACAGACCGGTCCGCGGCCCTCGACGCGTACGTGCAGCGGCACCCCGTCCCGGCCGGCCCGTACGAAACCGGACCAGTTCCCTCCAGGTGCCAAACCCGGCCCGGCGCTCATGTCCGGCGTTCCCGGTACACCGAGTACGCGAGCACGCCGAGCCAGACCGCGACCAGCAGCACCTGCAGACGCTGGCCGGCGCCGAGCGCCCAGGTGCCGCGTCCGGCCGTGAACATGGCAATCGCGCCGAGGGTCCAGGCGGTGGCGAGGAGTTCCAGCACCACCAGTGCGGGGCCGTACCGGGCGAGCGGGGCGAACCAGCCGTAGCGGCGGGCGGCGACGGTGAGCGCGACGATCGCGACGAGCGCGCCGCACATGGCCAGACTGCTGCTGATGGCGTGCGCCTGGTGGGTGGCGGGCACCAGCCCGGCGGTTTCCCGGGAGGCGCAGGCCGGGTCCACGGTGGGCTTGCAGCTGAGCGGCAGCCAGGCGTCGGCTGCGGTGGCCGCGCCGAACAGGGCGACGCCGTGCCAGCCGATCACCGACCAGAGGCGGCGGGTCTCGGGGTACTTGGCCAGCCGGATCAGCGCCAGCAGGCCGCCCGCGAAGGCGAGCAGTCCGGCCGTGAAGTCGGTGGCGCGGAACAAGCCGCCGAGGGGCTGGTCCCGGGCCGCGAGCTCGCTGACGTACGTCTCGATGGGGTTCAGCCCGGTGGAGAGGACGACTTCGAGCACCCACGCGGTGTAAGCGGCGGCGCTCAGACCGAGGAGAGCGGCGATCAACCGCGTACCTTGTGTGGACATAATGCGACTCATCCTAAGCAGGGTGGGTCAGGGACGGCGTCGGGATGCCGCGCGGGCATCCGCATCCGCATCCGCATCCGCCCTGCAAGACGCGTGGACGGGCGGGCTCGTTGCCCCGGAGTGGCGTGACGCGCGCAACGGAAGGACGGCGAGGGCAAACCCCCTTTGAGGGCGGGTCAGGCTCATGACAGGCTGGGCGGCAAAACCGCACGACATCGCCGCCACGTGAGGAACGTCCCAGGCATGAGCACGCCGCCCTCGAACCAGCCGCACACCACCCCGCCCGCCGGCTCGCCCGAGCCGACGGTCACCGAGGGCGTCGCGATACCCGCCGAGACCCCGGCCGCCGAACCGGCGGACGCGGCACCGGCCACGCTCTCCCTCGACAAGGCGCCCGCCCCCGCTGAGACCCCGGCTCCGGCCGAGGCTCCGGCGGAGACGCCGGCCGAGACCGACGCGCCCACGCTCGCCGAAGCCCCGGCCGCGCCCACGCTGTCGCTCGACAAGGTGCCCGCGCCGGCGGACGCCCCTGCGGCCCCGGCCCCGGCCCCGACCCCCGTCGACGCCCCGGCGCCGGCCCCCGTCGAGCCGGCCGCTGCCGCGCCGGGCCCGTTCGCGTCTCCGTCTCCGGCACCGGCCCCGGCAGGGGCCCCCGCAGAGGCCGCCGCCTCCGCCCCGAACCCCTTCGCGCCGCCCGCTCCGGCCGGCGCGGCCGCTGCCGCGCCGCAGCCCGGCGCGTTCGTCCCGCCCGCGCCCGGCGCCCCCGCGCCGTACGGAACCCCGGGCGCGCCGGGTGGCCCCGGCAACGCCTGGGGCCAGTACCCCGGTTACCCGGCCGCCCCGTACCCCGGCGGCCCGGCCTTCACGCCGCCGGCCGACCAGAACGGACTGGCCCTCGGCTCGCTGATCATCGGCGCCCTGGCCTTCGTGCTCGGCTTCGTGCCGTACCTCTTCGCGGTCGTGTTCACCTTCGGCGCGACCGCCATCGGCACCGGCGTCGCGGGCCTCGCCAAGGCCAACAAGGGCGGTGGCCGCAAGGGCATGGCCATCACCGGCATCGTCCTCGGCTCGCTCTCCTTCCTCTCGATGATCGTGGGCGTCGTCTTCACCATCCAGATCTCCGTGGACGCGGACAAGCGCGACGACGCGCGCTACGAGCGGAGCCTGGACGACTACGAGGACGACTCCGACTCCGACTCTGACTCCGAGTCGGACTCCGATTCCGACTCCGGGTACGGCGACAGCGACAGCTACGACGACCTGCCCGGCCCGGACAGCCCGCTCGCCTTCGGCAAGACCTACCGCTACCAGGACGGGGTCGAGGTCACCGTCACTGAGGTCAAGGGCTACAAGCCCGAGCCGAACGCCTACATGCCGGACCGCCCCACCTCGGCGGCCAAGGTGACGGCCACCATCAAGAACGGCTCCGACAAGAAGATCGAGATCCGCCTGGCCCTGCCCTCCGCCCGCGACGACAAGGGCGTGGAAGTGGACCGGCTGTTCGACGACGAGGTCTACAAGCCCTTCGAGGGCACCCTGCTGCCGGGCCAGTCGGCCACCGCGGTCTTCGGGTACGGCCTCACCGAGGGCACCAAGGGCCTCCAGTTCGAGATCTCCCCGGCGGCCGTCGGCTACGAGAACGCCATCTGGTCGGGCAACCTCAGCTGACCTCCAGGCCCCCCGTGACCCCTGTCTCCCGCCGTGGAGACAGGGGTCACTCCGTAGGTTCCAGGACATCGCGTCAGAAAGACGATTACACTGGATCCGTGCCTCAACTTCGCCTCGCGCTGAATCAGATCGACGCACACGTCGGCAACATCGCGGCCAACGCCGACGCGATCGTGCACTGGACCCGGCACTCCGCCGAGCAGGGCGCCCACCTGGTGGCGTTCCCCGAAATGGCGTTGACCGGCTACCCCGTCGAGGACCTCGCCCTGCGCGCCTCCTTCGTCGAGGGATCCCGGGCCGCACTCCTCGAACTGGCCGCCCGGCTGTCCTCCGAGGGACTCGGTGAACTCCCCGTGGTCGTCGGCTACCTGGACCGGGCCGGAGGGACCGAATCCCGGCTCGGCCGCCCGGCCGGCGCGCCCGAGAACGCCGCAGCCGTCCTGCACCGGGGCGAGGTGGTGCTCCGCTTCGCCAAACACCACCTCCCCAATTACGGGGTGTTCGACGAGTTCCGTTACTTCGTGCCCGGCGACACCCAGCCCGTGGTCCGGGTGCGCGGGGTGGACGTGGCCCTGGCCATCTGCGAGGACCTGTGGCAGGACGGCGGCCGGGTCCCCGCCACCCGGTCCGCCGGGGCCGGCCTGCTCATCTCGGTCAACGCCTCGCCCTACGAGCGCAACAAGGACGACGTACGCCTGGAGCTGGTGCGCAAGCGCGCCCAGGAGGCCGGCTGCACCCTCGCCTACCTGGCCATGACGGGCGGCCAGGACGAGCTCGTGTTCGACGGCGACTCGATCGTCGTCGACCGCGACGGCGAGGTCATCGCCCGCGCCCCGCAGTTCCGCGAGGGCTGCGTCCTGGTCGACCTCGACCTGCCGGCCGCCGCCCCGGACGCACCGGAGGGCGTGGTCGCCGACGGCCTGCGCATCGACCGCGTGGTGGTCTCCGGGGAGCCGGTGGAGCCGTACGAGCCGGAGGTCACCGGCGGACAGGCCGACCGGCTGGACGACGACGCCGAGGTCTACGGGGCACTGGTCACCGGACTGCGCGCGTACGTCCGCAAGAACGGCTTCCGCTCGGTGCTGATCGGGGTCTCCGGGGGCATCGACTCCGCCCTGGTCGCCGCCCTCGCCTGCGACGCCCTCGGCCCGGAGAACGTGTACGGCGTGTCGATGCCGTCCAAGTACTCCTCGCAGCACTCCCGGGACGACGCCGCCGAGCTGGCCCGGCGTACCGGCCTGCACTTCCGGACGGTGTCCATCGAGCCGATGTTCGACGCGTACATGGGCTCGCTGGGCCTGACCGGGCTGGCCGAGGAGAACCTGCAGTCCCGGCTGCGCGGCACCCTGCTGATGGGCCTGTCCAACCAGGAGGGGCACATCGTGCTGGCGCCGGGCAACAAGTCCGAGCTGGCGGTCGGCTACTCCACCCTCTACGGCGACTCGGTCGGCGCCTACGGGCCGATCAAGGACGTCTACAAGACGGACGTGTTCCGGCTGGCCCGCTGGCGCAACAGGACCGCCGGGGAGCGCGGCGAGACCCCGCCGATCCCGGAGAACTCCATCGGGAAGCCGCCGAGCGCCGAACTGCGCCCCGGCCAGGTGGACACCGATTCGCTGCCCGACTACCCGGTCCTGGACGCCGTCCTGGAGCGGTACGTGGACCGGGACCAGGGCCTGGCGGAGATCGTGGCGGCCGGTTACGACGCCGAGCTGGTGGCGAAGACGATCCGCATGGTCGACCGGGCGGAGTACAAGCGCCGCCAATACCCGCCGGGCACCAAGATCTCCGCCAAGGGCTTCGGCAAGGACCGGCGGCTGCCCATCACCAACGGCTGGCGCGAGCACCCCTGAGGGCCGGGGCCCCGGCCCTGACGCGCGGCCCGGCCCCTACGGACGGCCCGGCCCCTACGGACGGACGGTGACGCGGGCGGCGACGGGAAGGTGGTCGCTGCCCGTGCGCGGGAGGGTCCAGGAGGCCTCCGGCTTGATCCCGCGGACCATGATCTGGTCGATCCGGGCCATCGGGAACTGGGCCGGCCAGCTGAAGCCGAAGCCGTCGCCCGCCGCGCCCTGGGTGGAGCGCATCTGCGAGGTCACCGGGGAGAGAGCCCGGTCGTTCATGGTGCCGTTGAGGTCCCCGAGCAGGATGACCCGGCGCAGCGGCTCGTGGGCCAGTGCCTGGCCGAGCGCCTCGGCGCTGTTGTCGCGCTGGTTGGCGGTGAAGCCGGCGTTCAGCTTGACCCGTACCGAGGGCAGGTGCGCGACGAACACGGCCACATCGCCCTGCTCGGTCTTCACGGTGGCGCGCATCGCCCGGATCCAGCCCATCTTGATGTCCACGGGCAGGGCGCTGGTCAGCGGGTACTTGCTCCACACGCCGACCGTGCCCTCGACCGCGTGGTACTTGTAGGTGCCCTCCAGGGCCTTCTCGTAGACGGGCACCGCGCTCGCCTTGAGCTCGGTCAGGGCCAGTACGTCCGCCCCGGCCGCGGCCACCGACTCGGCGGTGCCCCGGGGGTCGGTGTTGTCGGCGTCGACGTTGTGGGTGGCGACGGTGAGGTTGCCGCCCGAGCCGGACTTGTCGAAGACCAGGCCGCCGAAGAGGTTGAGCCAGACGGCGAGGGTCAGCAGTATCGCCAGCAGCGCGGTGGCGGACTTCCGGACGAACGCGCCGGCGAACAAAAGCGGAACGGCCACCCCGAGCCAGGGGAGGAAGGTCTCGATCAGGCTGCCGGTGTTGCCGATGTCGTTCGGCAGGTAGGCGTGGAAGACCATCACCAGCGAGAGCAGGCCGGCGAGCACCGCCAGCACGATCCCCCGCTTCCAGATGCCCCCGTCTTTGCGCAGGTCGGCGAGGCGGCGGCGGACGCGGGACCCGGAAGGCTCGGGCTCCGAGCCGCCGTTCCCGGTGTCCGTCATATACGCCTGTGCCATACCACTGTCCTCGCTGCCGTGCTCGCGCTCCGTCCCCGCCCCTTGACCCTAGGCGATATCCGGAGCCTTCCGTGACGTACCGTTCCGGTTCGTACGACCGGGAGGACGAAGGTGCGCAGGACACAGGTTCCCCTTGTCACGAAACGCGCACATTCCGCCCGCGCGCGCCGCCGCCGGGGCGGGGAGCTTCCGTACCCGGCCCTTGCACGCCGCCGCGCCCGGCTCCTGTGTGCCGCCGCACCCGGCCCGATACTTCCGCCCCGGCCCGCCCGGGTGCGACGATGTGAGTGAGTCCGGGGACACCGTCAGGGTGCCTCGAGATGACACAAGGAGCAGTTGCAATGACGCATGCCCCCGTTTCGCCTGCCCGCGAAACATCCGGCCCCGTCCTCTACGGAGGCAAGGGCACCCGGCGCATCACCGTCCGCGACCTCACCCTCGCCAAGGAACGCGGCGAGAAGTGGCCCATGCTCACCGCCTACGACGCGATGACCGCGTCGGTCTTCGACGAGTCCGGCATCCCGGTCATCCTCGTCGGCGACTCGATGGGCAACTGCCACCTCGGCTACGACACCACCGTCCCCGTGACGATGGACGAGATGACCATGCTGTCGGCCGCGGTGGTCCGCGGCACGAAGCGCGCCCTGGTCATCGGGGACATGCCGTTCGGCTCGTACCAGGAGGGCCCGGTGCAGGCCCTGCGCAGCGCCACCCGGCTGGTCAAGGAGGCGGGCGTCGGCGCGGTCAAGCTGGAGGGCGGCGAACGCTCGCTGCGCCAGACCGAGCTGATCGTGCAGTCGGGCATCCCGGTCATGTCCCACCTGGGGCTGACCCCGCAGTCGGTCAACGCCATGGGCTACCGGGTCCAGGGCCGCGGCGACGAGGCGGCGCACCAGCTGCTGCGCGACGCGAAGGCGGCACAGGACGCGGGCGCGTTCGCCGTGGTGCTGGAGCTCGTGCCGGCGGAGCTGGCGGCGGAGGTGACCCGGTCGCTGCACATCCCGACCGTGGGCATCGGGGCCGGCGCCGACTGCGACGCGCAGGTACTGGTGTGGACCGACATGATGGGCCTCACCGGCGGGAAGATGCCGCGCTTCGTGAAGCAGTACGCCGCTCTGCGCGCCACCATGGGCGACGCGGCGAAGGCATTCGCGGAGGACGTGGTGGGCGGAACGTTCCCGCTGGAGGAGCACAGCGTGCACTGACGACATCGTCAGCCTGCCCGGCAGCCCGTCGACACCTCGGTGTCGGCGGGCTGCCGGCATTTCTGTCGGCAGCCCGTCGGGTCCCGTCGGCGTCCCGTCGGCGTCCCGTCGGCGTCCTGTAGGCGCTCTGTCGGTGCGTTGTCGGTGGCCGCTGCTCTCATGGTGGGCATGACGCGAATCGACAAGAATCCCCGGCACGGCGCGGCGAACGCCGTGGAGGTGCGGGGGCTGGTCAAGCACTACGGCGAGACCAAAGCACTGGACGGTGTGGACCTGGACGTCCGCGAGGGCACCGTCCTCGGCGTGCTCGGCCCGAACGGCGCCGGCAAGACCACCCTGGTGCGCTGCCTGTCCACCCTGATCGTCCCGGACGCCGGGACCGCCACCGTGGCCGGTTTCGACGTGGTCCGCCAGCCCCGGCAGCTGCGCCGCACCATCGGCCTGACCGGACAGTACGCCTCGGTCGACGAGAAGCTGTCCGGCTGGGAGAACCTCTACATGATCGGGCGGCTGCTCGACCTCTCCCGCAAGGAGTCCCGGAGCCGGGCGGACGAGCTGCTGGAGCGGTTCTCCCTGACCGACGCGGCCAGGAAGCCCGCGATGAACTACTCGGGCGGCATGCGCCGTCGGCTGGACCTGGCCGCCTCCATGATCGGCCGGCCGGCCGTGCTGTACCTGGACGAGCCCACCACCGGCCTCGACCCGCGCACCCGCAACGAGGTGTGGGACGAGGTGCAGCGCATGGTCGCCGAGGGAGCCACGGTGCTGCTCACCACCCAGTACATGGAGGAGGCAGAGCAGCTCGCGCACGAGCTGACGGTCATCGACCGCGGCAAGGTCATCGCCAAGGGCAAGGTGGACGAGCTGAAGGCCCGGGTCGGCGGCCGTACCCTGCGGATCCGCCCGGTGGACCCGGCCGACCTGCCCGGCATGGCCCGCTCGCTGGCGGAGGCGGGGCTGGACGGGCCGGCCGGCTCCCAGGCCGTGCCCGACGAGGGCGTGCTGCTCGTGCCGATCCTGAGCGACGAGCAGCTGACCGCGGTGGTCGGCCTGCTGGGCGCCCGCGGCTACGCCGTGGCCGACCTCGGCACCTACCTGCCCAGCCTGGACGAGGTGTTCCTCTCCATCACCGGCCACAAGGCCGGGCCCGTCCCCGGCACGGACGGCACCAACGGCACCGACGGCGCCGACGGCACGCACCAGCACACCGAGGAGGTCGCGGCATGAGCGCCGTCACCACGACGCCCACCCGTACGCCGTCCGGCAGCCCGTCCGGCACCCCGGCCGGCGGGTCCGCCGTCCCGGAGCCGGAGGGCCGGATCCCGCTGCGGGCCCACCTGCGGCACATCGGCGCCCTGGTGCGCCGGAACGCGCTGCAGATCAAGCAGGATCCGGAGTCGATGTTCGACGTCCTGCTCATGCCGATCATCTTCACCCTGCTGTTCACGTTCGTCTTCGGCGGCCAGATGTTCGGCAAGGACAACCTCGACCAGTACGTCAACTACCTGGTGCCCGGCCTTATGGCCATGATGGGCATGAACATCGCCATGGCGGTGGGCACCGGCGTCAACGACGACTTCAAGAAGGGCGTGATGGACCGCTTCCGGTCCATGCCGATCGCCCGCTCCTCGGTCCTCATCGCCAAGATCGTCGTCGAGCTGGGCCGGATGATGGTCGCCACCACCATCCTGCTGATCATGGGCTTCGTGCTGGGCATGAGCGTGCACGGCTCGGTGCTGCACGTGCTGGCCGCCGTAGCCCTGTCCATGGCCTTCGGCGCCTCGCTGATGTGGATCTTCATCCTGCTGGGGCTGACGATGAAGACCGCCCAGGCGGTCCAGGGCACGGCGATGCTGGTCCTGATGCCGCTGCAGTTCGGCAGCTCCATCTTCGCGCCGGTCACCAACATGCCCGACTGGCTGCAGTCCTTCACCGACGTGAACCCGTTGTCGAACCTGGCCGACGCGGCCCGGCACCTGATCAACGACGAGGGCGCGATCGCCCAGCCGGTGCTGATCACCCTGGCCTGGGCGGTCGGCATCACCCTGGTGACGGCGCCGCTCGCGGTGCGGAAGTTCCGCAACAAGAGCTGAGCCGGTGCGGTCCGCGAGGCGGGAGCGGCGGCCGGGGGATCCCGGTCCGGCCGCCGCTCCCGCCTCCTGGCCCGATCGCATGAACCCGGGGCCCGCCTCCCGCCGGGATCCCCCGGCGAAAAGTAGGTTGGCCGCGAACCTGCTCCGGCCGGACCGGGCGATTGGGCGATCCCCAGAGGAGCGAGCATGGCGACCGACCGGAACCAGCCGACCGTCCCGCAGCCGACGGGCCCGCAGGTGACCGTCCCACAGGTGACCATGACCCTCTCCGCGATCGCGGCGACCGCCGCCACCCCGCGCCCCTCGGGCGAGACCCTCGCGGAACACAGCGCCCGGATCACCCTCGGCATCAACCAGCAGCTGGCCGACACCTCGCTCGCGACCCAGGGCACCTGGGTCCTCTCCTGGCTCGGGGTGAGTCCGGGCAACGCCAACCTGGCCTACCTCGCCACCAACACCGACGGCTCCAACTCGTTCGCCGTGGTGATCCGCGGAACCGTCGGCAACGTGACCGACCTGCTGGAGGACCTCGACGTCGGCACGGTGGTCCCGTTCAACCTCGCCGGAGTGCCGTCCCGGGTGTGGGTCGCCAAGGGGGCGATGAAGGCGTTCACCGAGGTCGTCGGCATGAGCAGCACGGAGGGTGTCACCCTGGCGCAGGCACTCGCCACCGCCCTCGGCCGGGCGCAGCCGCACCCGACCGTCTACGTGACCGGCCACAGCCTGGGCGGCTGCATCGCGACCATGGTCGCCCCGTACCTCCAGACGCTCACCTGGCCCGACGGGAAGCCGAACTTCGAGCTGCACACCTTCGCCGCCCCCACCGCCGGCGGAGCGGACTTCGCCGCATACGTCGACTCCCTGGAGTGGCAGGCGAACGAGCGCCACTACAACATCAACGACCTGGTGCCGCAGGCCTGGGACAACCTCGACGTGGTCAAGGACGAGCCGTGGTACCCCGCTCCGGGCCCGGTGGCGGACGACGACGTCAAGGCCGTCATCGGGACGCTCGCCGCGCTTCCCGGTCCCCACGTCTACGTCCAGCCGGGCAAGGACGACCCTCTGAACGACAGCTACGACCCGGTGGACCCGAACGTGGTGAAGAGGTCGGTCCAGGACTTCATGGGCCAAGTGGCCTTCCAGCACGCCAACTCCACCTATCTGGGCCTCCTCGGCGCGCCCGACGTGCCCTCGGGTCCGGTGGTGGCCCTCGTGACCCCCGTCGGTACGGCCGGCGGCCCGGTCGAGGTCGTCGGCAGCGGGTTCGGCGACGGCGTCATGGTCGACTTCGGCACGCTGCCGGCCACCAGGGAGTACGTCGTCATCCCCGACGAAGGGGTCATCGCCTGGACGCCCTCCGAAGGCGTCGGCGTGGTCGACGTCCGGGCCACGAACAACCTGGGCACCTCCCCGGCCGTGCCGCGCGGCGTGTTCGCCTACGGCGGCCCCGCCGCCGTGGCGGTGACCGGCATCAGCCCGGACACCGGCCGGGCGAACGACCAGGTCACGGTCAGCGGCATCGGCGTCGTCTTCGCCCAGGACGCCCAGGTCTACTTCGGCGACAACCCCGCCGAGCTCCTTGCGTGGGCCCCCGAGCAGCTGCTCGTCAAGGCGCCCAGCCCGACCATCGGCATCGGCAAGTCCGCGACCGTCAACATCACCGTCATGTCGAACGGCTACTCGTCCCCCGCGACCCCGGCGGACGAGTTCACCTACCTGGAGTTGGACCAGGGCTGAGGCGGGGGTCAGACCAGGGCCGTGGCCTCCTCGATGCCGAGGCCGCCGCCCTCGGCGTACGCCGCCTCGAAGGCGGGGCCTCCGAGCACCGCCCGGGCCCTCTCCTCGGCCCAGGCCGCGCCCTCGCGCTCGGTGGCGACCGGAACGTGCCCCGTGGGCAGGTGGGAGCGGTAGGCGCCGAGCAGCCGGGCCGCGTCGGCGGCGCGCTCCGGACCGCCGAGCCCGGTCAGCGCACCGGCGGCGGTCATCAGGAAGACCGCGGGCAGCTGCGGGAAGACCACCCTCGCCATCGGCTCCTCGACGGTGGCCAGCGCCTGCCGGAGCACCGGACGGGCGTCCTCGTACTTGCCCTCCCGGATGTCCAGCCAGGCCACCAGCCCGAGCAGGAAGGCGTCGAACACCGCGTACGCGCCGAGCGCGAACTCCTCGCGCAGGTACTGCACCTGGGCACGGGCCTCGGCCAGCCGGCCGGTCCGTCCCAGGCGGGTGGCGTAGAACATGCGGGCGGCCGGCATGGCCTCGTTGCCGTACCGCTGCGGGGTGGCGAGCACGTCCGTGAGGATCTCCTCGGCCTGCTCGCCGTCGCCCTGCTCGTGCAGGGCACCGGCCAGCCGCACCCGCAGCACGGTCACCTGGGCCATGGCCCCGAGCCGTTCCGCGTACCCGATCGCGGCCCGGTAGTCCTCGGCGGCCAGGGTGTACTCGCCGCGCTTCTCGCGGGACTCGGCGCGGGCCGAGAGGGCTTCGGCGCAGCCCCAGTCGTCGCCGAGTTCCCGGAAGAGGGCGAGGCTCTCCTCGGCGTCGCGGGCGGCGTCGCCGGCCCAGTCGGCGCGGTTGGCGAGCACGTTGGCGCGGAGCTGGAGGGCGCAGGCCAGGTCCCAGCGGTAGCCGAGCTCCCGGGAGGTGTCCACGCCGGAGTCGATGACCTGCCGGAGCAGCACCACGTCCCCGGAGATCATCACCGCGTAGATCCACAGCCCGGCGGGCAGCCGGCAGATCTGCGGCAGGTCCGGCCGGTACGCCGCGAGCACCCCTTCGATCTGGGTGGCGGTCTCCGGGGTGTGCCAGGCCTCGGCGCCCTGGTCGCGGGAGGCGAGCCGGATCAGCTGGATGCCGCGCCAGCCCTCGGTCAGCAGCTCTCCGTCGTAGGGCGGGGGCGTGTCGACGATCCGCCGGTGGACGGGGCGGGCCGGGGCGACGGGCGGCAGGAACGGATCGGGGCCGAGGGCGGCGGCGGCCTCGGACCAGTGCCGGGACTCCGTCTTGAGGTCGTGCATGATCCAGTACCAGTTGAGGCTGTGGACGAGGCAGAGCACCTCCTGCGCGTCCCGCGCGGCCACGGCCCGGCGCATGGCGGTGCGCAGGTTCTCGTACTCGGTGACGAGCAGCCGGACGGCGGCCCGCTGGTGGTGCCCGCGCAGCAGCGGCTCGGTGGTGCGGGCGAGTTCGCGGTAGTGGACGAGGTGCCGCCGCTCGGTGGCCTCCCGGTCGCCGGGGGCCTCGGCGAGCCGCTCGGCGGCGTACTCGGCGACGGTCTCCAGCAGCCGGTACCGCATCTCCCCGTCCGGCCCGGGGGCGGCGGTGACCAGGGACTTGTCGACCAGCGCACCGAGGAGGCCGGTGACATCGGCGACGGCGGCGGCATCGGCGACGCCGAGGAGACTGACGGCTGCCTGCGCGTCGTCGCCGCAGACCGCCTCGACGGCGGCCAGGTCACAGCCGCCGGCGAAGACCGACAGGCGGCGCAGCACGGTGCGCTCGGCCCCGTCCAGCAGGTCCCAGGACCAGTCGACCACGGCCCTCAGGGTCTGCTGCCGGGGCAGTACGGTGCGGCTGCCGCTGGTCAGCAGGCGGAAGCGGTCGTCCAGCCGGTCCGCGATCTGCCGCGGTGTCAGCAGCCGCAGCCGGGCCGCGGCCAGCTCGATGGCGAGGGGCAGCCCGTCCAGGCGGCGGCAGATCTCGGCCGCCGCGGCCGGGTCCTCGTCCGTCCGGAAGCCGGGAAGGGCGGCGGCGCCGCGGTCCTGGAGGAGCCGCAGCGCGACGGGGTCCGGCAACGGCTCCACCGGCCGCAGGGTCTCCCCCGGCACGCCGAGCGGCTCGCGGCTGGTCGCCAGGATCCGTACGCCCGGGCAGCGGGCCAGGAGCTCCTCGGCGAGCCGGGCGGCGGCCTCGACCACGTGCTCGCAGTTGTCCAGCAGGATCAGCAGGCGGCGCCGGGAGCAGAACTCCACGAGCCGTTCCAGCGGGTCGTCGCCGGTCCGGTCGACCATGGCCCGCAGCTCCTCCGCGGCGCCGCCGCGAAGCTTGGTCTCGCGGCCGCCGAGTGCGGCCAGGGCCGCCTCCGGGACGTCCTCGGGATCGTCCACGGGCGCGAGCTCGACCAGCCACACCCCGTCGGGCCAGCCGGCCCCGCCGGTACCCTCTGCGGCCTCCTGCGACAGCCGGGTCTTCCCGGCCCCGCCGGGCCCGAGCAGCGTCACCAGCCGGGACCCCGCGAGATCCCGCCCGATGACCCGGATGTCCTCCTCCCGCCCGACGAACGTGGTGAGCCGCACCCGCAGATTCCCCACGGGCGGACCGTCGACGTGCGGGACGGCCCGGCCGTGGGGCGCGGGCGCGACCGCGGGAGCCGCCCGGCCGCCGGGGGCAGCCGGGCCGGCCGGGGTGTCGGGGGCGGGGGCTCCGCCCGAAGCGGGCGGGCCGTCCCATGGGACGGAGGTGGCGGCGTGGCCGCCGCCGGGGGCGGCCAGACCCGCGCGGTCCGCGTGGTCCGCGTGGCCGGGACGGTCGGCAAGTACGGAACGGTCGGCGGCAGGTGCGGTGGATGGGGCGGGTGTCGGTGTGAGGAGTTCGGCGTGGAGGGACGTCAGGGCGGGGCCGGGGTCCGTGCCCAGGCGGGCGGCGAGGTCGCGGCGGACCTCCTCGTACGCGGCCAGGGCCTCGGCCGGGCGGCCGGCGTCGCGCAGCGCCCTGATGCGCAGGGCCTGGAGGCGTTCGTCCAGGGGCCGCTCCGCGCACAGCGCGGTGAGTTCCGGCAGGACCCGGTCCGGTTCTCCCAGTGCCAGTTCCGCGGCGAGTCTGCCCCGGCGCGCGTCCAGGCGTACGGCCTCCCACCGCGCGGCCTCGGCTGCCGGGTCCGGCAGGTCGGCGAGGGCGGGGCCGCGCCACAGCGCGAGCGCGTCCCGGTAGAGGGCGGCGGCCCGGGCGTGGTCACCGGCCGCCAGGGCGCGCGCGGCGTCCCGGGTGAGCTCGTCGAACCGGAACAGGTCGACGTCCCCGCGGTCGGCGGCGAGCCGGTAGCCGCGCGCGTCGGAGGCGACGGCGGCGTGCCCGACGGCCCGGCGCAGCCGGCCGACCAGCGCCTGCAGCGCGGCGACGGCGTCGGCGGGCGGGCTGCCGTCCCAGACCTCCGCGACCAGCACCTCCGACGGCACCACCCGCCCCGGCCGCAACGCGAGCGCGGTCAGCAGGGCGCGCAGCCGCGCGCCGCCGAGCGCGACGGGGCTGCCGTCGTCGCGGACCGCCTGGGCACTGCCGAGAATCGCATAACGCACCGCCCCATTGTCGCCGTTGACGTCCGGGCCCCGCCCCTGAGTTCCGTCCGGGACCGGCCCGCCGGTCCGGGTGTCACGGACGGCGGGTATGTTGCCGCGCATGGGTCACACGGCAAGCCGCGGCGAGCGGCAGATCAGTTCCGTCTTCCTCGGCATCGTCGCGATCATGGCGGTGACCGGCTGGGCCGTGTGGACCGGCTACGCCGCCAGCGCCGGCCTCGCGATCTTCCTCTTCGTGACCTCCGCCTGGATCGTGTCGCTCTGCCTGCACGAGTACGCGCACGCCCGCACCGCCCTGCACAGCGGGGACCTGACCGTTGGGGCCAAGGGCTACCTGACCCTGAACCCGCTCAAGTACACGCATGTCCTGCTCAGCGTCGTCCTGCCGGTGCTGTTCGTGATCCTGGGCGGCCTGGGCCTGCCCGGCGGTGCCGTGTACATCGAGCGGGGCCGGATCCAGAAGCGCTGGCAGCACAGCCTGATCTCGGCCGCCGGCCCGCTCACCAACGTGGCGTTCGCCGCCGTGTGCACGGCCCCGTTCTGGCTGAACGCGCTCGACGGGGTGCCGCCCGCGTTCCGCTTCGCGCTGGCCTTCCTGGCGCTGCTGCAGGTCTCGGCGGCGATCCTGAACTTCCTGCCGGTCCCGGGCCTGGACGGCTACGGGGTCATCGAGCCCTGGCTGTCGTACAACGTGCGGCGGCAGGTGGAGCCGCTGGCCCCGTTCGGGCTGATCGCGGTCTTCGCGCTGCTGTGGATCCCGGAGGTCAACCGGTTCTTCTTCGACGTGGTGTACGCCCTGCTCGGCGCGCTGGGCGTGTCCGACCTGGAGTGGTACTGCGGCTGGGACCTGTACCGCTTCTGGCAGTCCGGCGAGGGCATCTGCGAGACGGCGGCCGGCTGACGCCGCGCGGCGCCGGCGCCCCGCCCGCGTAGAGGGCCTAGCCCAGCCGGGCCGCCCGCGCCGCCTTCTCGGCCTTCGCCTTGCGCAGGTAGAACCAGGCCATGTTGGAGGTCAGGCCGGCGAGCAGCACCCACACGATCCCGAGGAAGCTGCCCTCCACGAAGGCGACCACGGCCGCGGCCACGGAGAGCGCGCAGACGACAAGGGCGAACACGGCAAGGCGGGGCATGGGGCAGAGCTCCTCGGGGACACCGGTGGGTAATGCCCCACCAGTGTCCCCCATGCCACGCAGGGCCCTCGTAAGGGCTCACTCCCCGGGCCCCGCGAGAGCCCCGGACAGGGCCCGGACAAGGGCTCAGACGTCGGTGATGCGGAGGCCCGCGTGGGCCTTGTAGCGGCGGTTGACCGAGATCAGGTTGGCGACCAGGGCCTCGACCTGGTGGGCGTTGCGCAGGCGGCCGGAGAAGACGCCGCGCATGCCGGGGATGCGGGCGCAGAGCGCCTGGACCAGGTCGGTGTCGGCGCGGGACTCGCCGAGCACCATCACGTCGGTGTCGATCTCCGCCACGGACTCGTCCTGGAGCAGCACGGCCGAGAGGTGGTGGAAGGCGGCGGTGACCCGGGAGCCGGGCAGCAGGGCGGCGGCCTGCTCGGCGGCGGAGCCCTCCTCCGGCTTGAGGGCGTAGGCGCCCTGCTTGTCGAAGCCGAGCGGGTTGACGCAGTCGATCACCAGCTTGCCCGCGAGGTCCTCGCGCAGCGACTCCAGGGTCTTGGCGTGCCCCTCCCAGGGCACCGCCACGATCACGACGTCGCTGCGGCGCGCGCACTCCGCGTTGTCCGCGCCCTCGATGCCCAGGCCCAGCTCCTCGGCGGCGGCGACGGCCCGCTCGGCCGCCCGCGAGCCGATGATCACCTTCTGGCCGGCCCGGCCGAACCGGTAGGCGAGGCCGCGGCCCTGGTCGCCGGTGCCGCCGAGGACGCCGATGACCAGGCCGGATACGTCCGGCAGGTCCCAGGGGTCCTTCGCGGGGGCCTTGGCGGGGGCGGCGGCGGGCGTGCCGCCGGTGCTGTTGCTGCTGTCGGTGGAGGTCATGGAGGCGAGGGTACTGCCGGGTAGCGCAAGGCCGAACGGGTGAGGCCCGGGGAATCGTCCGCCGTTGCGCCTTTCGTGCGGCAGGATGCGGCGCATGGACGCCGTCAGGGTCGCGCTGCTGCGCGAGGTGCTCGCCGGCACGGAGTGGCCGGGGGCGGCCCGCCGGTTCGCGGGGACGCTGCGGCGGTCGGTGGTGCCGTCCGGCGGCGGTCTGCTGCTGGTGGGCACCGAGGAGTACGAGCCGTGGCACCTGGCGGCGCACCTGACGGACGAGGCGGCCTGGTCCGGGCTGCCGGAGCTGGTGCCCACTCTGGTCCGGCACCGGGTGCCGCCCGGCGGGCCGTCCCACCTGTCGGTGGGGCTGGGCAGGCTGGAGGCGTCCCGGCGCGGCGAGACCCTGCTGGTGGTGGCGCCCGAGCGGCCCCCGGCCGGTCTGCTGGAGCGGGTGCACGGCGCCCGGCGGGCCGGGGCGACCGTGCTGTCCCTGGACGGCGGCGACGCGGAGCTGAGTGCCCTGGCGCACGAGGCGCTGTCGGTGCCGGCGGGCGCGGACCCGGCCCTGGACCCGGCCCGGGCCCTGGACCTGGACACGGTGCAGCACCTGGTCAGCGCGGCGGCCGGGGAGAACACCGTGCCCGCGCGCCGGGGTCCGCGCCGGACGGGGGCGGACCCCGCACGGGCGAAGGGGGGAGACCGGGGGCGGGACCGGCTGGCGCGGCTGGCCGGCCGCTGGTGAGGCGGAGGCCGCCGGCCGGTGGCGGGACCGGACCCGCCGGTGCCGGTGGCCGGACGGGGGCCGCCGTAGCGGTCAGGGGCCGCCGGTGGCCGTGCCCTCGCCCTCCTCGCGGGAGACGTCGTTCCACTTGGGGTCGGTCTGCCATTCGAGGTTGCGCTCCTGGGCGGTCTCCATCGCGTGGGACGCCTCCTCCGGAGTGCCGTACGGCCCGAACCGGTCCTTGGCCGGGCACTCGGGGCCCTCTTCCACCTTCCGGTGGACCAGGCAGTAGTACCACTCACCCGGTTTGCCGACCTGGCGCTTCTTGAACAGAGCCATCCTGTGCTCCTTCCTCTGCCGCCATGCTGCCCGATCCCCGCTGGATACACTCGCATGCATGTCTGGCCAGTCGCTGCTCGTACCGGGGACGCTCTCCCCCACCCGTTCCGTACCCGGAAACATCCGCCGTCCCGAGTACGTGGGGAAGCCCGCGCCCACTCCCTATTCCGGACCGGAGGTGCAGTCGGCCGAGACGATCGAGGCCATGCGCATCGCCGGCCGGATCGCCGCCCAGGCGATGGAGGAGGCGGCCAAGCTGATCGCCCCGGGCGTGACCACCGACGCCCTGGACCGGGTCGCACACGAATACATGTGCGACCACGGCGCCTACCCGTCGACACTGGGCTACCGGGGCTTCCCCAAGTCGCTGTGCGCCTCGGTCAACGAGGTCATCTGCCACGGCATCCCGGACTCCACGGTGCTGCGGGACGGCGACATCGTGAACCTGGACGTCACCGCGTACATCGGCGGCGTGCACGGCGACAACAACGCCACCTACCTGTGCGGGGACGTCGACGAGGAGTCGCGGCTCCTGGTCGAGCGCACCCGGGAGGCTCTGAAGCGGGCCATCAACGCGGTCAAGCCGGGCCGCCAGGTCAACATCATCGGCCGGGTCATCGAGTCGTACGCGAAGCGCTTCGGCTACGGCGTGGTGCGGGACTTCACCGGCCACGGCATCAACTCCTCGTTCCACTCCGGCCTGATCATCCCGCACTACGACAGCCCGCACGCCACCACCGTGATCGAGCCCGGGATGACCTTCACCATCGAGCCGATGCTGACGCTGGGCACCCACGAGTACGACATGTGGGAGGACGGCTGGACCGTGGTCACCAAGGACCGGAAGCGGACCGCGCAGTTCGAGCACACCCTGGTGGTGACGGAGGGCGGCGCGGACATCCTCACCCTCCCGTAGGGCTTCCGGCGCGGGCGATTTCCGACCGGCACGTTTTCCGCGGTGCCGGACCGGGGAAGCATTTACCGACAGCCTGTCGGCAACACGTTGACTTAGGTAAGCCTAAGTAGCAGGATCGGGTGTGGCGGCGCTGCCGCCGCACCCGTCCGCCTTCCTCTGGAGGTCCTGTCTTGGACGCCTTCTCCACCGTCATCCGCGTCGCGTCGCACGAGCAGCACACCGAGGCCGAGTCCTCCAGCTTCATGAGCGACCTGCTGGGCGGCCGACTCGGGGTGGACGCCTACGCGCGCTACACCGAGCAGCTGTGGTTCGTCTACCGGGCCCTGGAGGACGGGGCCGAGGCCCTGAGGGACGACCCGGTGGCCGGTCCCTTCATACGGCCCGAACTGATGCGGGTGGCCGAGATCGAACGGGACCTGGCGCACCTGCGCGGGCCGCGGTGGCGCGAGACCGCCGTCGCCCTGCCGGCCACCGAGGCGTACGCGGCCCGGGTCGCGCACTGCGCGGACGGCTGGCCCGGGGGCTACGTGGCCCACCACTACACCCGCTACCTCGGCGACCTCTCCGGTGGTCAGATCATCCGCGACAAGGCGGAGCGGACCTGGGGATTCGAGCGGAAGGGCGACGGCGTCCGCTTCTACGTCTTCGAGGCGATCGACAACCCGGCGGCGTTCAAGCGGATGTACCGCGGGCTGCTGGACGCGATCGCGGCCGACGACCTGGAGAAGCAGCGCATCATCGACGAGTGCAAGCTCGCCTTCGACTTCAACGGCGCGGTCTTCCGCGAGCTGGGCGCGGAGTTCCCGCTGAGCGCCTGACCGCGACCGGATCCCCGCCGGACCGGGCCCCGGCAGGGGGCCCGGTCCGGCGTGCGGACACGCCGACGTGCGGACGTGCCGACGTGCGGACGGCTCAGTCGTCCTCGTCCTCGTAGTCCACGCCGTAGCTCTTGTCCCACTCCACCTGCGTCATGCCGTAGAGGTCATGGCAGTTGAGCCCCTTGGTGTTGTCACCCCAGCTGTCCGGATCCTGCTTCGCGTACGCGCAGGTGCTGATCCGGTGCTGCTTCTCGGCCTCCTCCACGGTGTCGACCTGGTCGGCGTAGAGGAGCCCCGTGAAGACGGCGGTGGCGACCAGCGAGGCGACGGCTATCACGCCGCCGACCAGCGCGAGGGGGCTCCCCTGCTTCTGCGGCCCGGCGACCGGCGGCTGGGGAACACCGACCGCACCGACCTGGTAGGCGGGCTGCTGCTGCGGGATGTACGGCTCCGGCGGTACGGGCGGCTGGGGCGGCGGCGTGGTCACATGACCTCCTGGGCAGGGCCGTTCGTTCTCAAACGGCGTTCAAGGGAGCCATTCTGTCAAGCCGTCAGTTTCTCACCCCGGAATCGGCGAAACGCACCCGTCCGCCGATCTCGATCGTGCCGTCGGGTCCCGGCGCAGTCAGGATCTGCGAGCCCGCACCCTGGGTGATGTTCAGGGCCCGGTTCAGCTCCGCCGTGAGCAGCAGCGCCGCCGAACCGGTCGCCTCGTCCTCGGTGATGACGCCGTCCGGGCGGCGCGGGAAACCGCGGGCCCGGACCCGGCCCGCGGTCTCGTCCTCCCAGGCCCAGGCGTAGAGCCAGCCCTCGCCGGGCGGGGGCGCCGGAAGCGCGTCCACCTCCGCCGGACTGGCGTACTGCTGCGTCCGCTTGGCCGTGACCCACTCCGGGCGGGCCGTGATCCAGGTGAACTCGCCGTCGTCGCGCGCCCAGACCGGCCCGGCGGGCGGGTTCAGCTCCTCTATGTCCAGCAGCCAGGCCACCCCGACCAGCGGATGCCCGGCGAAGGACATCCGCGTGCCGGGGGTCCGTATGTCGACGATCCCGCGCTCGGGGTCGTCGACGAACACCGTCTCGCTGTAGCCGAGTTCGGCCGCGAGGGCCTGCCTGCCGGCGTCGTCGGGGCAGGTACGCCCGTCCCGGACGACACCGAGCCGGTTGCCGTACCGTCCGTCACCCGCGCAGAAGACCAGGAGCACATCGAGATCGTTCACGCGGGCATTGAAACACGTCAGCGCCGCAGCGTCCGGCTCCGCCGGGCGAGGAGAACGGAGCCGGCGCCTGCGGCGACGACCACGCCGGAGGCGGCGAGCAGGCTGCCGGCCGGCACCTCGGCGCCGGTCGAGGCCAGGCTGCCGCCGCCCTGGGCGGTGGTGCCGCCGCCGGAGGTGCCGCCAGCGCCCGCCGGGAGGGCCGCGCCCTTGTCCACGGCCACGGACAGCGTCAGCGGGTCGATGGCCTGGCCCTCCCGGTACATCGAGCCGGTGGTGCCGTTGGCGAAGACGGCGGCGCCCGCCGCGGTGAAGGCGGCCGGAACCCCGTTCAGCGCCAGTACGCCGTTGACCGCGCGGTAGTCGGCCTTCGACAGGTCGAGGGTGGCGAAGGGGAGCGCCGTCTTCGTGCCGGAGGCGGTCCTGACGTCGAGCAGCAGGGTTCCGGTCTTCCCGGACGCCTGTACGCGCGGGTTGCCGAAGGTCATGTCGATGCCGTGGGCGGCGTACAGGAAGCGCAGGCTGCCGTTGAAGGAGGCGTTCAGCTTCTTGTTCTTCGTGTCGAGGTCGCCCTTGCCGAGGGTGAAGTCGAAGAGTTCGCCGTTCCGTACGGCGCCTCCGGCCGGGGTGACCGTACCGCCCGCGTTCTGCACGTAGCTCCGGAAGGACTCCTTCATGCCCCAGGTCGCCTTGCCCGCGACGAGCTTCTGCGGACCGGCCGGGGCCGGGCTGCCCGTCCGCGGCGGGGTGGGGGTCTTGGTCGGGCTCTGGGTCTTGGTCGGGCTCGGCGTCTTGGTCGGCGCCCCGGTCGGCGTCGGGGCCTTGGTCGGGGACTTCGTCGAGGTCGGGGAGGGGGTGGTGCCGGAGCTGCCCGTGGGCTTCGGGCTCGGCTGCGCGAACTGCAGCTTCGCGGTGAGCGGGTCTCCCGGCTTGTTCTCGTACGTGGCCGAGCCGAGGGAGTCCGCGGCCTGCTTGGTGAGGGTGGTGGCCAGCCCCGTCATGTCCGGGCCGGTGAAGGCCGCGGTGGCCAGCGGCACGTCCTGCGCGGTGGCGCCGCCCTTGGTGACGTCCGCGGTCACCTGCCGGGTGCCGCTGTCGATGCGGAAGTCGGAGAGCCTGACCTCGAAGCCGTGGCCGGTGGGCGGGGCGGGCGAGAAGAAGGTGACGCTGCCCTTGAAGGCCGCCTTGACCACGTGGGTGGCCGGGTCGTACTGGCCGGTGGCGGAACCGAATCGGAAGGTGCCGTCGGCGTTGCGCTGCGCCCCGTCCGCGACGGTGATCGTGCCGGCGGCCATGCCCGTCACGTACGCGCGGTAGCTCGCCTTGACCCCCCAGTCCAGGGTGCCGCCGGTGATCTGCAGCGGGGTGGCGGGGCGTTCCGCCGCGGCCGCGGCGCCGGGGAGGGACAGGGTGGTCGCGCCCAGGGCGACGGCGGTGAGGGCCGCCGCCGCGAGGGCGAGCGGGCTGCGGTAAGGAGAGGAGGACATGACTGAGGAGCTCCTGAACGAAGGGGAAGAGGAGGAGAGGAGAGGAGAAGAAAAGAGAGGGGGTAGGGAGGAGAAGGGGGGGCGGACGGGGGTCAGTCCTGCGAGGCCGGGGCTTCGGACGCCCGGCGCCTGCGGATGGCCAGGTAGGCGCCGCCGGCGGCCAGGACCAGCGCGGCCGCGCCGAACCCGATGTACATCCCCGCGTCCGGGCCCGAACCGGAGTCCCCGGCGGAGGCCGCCGCGGAGGCGGAGGGCTTCCCCTCCGGGGCGGGAGCCGGCGGGGGCGCGCCGATGGAGGAGCCGAGGTCGGGCAGGGCAGGCAGTCTCGCCGAATCGTCGAGCGCGACCGACAGCGAGACCGGGTCCATCTCCGTGCCCGCCTTGTACATGGAGTCGAAGGCCTTGGACCCGCCCTCGGTGAGGGTGGCGGGGGCTTCGGTGACGGTGGCCAGCCCGCCCTCGCGCTTCAGGCCCTTGGCGTCGAACTCGACCAGCGGGACCGCGGGTTCGGTGCGCCCGCCGGTGGTGACATCGGCGGACAGCACGCCCCTGCCGTCGCCGACCTTGACGGTGACCTTGCCGAGCTTGAGGTCGAGGTGGGCCCCGGTGAAGCGGACGGCGCCGGCGAAGGCGGCGTCAAGGGTGCCCTTCCGGTCATCGTAGGAGCCCTTGCCCCGGGGGAAGCGGAACAGTGCACCCCCGTCCTGGGCGTCTTCGGTGAGCTCCCACTTGCCCTGCCCGATCGGTCCGGTCACGTACTCGCGGAAGGTGCGGCGGACTCCCCAGTCGACGGCGGCGTCGGCGAAGGCCCCCTGTTCCTGCGGGGTGCCGCCCGGTGTGCCGGCGGCGGGCGGGGCACTCGGCGAGGGGGATGCCGCGCCCGGAGCCCGCACGTCCGCGGACAGCGTCACCGGGTCGAGCTTCGTGCCCGCCGGGTAGTAGCCGGCGAAGGACCGCGCGCCTTCCTCGGTGAGGGCGGCGGGCACGCCGTCCAGAGCGATCCGGTCGCCGCCCCCGCCCTTGAGGTTCGCCAGATGGGGTCCGGTCAGGGCGAGCGAGGCGAAGGCCACACCCTTCTGCTCGGTGACGGTGCCGGTGCCCTTGGCCCGGCCCACCACGTCCACGTAGAGGGTGCCGCTACTGCCCGTGATCCTGACGGTGGGGCGGCGCACGGTGAGGTCCAGTTCGTAGGAGCCGTCCGGCTTCTGATGGCCCTGGAACTGCACCCCACCGGTGAACGCGGCCTCCAGGATGCCCGCTTCGGCGTCGTGGGAGCCGGTGGCGGAGTGGAAGCGGAACAGGCTTCCACCGGCCGTGGCGGCACCTTCCTTCAGCCGGAAAGCGCCTTTTCCGATGGGTCCGGTCACATAACTCTGGAAGGAGGATTTCACTCCCCAGTCGAGCCGGCCGCCCTGCACCGTGCGGGGCGCGGCCTCGGCGGCGCCCGCCGGGACCAGTACCACCGAGAGGGCCGCCAGCAAGGCCATCGGGAGTACGGCGCCGAGCGCGCGGGCTGGTCGTACGGACATGAAAGTCCCCTTCAGGGCACGATGAGTAAGGTTAGGCTAACCTAAGTCATCTCGGCCCGGGTTTGGCAAGCCCCGGGTCCCCATACCATCGAAATCCGGACCCGGCCGGACGAGCCGGACGACAGGACGGTGCCTTCGTGCCCACACAGGACGGTGCCTTCGTGCCCACGCCCGCCAGACCGACCCCCCTGCGCCGCGCGGTCGTCGCGCTGGCCGCCCTGGCCCTCGCCCTGACGGGCTGTAGCACGGACAGCGGCAGCGGCGGCAGCGGCCCGGCGGCCGCCCCCGCCCCGTCCACCGCCCCGGACCGGGTGGAGCCCCTGGCCTCCGTCCCCGCACCGGCCCTGCCGGTCACGGTCCGCTCGGCCGACGGCCGGCAGGTCACCGTCGCCTCGGCCGACCGGATCGTGCCGCTCACCGGAAGCCTCAGCGAGATCGTGCACACCCTCGGGCTGGGCGGAAAGGTCGTCGCCCGGGACATCACCACCACCTTCGAACAGGCCGCGCGGCTCCCGGTGGTGACCCGGGCCCACGACGTGTCGGCGGAGAGCGTGCTGTCGCTGCGCCCCACGCTGGTGCTCGCGGAGACCACGACCGGCCCCGTCGAGGCGGTGCAGCAGATCCGTGACGCCGGGATCCCGCTGCTGGTGCTCCCCCCGGCCAAGTCCCTGGACGACGTACCGGAACGGATCCGCGCGGTGGCCGGGGCGCTGGGGGTCCCGCAGGCCGGCGCCGAGCTCGAACGGCGCACCGCGGACCGGATCACGGCCGTCCGAGGCACCGTGCCGGGCGCCGCCGCCCCGAAGAAGCCCCGGGTCGCCTTCCTCTACCTGCGCGGCTCCGCCTCCGTCTACCTGCTGGGCGGCGCCGACTCCGGGGCCTCCTCGCTGCTGGAGGCGGCCGGTGCGGCGGACGCGGGCAAGGAGTCGGGGCTGGCGAAGGACTTCACCCCGATCACCAGCGAGGCGCTGGCCGCCGCCGCGCCCGACGCGATCCTCGTCATGGCCAAGGGACTGGAATCGGTCGGCGGGATCGACGGGCTCGTGAAGATCCCGGGCGTCGCACAGACCCCGGCCGGGCTGGACCGCCGCGTGGTCACCGTGGACGACGGCCTGCTCCTCAACTACGGCCCCCGCACCGACCAGGTACTGGCCTCCCTCATCGCCCAGCTCTACCGCCCGGGCGCGGCGGGCGCGAAGTGACCGCGCCCCACGACGAGTTGCGCGGCACGCCTCCCGCGGCCCCCGGACCGCACTCCTCCGGACCGGACTCTCCCGGACCGCACCCCACCGGACCGGCCGGCACGCAGCCGGAACCGACCATGCCCCCGCCCCGGCCCGGCCGGGCCGTATGGCTCGGACTCGCCCTGGCCGCCGCCCTGGTGGTACTCGCCCTGGTGTCGGCCGGGACCGGCGCCTACCGGATCCCCACCTCCGACGTCCTCTCCTCCGTGCAGCACCGCCTCGGCCTCGGCGGAGCCCCGCTCGACCGGGTCGGCGAGAGCGTCCTGTGGAACGTACGGCTGCCCAGGGTGGTGCTCGCGCTGCTGGTCGGCGCCTCCCTGGGGTGCGCGGGCGCGCTGATGCAGGGAGTGTTCGGCAATCCGCTCGCCGAGCCCGGGGTCATCGGCATCTCCGCCGGGGCCGCCGTGGGTGCGGTCGCCGCCATCGGGCTCGGGCTGTCGTTCCTCGGCAACTGGACGGTCACCGTCTGCGCGTTCACGGCCGGGCTGGTCACCGTCGGCTCCGTCTACCTGCTGTCCCGCAGCGGCGGCAGGACCGAAGTGGTCACCCTCATCCTCACCGGCATCGCGGTCAACGCCTTCGCCGGCGCCCTCATCGGCCTGTTCGTCTTCTTCGCGGACAGCGGCCAGGTCAACCAGATCACCTTCTGGCAGCTCGGCTCGCTCGCCCAGGCCACCTGGCCCAAGGTGCTCGCCGTACTCCCCTGCGCCGCCGCCGGGTTGCTGGTCGCCCCCTTCCACTCCCGGCGCCTCGACCTGCTCTCCCTCGGCGAGCGGCCGGCCCGGCACCTCGGCGTGGACGTGGAACGGCTGCGGATCGCGATCGTCCTGGTGGTGGCCCTGCTCACCGCCGCCGCGGTCGCCGTGGCCGGCGTCATCACCTTCGTCGGCCTGCTCGTTCCGCACCTGCTGCGGATGGCCAACGGTCCCGGACACCGCTTCCTGGTGCCCGGCAGCGCCCTCGCCGGAGCCGTGGTCCTGGTCGCGGGCGACCTGGCCGCCCGTACGCTCGCCCAGCCCGCCGAACTCCCCCTCGGCGTGCTCACCGCGCTGCTCGGCAGCCCCTTCTTCTTCTGGCTGCTGCGCCGCACCCGCCGCAAGCAAGGAGGTTGGGCATGACGCCTGCCGTACGGCTGTTCACCCGGAGCCGTCGCAGCGTTCCCGCGCCCTCCGGGCCCGGCACCGTGCTCGCCGAGGCCATCGCGCTGCACGTCCGGCTCGGGCAGCGGGACGTACTGGCCGGCATCGACCTGACCGCCCGTGCCGGTGAGGTGCTCGCCCTGGTCGGCCCCAACGGCGCCGGCAAGTCCACCCTGCTGGCCGCCCTGGCCGCCGACCTGCCGGCCGCGGACGGCGAGGTGCGGGTCGGCGGGCGCCCGGTCGGCGAGTGGTCCGCGCCCGATCTGGCGCTGCGCCGCGCCGTGCTCCCCCAGGCGGCCGCGCTCTCCTTCCCGTTCCCGGTGGCGGAGGTGGTGCGGATGGGCCGGGCGCCGTGGGCCGGCACTCCGCGCGAGGAGGAGGACGGGGCGGCGGTGGCCGCCGCGATGGCCGCCACCGAGGTCGCCGGGTTCGCCGCCCGGCCCTTCTCCGCGCTGTCCGGCGGCGAACGGGCCCGGGTCGCGCTGGCCCGGGTCCTGGCCCAGCGGGCCCCGCTGCTGCTGCTCGACGAGCCGACCGCGGCGCTGGACCTGCGGCACCAGGAGCTGGTGCTGCGGATCTGCCGGGAGCGGGCCGCGGCCGGGGACGCGGTGGTGGTGGTCCTGCACGACCTGGGGCTGGCGGCGGCGTACGCGGACCGGGTGGCGGTACTGCACGGCGGTCGCATCGCGGTGGCCGGGCCGCCGGCCGAGGTGTTCGAGGACGGGCTGCTGAGCCGGGTGTACCGGCAGCCGGTGGAGGTACTGCCGCACCCGCGGACCGGAGCCCCGCTGGTGGTCCCGGTCCGCAGTTGAGCTCCGGCCGCCACCTGCGGCATACCGAACGAAAGGGCGATAAAGGGAGCATTCGACGCGAAGGGCGCTCGCTTGACCGGCATTTGACCCTCGCTTGGGGCCTCCGTACCCACCCCTTGAGGCGACCGTGATGGCCCCGTGACGGGCCCGCAACCCGCCCCGGATCCTGTGACACGGATCACGGCGAGAGGGTTCTATCCGCAAGTAAGGCTCAGCTAAGTTAGGTCCGCCTCACCGGCCCGTCCTCCGCTCGGGGCGGCCCCACGCCGAATCTGTCAGGAGCCTCCATGCGCCCCGCCCGCCGTACCGTCCGCCTCACCGCCGTCACCGCGGCAGCCGTCGTCGCCGCCGTCACCGCGGTCACCGGCTGCTCGAAGAAGACCGAGTCGGGCGACGCGGACGTGGTCCACGTGACGGCCACGGACAGCTCCTGCGAGGTCTCCGTCAAGGAGTTCCCGGCGGGCAAGGTCAGCCTGGAGGTCGAGAACAAGGGCTCCAAGGTCACCGAGCTCTACGTCCTGTTCCCGGACGACCGGATCGTGACCGAGCGCGAGAACATCACCCCCGGCACCAAGGCCACCATCACCGCCGAGATCAAGGCCGGCGACTACGAGATCGCCTGCAAGCCCGGCATGAAGGGCGACGGCATCCGCCAGAAGGTCAAGGCCACCGGCGCCGGCACCGCCGAGAAGCGCAGCCCCGAGCTGGACGCCGCGGTCGCCGAGTACCGCAAGTACGTGCTGCAGCAGGCCGAGGAGACGCTCCCCAAGGCCCAGGCGTTCGCGGACGCCGTCAAGGCCGGTGACGTGGAGGGCGCGAAGAAGCTGTACGCCGTCTCCCGCATCGGCTGGGAGCGCACCGAGCCGGTCGCCGAGTCCTTCGGCGACATCGACCCGAAGGTGGACGTCCGCGAGGACGGCCTGGAGGCCGGCCAGGACCCGGCCAAGGACTGGACCGGCTGGCACCGCCTGGAGAAGGCGCTGTGGCAGGACGGCAAGATCGGCGACGCCGAGAAGCAGCTCGCCGACAAGCTGATGGCCGACCTCACCGACTGGCAGAAGAAGGTCGGCCAGGCGGAGATCACCCCGACCTCGATGGCGAACGGCGCCAAGGAGCTCCTGGACGAGGTCGCCACCGGCAAGGTGACGGGCGAGGAGGAGCGCTACAGCCACACCGACCTGGTCGACTTCAAGGCCAACGTCGAGGGTGCGCAGAAGGCGTACGAGCTGCTCAAGCCGGCCGCCGCCAAGGGCGACCCGGCCCTGGCCACCGAGCTGGACAAGCAGTTCGCCGCCATGAACACCCTGCTCGACAAGTACCGCGCCGACAAGAACAGCTACGACTTCGAGTCCTACGACAAGGTCGCCGAGCCCCAGCGCAAGGAGCTCTCCGACGCCGTCTCCGCCCTCGGCGAGCCGCTGTCCAAGCTCGCCGCGGCCGTCGTCAAGTAGTCGGGGAGTTCCGAGATGACGGACAACACCAACACGCCGGAAGAACCCTCCGCGGTGGACGCGGCGCCCGTGGCGGACACCGCAGACACGGCGGACACCGCGGACACCGCGGACACGGCGGACGGTGGCACCACCGCCGCCCCCTCCCGCCGCTCGGTCCTCGGCTGGGGCGGTGCCGGTCTCGCGCTCGGCGCCGCCGCGGCCGGCGGTACGGCCGCGGTGCTGCGCGGCGGCCAGGAGCACGTGCCGGCCGCGCTGACCGGGGCGGCCGTGCCGTTCCACGGCGAGCACCAGGCGGGCATCGCCAGTGCCGTCCAGGACCGGCTGCACTTCGCCTCGTTCGACGTGAAGACCAAGGACCGGGCCGAGCTGGTCCAGCTCCTCAAGGACTGGACCCGCGCGGCCGAGCGGATGACCGCCGGCCTGCCGGTCGGCGAGGGCGCCGTCGGCGGCCTGCCCGAGGCCCCGCCGGACGACACCGGTGAGGCCCTCGGCCTCAAGCCGTCCCGGCTCACCCTCACCATCGGCTTCGGCGCCTCGCTGTTCGCCAAGGACCGGTTCGGCCTGGAGGGCAAGCGCCCCGAGGCGCTCGTCGACCTGGAGCTGTTCCCCGGCGACAACCTGGACCCGGCGCTCTCCCACGGCGACATCTGCGTGCAGGCCTGCTCCGACGACATCCAGGTCGCCGTGCACGCCATCCGGCAGCTGGCCCGCATCGGCTTCGGCAAGACCGTGATGCGCTGGTCGCAGCTCGGCTTCGGGAAGACCTCCTCGACCACCCCCGAGGCGCAGACCCCGCGCAACATGATGGGCTTCAAGGACGGCACCCGGAACATCTCCGGCACCGACAAGGCCGCCCTGGACAAGCACGTCTGGGTCGCGGACAAGGACGTGGCGGGCCCCTCGGCCTGGATGGCGGGCGGCTCGTACCTGGTGGCCCGGCGGATCCGGATGAACATCGAGATCTGGGACCGCACGCCGCTCCAGGAGCAGGAGGACATCTTCGGCCGGGACAAGGCCGAGGGCGCGCCGGTCGGCAAGTCCAAGGAGCGCGACGAGCCGTTCCTGAAGGCGATGAAGCCGGAGGCGCACGTCCGCCTCGCGCACCCGGACACCAACGACGGGGCGACGATCCTGCGCCGCGGCTACTCCTTCACCGACGGCACGGACGGACTGGGCCGGCTCGACGCGGGCCTGTTCTTCCTGGCCTACCAGCGCGACATGCGCAAGGGCTTCATCCCGATCCAGCGCAACCTGGCCAAGGCCGACGTCCTCAACGAGTATATCCAGCACGTGAGTTCGGCCGTCTTCGCCGTTCCGCCGGGCGTCCGCGGCAAGGACGACTGGTGGGGCCGGGCGCTGTTCTCGTAGGGGGCGACGGACATGTTCAGCAACTATCTGATCGGTCTCCGGGAGGGCCTGGAGGCCAGCCTGGTCGTCTGCATCCTGGTCGCCTACCTGGTCAAGACGGGCAACCGGAGGAAGCTCCCGGCGATCTGGCTCGGGGTGGGCATCGCGGCCGGCGTCAGCCTGGCCTTCGGCGCCGCCCTCGAATTCGGCACCCAGGAGCTCACCTTCGAGGCGCAGGAGGCGATCGGCGGCACCCTGTCGATCGTCGCCGTGGGCCTGGTGACCTGGATGGTCTTCTGGATGAAGCGCACCGCGCGGCACCTGAAGGCCGAACTGCACGGCAAGCTCGACGCGGCCCTGGCCATGGGCACCGGGGCGCTGGTGACCACCGCCTTCCTGGCCGTCGGCCGGGAGGGCATCGAGACCTCGCTGTTCGTGTGGCGCTCGGTGAAGGCGGCCGGTGACGGCGCCGGCCCGCTGACCGGCGTGCTGCTCGGCATCGGCTCGTCGATCGTGCTGGGCTGGCTGTTCTACCGGGGTGCGCTGCGGATCAACCTGGCCCGCTTCTTCACCTGGACCGGCGGCCTGCTGGTGGTGGTCGCGGCGGGCGTGCTCGCGTACGGCGTCCACGACCTGCAGGAAGCGGACTTCCTGGGCGGGCTGACCGACAAGGCGTTCGACGTCACCGGTGCGATCCCGCCGGACAGCTGGTACGGCACCCTGCTGAAGGGCACCTTCAACTTCCAGCCGGACCCCACCGTGCTGCAGGTGTGGGTGTGGTCCCTGTACCTGGTCCCGACGCTGCTGCTGTTCCTGGTCCCGCTGCGGACCGGGCGGAAGCCGGAGCCGCAGCAGGAGCACCGGCCGGTCACGGAAGGCTGAGGCGGAAGCGGTCGGAGAAGCCGGAGCCGGCGGCGGGTGTGACCCGCCGCCGGCTCCGGCCTTCCCGTCTTCCGCGCCCCCGGGAGGACGCGCGAGCGCGGTCAGCCGATGCGGGCGCCTTCGCCGCCGACCCGCACCCGGGCGTCGCCCGCGCGCAGCTCGACCGTCAGGACGCCCGGCCGGCCCATGTCCTCTCCCTGGTGGAGGGTGAGCACGGCCTCGTCGGGGACCAGGCCCAGGGCGCGGGCGTAGGCGCCGAAGGCGGCGGCCGCGGCCCCGGTGGCGGGATCCTCGACGACCCCGCCGACCGGGAAGGGGTCCCGTACGTGGAACTCCCGGTCGCCGGACCGGTGCACGAGCTGGACCGTGGTCAGGTCCAGGCGCCGCATCAGCGCCTCCAGGCGCGGGAAGTCGTAGGCGAGGTCCGCGAGCCGGGCGCGGGTGGCGGCGCCGAGCACCAGGTGGCGGGCGCCCGCGTAGGCGATGCGCGGCGGGAACGCCGGGTCGAGGTCGGCGGCGGGCCAGTCCAGTGCGGCCAGGGCCTCGGCGAGGTCCTCGTCGGCGATGGTCCCGACGTGCGGCTCGACGCTGGTGAGCGTGGCCCGCAGGGTGCCGCCGTCCTCGGTGACCGAGACCGGGACCGGTCCGGCCTGGGTGGCGAACAGCAGCTCGCCCGGCCCGATCCGCTCGGCCAGTGCCACGGCGGTGGCCACGGTCGCGTGGCCGCAGAAGGGCACCTCGGCCTTGGGGCTGAAGTAGCGGACGGTGAAGGCCCGGCCCGGCTGCCCGCCCAGCCCGTCCGGCGGTGAAGTGAGGAAGGCCGTCTCGCTGTAGCCGAGGTCGGCGGCGATGGCGAGCATCGCCGCCTCGTCGAGGCCGGACGCGTCCAGGACGACCCCGGCGGGGTTGCCGCCGTCCGGGTCGGCGGAGAAGGCGGTGTAGCGCAGCACGTCAGTCATGCACACCCCAACTGCCCCTGTCGCCCCATCATTCCCACGGCCGGCCCTTCAGCCGGTCGGCCGGCCGGAAGTCAGCGCTTGCGCGGCTGGTTGAAGCGCAGCATGTTGCCGGAGGGGTCGCGGAAGGCGCAGTCGCGGACGCCGTAGGGCTGGTCGATCGGCTCCTGGAGCACCTCGCCGCCCGCGGCCCGGATCCGCTCGAAGGTGGCGTCGACGTCGTCGGTGGTGAAGATGACCCCGCGCAGCAGGCCCTTGGCCAGGAGTTCCGCCATGGTCTGCCGGTCGGCGGGCGAGGCGTTCGGGTCCGCCAGCGGCGGTTCGAGGACGATCTCCACTCCGGGCTGCGCGGGCGAGCCCACCGTCACCCAGCGCATGCCCTCGAAGCCGACGTCGTTGAGTACGTCCAGGCCGAGCACGTCGCGGTAGAAGGCGAGCGCCTTGTCGTGGTCGTCGACGGCGATGAAGCACTGCGAAAGCCTGATGTCCATGCGCCACACGCTACGCGCGGGGTTCGGCCTTCGCTTCTCCGTTCCTGACCGGCCTGGTGTGGATCTTCGCGACGCAGGCCGGGACGGCGGCACCGTCCTCGTGGTCGCGGGCCCGGTAGGCGCTCGGGGACTCCCCGACCAGCTCGGTGAAGCGCGAGCTGAACGAGCCCAGCGAGGTACAGCCGACCTCGAAGCAGACCTCCGTCACCGTCAGGTCGCCCCGCCGGAGGAGCGCCTTGGCGCGCTCGATGCGGCGGGTCATGAGGTAGCTGTACGGGGTCTCGCCGTAGGCGGCCCGGAAGCTGCGGGAGAAGTGGCCCGGCGACATGAGGGCGACCCGCGCCAGCGCCGGGACGTCGAGCGGCTCGGCGTACGCGCGGTCCATCAGGTCACGCGCCCGGCGCAGCCGGGCCAGGTCCTCCAGAGTGCTCACCCGACCACCATCGCACAGCCCGGGCCTCCGGCGCCGGGGCCCGGGCAGGACCGGGTCAGCCCCGCCCGATGTAAGGCATCGTGGTGGCCATCACCGTCGCGAACTGGACGTTGGCCTCCAGCGGAAGCCCGGCCATGTGCCGGACGGTCCGCGCCACGTCGGCCGCGTCCATCACCGGCTCGACCGCGAGCTGTCCGTTGGCCTGCAGGATGCCCGTCTGCATCCGCTCGGTCATCTCGGTCGCCGCGTTGCCGATGTCGATCTGGCCGCAGGCGATCCGGTACGGGCGGCCGTCCAGGGACAGGGACTTCGTCAGGCCGGTCATGGCGTGCTTGGTCGCGGTGTAGGCGATCGAGTTGGGGCGCGGCACGTGGGCGGAGATGGAGCCGTTGTTGATGATCCGGCCGCCCTGCGGGTCCTGCTCCTTCATCATCCGGAACGCCGCCTGCGCGCACAGGAACGCGCCGGTCAGGTTGACGTCGACGACCTGCTTCCACGCCTCGTAGGCGATGTCCTCGACCGGTACCCCGGCCGGGCCGAAGGTGCCCGCGTTGTTGAAGAGCAGGTCCAGCCGGCCGTACCGGTCACCTACGGCCGCGAACAGCGCGGCCACGTCCTGCGGGTCGCTCACGTCGGCCCGTACGCACAGCACCTCGGCGTCCGGCCGGGCCGCCCGCGCCGCCTCCGCCATCGCCTCCAGGGGCTCCGGGCGGCGCCCGGCCACCGCCAGGGACCAGCCGCCTTCGGCCAGGGCCAGGGCCACGGAACGCCCGATGCCCGAACCGGCGCCGGTCACAACAGCGATCTTGTTCCCGCTCGTGTCGTTCATGTTGCGGGAGAGTACGTCACACCGCGCTCACGGCCCGGGACGTTCCGACAGCTGAGAACATGAACGGGTCGGGGATGTTGAAAAGAAGACGATCAGACTGGAGTGCCAGATGCCCGAGAGAGGTCCCATACCGGCTTCCTCCTCCCCCACGTCCCCGCCGGCCACGGCACCGGGCGCTCCCGCGGCCACCCCGGCGGCCGGCGCGGCCACCCCCGCCGCCCGCCGGACCGGGCTGCTCGTCACCTTCGTCCTGGGCGGGCTCTCCGCCCTCCCCCCGCTGTCCATGGACATGTACCTGCCGGCCTTGCCGCAGGTCACCACGGCCCTGAACAGCCCGGCGGCCACCATCCAGCTGACCCTCACCGCCTGCCTGGCCGGCATGGCCGTCGGCCAGCTGGTGATCGGCCCGATGAGCGACAAGTGGGGCCGCAAGCGCCCGCTGCTCGTCGGCATGGTGATGTACGTGCTGGCCACCGCCGTCTGCGCGTTCGCCCCGACCGCCGAGATGCTCATCGGCTTCCGGCTGCTCCAGGGCCTGGCCGGATCGGCCGCCATCGTGATCGCCCGGGCGGTCGTGCGGGACCTCTACGACGGCGTGGAGATGGCCCGGTTCTTCTCCACCCTGATGCTGATATCCGGGGTCGCCCCGATCGTCGCCCCGCTGATCGGCGGCCAGGTGCTGCGCTTCTCCGACTGGCGCGGCGTCTTCCTCGTCCTGACCGCGGTCGGCACCCTGCTGACCCTGGTGATGTGGCGCGGCCTCGGCGAGACCCTGCCGCCGGAAAAGCGGCAGACCGGCGGGGTCGGCGCGGCCCTGCGCACCATGCGCGGGCTGGTCGCCGACCGGGTCTTCGCCGGGTACATGCTGGCCGGCGGCTTCGCCTTCGCCGTGCTGTTCGCCTACATATCAGCCTCGCCCTTCGTGGTCCAGGAGATCTACGGCGCCTCCCCCCAGACCTTCTCGCTGCTCTTCGGCCTCAACTCGGTCGGCCTGATCGCCGCGGGCCAGGTCAACGGCAAGCTGCTGGTCGGCCGGGTCAGCCTGGACAAGGTGCTGGCCGTGGGGCTGGCCGTGATCACCGCCGCCGCGGTGGCACTGCTGCTGATGTCGGCCGGGGTGTTCGGGGAGGTCGGACTGGTGCCGGTCGCGGCCGCGCTGTTCGTCGTGATGTCCGCGATGGGCCTCGTCCTGCCCAACACCAACGCACTGGCCCTGATGCGGACCCCGCACGCGGCCGGGTCGGCGTCCGCGCTGCTCGGCACCTCCTCCTTCCTGGTGGGCGCGGTCGCCTCCCCGCTGGTCGGGATCGCCGGGGAGGACACGGCGGTGCCGATGGCCGTGGTGCAGCTGGTGTGCGCGCTGCTGGCGGTGGCCTGCTTCGCCGGCATGGGCCGCCCGTGGCAGCGCCGCGGGGCCGACGTCCAGGGCGAATAAACTTCGCGGGTGAACCCCGAATCCACCTCCGCCGAATCCCTGCGGGCCGCGCTGGCCGGTCTCCTCGACGGGCTGCCGCCCAAGCAGGCCGCGGCCGCCGTCGACCGGCTGATCGCCAACTACCGCGGGCGGACCCCGACGGACGCCCCCGTGCTGCGCGACCGCTCCGACGTGGCGGCGTACGCGGCGTACCGGATGCCGGCGACCTTCGAGGCGGTACGGGCGGCCCTGGACGGCCTCGCGGCCGCCGCCCCGGACTGGGCCCCGGAGTCGCACGTGGACGTGGGCGGCGGCACCGGCGCGGCCACCTGGGCCACCGACGCCACCTGGGCGGGGCCGCGCGAGACGGTCGTCCTGGACTGGGCGGAACCGGCCCTGGCCCTGGGCCGGGAGCTGGCGGCCGCCTCGGGATCGCCGGTGCTGCGCGGCGCCGAGTGGCGCAAGGCGGTCATCGGGACGGGGCTGGCGCTGCCGGAGGCCGGCCTGGTCACCGTCTCGTACGTCCTAGGCGAGCTCACCGCCGAGGCCCGGCGGGCGGTGGTCGCCGAAGCGGCCCGCGCCGGGCAGGCCGTGGTGGTGATCGAGCCGGGCACCCCGGAGGGCTACCTCCGCATCCGGGAGGCCCGGGAGCAGCTGGTGGAGGCGGGGCTGCAGGTGGCCGCGCCCTGCCCGCACGACGGGACCTGCCCGATCGTGGTGGGCCAGGACTGGTGCCACTTCTCCGCCCGGGTCAGCCGGTCCTCCCTGCACCGGCAGGTGAAGGGCGGCTCGCTGGCGTACGAGGACGAGAAGTTCAGCTATGTGGCGGCGGTCCGCTTCCCGGTGGCCCCGGCGGCGGCCCGGATCACCCGGAAGCCGCAGATCCGCAAGGGCCTGGTGCTGCTCGACCTGTGCGGCCCGGAGGCGGAGGGCCTGAGCCGGGCCACGGTCAGCAAGCGCCACGGCGACCTCTACAAGGCCGCGCGGGACGCGGAGTGGGGCGACGCCTGGCCGCCGGCCGCGGACTGACCGCGGCCGGGGCCGAAGCCGGGCTCCGGCGCCGGAGCCGGATCCCGGCCCCGGTCAGTCCCAGCCCGTCAGTCGCGGAGCTCCTGCGTGCAGCACTTCACGCTGCCGCCGCCCTTGAGCAGCTCGCCCAGGTCCATGCCGACCGGTTCGAACCCGCGCTCCCGCAGCGGCTCGAACAGCCCGGTCGCCGCCTGCGGCAGGAACACGTGCCGGCCGTCCGAGACCGCGTTCAGGCCCAGCACGGCCGCGTCCTGCTCGGTGGCGATCAGCGCGTCGGGGAAGAGGCGGCGCAGCACTGCCTGACTGCCGGGCGAGAAAGCCCCCGGGAAGTACATGACCTCGTCGCCGTCGAGCACGCTGAGGGCGGTGTCCAGGTGGTAGTAACGCGGGTCCACCAGGTCCAGCCCGATCACCGGCCGGCCGAAGAACTCCTGGGCCTCGTCCGCGGACAGCGGACTCGACCGGAAGCCGCGGCCGGAGAGCAGATGGCTCGCCGTGACCGCGAAGTCCCCCTCGCCCTCGTTGATGTGCGAGGGCTCGTGGATCTCGGTGTAGCCGTGGGCGCGGAACCAGGCGAGGTGGGCCTCGGCCTCGGCGGCGCGTTCCGGGTAGGCGAAGCGGGCGCCGAGCACCCGCCCGTCGACGACGGTCGCGCCGTTGGCGGCGTAGACCATGTCCGGGAGGTCGGGTACGGGGTCGAGGACCTCGACGGTGTGGCCGAGCGAGCGGTAGCGGTCACGGAGGTCCTCCCACTGGGTGAGTGCGAGGGGCAGGTCCACCGGTTTCGTGGGGTCCATCCACGGGTTGATGGAGTACGTGACCTTGAAGTGCACGGGTGGGCACATCAGGTAGCGCCGGGGTGTGGCGTCTCTGCGCAAAGAGGGCTCCTTACGAAGACAGGTAAGAGAATCGTCGCTCCTCTCGGCGCACCGCGCAGTGAACTGTCCGGGTGGTTTGACTGACAAAAGGATTTCCTCAGCCGCAGAGACGATACGTCTCGACTCGCACGTACTACACTCGCGGCATGGCAAAGACCCCTGACGCCTCGCGCCGCAGCGACCGCTCCCGCCGGGCCATCCTGGACGCGGCCCTCGCCCTGGTCGGCGAGGTGGGCTACAACAAGCTGACCATCGAGGCCATCGCCGCCCGGGCCGGCGTCGGCAAGCAGACGATCTACCGGTGGTGGCCGTCGAAGGCCGCGGTCCTGCTGGAGGCCTCGCTCTCGCTGGCCGGGGACGCCGCGGAGGAGGGCGGCTGGAGCTTCCCCGACACCGGCGACCTGGCCGCCGACCTCAAGCAGGTGCTCCGCGCCACCGTCGACGAGTTCAACGACGAGAAGTACGACGCGCCGACCCGCGCGCTCACCGCCGCCGGGGCCACCGACCCCGAACTGGGAGCCCGGTTCACCGAGAAGCTCCTGGAGCCGCAGCTCGCCCTGTACGAGCAGCGGCTGCGCTCCGCGCGGGAGGCCGGCCAGATCGCCGAGGACGCAGATCTGCGTCTGTCGGTGGAGATGCTGGTAGGCCCTCTGACGTACCGCTGGCTCATGCGCACTGCCCCGCTCACCCACGCGTTCACGGACGCCCTGGTCGACCGGGTGCTGCGCGGACTCGCGCCGCACTGAGCACCGGGGGCGCACGCCCTCCCGCGACGGCGGAATGAACTCCCGATGTGCGCCCCGTGACCCCCCGGTGAGCAAAGTCACCGCCCCGCCCCGGCCGGAAACAATCGACTGAAATACACCCATTCGTCAATCTTCGGGACGCCCTCCGGCCGGTGAGGGCGGTCAGGCGGGGCACAGGATGGTGGGACGATGTCAGGGTCTGCCTGAGGGTCTGCCGGGCATCGGTGAGGTGAGGGGATACATGGGGTCCGTGGGGTCTGAGTCCGGCCGCTTCAAACGCGGTGCGCAGAGCAGGATTTCCCAGTGGCTGCGACGGGGGCAGAAGTCCTCCGCCGAAGACCCCGGACGCGAGCGCGAGCGGATGCTGCTGGCGGCGGCCGCGGCGGGACTTCCGATCGCCCCGGCCGCGCACCCCGTCGGCTACCGGTGTTCCTGCGAACGCATCGGCTGTCCCACTCCCGCCCGGCACCCGCTGTCCTTCGCCTGGCAGACCCAGTCGACGACGGACCGCGCGCAGATCGAACGCTGGGCCCGCAACCAGCCCCAGGCCAACTTCATCACCGCGACCGGCATGGTCCACGACGTCCTGGACGTCCCCCTGGAGGCCGGCCGCGACGCGCTGGACCGCCTGCTGGCCGCCGGCATCGCGGTCGGACCGGTCGCCGAGTCCGGCGCCGACGGCCCCGCCGCGCAGGCCCGGATGCTGTTCTTCACGGCCACCCGCGGCACCCCCGAGGACGAGGACGAATGGTGGCCGTGCGAACTGGACTGCCACCCCGAGACGATGGACGAGCACCCCGGCCTCCGCTGGCACTGCCGCGGCAGCTACGTCCTCCTGCCCCCCGCCGCACTCCCCGGTGAGCTGTCCGTCCGCTGGGTGCGGGGCATCGAGCTCACCCTCCCGGACCCGCTGACCCTGCTGGAGACCCTGACGGACGCCTGCGCGCTCTACGCCGGCGCCACCGACCACGACCCGGTCGCCGCAGCAGCCTGGCCCCTCAGCCACTGACCCCTCCGGGCCCGGCCCCGCCCCGGCCCGAGCGGCGCCCGGCCGAAGTCCGGGCGCGGCTCGGCCGAGGTGTGGGCGCGGCTCGGCCGAGGTGTGGGCAGGCGTTCCGCAGGGCGGAACGGGTGGGCACACCGGAACGCCGCCCCGCAGGCAACGCTCCCGCCCCACCGAAGCCATGGCCGGGCCCGGCCGCAGCCGCTGCCCCCAGGCCTGGGCGGGGCTCCGCCGGCCCCGGCACCGCCCGGAAGCGGAGCACCGCCCGGACCGGGTCCGACCCCGTCAGCGGGGTCGGGGCCGGGGTGCACGCTGCGCGTCCGGCGCGGGCCGTCGTGCCGTGTGCCCACCCGTGCCGCCCTGCGGCACGCCTGCCCACACGGCGGCGGCGTGCGGCCGACCCGCCCACCACGGCCGAGGCAACGGCCGACACCCACACGGCCGCGTGAACGGCCGCCCGCCCACACGGCCGCGAACGGCCAGTCAGTGGATCTGGGTGACCACCACGTCCAGGGACCAGGTCTTCGCCGGCTTCGCCGGGGGTTCGGCCTCGACCGTGTAGCCCAGGTCCCGCAGGGCGGTGACCAGTTCGGCCGGGGACGCGGGCACCGCGCCCGCGGTCAGCAGGTCCCGGACCAGCCGCCCCTTCGTCGCCTTGTTGAAGTGGCTGACCACGGACCGCTTCTCGACCCCGTCGACCATCTGCGAGTGCAGCACCCGCACCGTCGCCGTCCGCCCCGCCGGCTCGCCCTTCGGCTTCCACGCCGCCCCGTACGCCGCCGACCGCAGGTCCAGCACCAGCCCGTCCCCGGCGGCGGCCGGCAGGACCTCGGCCATCGGCGTGCGCCAGTACGCCCCGAGCGCTCCGAGCCCCGGCAGCTTCACGCCCATCGAGCAGCGGTACGACGGGATCAGGTCCGTCACCCGCACCGCACCCCACAGCCCGGAGAACACCAGCAGCGACTGCTCGGCCAGCGCCCGGGCATCCGCCGGCAGATCGGCCAGCCCCAGCGCGTCGTACAGCACCCCGGTGTAGATCTCACCGGCCGGCCGGGCCGCCGCGGACCGCAGCGAGGCGTTCTTCGCCACCTCGCCGCGCAGCCCCTCGCTCAGCCCCAGCACCTCGCGCGCCTTGAGCTCGTCCGCCGAGCACAGCCCGACGAGCTCCTCCAGGACGGCCGCCCGCGCCTCCGCCAGCCCCGGCAGGGAGAGCCCCTCGGGACGCAGGGGTGCGCCGGAGCCGCCGGCGGCCTTTCCTTCGGACGGCGGCAGCAGCACGAGCACGGTGGTTCTCCTTCGGTACGGGCACAGCGCGGGGGTGCGGCCCCGGCATGCCAGCGTAGGCCCTCCCGCGACGGCCCCCGTCCCCTCTCCGGACCCCGCCCGGCCCCGCCCGGCCCCGCTCGCCGCGCCGGTCCGGGACCCCCGGCCTACGCTCGGGACATGCCCCGTCACCCCATGCACATGTCCGACGCGGCCGAGGCCGCCCTGCGTACCGCCCTGCACAGGCTGCGCGTCGAGCTCCGGGTTCCCGCGGCCTTCCCCCCGAACGTGCTCGAAGCGGCCGAGGCGGCCGTCCGCGCGCCCCGGCTGCCCGACGAGGACGCCACCGACCTGCCGTTCTTCACGATCGACCCGCCGACGTCGAAGGACCTCGACCAGGCCATGCACCTGGAACGGCGGCCCGGCGGCGGCTACCGCGTCCACTACGCCATCGCCGACGTGGCCGCCTTCGTCACGCCCGGCGGCGCACTGGACGCCGAGGCCCACGAGCGGGTCGAGACGGTGTACTTCCCCGACGGCAAGGTGTCCCTGCACCCGCCCGTGATCTCGGAGGGCGCGGCAAGCCTGCTGCCGGACCGGACCGTCCCCGCCCTGGTGTGGCGGCACGACCTCGACGCCGACGGCGAGGTCACACGGTCCGACGTGCGCCGGGCCCTGGTCCGCAGCCAGGCCAAGCTGGACTACGCGGGCGTCCAGCAGGACCTCGACGCCGGCACGGCCGAGGAATCCGTCGCCCTGCTGCGCGAGATCGGCAAGCTGCGCGAGGCCGTCGAGATCAAGCGAGGCGGCATCTCGGTCAATCTCCCGGACCAGGAGATCAGCCTGGAGGACGGCGCGTTCCGGCTCAGCTACCGGGCGGCACTGCCCGTGGAGGGCTGGAACGAGCAAATGTCCCTGATGACCGGGATGGCCGCGGCCCGGATCATGCTGGACAGCGGCACGGGCGTCCTGCGCACCCAGCGGGAGGCCGAGCCCAAAGTGGTCACGCGCGTGCGCGCGATCGCCCAGCTCCTGGCCATCGACTGGCAGCCCCACGTCTCGTACGCCGACCTGGTCCGCTCCCTCGATCCGAACAACCAGAAGCACGCGGCCTTCCTCAGCGAGGCCACCGCCATGCTCCTCAAGGCGGAGTACACGCCCTTCCGCGACCACCACCTCCCGGACCCGGAACACCGGATCCACGCGGCGATCGCAGCCCCGTACACGCACTGCACGGCTCCCTTGCGGCGCCTGATCGACCGGTACACCGGCGAGCTGTGCGTCGCCGCCAGTACGGGCCAGGCCCCGCCGGACTGGGTGCTCACCGCCCTGTACGGCCTGCCGTGCGACATGGCGCGCGGCAAGGGGAGCAGGGCGGACCGGAGCGCAGTGGACCTGGCGGAGGCGGCGGTGCTCATGCACCGGGTGGGGGAGGTCTTCGAGGCCTCGGTCATCGACACCGACAAGGAGCGGGGAAAGCCGCGCGAGGGCAGGCTGCACCTGACGGACCCCGCCGTGATGGCCAAGGTCGAGGCGAAGACCGAGGACCTCAAGCTCGGACAGACCGTCCGGGCCACCCTCGAACGGGCCGCCCCCGGCCACACCGAGGACGACAAGGTCCTCTTCAGCCTGCCGTAGCGGCTTCCCGGCCGGCACGCACCGCCGCGACGAGCGCGCCCGGGTCGTCGGCGTGGAAGCGCAGTCCGGTCGCCTCGCCGTGCGCGCCCAGCGGCCGGACGTACGGGAGCGGCCGGTTCAGCTCCACGGTCACCGTCGTCTGGCTGCCGACGATCAGGTCCAGTACGCCGTCCTCGCCGAGCCGCAGCAGCCGGCCCTCGGGGTAGCGCCGGTCCACCCAGACCGAGGTGATCGCGTCGGCGGGCACCCGCAGGTCGAACAGGGCCCCGTAGCGGAGGCGCAGCGACCCGTCGGGGGACACGACGTGCGGCCGGGTCACGCAGGCCGCGTGCAGCGCGAGCATCAGCAGCACCCCGTACACGTCGATGACCAGCACCACCCGGTGCACGGCCGGCCAGGGGATCAGCACGGACAGGGCGACCGTTTCGACCACCGACACGAAGACGAAGGCGTACATCATCGCCGTCTGCGGGGAGGTGTACGGGGCGGCGTGGTCCCCGGCCCCCACCCCGTGCCGGCGCCGGGCGGTCCACAGCCCCAGCGAATGCGCGGCCCGCAGCTCGTGCACCAGCAGCCGGCGCACCCGCACGGGCACCACGGTCCGTGCCGCCTCCCGCAGGGCCGCGCCGCGCCCGGCGCCCCCGGCGCGCTCGGCGGCGTAGAGGCCGCGCAGCACCCACGCCTCCAGCCCGAGCACGCACAGCACCAGTACCTCTGCGGTGAGCACCGCCCCCTGCGGGATCCGCACCCCGGAGGCGGCGCACAGCACCAGCAGCAGCTCCGCGGGTATCACCGCGGCAGCGGCGGCCCGCGCCGCACGCACGGTCCTGTTCATCCCCGTCCCCTCTCCATGAACGCCTCCATCACCCGGCGGACCACCTCGGCCTGCGCGGGTTCGTACTCGGCCAGCAGGGCCTCCTTGAAGCCCGGGACCACCGGGCCGCCGCCGGCCGGGATCGCCGCGAACACCTCGTCCGGCACCGCCGCCACCAGTTCCCCGGCCAGTGCCGGGATCCGTGGGTCGTCGGCCGCGGCACCGTGCAGCTCGTCGAGCCGCTCGTACAGGGCCAGTACGGCGGGGTCCCCGGCCAGCGGTCCCAGCGCCGCGTACAGCGCCTCGCCGCCGCCCGTCGCGTCGAGCAGCTCCAGGTGCTCCCGGTCCTTGCGGGCCGCCGCCGACCCGGTCTCCGGCGCCTGCGCCAGCAGCGCGGCGAGCGCGGGCGAGACCGGCCCGCCCGACGCGAGTTCCCCGGAACCGGCCGGCGGTGCGGCGAGCAGCGCCGCGAGCCGTTCCCGGCGGACCCGGATCTCCGCCTCCTGCCGGGCGAGGTCCGCGTCGAGCTCGGTGAGGACGTCGGCCAGGTCGCGGCCCGCGTCGTCGGCGAGCACGTCCCGTACCTCGTCCAGGCTCAGTCCGAGCTCGGTGAGCCGGCGTACGCGGGCCAGCAGCACGGCGTCCCGCACCGTGTAGGCGCGGTAGCCGTTGGCCAGCCGCTCCGGTTCCGGGAGCAGCCCGACGTGGTGGTAGTGCCGGATCGCCCGGGTGGTGACCCCGACGACCGCGGCGATCTCTCCGATCCGCATGGGGCCAGTAGAAACCCTGACGCTGCGGCAAGGTCAAGCGGACGTGTGGCGGGGCCGGTCAGGGTGGTGCCGCCGCGGCCGGTAGCATGGTCATTCGCAGAACGACACAGGCGGACGGCCGCGTCGGGGCTCCGGCCCCGCCGAGGAACGTCCGGGCTCCACAGGGCAGGGTGGTGGGTAACGCCCACCCGGGGTGACCCGCGGGACAGTGCCACAGAAAACAGACCGCCGGGGGCTTCGGCCCCCGGTAAGGGTGAAACGGTGGTGTAAGAGACCACCAGCGCCTGGGGTGACCCAGGCGGCTAGGTAAACCCCACCCGGAGCAAGGTCAAGAGGAGTCGTCCCCGGACGGCTCTGCGCGGACGATCGAGGGCTGCCCGCCCGAGTCCGCGGGTAGACCGCACGAGGCCGGTGGCAACACCGGTCCTAGATGGATGGCCGTCTCCCCGGCGACCGCGAGGTCACCGGGTGACAGAACCCGGCGTACAGCCTGTGTCGTTCTGCTTCCGCCCCGGCCGACCGTGGTTCATCCCGGTCCGGGGTGGTTCTCCGCCCGCAGCTTCGCCGCCCGCTCCCGCGGGTCGTACTCCGGGCCGACGCCCTCGATCAGCGGACATGTCAACTCCTCGTCGGCTCGTCCAAGCCCCGTGCGGGACGCCGTGCCGAACGTAGACGGGAGCCCCGGTGCACAGCGATTACCGCTGAGGTAATCACCGCCGTCCGGTCCGGGGCCCGCACGCACCCTGTGCGTGCGGGCCCCGGACCGGTGACGGCCGCCGGCTACCGCAGGTGGGAGGTGTCGTTCAGCAGGCGCACCGAGGCGTTGCCGTCGGCGTAGTACGCCACCGCCGACAGCGAGGCCGCGGAGAGCTCCATCTTGAACAGGGCCTCCGGCGGGGCGCCGAGCGCGAGCCGCACCAGGGTCTTGACCGGGGTCACGTGGGTGACCAGCAGGACGGTCCGGCCGGCGTAGGCGGCCAGCAGCCGGTCGCGGGCGGCCGAGACCCGGCGGGCGACGTGGGCGAAGCTTTCGCCGCCGCCGGTGGGGGCGGCCTTCGGGGAGTCCAGCCAGGCCTGCAGGTCGTCCGGGAAGCGGTCCTTGACTTCGGCGAAGGTCAGGCCCTCCCAGGCGCCGAAGTCGGTCTCGCGCAGGTCCTGTTCGACGGTCACGGGCAGCCCGAGCCGGTCGGCGACGGCCTGCGCGGTCTCCCGGCAGCGGCGCAGCGGGGAACTGACCACGGCCTGGATGGTGCCGCGCGCGGCGAGGGCCGCGGCGACGGCCGCTGCCTGGCGGCGCCCGGCCGGGGACAGTTCGGGGTCGGTGCCGCCAGTGCCCGAGAAGCGCTTCTCGGGGGTGAGGGCGGTCTCGCCGTGCCGCAGCAGCACGAAGGTGGCGGGTGCCCCGAGGTCGGGCGCGGCCCATCCGGCCGCCGGTGCGGCCGCCGCGGTCGGCTCGCTCTGCGCGGTCGGCACCGTCTGCCCGGTCGGCACGGCCTGCGCGGTCTGCGCGGTCGGTGCCTGGATGGCGCCGCCTCGGGCGCCCGCCGTACCGGCCTCGGGCCCCGCGAGGGCACCGCCGGCCCGGCCACGGCCGAACAGGGCGTCGGACGCCTCCACCTCCGCGAGGGATCCGCCGCTCGCGGCGGACTTCGCACCGGCCAGTGCCGCCCGCGCCGCGGCCGCGCCGGCGGCCTGGTCGCCGGGAGGGCCCGCGGGCGGAGGGCTGGCCAGCGCCCGGGCCGCACCGCGGTCCAGGGCGGCGGCGGACGCCGAGGGGGACCACTGTTCGCCCCGCTTGCCCGCGTCCATCGCCTCGTTGGCCAGCCGGTCCGCGTGCTTGTTCCGCTCGCGCGGGATCCACTCGTAGGAGACCTGGGCCGGGGACAGGATCCGGGCCGCCGCGGCGGCCAGAGGCTTCATGTCCGGGTGCTTGATCTTCCAGCGGCCGGACATCTGCTCGACCACCAGCTTGGAGTCCATCCGGACGGTGACCTGCGCCTCCGGCGACAGCTCGCGAGCCGCCGTCAGACCCGCGATCAGGCCCTTGTACTCCGCCACGTTGTTGGTGGCCACGCCGATGAACTCGGCGCGTTCGGCCAGTGCTTCACCGGTGGCCGCGTCGAGGACCACCGCGCCGTAGCCGGCGGGCCCCGGGTTGCCCCGGGATCCGCCGTCCGCTTCGACGATCAGCCGCATCAGATGCCCGAGTCGGCCGTACGGACCAGGATGCGGCCGCAGTTCTCGTGGCGCACGACCTTGTTGGCGGGCGCGGACTTCACCTCGTTGATCTCGGAGAGGTCCAGCTCGATCTGGCAGCCCAGGCAGCGCTTCTGGTACAGCTTCGCCGCGCCGATCCCGGCCTGCTTCGCGCGGATCTTCTCGTACAGGGCGATCAGGTCGGCCGGGATGGAGCCGACGACGATCTCGCGGTCCTTGGAGACCGAGGCCACCTCGGCGTCGATCGCGTCGGTCGCCGCGTTCCGGCGGGCCGTCGCGTCGTCCGTCTTCGCCTGCAGCGCGGCGACCCGGTCGGTCAGTTCGGCGACCCGCTCCTGCGCGGACTCGCGGCGCTCCATGACCTCCAGGACCACGTCCTCCAGGTCGCCCTGGCGCTTGGCGAGCGAGACGATCTCGCGCTGCAGGTTCTCCAGGTCCTTGGGCGAGGTGACCGCGCCGGAGTCCAGACGCTGCTGGTCGCGGGCGGCGCGCTGGCGGACCTGGTCGACGTCCTGCTCCGCCTTGGTCTGCTCGCGGGCGGTGTCGCTCTCCTCGGTCTGCGCGGCGACGAGCAGGTCGCGCTGCTGGGTGAGGTCCTTGGTCAGGGAGTCGAGCTCGGCGTGCTCGGGCAGCGACTTGCGCTTGTGGGCGAGCTGCGACAGCCGGGTGTCCAGGGCCTGGACGTCGAGAAGTCGGATCTGGTCGGCGGGCTCGGCGTTCAGTTGGGGGCTCCAGAGATAGAGGGTGTGGTGGCGGACGGCGCGTGCACCGTCCAGGGGTCGGTGACCGTGCGCGACACGTGGGTACGCAGACCCCAGCCGTGGCGCTCGGAGATCGCGTCGAGCTGGGCCGCGGCCTGCTCGCACCAGGGCCACTCGGTGGCCCAGTGGGCGGCGTCGACGAGGGCGAGCGGGCTCTGCTCGCGGGCCTCGGACACCGGGTGGTGGCGCAGGTCGGCGGTGAGGAAGACGTCCACGCCCGCGGCCCGCACCTGGTCGAAGAGGCTGTCGCCGGAGCCGCCGCTGACGGCGACGGTGTGGACCCGCGCGTCCGGGTCGCCGGCCACGCGGATGCCCTGCGCGGTGCGCGGCAGCCGGGCGGCGGCGCGGGCGGCGAACTCGCGCAGGGTCTCGGGGTGGTCCAGCTCGCAGATCCGGCCCAGGCCGCGGCGGCCCGAGGGGTCGGTCGGGTCGGGCACCAGGGGGCCGGTGACACGCAGGTCCAGGGCGCCGGCCAGGGCGTCGGAGACGCCGGGGTCGGCGGTGTCCGCGTTGGTGTGCGCGACGTGCAGCGCGATGTCGTTCTTGATCAGGGTGTGCACGACGCGGCCCTTGAAGGTGCCGGCCGAGACCGTGGTGGTGCCGCGCAGATAGAGGGGGTGGTGGGTGACGATCAGGTCGGCGCCCAGCTTCACCGCCTCGTCGGCGATCTCCTGGACCGGGTCGACGGCGAACAGGACCCGGGAGACCTCGGCGTCCGGGTCGCCGCAGACGGTTCCGACGGCGTCCCACTGCTCGGCCCGGGCGGGAGGCCAGAGGGAGTCGAGCGCGGCGATGACTTCAGAGAGACGAGGCACGGGCCAAGGCTACCGTCCGCCGCGCCCGCCCGGCCGCCCGGCGATCACGCCGGCGGCCGTGACCCGCCCGGGGGGACGGGGCCGGCGGGAGCGGTCCGGCCCGCCCCGTCGGGCACCCGTGCATCTCCCCAGCACAATCGCCCTGCCCCGCACAGGGGAACCGCCGGGCCGCCACCCTTATGTGTGAAGCGGAAGTGGTCGTGTTGTTCGGCAGGAAGTGCGAAAACTAGCTTCCTCACCGGAGGTGACGCACGGATGACTGCCTGTGCCGAAGCTACTGCCCCACGGCCCGCTGCCGGACCGGACCCCGCCGCGGAGCCGGTGCCCGCGGGCCCGGGGAACCCCGGGAGTCCGGGAAGTCCGGGGAGCCCGGGGATCGCGTCGTTCACGATCGCCGCGGACGGTTCCTACGCCGCCCGGCTGGCCGGGACCGGCGACGCCCGCTATCCCGAGCGCTGGACCCTGGGCGGACCGGAGCCCTACGCGGTGCCGCTGCCGCTGGAGCAGCCCGAGGAAGCCGACAGCGAGGTGCTGCCGCTGGCCGACGGGCGGGTACTGATCCACCGCCGGGTCGCCGACCGCCACGCGTTCGCCCTCCTCTATCCCACCGGCCCGGGCACCGGCGAACTGGCACTCGGCACGGTGGAGGCCACCGCGGGCCTGCAGCTGCGCCTGCTGCCGCCGTCGCCGGACGGGTGCACCGCGTACGCGCTGGCCGTGGAGGGCACCTCGACCGTGGTGTGGCGGGTGGCGGGCGGGAGCGGCGTCCCGGAGCCGGTCGCGCGGATCCGGGGCCGCTGCTCCGGCGGCGTCTGGCTGGACCGGACGGGCCGGCTGCTGGCCCTGGACCGGGAGCAGGGCGGCCGGGTCAAGGCGGTCGCCGTGGACCTGGGGCGCGACGGGGAGGTGTCGCCGCTGCTGCAGATCGCCGACACCAGCGACGACCGGCTGCTGCTGGCGGACCCCGACAGCGGGCTGCTGCTGATCCGCTCGGACGCGCCCGGAGAACAGCGGCTGGGCTGGGGCGTGCTGGGCAGCGCCCTGCCGGTCCGCTTCCCTGAGTGCCTGCGGGCCGTGGGGGCGACGGCGGTGCCGTTCGCGGTGCAGCCGGGGCAGGCGCTGATGCCGGAGAGCTGCGCGGTCGCGCTGCGCCTCGCGGCTCCGGCGGCCGCGGCGACTGCTGCGACTGCTGAGGCCGGCACAGGCGGCGACGGGTTCGGGGGCACGGGCCTCGGGGGCACCTGCCTCGCGGGAGCCGGCTTCGGCGGCACGGGTGAGACCCTGGCCCTTTGGCGGCCCGCCGACCGGCAGGTCTTCCGGCTCGGCACCCCGGCGGGCTGGCTCGGCGGCGGCCTGTGGACCCGCGAAGGCCGGCTCCGGCTCCCGTACTCCACCCCGGCCGTGCCGTGCGGGGTCGCCTCGCTCGGCATGCCGCAGGCCGCGCCCCGCCCGGTCCGGATCGCCCCGCCCCCGGCGGCCCCGAAACCGGTCCCCCTCCAGCAGGCCCCGCTCGCCGCGACGGCGTAGGAAGGTGCCGTGGGGGCCCGTGACCGGACCCCCACGCGTGTCAGCGTCAGCCGTGTTTGAGCCCCAGGACCTCCACCGCGGCGAAGGTCTCCCCCGCCGGGCGGGACTCGTAGTGCGGGGTGAGCACCCCGTCGAGCTCCTCGAAGGAGAAGGACTCCTTGGTGGTGTCGAACTTCGCCGCCACCCGCGGGCGTTCCATCACGACCACGATCCCGCCGTGCACCACGAACAGCTGCCCGTTGGCCCTGGCCGCGGCCGGCGAGGCGAGGTAGCCGACCAGCGGGGAGACGTGCTCGGGCGCCAGCGCGTCCAGCTTGCCCTCCTCGGGGACCTGGAAGCCCGCGAAGACGTCCTCGGTCATCCGGGTGCGGGCCCGCGGGCAGATCGCGTTCGCCGTCACCCCGTACTTCGCCAGGGCCAGCGCGGTGGAGGTGGTGAGGCCCACGATCCCGCCCTTGGCCGCCGCGTAGTTCGGCTGCCCGGCCGATCCGCCGAGGAACGCCTCCGAGGAGGTGTTGATGATCCGGCCGTAGACCGGGCCGCCCACCGCCTTGGACCGCTCCCGCCAGTGCACCGACGCGAAATGCGTGGTGTTGAAGTGACCCTTGAGGTGGACCCGGATCACCGAGTCCCACTCCTCCTCCGACATCGAGAAGACCATCCGGTCCCGCAGGATGCCCGCGTTGTTGACCAGGATGTCGAGCTTGCCGAAGCTGCTCACTGCCAGCTCGACGAGCTCCCGCGCCTGATCGAAGTCGGCCACGTCCCCGAGGTGCGCCACGGCCTGGCCGCCCGCCGCCCTGATCTCCGCGACGACCTCCTCGGCCGGTGCGGCCGAGGCCTCCCCGGAGCCGTCCCGGCCGGGTTGGCCGTAGTCGTTGACGACCACGCTCGCGCCGAGCCGGGCGAGTTCGACCGCCTCGGCCCGGCCGAGCCCGCGCCCGGCTCCCGTCACGACGGCGGAGAGTCCTTCGAGTGGCAGTGCCATGGAGCCGGTTCCTCCCGTGAGGCGTGCGTGCGATCGGACGTTCGGGTCAGATTTCTATGCAGGTGCGCAGGGCCGTGCCGGTCCGCATCTGGTCCAGGGCGTCGTTGATCTCGGCGAGCTGCACCCGGTGGGTGATCAGGCCCGCCAGGTCGATCCGGCCCGCCCGCCACAGCGCGATGGTCCGCTCGTAGGAACGGAGCACGTCCCCGCCGCCGTACATGGACGGCAGGATCCGCTTCTCGTCGAAGAACAGCGAGAACATGTTGATCTGGAAGTTGTCGTCGAGCGCGCCCGCGCCGACCACGACGACCGAGCCGCCGCGCCGGGTCATCTGGTACGCGGTCTGCGCGGTGGCGGACTTGCCGACCACCTCGAAGACGTAGTCGAAGCCCTCGCCGCCGGTGATGCGGTTCTTCGCGTCGTCGAACGCCTCGGGGGCCACCGCCTCGGTGGCACCGAACCGCAGCGCGGCCGCACGCCGCGACTCCACCGGGTCGACGGCGACGACCTGCGCGGCGCCCTGCACCTTGGCGCCCTGGATGACGGAGATGCCGACGCCGCCGCAGCCGATGACGGCGACCGAGGAACCGGCTTCCACCTTCGCCGTGTTGATGGCCGCGCCGAGACCCGTGGTGACGCCGCAGCCGATCAGCGCGGCGATGTCGAAGGGCAGGTCGTCGGGGATCGGTATGGCGCACCCGGCGGGGACCACGACCTCTTCGGAGAAGGTTCCGGTGCCCGCGAAGCCGAAGATGTCCCCGGTGCCGCGCCGGAAGTTGGGGGTGGCCACGTTGCCGAAGCTCTCCAGGCAGAGGTGGCCCTGGCCGCGCTTGCAGGCGGGACAGTGGCCGCACGGCGGCAGCCAGCAGACCAGGACACGGTCGCCCTGCTTGTGGCTGGTCACCCCGTCGCCCACGTCGGTGATCACTCCGGCGCCCTCGTGTCCGGGGACGAAGGGCGCCGGCTGCGGCAGCACGCCGTTCATCGCGGACAGGTCGGAGTGGCACAGCCCGGTCGCCTTGATCCGGATCCTCACCTTGCCGGGGCCGAAGCCCACGGCCTCCATGTCCTCGACGACTTCGAGCTTGTCCTGGCCGATCTCGCTCTGCAGTGCTGCGCGCACGGTGCGGCTCCTAGGGTCGGTCGGTCGTGCGGGATCCCTTGCTCAGTTCTTTGCCGGACGGCCTGGCTGCCGCCTCGTCGGCTTCGTTATGCGTGCTCGACGACGGTGTCGGCGAGGACCGGCGCGTCGTCCCGGTCGGCGGCGGTCACCGACACCTGGACGCGGCCGGGCTCCTGCCACATCCGGATCCGCAGCGTCTCGCCGGGGAACACGATCCCGGCGAACCGCGTCCGGTACGCCGTGACCCGGGACACGTCCCCGCCCAGGGCGGTGTCCACCACGGCCTTGAGGGTCATGCCGTAGGAGCACAGGCCGTGCAGGATCGGCCGGTCGAAGCCCGCCGTCTTGGCGAACTCCGGGTCGGCGTGCAGCGGGTTCCAGTCGCCGGAGAGCCGGTAGAGCAGGGCCTGCTCCTCGCGGATCAGCCGCTCCTCGGTCCGGTCGGGCGCCCGCTCGGGCAGCTCCATCCGCTCGGAGGGTCCGCGCTCCCCGCCGAACCCGCCCTCGCCGCGGACGAAGATCTGCGCGTCGGAGGTCCACAGCGGGCCGTCGGAGTCGGCGACCTCGGAGCGGAGCACGATGACAGCCGCCTTGCCCTTGTCGTAGACGGCGGCGACCTTGGAGGCGGAGGTGGCCCGCCCCTTGACCGGGATCGGGCGGTGCAGCTCGATGGAGTGCCCGCCGTGCAGCACGGCGGCGAGGTTGACCTCGATCCCCGGCGCGCCGAGCCCGCCCAGCATGGCCATTCCGGCGCCGGCCACGGTCGCGAAGCTCGGCAGCACGTGCAGCTTGGACTCGAGCGTGTAGCGCAGCTCGTCGGGGTCGGTCGCGGGACGGCCGGCCCCCAGCCCGAGGTGGTAGAGCTGGATGTCCTTGTGGTCCCACTCGATCTCGCTGCGGCGAGGTTCGGCGGCAAGGGCCCTGGCGGCATCGATCGGCATGAGGATGCTGCTCCTTGTTCCTTTGGAAGACCCCGGTGCGGCCGTCCGCACCGTCGGCCGCACCGGGGTCGTATGCGGACCGGATCGGCTTCGCCGCATTCCTAGAACGCGTTCTATCCGCTCCGGTGAGGGAATGTATAACGCACGCCCCGGCACTTGTGAAGACTCCTGACATCGCGTCAGATCGGGCACCGGGAACGCTCCTGACCTACCCTGAGCGGGTGGACGAAATGCCCCGGGACCCCCGCCCCGCCAAGTCCCTGCGGGTCCTGCTGCTCCCGCCCGACCCGGCCCTCGCCGTACTGCTCGGCCTCCAGCCCGACATCGAGGTGGTCCCCTCGCCGGTCCAGCGCCCCCAGGTGGCCCTGGTCGACTCGGTCGCCGCGGTCGAGGCCCTCGCGGCGGAGGACCCGGAGTGCCGCGCCCTGGTCCTGACCGGCCGGGCCCGCCCCGGGCTGCCGGAGGCCGCGCTCGCCGCCGGCGCGGCCGGCGTGGTCCTCCGCGACGGCCCGGTCGAGGACCTCGCGGCAGCCCTCCGCGCCGCCTCCACCGGCGAGACGGTCATCGACCCCGTGCTGGACGTCTGACGGCCGGCGTAACAGGCCCTTCCGTCAGCGCCGCAGCAGCGTCACCACGGCCGCGCCGCCCAGGCCGATGTTGTGGGCCAGGCCCACCCGGGCGCCGTCGACCTGGCGGGGGCCCGCCGTACCGCGCAGCTGCCAGACCAGTTCGGCCGCCTGCGCCAGCCCGGTCGCGCCCAGCGGGTGACCTTTCGAGATCAGCCCGCCCGAGGGGTTGACCACCCAGCGCCCGCCGTACGTCGTCGCCCCCGACTCCACGAGCTTCCCCGAGGCGCCGTCCTCGCACATGCCGAGCGCCTCGTACGTCAGCAGCTCGTTGACGGAGAAGCAGTCGTGGAGCTCGATCACGTCCACGTCCTCGATGCCGAGCCCGGACCGCTCGTACACCTGCCGCGCGGCCGCCGCCGTCATCGGCTTGCCGACCACGTCGATGCACGAGCCGGAGGCGAAGGATTCGGCCGTGTCCGTTGTCATCGCCTGGGCGACGATCTCCACGGCCTCGTCGTGCAGCCCGTGCTCGACGACGAACCGCTCCGAGACCACCAGCGCCGCGGCCGCGCCGTCCGAGGTCGGCGAGCACTGGAGCTTGGTCAGCGGCCGGTGGATCTCCTTCGCCGCGAGGATCTCGTCCACCGTGTACACGTCCCGGAACTGCGCGTTCGGGTTCTCCGCGCTGTGCCGGTGGTTCTTCGCGCCGACCGCCGCCAGCTGCGCGGCCGTCGTCCCGTAGCGGTCCATGTGCTCGCGGGCGGCGTTCCCGAAGATCTGCGCGGTGGGCGGGGACATCTCGAAGCCGTGGCCGGCCGCCATGATCCCGTAGTGCCGTGCCACCGGCGAGGTCTTGAAGTCACCCCCGTCGGCCCCGCCGCCCAGCGCCCCCTTCTTCATCTTCTCGAAGCCGAGCGCCAGCACGCAGTCGCTGATCCCGCCCTGGACGAACTGCCGGGCCGTCATCAGCGCCGTCGACCCGGTCGCGCAGTTGTTGTTGAGGTTGTAGACCGGCACGCCGGTCAGCCCCAGCTCGTACGCGGCCCGCTGCCCGGCGGTGGACGCCTGGAAGCAGTACCCGGCCACGACCTGCTCCACCAGCCCGTACCCGATGCCCGCGTCGGCGAGCGCGGCCGTGCCGGCCTCCTTCGCCATGTCCCAGTACTGCCAGTCCCGCGACTCCGGCTTCTCGAACTTCGTCATGCCGACGCCCACGATGTACGACTTCATGCCCGACAACTCCTCGTCACCTAGTCCCTGGGCAGGCCGAGGATCCGCTCGGCCACGACGTTCAGCTGCACCTGCGTGGTCCCGCCGGCGATGGTCAGGCAGCGCGACATCAGCACCCCGTGCACCGCCCGCTCCCCCGGGCCCTCGCACACCGCCCCGGCCGGCCCGAGCAGCTCCAGCGCGAGTTCGGCCGTCCGCTGCTGGTGCGGGGTCTGCACGAGCTTCCGCACGGAGGCGCCCGCGCCCGGCTCCAGCCCGGACACCTGCTGCAGGGTGGTGCGCAGCCCGATGCAGGCCAGCGCGTGCGCCTCGGCGGCCAGCGCGCCGATCCGGGCCCGGTGGGCCCCGTCCAGTTCGGCGGAGCGCGCGATCAGCGCTTCCAGTCCGGTGTCGAAGGCCATCTGGTCGGCCATGTGGACCCGCTCGTTGCCGAGGGTGTTGCGGGCCACCTTCCAGCCCCCGTCCGGTTCGCCCACCAGCGCCTCCGCCGGGAGCGGCACGTCGTCGAAGTACACCTCGTTGAACAGCGCCTCGCCGGTGATCTCCTTCAGCGGCCGGACGTCGATGCCGGGCGTGTTCTTCATGTCGACGAGGAAGTAGCCGAGGCCCTTGTGCTTGGGGGCGGCCGGGTCGGTACGGGCGAGCAGGATGCCGAAGTCGGCGGTGTGCGCGGAACTCGTCCACACCTTCTGCCCGTTGACCAGCCAGCCGCCCTCCGGGGTGCGTTCGGCCCGGGTCCGCAGCGAGGCCAGGTCCGAGCCGGCCCCCGGCTCGGAGAACAGCTGGCACCAGGTGATCTCCCCGCGCAGGGTGGGCAGGACGTAGCGCTCCCGCTGCTCCGGGGTGCCGTAGGCGAGCAGCGAGGGCACCACCCAGGTGGCGATGCCGAGCTCGGCGAGCCTCACCCCGGCGGCCGCCAGCTCCTGCTGGACGACGAGCTGCTCGACGGGCCCCGCCCCCAGCCCGTAGGGCGGCGGCAGGTACGGCGCCGCGTAGCCGGTGGGTGCCAGCACCCGCCGTGCGGCGGCCGGGCCGAGGCCGCGCGCGTCCCCGATGGCCTCGCGCGCCCGGACCCGGTACGCCTCGGCCTCCTCGGGCAGCTCCAGCCGCAGCTCGCGCCGGGCGCCGGCAGCCGCCAGCCGGACGGCGCGCACCCGGTGGCCGTCGCCGGCCCCGAGCAGCTGGCGGGCGGTCAGGGCCCGGCGGAGGTGGATGTGCGCGTCGTGCTCCCAGGTGAACCCGATGCCGCCGAGGATCTGGATGCAGTCCTTGGCGCAGGACCACGCGGCGTCCAGCGCGGTCCCGGCGGCGAGGGCCGCGACCAGCGACCGGACGTCGTCGGCGACGCCCTTCGCTCCGGCGGCCGTCACGGCGTCCCAGGTGACGGCACGGGCCTGCTCGACCCGGACCAGCATGTCCGCGCACAGGTGCTTGATGCCCTGGAACTGCCCGATGGGCCGTCCGAACTGCTCGCGCACCTTGGCGTAGGAGGCGGCGGTCTGCAGCGCCCAGGCCGCCGTACCGCAGGCGTCGGCGGCGAACAGGGCGCAGGCCAGGTCCCGTACGGCCGCGCTGTCCAGCCGCAGCAGCCGCCCGGCGGGCACGGCAGCCCCGAGCGCCCGCACCTCGGCGGTCGGCCGGGTGGGGTCGGCGCTGTCGTGCGTACGGACGTCCAGCGTGGCCGCGTCCACGGCGAACCAGAGGGTGCCGTGCGCGGCCTCGGCGGCGAGGAGCACGAGATCGGCCTCGCCGGCGCCGAGCACCGGGGGCGCGACCCCGTCCAGCAGGTGCCCGCCGCCCTCCACCGCGACGGCCGTCATGCTGCCGGGCCCGAGTGCGACGGCCCCGATGCGGCTGCCGTCGGCGAGGGCCGCGGCGAGCTCGCCGGCTCCGGCCCGGTGCAGCAGCGCGGAGGCGAGCGCACTGGGCAGGAACGGCCCGGGCAGCGCCCCGCGTGCCGCTTCCTCGACGACGACGGCCAGGTCGAGCAGGGTCCCGCCCTCCAGGTGCGGGGCGAGCAGCCCCTGCGCGGCGAGCCCGTCCCACCAGGGAGGCCGGCCGCCGGTCAGCCCGCCGGCCTGCGGCGGCCCGTCGAGCAGCTTCCGCACGTCCTCGGGCGGCACGGCCCGCGCGACCCACCCGCGCACGGCCCCGGCCAACTCCCGGTGCTCTTGCGTGATTCCGATGCCCATGCGCGGCAGAGTAGAACACGTTTCAATCTGACGGAAGGTCAGATACGCGGGTTCTTGGACCCGCCCGGACGGCCCCGGCACACCTCGCGACGGCAGTCGACGTGACTCCCCGAATTCGGCCGTGGCGGGCTACCGGCCAACAGGGGCCGACAGGCATCGATCCCTTTCCCGGCCGCGCCGGACCGGCCCCGGTACGGCTCGTGAGCCTCCGTCCCGCACCTCAGCGGGGCACGGCCTCGATTGCGGCCCTCGCCACCTTCTGGGCTTTCTGTTGGCACTCCGACCCGGAAGGCAGGCGCACCCAGACCGCCAGGTTGCTCTCGCGGACGACGAGCGCGCAGCTCAGCTCTCCCTCGAACTCGGTCCAGAACCCCTCGTCGCCGAAGCCGAGGCCGACCGCCTTCGTCCAGCCCCTGGTCGCGCGCGTGTTCTCCAGCTGGGCCGCGGCGTTGCGCACCGCACCGTCACCACCTGTCACGTCCCACTGGACCAGGGCGGCAGGCTTGGGCAGGGGCTCGTTCCGGTACCAGCTGCACTTCGTCTGCACGAAGCCGGGAAGCTCGTTGTGGACGTCGTCCTTCGACTCCCGCCCTGCCAGCGGCAGCCCGTTGGCCAGTTGCGGACACTCGGGGACGTCGCTGTACGTGTGGGGGTCCGGGTCCCGGTCCAGGGCGGCGTACGCCCCCAGTCCGATCCCCGTCGCGGCGAGAACCCCGGCGATCAGCAGGATCCTGGTCCGCCGCCCGATCCGGCGCAGACCTCGCTGCGGGGGCACTCGCTCGGCAGGCCGCCCCGGCGGGAGCAGACGTGGCGGGGCGGGCGGACCGGTCTTCACCTCAGCCCCGGTGGCCGGCTCATCCCGCGGCGCGGGGGACGCGGGCACGTGGGGCGGGGGCGCGTGTGGGGGCGCGGGGGCGGGAACCGCCACCGGCGCCGGCAGGGGCTCTGCCTGGGGCTTGGGGGTCGGGGTCGGCTTGGGGGTCGGAGTCGGCTCGGGGGTCGGAGTCGGCTCTGGCTTCGGCTCAGGTTCCGGGGTCGGCTCTGGCTTCGGCCCGGGTTCCGGGGCCGGCTCGGGCTTCGGCTCGGGTTCCGGGGTCGGCTCGGGCTTCGGCTCTGCCACGGCGGTATGGCCCTGATCACTGCCCAGCAGGTGGTCGATGGCCTCCCGCTGTGCGGCGATCATCCCGTACACGGCGGACGGCCACTGCCGGCCCACCGGGGCGACCGGTCCGAGGAGTTCGAGCAGCTCCGGCGGCTTCGGCCTGAGCTCCGGGTCCTTGGCCAGGCACCGGGCGATGACCGGTCGCAGCCCCGGCGGCACCTCGCTCAGGTCCGGCTCCGCGTGCACCACGTCGTAGAGGGTCTGGAGGGTGGACGTCGACGCGAACGGGCTCCGCCCGGTGGCGGCCATCGCCAGTACCGACCCGAGCGAGAACACATCGCTGGCCGAAGTCAGCTCCCTGCTCTCTGCCTGCTCCGGCGACATGAAGGCGGGCGAACCGATCACCCAGCCGGTCCGGGTGAGCCCCGTGCTGCCCTCGCCGTCGACCACCCGCGCGATACCGAAGTCGATCACGCGTACTCCGTCCTCGGCGAGCAGGACGTTGTCGGGCTTGAGGTCCCGGTGGATCAGCCCGGCCCGGTGGATCTCCGCCAGCGCCGTGGCCAGTCCTGCCGCGAGACGGCGTACGAGCCCTTCGGGCAGCACCCCGACGGTCTTCACGGCGGCACCCAGCGACGGCCCGGCCACGAACACCGAGGCCAGCCACGGTGCCGGCGCGCCCGCATCGGCCTCCATCACGGCGGCCGTGTACGCGCCGGACACCTTGCGTGAGGCCGTGACCTCGCGGCGGAACCGGGCCCGGAACCCGTCGTCGTGAGCGAAGCGGGCGTGGACCTGCTTGACCGCGACCAGCCGCCCGTCCGGAGCGGCTCCGAGCAGCACCCGGCCCATACCGCCCTGCCCGAGCATGCCGAGGATCCGGAACGGCCCTACGCGCACGGGGTCGTCCGGTCCCAGTAGCTCCATCGTGCTTGCCCTTTCCCCGAGGCCGAGCGGATCACCGGAAACCGGCTGGCCACCCCTTTCGGGCGCGCCGAGGGCCCATCCAACCCCCGGCGGGGGAGGCTGCGCAGCAGGTTGGCGGAATCGTCATCCGCCACCGCGCGTCAACCATCCGTCTGGGTCGGAGACTGCGGCCGGACCAGCCGAGCTGGGGTAAAGCTGGGCCGGACGAAGCAGGGCACCGGGCTGACCCGGCCGGGGCGGGGCGGGCAGTGCAAGGGCCGGAGCCGGGGCCGGGGCCGGGGTCGGGGCCGGGGTCGGGGCCGGGGTCGGGGCCGGTGGGACTGACCGGGCCCGGGCCGGTCAGTGCGGTACGGCGTCCAGCGCGGACCGGGCCATGCCTTTCGCCTCGTTCTCGCAGCTCTCGACGGTGGGGCGGCCCTGCCCGCCCAGGGTCACGTTCACGCGCAGGTTCCCGTCGCGGACGACGAGGCGACAGGAGCCGGCCGCTTCGGTATATCCCCAGAACGCCTCGTCGCCGAAGCCGAGGCCGGTCACCCGCCGCTCCTCCCGGGCCTCCACGGCGAACGCCTGCCGCTGGGCCTCGGTGGCTGAAGTGGCTCCGGTCCCGCCGCCCGTGCGCTTCAGTTTCCAACTGACCCACCTGGTCACGGCGTCCCCGGCGTACCAGGTGCAGCCGGTGCGCGCCTCGGCGGGGTTCTCTTCGTGGTCGTCCTCCTCCGTGCTCCGGCCCGGGGGAAGACTGCCGGCCATCTCCCCGCAGGAGGGCACCCTCCAGTACTTGGAGGTCCCGCCCAGGTCCCCGTCCGGGCGCGCGGTCCCGCCCGACGAGGGCGTACCGCTCGCCGTCCCCGACCCCGACGGCTTCCCCGACCCGGACGGCTTCCCGGACCCGTCGACGGCCCTGGGCGACGTCGGCTCGTCCCCGTCCGGCCAGAGCGCGTTCACTCCGATCACGGCTCCGGCGACCACCAGCACCCCGACCGCCGCCAGCACCGCCCGCCGCCGTACGGGGACCCGCGGCGCCACGCCCGCCGCCGCACCGTCCGCCCCGGTCACCGCGGCAGCGCTCGCCTCCGTCGGCGAGTCCACGGCGGTCCGGACCCCTTCACGCGCTTCCGCCCGGCCCGCGGCCCGCGACCCGGCGGCGATACCGGGCACGGGCAGGGCTCCGGCCGTGGAGGCGGGCTTGGCCTCGACCACCCGCCCGGCCGCGGGAACATGCGCAGACCCGGACACAGAAGCGGACCCGGGCCCAGGCACCGGGACGGGCGCAGGCACGGGGACGGGCGCGGGCACGGGGACGGGCGCAGGCACCGGCACGGCCGGCGCGCCGGGCTCGCCTGCGGGGCCCGGCGGAGGTTCCGGGGCTGCGGCGCCGAGCAGGCGATCGATGTCGGCCCGCTGGGCGGCGATCATCCCGGACACGGCGGACGGCCACTGCCGGCCCATCGGGGCGACCGGCCCCAGCAGCTCGAGCAGCTCCGCCGGTGTCGGCCTGACGGCCGGGTCCTTGGCCAGGCACCGGGCGACGACCGGCCTGAGGCCCTCCGGCACCTCGCTCAGGTCCGGTTCCGCGTGCACCACGTCGTAGAGGGTCTGGAGGGTCGACGCCCCCGCGAAGGGACTCCGGCCGGTGGCGGCCATGACCAGGACGGAGCCCAGCGAGAACACGTCACTGGCCGACGTGAGTTCCCTGCTCTCGGCCTGTTCCGGCGACATGAAGGCGGGCGAACCGATCACCCAGCCGGTCCGCGTGAGTCCGGTGCTGCCCTCGCCCTCGGCCACCCGCGCGATGCCGAAGTCGATGACCCGTACGCCGTCCTCGGCGAGCAGGACGTTGTCGGGCTTGAGGTCCCGGTGGATCAGGCCGGCCTGGTGCACCTCCGCCAGCGCCGTGGCCAGTCCGGCCGCGAGCCGCCGTACGAGCCCTTCGGACAGCGCCCCGACCTTCCCGACGGCTGCGCCCAGCGACGGCCCGGCGACGAACACCGAGGCCAGCCACGGCGAGGGTGCGTCGGCATCGGCCCCGATCACGGCCGCCGTGTACGCGCCGGACACCTTGCGCGAGGCGGTGACCTCGCGGCGGAAGCGGGCCCGGAACCCGTCGTCGTGGGCGAAGCGGGCGTGGACCTGCTTGACCGCGACCAGCCGCCCGTCCGGAGCGGCTCCGAGCAGCACCCGGCCCATACCGCCCTGGCCTAGGACGGCGAGAATCCGGAACTGCCCTACGCGGGCAGGATCGTCCGGCCCCAGTAGCTCCATCGTTGCTGCCCCTCCCCCGAAGCGAAGCCGAACGCGCTTGGGGCGCGCCGAGAGATCATCCAACCCCCGGCAGGGGAGGCTGCGCAGCGGGTTGGCGGAATCGTCATCCGCCGCCGAGCGTCAACCGGCCGTCCGGGTCAGAGACTGCGGACGAAGGCGGCGAAGGCGTGGGGGGTGACGGTGAAGACGGGGCCGTTGGGGGTCTTGGAGTCCCGGACGGCTACGCGGTGGGGGTGGGGGGCGATCTCGACGCAGTCACCATCGGCGCTGTACGAGGACTTACGCCACTGCGCGCGATTCAGTTCCCGGCTGGTGCCCATAACACTCCTCCATTACGCGCGTGATCAACACCGCCGAGTCCTCCACCGAGAGAGCAGCGGCCTGCAAGTGAGCGTAACGAAGTGCGGCTTCCCTGACTGTGTCGGGGTTGGCCGTCATGTGGCCGGAGATGAGGTCCTCCGTGTAAACCAGGTCCGGATCGCCATCGAACCTCAACGTGTTGAACGAGCCGTTCAGGCTGGCATGTTGACCAGCAGCGAAGGGAAGAACCTGGATCCGCACCCACCGCTGGTCGCGGAAACCCAACAGCCGGATGAGTTGGTTCCGCATGACATCACGCCCACCAACGGGTCGATGCAGAACGGCCTCGTCCAGCACCACCCAGGTCATGGGCGGACGCTCTCTGCTCAGTATCCGCTGACGTTCCATCCGGGCGGCCACCAGATCCTCAAGACAGTCCGGCAGGCTGCGTTCCAGTACAGCCCGTGCGTACGCCTCGGTCTGCAACAGGCCATACACCGCCTGCGCTTGGTAGGTGGAGATGAACGTCGCCTTGGCCTCCATCTCCGCGTAGGCCTGGAACCACGTGGGCAACTGGCTCCTCAACACCAGCCCCACCAGACGGGAGAAGAGGCCCCCCGTCCCCAGCGCCGCGTCCACCCGCTCCGAGAAATCTCTCGTCGGCACCTTCTTCGCCGTCTCGATCTGCCCGATCAGCGAGGCCGTGCAGAAGACGGCCACACCCAACTGGCCTTGCTTCAGCCCGGCGTCCTCTCTCAGCCGACGCAGCTCCGAACCGTAGTAGTCCAGTGCGGAGGCACTCGGATCGAGGTCGCGGATGTTGGCCATGGGACGGTCACCCCCAAGCACACGCCCTGCAGCGTTGATTTCGGTCCGTAGCCGAGCGTAACCAGATCGCTCCACGCTGGTGATGTGAATCACGCAACCGAACCCCTCATCCCGGGACTTGGCGACGGCTACCGGATGGACTTCACCGTCAGTGAGCACTCGGCCCGGCACATGCGCCGCGTCCTGCGCTCCTTCCTCGATCTGTGGGAGCTCCCCGAGCTGGCCGACGCCGCCGAGCTCGCCCTCACCGAGCTGATCGCGAACGTCGTCCTGCACGTCGGCGGCCGGCACTGCGCCGTGCTCATCCTGCGTTCGCCGGACGGTGTCCGCGTCGAGGTCAGCGACCAGGATCCGCGCCCGGCGCGCCTTGCGCGCACTTCGGACGACGCCGATCCGCTCGCCGAGGGCGGGCGGGGACTCCTGCTCGTATCGGCGGTCACCGACCGGTGGGGAACGGACCGGCGGCCCGGCGGGAAGACCGTCTGGTTCGAGTGCGACGGGAAGTGACCCCGCCCATGGCCCACTACCGGCCGGTAGTGCAGCATGGGGCGCACCCATCCGCCCGCACCACCACCCCGGAGGCACCATGGCCGCCGCCCCCAAGCCGGAGATCCTCGCCGCCTTCGAAGCGGCCAAGGGGTTCATGCCCGTACGCGAGGGCCTCGCGCTGTACGAGGCGGCGGCCGAGGCCGCGCAGCTCGGACTGCCACTGCTGGAGGTCGGCACGTACTGCGGGCGTTCGACCATCCTGCTCGCCGACGCCGCCCGCGAGGCGGGCGTCGCCGCCATCACCGTGGACCACCACCGGGGCAGCGAGGAGCAGCAGCCGGGCTGGGAGTACCACGACCCCACGGTCGTGGACCCGGAGATCGGTCTGATGGACACCCTGCCGGCCTTCCGCCGGACCCTGCACCGGGCGGGGCTTGAGGACCACGTGATCGCGATCGTCGGCCGGTCCCCGCAGGTCGCGGCGACCTGGGGCGGCCCGCTCGGCTTCGTCTTCATCGACGGCGGCCACACGGACGAGCACGCGACGGGCGACTACGAAGGCTGGGCACCGCACGTGGCCGAGGGCGGCGTCCTCGCCATCCACGACGTGTTCCCGAACCCCGAGGACGGCGGCCAGGCCCCGTACCGCATCTACCTCCGCGCCCTCGCCTCCGGCTGCTTCGAGGAGATCTCGGTGACCGACTCGCTCCGGATCCTGCGGCGTACGGCGCCCGCGCCGGGCATCTAGGGCAGGCACCGGTGGGCGGCGGCGCGTGTGCGGCGACACGCCGCCCACGGCGCAACGTGGTCGACTCCGCGTCCGGGGCCCGCCACGCTGTGACCGATGCAGCCTCCCGACCATGCCGAACCCGAGCCGCCGCCCCGACGTCGCTCACCGTTCGGATTTCTGGGCCGTGCTGAATGGACCGGGATCGGGAGCATCGCGGCCCTGCTCACCATCGTGCTCGGCCTCTCCGGTGACGGGGACAAGGGCGGGTCCTCCGTCCCCGCACCGACGATCGCCACCTCCGCCGGGACGCATGGCCCTTCCAGTCCGCCGCCGTCCAGAGGGGGTGGCGTGGCGACACCGCCCGTCCAGGGCGGCTGGTCGGGCGAGGGCGGGGATCTGACCCTCATGGTCACGGAGGTTGCGAAGACACCGGAGGGCACCCTGCGCCTGAACGTACGGGTCGTCAACGGATCCGCGCGGGAGCGGGGCCTGCCTCTCTTCGGCAATTTCACCGCCGGCGACGATCAGGGGCAGGTCTACACCCCGTCGGACGACACCTCTTACACACGATGGCCGGGCAGTCTTCCGCCCCACGGATCGTTCACGGGTGTCATCCAAACCAGGGAGCGGCCCCAGCCGCAGGCCCGCTACCTGAAGGTCACCTTCGCGAAGGTCCTCGGCGACGGCGCGACCACGCCGCCCGACGGCCTCACCATCACCGGCATCAGCCTCCCCACCTGACGGCGGCCGGTCGGCACCGTGAGGCCGACGGGCGTCAGGGCATCGGGGCATCGGGGCATCGGGGCATCAGGTGGCGGGGCGGGGCGTCGGGTTGCCGGGGCTCCGCTGGGTCGGTGTCTGGGAGCGCCCGGGGGCTGCCCGTCAGTCCCAGTGTCATTCCGTGCCGGCCGTCGGCGTCAAGGGCGCGACGTTGTCGCGTCGCCTCCGGCGATGGCCCTTCGGGCCACCCTTGACCCCGACGTCCGTCCCGG